>JABHEG010000064.1 GCA_018676675.1 Lentisphaerota bacterium
AACGGAATAAATAGCGAGGAACGAGCGGCTTTATGCCGGATCTGAACTTGCCCGGTAGCAAGCGTCATGGTAAACCACACCATTCTCCATACCGGCTCAGTCTCTCTTCATTGTTTTCATAGAACTTTTGACGCTACCCACTGGTCGGCCCCTCACCGTTAGCCTTGCCGTCTTTGATCATGAACCCGTCGAGGCGCGTCCGGCCCTGGCACTCCACAACGGTTACAACATGGTAGGCGTCATCTGCCGAGTCACCAGGTTCACCGGCATCGCCGCTGAGCACAGTCTGGTTCTGTTCCCAGTCACGCTCCGACCGGGCCTGTTCGTTCCCTGCAAAGCCGCCGTAAAGCCCAACCCCGTCAACCAGAGAGAAGGTCGCATCCCGCGGGCCTCCCCCCCGGGTAGCGGCGGGCGCATAGACGCCTGTGGCGACCCAGACCTCATCCCCCATCTGAGCAGAAGCCAACGCGTCATTCACGTCACGAAAGGCGGTCTCCCACGTCGTCCCGTCTTCGTTTCCGGGGGCGCTTTGGGCAACGTGCAGGATCCTCACCCATTCGTGGGCCCCGATGTCAATTCCCCCGCTGCTGGGCCTTGAGATGAACTCGATGTCCTCACTCGGGGCACCCACGGCAGTACCGGCGTTTATGCAGGGGGATCCGGGTTGCAGATGGACATCTGCTTGGAACATGTTCCCGAACAGCGGATCCTGACTGATGTTGCCATTGACAGTCCCGTCGTAAGTCTCTCCCTCGACATTGCAGTTGGTGGCCGTCGGTGTCCCTGTCCCACTGAATACCCACTGGGCGCCTTCCTCGGCGGAGTTTCCCCAGAGAATGGTGTTGGTCAAAGCCGGACCTGTGCCATCCCCCGCAAATGCCCCGCCTGAATACGCACTGTTGGCCGAGAACGTACAGTTGATGAGCGTGACATCGCTCCCGACATCAAACAACCCTCCGCCCTGTCCACTAACCCAATTGCCGTACAACGTGCAGTTTGTCAGAACACTCCCGGACGCACTGCGGCAGGCAACTGCTCCCCCGTTACCCCCGCCCTGCCCCCCCGGGCTGGCGCTGTTGTTGGTGAAAGTAGCTCGCGCGACGGTCACGCTTGCACCGTCAACGTAGAGGGCTCCCCCTTCTCCACCCATCGCCCCACCGGTGGCGCTATTGCCATTGAATTGGCAGTCAGAAAGGCTCACATCACTGCCGGAAACAACCGCCATGCCTCCCCCGAAACCACCGGACAACGTCCCGCCGGCCGCTCGATTCCCCATGAACTCACACTCTGAGATAATGACGACCGAGCTCGAAACCAGCGCTCCGCCTCCTCTGCCAGTCAGCGTGATCCCCGTCGCCTGGTTATCGGTAAAATTGCATCGCCGGATCTCGCCCTGGCTGGAGGCGATATTGACCCCGCCACCCTCCACGTCCGCGTTCGCGCCTCCGCCGCCAACCATGGCCAGGCCATCCAGAACAAACCCCATGACACCGTCCGCCGTAAACAACGGAAAGCCCTGGCCCACACCGTCAACGACGGTACCATGCGCGCGCCAGTCGCGGTCCTCTCGGCGCCGCTCCGTCCCATCGAACCCTCCGTAGACGCGAGTGGCGTCCCCAAGGGAGATAGGCGCCGCCGGCGTGTAGTGCCCTTCTTTCACCCAGACGTCTCCCCCGCCGACGAGGTTCGCCGCGGCCACCCCATCCGTAATCGTGGAGAAAGCCGTCGACCAAGACAACCCATCGCCCCCAACTGGGGCTGATTGATCCACGTGCAGTGGACCGAGAATGGCCTGGCCAGCCCAGACGGGAAGGAGCATTGAGAGGAAGAGCCATGCACAGGGGATGAGTCGCTTGCCGCGAAGGGGATCCATGATCATCAACATCATCACTCTCCTAACCCCGGACAACGGGGAGACCTCTCATCACCGTCCCAAGCAATCTCGCCACCCAGTATGCTGACACACACCCGTTGGCTAATATTCACCACTTTTGTCCATCTCTGCTCAGCATCCGGGCTGTGCCACAAGCTCACGTCGTGTCCGTGCTCCACCTTCAGCATCAACCGTGCCACTCCGGCAATACCGAGGCGAGCACCGAGCACGAGCGGGGGAATAAGTCGGGGCACGTGGCGCGGCCGCCCTTCCCCGACCCCTCCGGATCGACGCTTCAAGGTTGGGGCACCGGCGGTGAACGTGTTCTAGAAGCTGACCGAAAGCGAAAGGGAGGTCACGTGCCGGGAGTACTGGTAGAGTTCAATTGTCGAACGGGCGCGTGTGTAGGTGTGCGACAGCTCAACCATGTAGCGTTCCCGAAGTCGCTGGGAAATCCCCAACGAGAGATCATGGACGTGGTCCCGGCGGTCAGTGTCAAACGTGGCGTACCGCCGATCGTACCCAACGAGCTGGTAACGATGACTCGCGAAACAAGATAACGCCTTGCTCAGCCGCCGGTCGTAGCGTACGCTCCCCTGGAAGCGTCCGAACGACTGCTCGTCCTCGGCGAAACTCCCGCCTCCCCAGGCCTCTTCGGCCTCGAAATTGAGGCGGGCTGTCACGCGGTTCGGTCCCCACGAAATGATCGGCCCGCCGCCGAGGACCAAGTCAAATGACTCGCGTTCAGGCGACTGATGGTAGTCTTTCTGCATCGCTTTCGCGCCGAGAGCAACGAAGACATGGGGCGTGACCCCGACCAGAGCGTTGAGCTGCAGACCGGCGCTACGCAGGTACCTGTCGTGTTCCTTGTCCAGGAGTTCGTAGACACCTTGGAGGGCGATGAAAGCGCGATCCAGCTCAAGAGTTGGTCCCGAAGCAAGACTCAGGAAGTTCACATCCAGGTCGACTTGGTCAAAATAGAATGCGTTGTACGTGGTCGCACTGTTCTGCCAACCCCAGGGTGAGTCCGCAGCCCTGTAACGATGGTCCACCCCCAGCGTGACTGAAGTCAAGCCGTCGCGCTCCTCCTCGCCTACGTCCCAGGAGAACTGCCCTAGCTGAATCGCGGAAGTCTCCGGATTGACCCGAGGATTCGTGTCGGAATGGAAGCCCAACTCAAGCCGGCCCGTGAACGAATGGGCCCGTTGCTCAACGTCCATCTTGGTGATGAAGCCTTCGACCCGACGTCTCACAGGTGGTGGAGGTCCGCTGTCAAGAACCTGCTGAAAGTAGTTCCGCGCGATGTCGTGGACACCGAGGCGGAAGTAGCTCCTGGCCAATTCGAGTTTGGCGCGCGTGAGGCTCGGGTCGAGCATTAGCACGCGTTCGAAGGCCATCACGGGTGTCTCGTAGTCGCCAAGTTCGAAAGCGGCCCGACCCAGATAGAAATTGATCCCGATGTGATCGGGATGCTCCTCGAAAGCGGAGCGCAGAGCGGAGGCAGCTGCCTCGTACTGGCCGGAGTCAAAGAGCCTCTTACCGTTCTCGAACGCCGTTTCTGCCGCTCCTGTTCCGGCTGGAGGCACGGGTTGGCTCCAGGCAGAAAAACCGACAACTGTGATCAACAGCACGAGGAAGCCTCTACTGGAAGTCATAGCACATCCTTTCCTGTTGCCCGACCTCAGGAGCGGCCGTATTCCGCTCCTCGCGGCTGTCTTTCCTCGGCCTGACCCAGACAAGCTACCCCGCAAAGGGAAGATGCAGGTAGCCACGCAGTCGCTGCCAAAAGGGCCCAACCCCAGTCTCTTCCTGCTTCACCAGGACACTGTAGAGCAGTTCTGACTCTCGACCACCAAGCCGGACGCTGTTCTTCCCACACCGTAAGGGAACGCGTCCGGCATTGCGGAAGCCCCCTCCCACGCGCTTGCCGTTGACCAGACTCCCATGCTTGCTGCTGCGATCCTGGAAGAAGCACGTGTCCTGGCTGCGTACCACGGCAAAGTGCGATGGAGAGACACTGAAAGGCTCCGCGTCCAACAAACACAAGTCATTGGCATGAAAAGGGCTGTGTCTTTCATCCCCGTCCTGGCGACCGACCCGGAACGGGAACTTCGCTACGGGCACCGACTCGAGCCCCTGCAGCGACGCCTTCGCTGCCTCAGAAGCGGGGCAGATCTCAACTACCATATGAAGCGGCAGACCTTCGCCTTCATCCGCTGGACCACCGGATCTTCCCTCCAGCTCCGCGACCCGGGCATCCGCAACGCGCAGACGCTCACAGAGAACCTGGAAGATCGGGCGCAGAAGGAGGCCCTCATGGGCTTTGAAGAGACAGGTGAACGCCTCCGGATCGAAGACGTCCACGACGAGATCAGAACGTGCTCGAACGGTGGCCGACCGTGGCCGATCCAGAATAAGCGCCATCTCCCCGAAGATCTCACCCTCATCAAGGACGGCAATTCGGACGTCCTTCCCGGAGGAAGCACGTTTGAGCACCTCGGCCGTTCCAGCCCGAATCATGTAGGCTTCGTCGGAGTCATCGCCCTCGCGAATGACGATCTCCCCTGGGGCAAAACGGCGGCTTTCCTGGAATCTAAAGCTCATTGTTCAGATGTGGCTTGGGGGAAGCGACCCGGAAGGTCTCTGCATGTCAAATCTACTGGCTATAGTATAGGCGTCGTCGGGGTGGCATGCAAAAGCCCATTGCCGGTCAGCCCCTGCCGCTGGAGTCCACCTGTTGGTGGCTCCACAAATCGGCCCCAAGATATCGCCATTCCCAAGCCCTAGTGGCGTCGGGCGCGAATGGTGAGCCCACCCCCGGGCCAGTTTTCGATGAGGCTTCGTCCGGGACGGCGAAAGGCGATGCCGAGTATCGTCGTTGGCGGCCCGGGCGGAGAATCGCGAAGAATGGTCCGCCCGTAAGGGTTGCCAGGAAACAGAAAGGCCTCATTCGCCGAATGATGAACGCCGAGCCAAGAAACAGTGCCCGGCCTGCGGCTTACCGATCCCTGGCGCGGGAGCATTCCGGCCGCCTCGGTACGTACGTCTGTACGCACCGAGGTCCCCGAGACACTTCCACATCCAGGCATCAGCAAGGGGTGGGCCCGCTATTCGCGCCCGTCGCCACTAGCCCAATGCGACGTGCGCCATGAATGACAACTCCAAACAGGAGACCGGACGCCCCCTCGGCGGCAACGATCTACCTGACCAAACAGCACGGCGGGACGTCGCGATGTGGCACGCAACGGTTGCCTACGACGGAACTGCTTTCCGAGGATGGCAGATACAGCCGAACTTGCGAACGGTCCAGGGAGAACTGCAGAAACGGCTCCGACTGCTCCTCGGCCAGCCCGAACTCCGGCTCACAGCGACCAGCCGAACGGACACAGGCGTTCATGCCCTGGACCAGCATATCAATTTTGCGGCGCCCTGTTCCCCGGATTTGTCCCCGGAGAGCGTGCGCCGGACCCTCAACCGCTGGCTCCCCAAAGACGTGCAGGTCCGGGACATGGGGTTTGCCCAGCCGGATTTCAGTGCGCGCTATGACTCGGTTGGGAAGGCCTATACGTATGTCGTGTACAACGGAGAGAAATGCCACCCGCTGTTTTCCCGTTTTGTCTGGCCCATGCGACGGGAACTCTCCGTCCCCGATATGCAGGAAGCAGCAGCTCATCTCGTTGGCGAACACGACTTTTCGTCCTTCGCAGTCAATCCCAAACGTGAGATCGCCACGAACGTGCGCCGCCTGTTCCGGGTTGAGGTGAGCGCGCGGAATGGCTTCGTCTTCTTCAACGTTGTAGGTGCGAGCTTTCTGTACAAGATGGTCCGAAGCATCGTCGGGCATCTGGTCTACGTCGGCAGAGGGGCGGCCCGCCCGGACGACATCATCGGTGTCCTCAATGCGCGTGACCGATCCGCCGCCGCCGCCAGCGTGCCGGGCGTGGGACTCTTCCTCGCCAAAGTGTTCTTTGAGAAAGACGAGTGGCAGACGTATGAACCGCAGTTGCCGCCGTTCGGTTGGCAAGACTAACCGGTGACGCCCTACCGACCGAGCCCCAGGCTCAGAACAGGACCAGCATGGCATCTCGATCCCCCAGCGACCACATCTACGGACTCAATCCCGCCTTCGAGGTGCTTCGCGCCCGTGGTAGAGACGTTCGGGTTGCCTATCTGAACGCGTCATCCAGAAAGAACCCAAGAGTCGGGAAGTTGACTGCCATTCTCGAGAAGGCCGGCGTCCGCCTGGAATGGGTGGAACGCGGAAAGCTCGACCAGGTCGCTCAGACCCGTGAGCATCAAGGAGTCGTGCTTGAGGCAACACCATTCCGGTATGAGGCGCACGAGGATTTGCTCGAGTTGCCCCGGTTGGTCCTGGTCGACAACGTCGAAGATCCCCATAATCTTGGCGCGATTCTGCGTAGCGCCGAAGTGTTCGGGTTTTCGGGTGTCATGCTGCCACGACGAGGTGTCCCCGGGGTCCTTCCTTCCGTCGTCAAAGCTTCAGCCGGGGCATGTGAGCACCTCAGAGTCGCCCAGGGGCGCTCCGCGAACCAATACGTTCGAGCAGCCCTGGAGGCAGCGTACACGGTCGTCGCTCTGGATGCCGCCGGAACGGCCGACCTGAGCCTCGCAGGGTCACCTGCCCCGGACAGGCTGCTCCTGGTCGTGGGTGGGGAAGGAAGGGGAGTCGGTCAGTTCATACTCAACGAAGCCACACACGTCGTCTCCATCCCTCAGCATGGACGTGTCAACTCGCTCAACGCGTCCGTGGCCGCCGGCATCGCGATGTTCGCACTGCGCTCGCCTTCGGACCAATGACACCACGGCTCGCCGCAGACCGGGAGTGGTCTCCTGCCCCCAATCCCAATGCTCGCGTGACCGGCTCGGCTGGGGTCAGTAACGTAGCAGGGCAGCGACTCCGCCCGCTTGCACGAGTGTGGGCAGGGGATCGCAGAAATCCACCCGTGCACCCGTGGCCATAACCCGCTCGACGACCTCATTTACAGCATCCACACCGAAGACTGATTCCCCGCCACAGTTGGCGCACACCGGATTCGCCCCAAGAGACAGCGACTCACAGTCACGACAGCGGATCCCCGGCACCGACAGGCCCCGCAGAACCACGGCCTCCTCGACCTGGGCGTTCTTGGCTGCATCCCAGACCGCCGCGATGCCGCTGACCCCCAACCCGTCGCGCAAAATCTGAGTACGAATGCGCTCCCAGAGGTCGGCCTCGGAAGCCCGTTCCTGCCGGACGAAAAGGGCTCGTATCTCGTCATTGATGTAGGAGTCGCCTTTGTTGAGATCCACGGCTTGGGTCAAGGCCTTCCCAGCCATGGCCTTGGGGAGATTCTCCCGGACCGCCTGGAGGATCTCCCTGCCACCGACCAGAACGATCCGCCTGAAGTTCTCCTCCCGCTCCAGTCGCTGCAGAGCGGCAACCACATTCCTCGCGTAGAGCAGAAGTTGCTTATCTCGACGACGCTCATAGCGTTGCTGGGACCAGCCCCCCTTGCGCACGTGGTTCTTCACGTTCCCCACGATCGTCTTCTCAGTTGAGGCCGATTCACACGACACGAGGTACACGCGGGCACGCTCATTGTCCGCCACGACCACGGCCACATTCTCATACTCATCGTCGGCCTCCACGAGAGGGCGGACATAGGGAGATGAGTCAACCCACACGATGTCGGGCACGGGGGCCTCCAGCTCGACAACCTTGATGAAGTCCACTGCCCAGCCTACAAACACGCACAGCGAGGGCGACTCCCAACGAGCGTCCCCGACAAGCTTCCGCACCAACTTAGCATTCTCGTCGAAATGCTCGCGTTCACTCCGTTCGGGCGACCCTCCCTGCAGCACACTCCGGGCCACGGTCAGCCGCTCTTCGAGATCCTCGACGGATCGTCGTCCCGACAGATAGACGCTCAGGAAGACGCGTTCCGAGGCGTTCGCCTCCGACAGTTCATGGATATCGTCGCGACCAAGCATGCCTCTCTCCCGTTCCTGGGCTCCTTGTGTGCAGCCCTTCCTTCAGAACCCATGATTCCTTCCACAGACGCCGTCCAGTTGACACTCGACCCTTGCGAGATCGCAGACCAACGGCAGAGGATACCCGCCCCATAAGCCGTTTCCCTAGTCGGCACGGCTTACACTAACGTCTTCCTCACCAATCCACCACATCCTCCGAGTCTTCGCGCTTTTTCCCCTCCGAATCAAGCCACCCGTTCACGTTGAAACGGTGCGACCTCAAGCTATAGTGAGAAGCTGTTTCTGTTCGGGGTGTAGCGCAGCCTGGTTAGCGCGACTGCTTTGGGAGCAGTAGGTCGGGAGTTCGAATCTCCCCACCCCGACCATCCTTCGCTCGAAGCTTGCGAAGAGTGAAGGATGTCCTGCGTAGCCTCGGCGAAGCAGGATTCTCGGCCCTGCCGAAACACCTCTGCGCAGCTTCGAGCTACGGATGGCAAGCCCCCCCCTCCTCATGCATTATGTCTACCTACTCCGTAGCGTTGATCACCCCGACCGGACCTACATTGGGTTGACCGCCGACCTCCAAGCACGCCTGCGCAGCCACAACGAGGGTGCAAACCGCTACACCAGCAGACATCGCCCCTGGACCATCGTCGGGTATGTCGCCTTCGAATCCCGCCCCAAAGCTGCGGCTTTTGAGACGTATCTGAAAAGCGGGTCCGGCCACGCATTCGCCAAGCGTCACCTGTGGTAGAGACGCCTTCGCTCAAAGCTTGCGGAGAGTGGAGGATGTCCTGCGTAGCCTCGGCGAAGCACGATCCCCGGCTCTGACGAAACACTTCCGCACAATTCCGAGCTCCGGATGGCACGCCATCCAAGGAATATCTCACCATGCCCACGGGTGGGGAGATGAGAATTCCCGCGGGGCCAAGCGTCGTGAGGAGACGCAACGGAAGTTCGAGCCGGGGAACCCGGCGCCGAGACAGGCTTGAGGCAGCGACGAAAGCAGGGAGCGTCAGCGAGCGTCAATTTCCTCAATCCGCGTGCCCTTCCCGCGCTGCACCATTCCTCTTTCCTTGCGTTGGGGCTGTTTGTGCACAATCTTCTCACTGTTGGAATTGAGAGGAAACGCCGGACAGGGCAGGGGGTCAACAAGGGAGGGCATCGGCCGACAGGCCGGTAAACGGGCAGGTCAGCGACCGGGCCCGAGGGGACCTGAAGTAAGGACGTGGTGGCGCTACGGGTGCGATGAACAATGGGATCCGAAGGGACAAATACAGCTGGCCTGGCAGGCCTGATCGCCCGGCGGACAGATGTGCTGCTGTGCGCGGTTGTTGCCACCCTCTCAACGGTGGTGTGCAACTGGTCACCAGTGCGCCAAGTCGAGAAAAGTGTCTGTGATCAACGCGCCCGACTCGTTGCTCTGTCGCGAGCCCCGTCGCCGGAAATTGTCATCGTCGGCATTGACGATGAAAGTCTGCAGCTCCTTGAGCCTCAGGTCGGGCGTTGGCCGTGGCCACGAGCAGTCATTGGCTCACTGATCAACTACTGCTCCTCAGCCGAAATCATCGGCCTGGATATCCTGTTTGCTGAACAGGACCACGTTTTCCAGGGCAGTGACGACCACCTGGCAGCAGAGGTCTCTTTCCATGGGAGTGTGGTCGGCGCCACGTACATGTCCGACCAGAACGACGTTGGCCTTCTCCCGGACGCCGTGGAGAGCAGCTCCCTTCCCGGCGCGGAACTGCACCAGTGGGACCTGACTTCATACCCCAACGGCGTGCCCCCCTACCCGGCACTTCTCTCTGCCTGCAGCGGCCTGGGGGTCGTGACCAACATCACCGACTCAGACGGGGTCATGAGACACTACGCCCTGGTGGCCAAGTGCCAGGGCAAGGTCTACCCGTCTCTTGCCCTGGCAATGGCGATGCGCTACAAAGGCGTCGGCGTGGGGAGTTTCGCCGTGGGCCCGGGTAACGCCTGCCGTCTTGAGGAGCAGACCTTCCCAACAGATACACGCGGTGCCCTGCTGCTTGATTTCCCAAGCCGACGCCACCGTGTAATCAGCGCCGCCGATTTGTTGCTTTCGCAGAAAGCCAGACTTGAGGGAGAAGAGCCTGAAATCTGGCCGGAAGACCTAGCGGGAAAGATCGTCATTTTGGGTTCAACGGCGACTGGTGTTCACGCCGACCGAATCGCGACTCCCGTCGAGGGCTCGCTGCCCGGCGTGCACGTACACGCGGTTGCCCTCGACAATCTTCTCAACAACCGTGCGTTTCAGCCGGTCCGCGCGTGGGTTGCGTTCCTGCTGACGATACTCCTCGCACTCCCGATTTCGGCTTCACCTCTGAGACGCCCGTTGGGGCTTCTCGGCAGCCACGTTGCCCTGGGAATCGCCTACATTTGTGCGACGGTCTTCGTGGCGATCGGTTTGCGCTGGATCTTGCCGCTGACATCTCCTATCGCCGCAGTCCTCAGTTGCGGGCTTGCCCTGGGCATTCGCTATTGGCGCAGAGACCAAGCCGAACGGCGACGCCTCGAGGAACTGGAAGCCGCCAAGCAACGCTTCACGGATATGCTCGTCCATGATCTGAAAAATCGTGTTGCCCCCATCTCCATGGCATTGGCAGTCGTCGACCGGCAGCTATCCCCTGACAACCAAGCGGGGAAATGCGTGGTCAGCATGGCTCAGGTTTCGGCAGAGCGTCTGCTCACTGAGATCAAGTCGCTGCTCGACATCCGCAGAATGTCGGAAGGCCAACTCGGGCTCCAGCCCCAAATGACGAGTCTGGCGGATTTTCTCACGAAGGACCTGGAGGCGGTGCAGTCGGCGGCGCTTCAATTGGGTTTCAAGATCCGAATTGAGCATGGGACTCCTCACCTATCAGCACCCATTGACCGAGGGATCATCAGTCGCGTTCTCGGGAATCTCGTGTGGAATGCCTTTGAGCATGGCACCCCGGATTCCGAACTCGAGGTGGGATACGAGCGTACCGGAGACGACGCGATCATCTGGGTAGCCAACCATGGTCCCGTTGTTCCCGAGGACCAACGCGAGGCGATGTTTGAGGCCTACGTTTCGGTCGGGACTGGCAACGCCGGAAAGAGGATTTCGGGGACAGGGCTCGGGTTGACGTTCTGTAAGCTGGCGACCGAAGCCCATGGGGGGACCATCCGGTTGATGTCCCCCTGGCCATCCTATGCCGACGGCGTGAAGGTCTGCGTGGTCCTTCCCCTCTGAACCGAGGTGAACAATGCATGTCCGTTTCTGGGGCACTCGGGGGTCCATTCCACGGCCCGGCACGACGACGCTCCGCTATGGCGGCAACACGTCATGTGTGGAGGTCCGCACGAACGCCGGCACACTGATCGTTCTCGATTGCGGCACGGGGTCGTACGGTCTGGGGCAGAAACTGCTGACCGAGCCCCCTGTCTCAGGGCACATGCTGATTACCCACACGCACTGGGACCACATCCAGGGCTTCCCGTTTTTTGTCCCGCTCTTCATTCCGGGAAACGAGTGGAGTGTGTATGCGCCACGAGGTCTGGGAGGGAAACTGGAAGAGACGCTTGCGGGACAGATGGAATACAGCTATTTCCCTGTGACGCTCGAGACCCTCAGCGCAACAATCCACTATCAGGATCTCACCGAAGGAGAGCTGCAGGTGGGCGATGCCCGGGTTGTAGCCCGTTTCCTGAACCACCCATCCCCGGCATTGGGCTACCGGATCGAGGCGGACGGATGCTCTGTCGCCTACATCACCGACCATGAGCCCCATTCCCCCCATATGGATGAAAGCACGGGGCTCCCCGTCCACAAGGAAGATCAGCGCCACATCGAGTTCCTGGCGGACACTGACCTGATCATTCATGACTCTCAGTACACGGCAACGGAGTATGTCGACAAGGTAGGGTGGGGACACACCGCCATGGAGTCAAGCGTAGCGTTCGCCGTCGGCGCGCACGCGAAGCGGCTGGCCCTCTACCACCACGATCCACTGCGGAGCGACGACGAACTGGATGAGATAGTCAGCCGCTTGCGCCAGGACCTCTCGGAACAAGGCTGTGACCTGGACCTCTCCGGGGCCGCCGAAGAGACAGTGATCGACTTGGGTGAACAGCCAGGGGGACAACGAGCCGCGCGCACTCACGCTGCGACGGTACAGGGCCCAACCCCGCCCCGGCCCGAGAAGGTTGTCATCGTGGTCGCAGATGATGATCCCGTCCTGCTGCGGGTCACGGAAACGGCTCTGGAGGCTGAAGGATTCACTCCTCGCACCGCGCGCAATGGGGCTGAGGCCCTGAACATGGCCAGAGAGGTACGGCCGGACCTTATGCTGCTCGACTGGGACATGCCCAGCATGACCGGAGTCGAGGCCTGTGAGGCACTCCGGAACGATCCCGATCCTGAGTTCAGCCAGACGCCCGTTGTTCTGGTCACATCGTTCGCGAAAGCCGAAGACCTGGAAACGGCATTCGCGGCGGGAGTGACCGATTATCTGACAAAGCCATTCTTCCCACCGCAGATCCGCGCGCGCGTCAACACCTGGCTCCAGCGCAAGCGAGCGGAAAATGACAGCGAGAGATAGGCACCGCCCTACTTGCTCGTGCGCTCCTCAGCCGTGGCACATGCGAATTCGGCGAAGGCGGCTGCCAGTCCATTCCCGAGTGCCGTGATCGATGATTGCGTCACCGGTCTGGTCAACCGCGTTTCCGGGTCAAAGTACGTGCACAGACTGAGTTCCAGATCACAGGAAACGCAGCGGGGGAAGCGGACCTTGAACCAATCCTTGGCACAGCATTTCCTGAACACGTGGTCAATGCCATCGACGAACCGAATCCCGGCATGCCGTTCCAGGATCTCGTTAATGGCCAGTTGACGTGCGACCAGCTCGTCTCCCTGTTCCCCAAAACGGTCCTTCAGGAAGCTGGGCTCAAGCCGCAGAAGCGTGTGATTTCGCCAACATCCCCCTGAGTGCAGATCCAGGAAGAAGTCGGGCTCCCAGTTCTGCTCATCGAAGTAGGTCATGATGCAGCGTGTTTCCGGCTGGATATCGTCAAACCAGCATCGGTTTGTGTTGCGCAGGTTCATGTTCATGCCGTCGCTGCCATCGGCTGCGCAGTCAACATTGACGACAGGAACACAGTGGAGCGCCAGTGTCTGCAGGACGTCCGGATGCGCCTCGATATAGCGCACGATGGGGGCAATCACATGTGCTCCCACGATCTCCATCGGGGAATGCTGGCCCACGGTCAGCACCACGTGCGCCTTCCGATCATTCGGGACGGCTTCGTCACTCAGGGTCAGGAGAGGGATGGGGCGTCCTGCCACGCTGTATCCCAATGTCTGGGTGCTCACGAACGGGATGTCCTCAACCCATTCCAGAAGCTGCGAGAGCTCCTGCTGCATGAACGGGATCGAGGTGGAGAGGTAGAACGACTCGGCGGGGGCCTCGAGTAGCGAGTAGAAACGTCCCGTCTTGTTACTGGGCTCAAGCTGCACGACCTCGTCCCAGACCACGCGGTCCGGACTCCAGAAGAAGCGGGGAGACATGCCCGGGTAACGTCGGGCGTAGCCTGAAGCCGCATGGATCCGCAAGCGGGTGTCCCCAGGGATGGCCCCAAGCACACGAGTGAAGAGCCAGTAGGAATCGGAGCGGAAGAACTCCGGCCCGGTAAACAGGTCAACGCAGACGCCACCCGAATCGCAAAACGCGAACGCACGACTGCTGTCGGGAAACTCGCCGTCCAGGCATGGACCATCGGGGCATGATGTCCGCTCGAAAAGCTCATGACGAACGGTGTTGAACGCGCGGACCTGACGAACCGGACCATCGTCAGGGATCGTGACCCGACTAGGAACCGGCTGCAAGTCGGGGGCCTCAAGCCCCCACTCACCAAGCGTACAGAGGCGCCCGTCTCTCCCTTTGGCCCCGAGGAGAGTCACACGGCTGTAGGTCAACGCTTCCCGCCACCAACGGTTCTCCCGCCATGGGTGGCAGACATTCGCAAGCGTCAGTCCGACCCGAAACGGCCTCCCGACAAATGTCGTGAGTGGCGTTCCCGACCGAAAGGTGACCGTCCCGGGAGCCAGAGCTCGGAATTCCAGGAAACCGTAGCGGTCGATCACAAGCTCCCATCCCTCCGGCTCCCCCTCACAGCAGACCAGAGAGATCTCCTGATCCGGCAGTCCCTGCTGCAGGTTCTGGTCCACCTCAATCTCAAGGAAGATCTCAGGGAAGAACGCCGCGTCGCCAGGACTCAGGGCACCGTCGGTGTAGAACGCGGACTCCCAGGCGCCCGGCGTCCACGTGAAAAGCGCGAAGTCCGCGGGAGTCGAGACGGTCTTGAACGTGATTCCATCCATAGTCTTCCACCAAAAAAGAAAGAGCAGAGCGTACCGAAGGCTCTCGCCTTGGGTATCTCTGCTCTTGTTGTCACTGTCGGCGTCGATGGTCGACCGCGACGTGCCTAGCTCACACCTTTGCCTTGTCCCAGTCTGCTTTTTTCACAAACTTGGTCAAATTGCGGCCATCGGCGGTCTTGGCACGGAACGCGTAGCGATTGTTGTCGTACTTCACCTTCTCGGTGACCTCCGCGTCGACCTTCGCACGAGCTTTGACGTCGTAGAACGTTGCTTTCATTGCCCTGTCCTCCTCTGATGGACCCTGGTGTACAGCCGGGCGGTTTAGTCCTCCATGGACGTAGCGTCCGGAACGGAAAACGGAAGTGTAGTCAGAGCGTCAGACGATTCCCAAAGGACAGCGTCCCACAGCGCTGATGCTACGAAACTACCGTAGCCACATACGAAATGCAAGCAGTTATGACACTGTGGAGGCATATTTTTTCTTTTCCCCTTGTACCTGAGGGATGAGCCATCCCTCGGGATGGCCTCCGCGATCACGTCCACGAAGAGCTGGCGGCGTTCTCTCAGCCAGGGAAACACGCCTGGATCTCCACCTCAACCGGGCCGGGGCGTGCAGGAATGATGAGCTCTCCACGGGCTTCATCAAATCGGGTCTGCTCGGTCGTGACCGGCTGACCGTTGATCGTCACGTGCTCGGGTATGCTCTGAAGTGCAATGCGGAACGCCCACGTTCGCTCCTTCACCTGCCCATCATACGTTCCCTGCGTCGGCTCTACCACAATGCGAACGCGACCTCCTGCGTCAACAGCACGGACTCGAGTCACGGCAAACTGGCCCTGACGGTAGCTAAGCGATGTCCCATCGTCCTCGTACAGGACAAGCTCCTTCTCAGCCTGATCCGGGATGATGTAGAGCTCTATCTCATCCATCGGTCCTTCATCCCGGTATTGCCTGACGGGCCCGAATGGAACAATGGCACCGGGTCTCAAGAGGAGCCCCCCTCCACGGTTGGCCGGCCAGTCGAGGGTGACCATCTGCCCACCCTCAATCATGTCGCCGGTCCAGAAGTCTTTCCAGAGCCCTTCCGGGAGATACGCCTCCCGGTTGTAGATCGTCACCATCAGATCCCGGCCGAGCATGAACTGGTGCAGGAGGTCACGACATTCTGGATCGTCCTGGAATTCCAGCACAAGGGGAGCCATCAGGGGGAAGCCGGTTTCCGCCGCGACGTGAGCCCAGGAATAGAGATAGGGAATGAGTCGGGCGCGCAAGCACGCGTAGTCACGATGCATCGCGCAGAGCTCATCGCCCTGAACCCACGGCATGCGGAAGTAGTTCCAGCTGTTTATCTGACTCCAGGGAAGCAGATAGCCGAAGTGAATCCCCTCCTTCTCCATAACCTCCATGTCGTTGGTGGCCCAGCTATGCCCAACCATCGCCGTGTTCAGCATGGCCCCCAACGTGGGCAATCTGCCCCCGGTATCGCCCGTCCATGTTCCCGCCCAGGCCTGAAAGCCGGCCCATCCACAAGGGGTGAAAGTCAGGCCTCGTCGCCCAGTGTGTTCCTCGAATCCCTGGAGCATCTGGCGGGCGTAGAAAAGTGGATAGATGTTGTGCATTTCACGATCCGACATGCCGTTCCCCCAGTAACGGTCCGGATGATCCAGTACCTGGTAAGCCCCATCCTGCTTGAAGAAATCGACGCCCTGATCGACGAACTTCTCGAGGTGCTTGAACCAGCCTTCCTCAACTCGGGTGACCTGGTCCGCATAGCGCGGTGAACTGAAATGCAGGTCGACCTCAGCGTCATTCTGGAAAAAAGCCCCATCGTCCTCCCCGGGCAGGTCATCTGCTCCGATTCCCGCGCGTCGATCCTCTTCATGCGACAGATCGTAATCACAGCAGAGCCACAGCTCCATATGGAAGCCCATCCGCTGGATGGCGTTGAAGAAGTTGTGCGGCCCATTTTGACAGTAGGAGGGAATCGGAAATCGCTCGTTGCTCCACGCCTTGTTCAGTGACCCGTCATAGTTCTTCTCCATCCACCCCGGCTCAAGCCCAAGCACGTCGCACGGGATCTCTTCACGGCGGAAATTGAGTGCATCGTTGACCGCTTCGTAGTCGTTTGCCTGCGTCCTACAGATGTACCACAGGCCAAAGGACCACAGCGGCGGGAGCCTTGGACGGCCGGTCAGGTCAGTGTAGGCGTCGAGCAAGTCCCGGAAGGAGTTCCCGACCATCACGTAGTAGTCCACGGTTCCACGACCGTCACGCCACTCGACACGATCAGGATCAGCCCGGCACATGTCGAAGACGATCCGGTGAGTCGTGTTGACCAGGATGCCGACGTTCCGGGTGGACATGAAGAACGGCACGGGGATGTATGACTTGACGTTGCGGACGTGGCAGTCCGCGACGTGCCCTCGGTGGAACAGTCGGTCACGCGCCTGATCGCCGAACCCAACCCAGTCCTCGCCCTCGTCTGCTTCCAGACGAACCGTCGCTCCAACATCAGAGAACGCACTGTCCAAATGATGCAGCAACTCGTCTCCTGCCGGAGAGAGGACGCGAATCGAGCCAGGCTGATCGTCCACGACGATCTTAAGAGAGTCGGTCCGGAACGTTGCGGTCCCCCGCCCATTGCCGGCCGAACTTGCCCCACAGTCCTTGTCAGCCTTCCTGATGAACCCATATCGGTTGAGTCCGGAATCACTGAACATACCATCCTTGCTGATCTGAATTCGCACGGTATTGGCGGCGACCGCCTCAATCCGAAGCCGGTGGCCGGTGTCAAGTGATCGCTCCAGGGCCGGTGCTGTTTTCGCCATCGTGCTCTGTCCTGCGTTTGGTGAAAATGAGTCCAAGTCGCTCCAGCGCTTCCGTCCCCGGTTGCCACCCCACCTCGGCGTGTTGGCTGGTCAATCAGCACACTAGTGGTGTCGGGCGGGAGTTTCGAGCCCCCTGTTGCCATGCCGTGGATGATCAGGCTTTCCGGACAGCTCCGCACGTACTTCAGTACGCACCAAGCTGTCCGGAAAGCCTGGTCGCCGCGGAATGGTAAGCCCGCAGGGCCGGGGTTCTTCCTCTCAAACGACATGGTGTGACGGACAATGGCAGCTACCACAGAAGAAGCAACCCTCCGGGCGGGGGATTCTCGGCAGGCAGCCATTCCGAGGGCCCAAGCACATACTCCAGTATGCACTTGCCCCCTCGGAACAGCTGCCCATCCAAGACTCCACCCGCAGGGGGCCCGAAACTCCCGCCCGACACCACTAGGGCATCGGGACCGAGCGCGCAAATCCGTGCACGGTGACGGCATTGTGGTGGTGGTCGGGCAGGATATCTTACCTCCGCCTCTGTAGACTCGACCCACCCCATGATGGCCGAGAGGATCGACCGCAATGCTTGCTGCAGTACTCAAGAGCGTCGACAACCTTGTTCTTGAAGACGTTCCCATCCCGGAACCGGGACTGGGCGAAGTCGTCGTCAGGATCAAGGCATGCGGCGTCTGCGCGACCGACTACAAAGCCATCCGCGGGACGCGACAGAATGTTACCTTCCCTGCGATCCTCGGGCATGAGCCGGCCGGAACGGTCCACACGGTCGGACTCGGGGTGACCCACCTGAAGGAAGGAGATGAGGTCATCATCCAACCGTCCGGGTTCTGCGGAGTGTGTGACGACTGTCGAGCAGGCAAGACGCACTACTGCCGAAACGCATTCACAACCGGCGGCGACGGACCGACCGATGTGTGGCCCGGGTCCTTCGCGGAATACACGAAAACACGCGCGAACTGCTGCTTCCTCAAGCCGCCGGAGATCAGCTTTGACGGAGCCTGTCTGACAGAGCCGCTTTCGGGAGCCTGGAAAGGTGTTGTTGACTACAGCGACACCCGAGTTGGTGACGATGTGGTCATCATAGGCGTGGGTGGCATCGGCCTTCTGTGCCTGATGGTCGCCCGCGCAGCCGGAGCTGGGCGTCTGATCGCGATCGATCTCAGCGACTATGCGCTCGAGAACGCGAGACAGTTGGGGGCAACCCATGTCATAAACCCCGCCCGCGACAACCCCAAAGAGACTGTCTATGCAGTCCTGCCGAATGGTCCCGATGTGGTGGTCGAAGCCGCAGGGCCGATCCAGGCTGTGGAGCTCACCCGCGACCTCCTTCGCCGCGGAACACGTTGGAACGTCTTCGGCATCACCACCCACGAGACCTTCGAACTTGACGGCGGGCTCACACACTTCTTGGAGGCCCGCATGGATGCAAGTTTCGGCACAAACCCCCGAGCAATGCTGCGGGCGATTCGCCTGCTCCAAACCGGGCTGGTGGACACGGAGAAGATCATCTCGCATCGCTTCCCACTGCGAGATATCCACGCCGCAATCGAGGTGATGGGGACAGGCGAGCGCAACAAGGTGGTGGTCAACCCGTGACCCTTCCTGTACCGTTCGAGACGAGGAAAGGGGCTGCTCTGCGCATGGCTCGACGCAGACTCCCGTCCCCTCACATCAGCCTTCCCCTCGCCATATCTTCCGCTGCGTCAGGAAGGTCCATTTGAGTTTCTCCGGATCATCCGGCATGTTCGCGGACTCCGCGAACAGCAGGATGACAACCGTCCCTCCTGCCAGCGCCCCGGCCAGCGAGAACACCCCGAACCCAAACACGCCGATGATGGTGGCCATGACCACACCCACGGCAGCCAACGCATAGACGTCGTAAAGACGTCGGTCTCGGCCCGCCAGAAAACGCAGGAAATCCTGGAACAGGCTCAACCCGTAGCAGGAGAGGAAAGCCACCACAAACCCCATCGTCGACGTCCACTTGAAGTTCAGCTTGGTCGTTGCGAAAAACGAATAGTGCCACATGATTCCCATGGCCAGGACGGCCCCGATGGCGACGCCCAGAGACTTAGCGCGTTTGGTGAACATCCCCATGAGGAAGATAACAAACATCGGGCCGCAGAAGCCGTTGACGAGCTTCCCCGCGATGACGATGATACTCCCGAGCTTGCCGACAAAACAGGCCGCACACGTCACCAGCACGCCGAGAACAACCGTCAGAATCCTCGACATGCGCAAGTCATCGCGGCTCTTCTCTTCGGAATCAGCGGCGACATTGATCGACACGTCGCCGTATTTCAGGCGACGCCAAAAGTCCACCATGAAAGCAGTGGTACAGGAGTTGATCCCGGAATCAACGCTTGACATCGTGGCGGCATAGAGAGCCGCCAGGATGAGCCCTGCGACGCCGGCGGGCAGAGCGGTCGCGGCGAAGTACGGGTATCCCCAGTCAGGGCGGAACGCCTGCCCCTGAATCGCCTCGGGATACGGGTTGAGCTTGAAATACGCCAACAGCGCAAGCCCCACAAAGGCCAGGCCGAAGTGCAGGCTGACGTTTGCAAAGCTGTTCAACCAGAAGGACTTTCGCGCGTCTTTGAGCGATCTGGTGGTGAAATAGCGCTGCACGGTAACCTGGTCCACGGTGTAGAAGCCGATGTGACCGATGAAACTCGCCACCACAACCGCCACGAGGGTGCACCGATCCGAGGTCACGAAGAAGTAGGCCCGGAACTTCTCACCGACCGTCTGTGCAGCTTCGAGCCCCGGCACGTCAATCACGAAGTTCGTCTTCCCGGCAGCCGTTGCGGTCTCCCAGATCGCCCCAACACCCCCCGGTACCTTCATCAGGATGAAAACGATCGCGATGACCATCCCGCCGAAAAGTACGACAAACTGAATGACGTCCGTCCAGATCACCGCTTTCATGCCCCCGAGCATGGTGTAGACGGTGGCAAAGACGCCGAGGACGATGATCGTCGGGATCAGTGGGATGGAGCCGCCCGTGGCGGCCCAGAGCGCAAGCGAGGGTGCGTAAACAGCAGTCGACATCCACACGATCCGCCACAGGATGAACAGGCCGCTGGCCAGGCAGCGGACCCGGACATCGAATCGCTTCTCGAGGTACTCATACGCGCTGTACACCTGCATGTGGTGGTAGAACGGCATGAAAACGCGGGTCACGATCGGAATGCACAGGAAAACGGCAAACGATCCCGCGACCAGGACGATCCCGTACTTCTGATTCGCCGAAGGGAGCCCGATGTAACTGATGGCGCTGAAGAGAGTGGCCACTACGGACAGGCCGACGGGTAACCAGGACATGCTCCTTCCGGCCAGGAAGAAGTCTTTCGTGGTCTTCTGCCCTTTGTAGAAGCTGGCCCCGAGAGCAACGGTGCCGAGGAGATAGAGCCCCAGCACCAGCCAGTCGAGAGTCCCGAGTCCAGGAACAAGTGGAGTCGAGGCGACCATCGTGTCCATTGCCTACACCCTTCTGCCATGGTGCACACGTCCTGTATGCACCGTCTCCCGAACCCAGTGCGAGTGGTACCAGAGATACCCAGGTCCGCTGACGTTCATTCGCCCACGATCAGGCTCCTCCATGGCGTCAACAGCTGCGGGAACATAAGGAAGCGCAGGAGCATGTCAACTCCAGCGCTCCCCGCGTCTCGGCCGGCCCTAAGAACCGGCCAATCGTGGACAAAGAGAAAGGCCGCGGGTCAGGCGAGTGCCTTTCCCGCGGCCTTGAGAACTAGACCACACTACTACGGACGGGAGTTCCCGCTGAGCGTGTAGATGAGATCGTCGTCGCCGGGGGTGAGCCCATCGACGTCGAAATCGGTGTCAATCTCTTCGTCCGGACCGGCGGAGAGAACGACGCAGTCGAATTCCCAGCCACCCGCGCCATTCGTGGCAACGTCGAGGTTGCTACTGTTGGCAATGGGATCCAGGTAGATGGAGTTGATGGCGTAACGGTTGCCCCAGGGATCGGGATCGATCGGAGCGGTCATGTACGGGCCGCGCCAGGCAAACTCGCTGTTGAAGCCGCCGCTCTCGTAACGGGCGAACATCGGATCCTGATCGGCAGCGCCATTGATCAAGTCAGTAGGCGTGCGGTAGGAATGCGATGCATTGCGGCCGGGGTTGTTGGTGACAATGTGGTACTCGATGAAGTCCCTGTGACCGTAGTCAATGGGCTCGGCCCACGTGTTGTCGCCATCAGCGCCAACTTCGGGGATGTCACCGTCGGACACGAGCAGATTGACCCGATTGCCAACATCTTGGTCAGGTGCACTGCCCGAGATGAAATCGGAGTCCTGACGACCAGCGCCGCCCTTGGGGAAGTGCGAACCGTCACGCAGGAAGTAACTGTTCGCGGTGTCTTCGATGAACATATTGATCGCGCAGCCGATCGCTTGGATGTCTTCACGGCAGCGAACAATCTTCGCATTGCGGACGAAACGGTCAATCACCGGCGCCAGAATCGCACACAGGATCGACAGAACTGTCAGGATGATCGTCAACTCAATCAGGGACCAGAATTTTGTCTTGCGTAACATGGTAATCTTTCCTCCACACGGATGTCTGTTAGTTTTGGTCAGAGTGACGGTTTTGCTCAGCCTTGACCAAAGACCGGGCCCGTCCAGGAACGACTGCGGGGGACCACTCCCACAGACGCTGAAAGGTTCACTCGATCGCATCACCTCCTTCCGATTCTCTGCTCTTTCTCTGTTCTCTGATCGCAGGTTCGTTTCACTTTTTGCCGGGGCTCATGCCCTTGCGGCGAACGCTCTTTAGCAGAGGGGATGCCAAGGGATCTTGACAGTTCTTAAGGCGTTTGTATGCGGTATGTTACGACATGACAACAGGAACACATGGGAGCGGCAGCGGGGATCGAAAGGGAGGGCAAGAGCAACAACATCCGGAGGTACTCCCTACGCATTTTGTAGGTTGGAAGGACAACCGGACTGTGGGGAGCCCGAAGCTGGCGGAAGGCGGCGTGCGGAAGGCGGGGAGCAGTCGGCCCCCAATGCCGGCGGGGAGGGAGGCCCTTGGGTGGGTACGACGCGTGAGTTTGTCGACTACACCCTCAGATGAGCCTTGACATCCGCACGCGCGTTCTTATCCTAAAGGCCGACCAATTCAGGTGACCACCACGTTCCACGATGTAATAGACGCGGTCATGTCAGAATTCGACCCACATAACTCGAGTTGCCACGAAGTCATCACCCTCGGAGCAGAGAGCTACATCGCCCTCGCTTACGACGAGGAAGGGCGCGTCTATTGCGTCAAGGAGATCCGTAGCGCTCTTGGGCTTCTGCTTGACTGGAATGCCTCCCGAAACAAGGCCCTCGGCAAGCGGCGCAGGAAGGATGAACGACGCAAGAAGGAGCGAGCCAAGATCCCCTACCGCAAGAAGGCAGACCGCCTGAAAAGCGAATACCGGATCGGGAAGCTCCTTCAGCTTGACCACGGACCAATCGTGGAGATGCATGGCCTCCAGACGGTCAAATGGCCGTCGGCCCGTCTGGGCTTCGAGATTGGTCATGACCTGATTATGGAGTACATCCCGGGCCACGATCTGGGCGAAAAGAAGGTGACCCGCTCGCTGACCTTCGAACAGAAACTGGATTCGTTCTACCAGACCACCATCGCCCTCGGCTACATGCACGAACACGGCTTCGTCCATCTGGACATGAAACCCTCAAACGTCATGTGGACCGATGGGCGTGTACGACTGATTGATTTCGGAGTCAGTGTCAGCAAGCACGTGGAGCTGAGCAAGATTCGCGGGACATCTGGCTTCATGGCTCCTGAACAGATGACCAAGGGTGTGGTCGACGAACGAACAGATGTCTTCGGGCTAGGGGTCACCTTCAACGTGGTCTTTGGTGGGCACTCGCTGAAGCAACGCCTCCGGAAATCGAGGCACAGCGACCGGATGAACATCAAGGGCAACAACATGGACCACGATCGGTCACTGATCGATCCGGCCACTGAGATTCAACAGGTCCCCAAACTGCTGGACTTGGTCCAGCGCTGCACGATCCCGAAACGTTCGGACCGCGTACCGAACACTGCCGTCGTGGCCCAGGCTCTGCGGGAAATCGCTGAAGAGCACGATGTCGCCCTCACTGACCCCCTTACCGCGTCTACAGCCGAGGATGCGTGACCGCGACCATGCCGCGCGGATGCCGCCCCAAGCCGAGACCCGTTTTGTCGTCCGTCAAACCCAGTGCGACACGACCCGTTTCGGGGCCGGCCGCGTCGGTCGAAGGCGTGCCGCTCAGGGCAACGGGCGGTACGGAAACACAGCCTTAAGCGGCTGCGGCCTGGACCGTCTCCACCGACGTGGCCCATGACCCGATCCTGATCAACCGAACTGGTCGGACGGTAACGACCGGGGGGGCTTCACCAATGCTATTAGCTTTCTCTGGAGACGGTCGCGGCATGGTAGCCCCTCCCACTCTCGAGAAGCACACAATGTGGGAGGCCCGGACCGGCTCCGCCTGGAAGTGTAGTCGACTAAGTGGCATTCCACTTAGAAGGCAGGCGGTGCCACCCGGCGACTCATCGGCCAGACACGGGGGCAGAGAAAGCTAATAGCATTGGGGGCTTCTCCACAGCAGAGCAACTCTCCGTGCTGAAGCAGTAGGCGATTCGGTACGGCGACGCCTGGGGCCGGCACAGAAGCGAACGGGCTGCGCCGCGTGTGGCACAGCCCGTCGTGACAATCCATGTCTCCTGAGTTGAGGCCTTGTCTACGCCGCCTTGACCGCGATCTTCCGGGCTTGGGCCTCCTTGGCCTTGGGCAGGATGATCTCCAGCACTCCATTTGCGACGGTCGCTTTGATCCGCCCTTGATCAATCTGGTTGCCAAGGGCAAACGTGCGCTCATAGCTTCCGGTCGTGTACTCATGGTGCCGGAGCGCGTACCCCTCAGGCGCAGTCGGGGAAAACCGCCCCTCAAGACGGAGTTGCCGTCCTTCCACGTCGATGGTAACGCTCTTCTCATCTACACCAGGCATGTCAGCCTTCACAACCACGACACTCTCGGTCTCCCGGATGTCCACCCGAGGGATGTGGACAGCTCCTTCGTCCGTCCGGTCCACCGTTGCCGGGCTGGTCTCTGATTTGGTCACTGCTCTGTTCGACATCTGTCTGTCCTCCAAGTCGTCGTCCACATTGCGTAGGGGGCCTAGTCGCCTTCCCGTCAAGCCGCTTTGATAGCGATCCGCTTCGGTCGATCCACCTCAGCTCTGGGGAGCATGATCTGAAGCACCCCGTTCCGGTGTTGGGCGGATACCGTGTCAGGATCGACCTTGAACGGGAGGGAGAACGAGCGCTCAAAAGCGCCATCCCTACGTTCACGACGCAGATACGTCTCACCCTCGCCCAACTCGGCCGGCCGCTCGCCACGAATGGTGACGGTGTCGTTCTTGACCGTGATCTCGACCTCGTCCGGATCAACACCAGGAAGCTCTGCAGTCAAGATTGCGTCATCTTCCTTGACCCAGATGTTCACGGCAGGAAATCCGCCGCCGGAGTGCCGGCCACGCCTCTCCACTCCTCGGAAGAGCCGACTCATTTCCTCCTGCGCCCGGTCCAATTCGGCCCAGGGACTCCAAGCATTCCGTCGTGGTACTCTCCACAGCATGATTCAATCCTCCTTGCTCTGTTTGGGCTGTCTCAGCCCTCCGGTCGTGTCACTCGTCCAGACTGACCCCGGAGGCTTCTCACTGTCGTCGGTTGCCTTCAATGCATCGGCGATGCCAAATCCACTAGAACGTCTACAACCAGCTGTTGGCCAATATGGTACACATCCACAATGCCACATACAGGGCGAGCAGATCCCGGCAGGAAGTGCGCCATAATGACACACAATGAGCCACGTCGGCCTACAGGGAAGAGAAGATGGGGGGAACGGGAGGGAAGTTCAGTGGAAAGGAAGCCGGTCGCGGGCCGGAGCACCCTCCCACACTCAGGGTGACCGATCCCCCGTTCCTCCGTGGGAACGCCGAGGCTTGCGCTGCTGGACGGAGAGGGTCAACTCAGCATTGCCTTCTGCCATCCCAACCCAGGAAACGCCTTGGTGCAGCGACGCACCCGCCCCTCAGACGGCGGGGGGATGGGCAGACTCGGCTTTCAATCGGCGAGTCGGATGGCGTACGAGGTCGCGCCCGGCAGACGGTCCGTAGTACTGCATTGGTGGTGTTCTCCGAGGCCGAAGCGTCAGCCCTCTGCGACAACGTGCTTGAGCATACAGAGAGGGTTGGGGGAGTAGGCACGGGTGAAACGCACTCCGCTTTCGGCAAGGGCATCCATGTGAGGCGTGTGGAGGCATTCTCGACCCATGACGCAACTCATGCCGTCCGCAAACTGCTGATCAGTCATGACAATGAGGATATTGGGACGTTTCATGCGCGTGCTCCCCTTGACTTGAGCTGACCCACCGTCAAGGAGGCAACACCGGAGGCCTTCAAGAACGTTCGTCGTCTCATCCTGTGAGGGTCCTTCTCTCCCCCTGCTCCAAGGCTGGGGTCACTCCTGCAGACGCAGAATGCCCGCGCTCTCCACGTCACAGACGCGGCCGCCGGTAGGGGTCCATACGAGCCAGACGGGGTTGCCTGCCAGGTGAACTCCGATGTTCATCAGCCAGGCCCCGGGCAGGGCAGCAGGGGAGACACCGAGGGACTCCCAAGCGATGCGCCATTCGCACGTCCATCCTGTTTCGGAGGCCGTCACGGCATAGCGCGTTCCGCCGGCCAGCGTGGCTGCCTGTTGCGTGTCAGCTCCCATAGCGGTCAGGCTTTCAAAGCTCCCGTCACATCGCCCCGAAAGAACGAAGATGGGCGTCGACAGCGCCTTATCTGCGCTGGCAAAGGACCACTCCACCCCGCTCTGGGGATCGAACTCGAATCCGGTCGGTAAGGTGACATCAATGGCCAGATACAACGCCGCTGCGTCGTAGGCGAGCGACGCTCGGCCCCGGAAGGCCCCGCTGGCAGCCCCTTCGTGTGTCCGCGACAGCGTAATAGTGGCAGGATTCCCGCGCCAATCCCAGTCCGTGACTTCCCCGTCGATGGTCGGTGCTTTGGTGACGCGAGCCGCTGTGCAGGTCGGAGCCTTCGTCCCGTCACCGCCACCCGCGCTGATGTGGACGGCCGATATGCGAAAGCCGTCCCCTTCCACCTGGTCGCCGACGATGTTCCCACCCGTGATGGCCCTGTCCCAGACACCCGCCACAGTCTCCCCGATCGGGACTGCGCAGTCCGAGAAGCTGTTGTCCCGACACACAAGAAGCCCTTTCCGGTTGAGCGGGTCCGGTGACACCACAAGGGCCGGTACGGCAGAATCGGAGAAGCCGGCAAACTGGTTGTCACAGATCCGGAACAGGCCACCTACCCACACGCCTGCTTCGCCTCCGGTGACTTGGCCGCGGGCAAGGATGTTATCGGCGAATACCGCGGTTGGGCCTCCGAAAACATCCAGGTCAACCAGTTTGGTGCAGCTCTCGATGACATTGTGATGGATACTCCAGTGAAAGCCCTGCGGCGCCAGAAGCATGAACCGAGAGCCCTCAGTAAGGTCCGCATCCGCCACGAGTCGGAAGACACCTTCGTCAGGATCGAAGGCCTCTACTTCTGGTCCGATGTCCGGATCCGGTCGGCCGCGGTGCACCCACACAACCCGGTAGCCCCGGTAGGCGTGGGACCGTCGCCGTGGCCAGGTCATGCCACGGTCACATCGGAACGAACGTTTGTCCAGGACCTCCGTGATTCGCCCTGTTTTCTTCCCCGCCGACAGCCCAACCGCACAGCCACGCACCGTGTTGTCGTGCACAACCATATTGCGCCCGGGTTCCGTGAGTATGATGCCCTTTACCATCGGATCCGGTTCTCCCCGGACAATGATCTGGTTGTCGCTGACGGTGGCGTCATCTGCGTCCATCCGGATACCAAAGCGGGGCTTCGAGCGGTCCCGAACGCAGGTGAGGTCTATGGCATTGCCCGTGACAATCGTGTTAGCGGACGGCAGGTGACGGTCGTCCCCATAGCTGCTCGCCTCGATCGCCGACGTGTTGAAGTTCACGAAGATGTTGTTGCTGATGATCACCGGGGTCGCTCCGCCTGACGTCCGAACAGCGCATCCACCGTAGACCATCTCTTGTTCGAACGTGTTGTGAGCCACGATGTGCTGGCCGATGGGCAGCACATCGTACGCCTCATGGCGTGATCGCGTGTTGCCAATGGCGACTGTTCCCGCGTTACGGATGTAGTTCCCCACGATTTTCACGAACCGCGACGCCCCTTCCCAACTGCACCCTCCGACGTCCTGGATTCGGCAATACAGCACCGCCGTGTTCTCGGCGTGGTCGTTGTTGTTGAACGCATTACGGGCACAGTCCACAACCGTGCAGTTGCGGTAGACGATCGACTTGGTGTACCGCTCGGGATCGGTATTCCCGCGACGACTTCGACTTGACGAGTAGAAACACTCTGCCGACATGCCGGTCGCATGGCAATTCTCCACGAGAACGCGTTCCGGCGTGCGAATGCCAACCGCATTGCAGTGCTTGGCAAAGAACCCCCACATGTGTGGGTAGCCCTGGGTCCGCATCGAGCCCATCTGTCGCCGTTCCGCAAACCCGCTGAAGCCCCGGAAACGGAGATTCCTCAGGGTGACCGACGTTCCGCCAACAATGGAAATGCATGCCCCGGTCCCGTTGCCGATGTCGAGAACAGTCGTTTCTTCATTCGCCCCTTCGACCTGAATGCCATCCGCGTTCCGCAGAGTCAACCCACGGGTCAGCCGGTAACGGCCGGGAGGAATGAAGACGTTGCGCCCTTGGCTGACGGCTCGGTCAAAGGCAAGCTGGAGCGGCCGGCTGTCTGTGTGCTGTACCGTGCACCCCTCAACGCCCAAAGGCGTGGCGTCTGCAAGCGTGAGCTGATCACCCTTGACCTCTGTGATCGTACTGATCAGTTGGTCACGGCCTCCGAAACTGATCACCGTGGGGATGCGCCAAAACGCAGGAGTAGGGAACCGCACCTCAACGCCGCCGCTCAATGCCTGCCAATCCTCCGTCGCTGCGGTGCCCTCTCCCTGCCAGGTCAGGCCGAGATCGTCGCTCCAACGGAATGTCGGGGGATTCGCGCCGGGGAAGTCCAGGAGATAGACCGTCCAGCTGCCCAGACTCCCGTCGTATCCCCGGGCCTGTAGCTGCTCCTTTACATCAGCAGTGCCCAGACGCCGGGCGATACTCCAGGCTTTGATGTCCGCGATGTGTGGGTTGCATCTGGAGATTGCGACCTCCTGTCCGACCTCGAAATCACCTGCCTCGGCGAGAGCGACGGTCCTGGCTCCCGGTGTGGTGCTGGCCAAGGTCTCAAACTCCGAACCACTGGCCCCGAAATCGCGCACGTTCAGGAACCCTTCCGCCTGTTCAATCTCCTCAAGAGAAACGGCGTCCACATCGGCTTCGGCTCCGGCCGGCACAGTGACCGCGAGGGTCGCCTTGCTCATCCCCTGCGGCAGTCGATAGGCACCTCGCACCGTCCCCCAACCCCCGGTTCGTGCTGGCGTCGGCTCACCGCGAGCGAATGCCCGGTCAGTTTTCAGGCTCCCCTTGGCGTCGTACTCATAGACCTTCAGCTCAACCGGACCGCCTCGGTACCGGAGAACGACCTCATACGTCAGGCCCCGGCGCAAACCAGGACAAAGCTGGATCAAGTGCGACGCGCGCTTCTTCTGAGCTGTAACACGCAGAAAACGACCCCCTGAGGCCGCGTCGCCCTCGACCACCGTCAGTTCACCTGGATACGCAGAGGAGAGACCCCAGTGAGCGGGAGCCTGAAGGTCAGTCTTCAGGTCCCATTTCCCCACCGCGTTCCCGACGGGGGCGGCCTTCAGCACAACCAAGTCCTCAAAGCTGCCGTTCTGAAGAGAGACGGGGGCGGTCAACGCTGGTGCTCCGGACAGGCCGAAGACCGCCAGACCGGACAGGCATTGGACGAGCTTCAGCAGCGATCCGGAAGTGGCAGTATTCATGGTACTATCCTCTGGATGTTCGTTACTCTTGCTCGGGTCCCGCAGCACCGTCCTCTGGCGGGACAGGAGCAGCTTTCCTCCGCGCTGCTCCCGAAGAGATCAGAAGTGCGGCCTGAAAGACAAGCAGCACAATGACGAAGACCCCGGCCGGCATGTAAGGAGCCCGGAGCCCGTGATTCTTCGCCAACCAGCCGCCGCCAAGCGACCCCAGGAGGATTCCCAGCAACAGCGTGGCTTCGTGCAGACCACTCTTGAGGCCACGAGACCCCGCTCCTTCGAGGCTCTTGTAGAGTCCTCGGTAGTAGTTGATGCCAACCGCCAGCCCGACCGCCAGATAGACCAATGCAAGCCAGATCCGTGAATGTGTTCGCCCGACACTCGCCACCATGAGACCGGCGAAGATCTGCGCCGGCATGGCTAGACGCCAATCATGGAGGCGCTGGCTCCAGAATAGCCCGAGAAAGAACACGACGCTGCGCCCCAGGGCGAGGCCGGCCATGAGGAACCCGAAGACAGCGGCGTTGACCCCGAGCGTCATCCCAAGCTCGGGAAATACGCCACTCATCAGGCCCAGCAACGAACAGACCGCCATGTTGCTGAGCCACACTGAAACCAACTCCCGCTTGACCCCCACAACCGGAGCAGTGCGCACAACTGCCTCCGGTCGACCGTGGCCACATCGAAATCGCAGCATCAGAGCACAGGCCAGACCAGCCGGCAGGACCGCACAGAGGAAAGGGAGCGGCTTGGACAGACCGAACAGCCACCCGGAAACCAGCCCGCCAAGCATCCCCCCGACGCTCCAGGACAGGTTCACCGCTCCGGTGGCAACACCCAACTGTTCCTTGGAATGCGAGTCTCCCACCCAGGAAAAGAGAGCGGGCCACATCGGCGAAATCACCAGCGCCCAAAAGACCGTCAGGACGCAAAGCTGCGAGAACTCCGACGTGAACGCCGTAGCCAGGAACGCCAGACAGATCCCGACTGTGCTGAAGGCGATGAGCGCCTTGCGGTTGAGGCGATCTGACAACATAGACGCGGGCACGCACGCGAGGATGTAGGCCGCACCGCGCAAGGCCGTGAGAATACCCAGCCGCATGGAATCGGCGCCGAAAGCCAACCCCAGGTAAGGCAACGCAACGAAAAACATGCCGTTGGCGAGATCAAGCCCGAAGGCCCCCCCGCAGAAACGTCCGGTGTGACGCCAGTCAATCTGTGCACGACCGCTGTTCTGATCGGTCACGTCATGGCTCCCTGTGTCCTGTGGTCCCAGACTGACGGTCCCGGAGCACCGGCTGGAAAGGGTTGATGCGTTGTTGGTTGTACGCTGTACGTTACGTGCCCAAAGGGGGGCCACAACCCGTGATGGACCGCGACACCAGCGAATGAACAGTTGCGGGCCAACACTCGAGGCCGCATGGTAACATCTCTATCGCCGCTGCCCCGCCTCCCGTGCCCATGAACAGGATGGATCGAACATGCGTCGCGCACTGACCGTCATTCCAATGACTCTGACTGTCCTGTCCGCTTGCTGTCACGCCCAGACTCCCCTCAAGACGGCCGACACATTGCTCCTGTGGCACTGCGAATCGGAGGCGACCGTCGACTATGCAACTGGCGATCCCCGTGTGGCGTTGACCGGGGGAAGCATCACAGTCGGCAAGCATGGCAACGGTCTGCATTTGGCGAAAGACCAATTCGTCACGGTTGCCTCGAAAGGAAATGTCCTGGCCAGGCAAGGCACAGTCATGTTCTGGTTCAGACCAGACTGGTCCACGAAGGACAAAACGTCCTCCCATTCTCTGCTCTCCTGGCGGTGGGCCGATGGACGCTGGGCAGACGCGACCCTGGGAGACGGGTACTGCGTACTCAGTGATGGCTGGTGGGAAAGTGGGGGTGGGGCAGATCGCCTCTATCTCGTGTTCGAAAACCAGCTCTATGCACACACATCCCGTCCCCAGGAGTTTGTGGTTGGTCGCTGGATTCACGTCGCCTTCACGTGGGAATTCACCGACCACCCGATCGCCTCGCTGTTCATCAACGGCGAACGCAGCGGAACAGCCAACGGCAAGCCCTGCTCCGAGATTCCTCGTATCAGCTCGGCGATTCACTTAGGCACGGACCGCGGCGCGGATGGTGGCGGAGAACGGTCCGCGGAAGGCACGTTTGACAGCATCGCGATCCTCTCCAGGGCTCTTTCCTCCAACGAGATACGGGAGGCATTTCGCAATCAGGAGCCAGAATGGGCGGCCATTGAGGCAGAGAAGTTCCAGTGGCTGCGTGACGGGCTTGCCAAGCCCTACACGCCAAGACGCACTCCTGAGGGGCAAATTCTCGAGAGCCGCGCCCTGCTCGACGAGGGGAATGGTTGGATCACTCCAGAAGGGGCACAGACGCGAATAGAGAGGCTCAAGCAGGCCGGCTTCAACGTCTACATTCCCTGCATCTGGCACGGACGGGGGACCACTTGGCCAAGCGAGTTGGCCCCCCAGGATGCGGGGACTGCCAAACTCCTCAACGAAACGCCGACATATGATCCGCTCCACAATCTGATCGCGTCCGCTCACGCGGCAGGTATTGAGGTGCATCCCTGGTTTTGCGTCATGTACCGCGATGAGCGCTGGCCACACATGGCCGAGTTCGCGGAAGAGGGGACGCCGAAAGGAGCCTTCGAAGCACACAGCCTTGCCTTCCGGAAGCGCATCATAGAACTGATGCTCGAGGTGATTGAGCGTTACGATGTGGATGGCATCAACCTGGACTACATCCGGACCAAGGGGACCTCCAAGAGTGCGACCGCACGGCAGAGCTTTCGGGAACAGTTCGGCCTGGAACTCGAGGAAGCGCTCAAACAAAAGCAGGCCAACGGCTGGGGCAACGCGGATGTTCTGGCCTGGCAGGCGAGAGCGATCGACGAGATAGTGGAGACCATTTCCACGCGTGGAAGAGCATTGAAGCCGTCTCTCATTGTGAGTATCGACGGCCATCCCCCGAAACCCGGTGAGATGCGGAGTCCGCAAGGGCGGAACGGGGTGGAGTGGGTGGCAAAGGGCTGGATCGATGTGCTCTACACGATGGACTACAACAAGCATCTCTCATGGAAAAAGGCCGACTTACTGCGGGCCGCCTTTCCTTCCCCATCGGCCTTGGTGACGATCGCAGGAAACTATGATCGCATGCCTGACCGTAAGGTGGTTCCCCGAGACGCAACGCTGGTCGCGGACCTCGTTGGTTTCCTCCAACGCCGGAACCACGGCAATGGCTTGGCCCTCTACCTCTACAGCATGCTGGACGATGCCCAGATCACAGCCCTGCGCAAAGGCCCTTTCCGGCAAGACGCAATACCGGCCTGGACCAGCAGTCAACGCCGGTAGCACCACATCAGAACACCCGCTGGGAACCACACCGAGGGAAATGGGTCATACATGGTATGTTGACCAGTGTGGTCATGTATCACTTCGAGACCAAAGAAGGATCGGGGCAAGGCAACTTAGGACAGTGTGAACAGATAGGAGGATTGAGTGATGAGAAAGCAATTGTTGATGAGTATCGGGGCGTTGCTGGCGGTGCAGATAGCGGTTGTGGCGCAATGCCCGTTCAGTGCGGCCAAGAGCAAGAGCCCGTGTGGAACGGCGGCCGGGTGTGCTGCCCCGGTGGATGCAGCGGCGGTTGAGGCAACGATCAGTACAGATGCTCTGGCAGCCATCCTGAGGTCCGGAGTGTCGGTTGCGGTACTCGACGCGCGAACAGGGAAGTACGATGATGGGCGGCGCATCCCGGGGGCAAAGTCCCTGGCTTCCAACGCAACTGCCGACCAGGTGAAGGCGGCGGCGGGGGAGAAGAAGGATGGCCTGATCGTTGCCTACTGCTCGAACCTCAAATGCCCGGCAAGCAAACGGCTCGCAACATCCCTGAAGAAGCTGGGCTACACGAACGTGCTGGAGTACCCCGAAGGTATAGATGGTTGGGCAAAAGCCGGAAAAACCGTGGCAAAGGCCAACTAACCAGGGACGACAGCAAGATCGACTGAAGACAAGACGGCGGCATACGTTTCAGGTTGGACCTGAACGGATGCCGACCGTCTTTCTCGTCCCTACCCACCCTCGTTTCCGCCCGGCAAATCTCACGCTCTTTGAGGAACGCCCGAAAGCGGGTTATAGTCTTTCTTAGCGTTCGGTGCATCGAAGGGTATTGCCCGAACGAACGGGGTAGGAGAACAGGATGATTGCAGCACTCACGCCGGCCCATTATGCTGACATGGCGGATCTCATCCGCCGAAACCCGTGGCGAGCATTCAGGAACGGGATATTTGTACCGTGTTCGGTGCTCACTGACCATGACGTCCTGCAGGCCTTTGACGTTGACACGGAGCCGGATGCCGACCTGAGTCTCGGCGCCTATGACGGGAAGAAGCTCCTCGGCTTCGTACGCGCGCTCGATGAACCTGACAGGAACCGGATACGTATCCCGTTGGTCGATGCACGACGGGGCAAGGCATTCGCCGAGACGATCACGGAGCTCCTCTCCCGCATCCTGGACGAAGCTGAACAGCGGGGACGCGCCGAAATCGTGATCCAACCCATGCCCCCCCTGGCCAGCACCTTCGACCTGCGCGATGACGAGGCCCTGGATGTCCTGTTCAGCCTGGGGTTCTGGAAGGATCCTATCATCGCCGCTGAGATGCGCCGCAGCCTTAAAGGGTACACGATCTCTGAACGCGATCAGGAGCGAATCCGGTTTCTGGCCAGTGAGGGAATAACTATCCGACACGCGGTTCAGGATGATGAGGTCCTCCTGGACACCTATTTCGAGGGCAACCTGACGACCGGGTGGCCTGGAATGACCTTTGCGACATTTGTCCGCGATGGGCCGGAGTTCGTCGTCCTGGCTCTGCGTGGCGAAGACGTCATTGGTTACGCGACGTTCTTCTCCAGCACGGTGTTCACAGAACTGCCCGAGTTCGGGCCTGTCTTTGTCGAGCCCGAGTACCGCGGGAATGGGCTTTCGAGCGTTCTGCACGCGGTGGCGTTGGCACAGATCGCCAGGCTGGGGCGAGCCAAGGAAATACAACTGAGCTGTTTCCCCGACAAGTTCCCGATCTATACCCACCAGGGGTATATGTTCAGGAACAAGTACCTCTTCCGAGCAACGCTTCCGGTCGGACACCTGATCTGATTCTCCCCCGCCGCACTCTCCGTGGTGGCACCCACCACGGAGAGTGTCATATTCCCCCTAGACGATGCTGACTGAGCCCTATCAGTTGGCCCCGGAGCGCTGACACGTCGTGTGGTCAATGCCGCGTGGCGATGGTCGGGGCCTGCCCTGACATGGGTGTCTCCCAAGCAGTGCCCCCTCCCTGCATTTCCACCAAACAGCGATGGTACAGATGAACACTCGTTACGCGACAGTCGTCGTTCTGGCCGCATGTGTGACCAGCGTGGCTCAAGTGCCGGCTCCCAACAGAGACGACTGGCAGATCCACAGCTGGAATTCGGGTGCCTGGACGAAGTCTGATCGCTTGCCGGAGGCGGCAGGTAACGCCATTCTGTTCGCCCGCAACGGGAAGCGCGAGTGCATTGCAAGGACGTTTGAGGTCGACCTGGACAAGACCCCCGTCCTCGAGATTGTTGCCGGAGCAGGCAACTGCCACTGGCGACTCAGCGCCGGTATTGAGGGCCAGGAAGAACTCCTGATCGCGGACCACCAAGTGGTCGGAACCTGTCGCAGGAACGTGTCGCAACGGCTCGCTGCAACGGCTCGCCAACGAGTATGCGTTCGCCTGACCATGTGGGGTTGGGGGGGCTCGGACAAGCAGCAATTGCTTCTGCAGCGCGCAGCGTTCATCGTTGCTGGCGCTGACGTGGACGCCACTGGGCTTGGCGGCGTCATGATCGAACGCCACGCCGCCGTCCTCAGGCGCGCGGAGACCATCGCATGCGTCAGACATGCCCACCCTTCGCTGCGTTACCGTCAGGAACAAAAACGGGACCTGATCCGGAAGGCCCGTTCCACTCACGCTCTGTTCGCTAGGAGTGTGGTCAAGGTCCTTGACAGTCTGGCCGCGGAAAAGGTGAAGCCCACCTACAGGCTTGAAGGGGAGCTCCTTACCAAGACATCACACGCCTGGCGCGAGGGCCTGCTTCAGCTTCACCCCCCCGAGCCACCTGAACTCGGGCCTGGTCAGGGAGGACGGATCTTTGGCGATGCACGCCCGGAGAGTACCTGGCGCGTGCTCTGCTGGCATGACTTTTCCCGCTGGGTAATTGGCTCGGCACTCACGGATGACCCGGCCTTTTCAGAACAGGCCAAACGCTGGATCCTCGCCATGGCACGCTGGCGATTCTGGCAACACCCCGAGTACGTCTACTTCGACTTCGCGACCGCGTATGCACTTCAGAATTTTGCCTCCGGATATGATATCGCGAATGCCGTCATGAACGAGGCCGAACGCTCGGAAGTCCGGGCGGCGATTGCTCAGATGGCCAAGGGGCTCTACCTGAGCACACTCACAGGCCACGGAACGATCTACAACGATCTGCGGGGGAACCACACGGCTGTGACCATGTGCGGCCTGGGCCTCGCGGGCCTCGTATTGCTGGAGGAACACCCCGAGGCCGGGCAATGGGCCGCTCTCGCCGAACAGTTCATGATTGACTGCTTCGAGGAGCACACCAGCGGGGCCTGGACGGAATCCCCCAGCTACGGGCAGTACGGGATCGATGAGTGGCTCAAACTCGCCGAAGCGCTGCGCAATGTCACTGGACGAGACCACATGAAACACCCCTTCTTCACCCGATACGCCGATTTCAGCCTGATGATCCACGACTGGGAAGGCCGAAATCTGGGCTACAACGGGGGGGGCTGGGCCTCGCGCTGGAACCACTGGATCTTCCTCCGTATCGCCGATGAACTACAACGCTCTGACGTTCAATGGCTCGCCAACTTCTGTCTGGAAAGTATGGAGCAGATGCACGGCTATGGAGATGCGTTCTGGTGGGCCAACCCCGCGCTTGACGCGCGCCGACCGACTGCGAGCCGAGTCGGGAACTTGTACGACGACATCGGCCTGAGCGTATGGCGGAGCGGCTGGGAAGACAGTGCCACAATTCTCCTTCACCACTGCGGACGCAAGGGACAGCACAAAGAGGAGAATATGAATCATGTCACGCTGTACGCGAAAGGCAGGAGGATGCTCCCTGACGGGGTGGGGGGAAGGACAGCGGACCATAATGTGCCGATGATCGGCGGCCGCAAGCAGAATAAATGGGGCCCGGGGAGAACGCTGGCGTTCCACTCGGATGAACGCAGCGGCTACTCTCTGGGAGATGCAACGCGGGCGTATGGCCCCAGGACGCTGAGGCATGTCCTCTATCTCCGGTCCGGGGTCCTGGTCCTCGTGGACGATATCAAGACGTCCGGCCGTCGCCCGGTTGAGATATCCGCTGCACTCCATCCGCAAGGCGACACAGCCCTCGCCGGAGAGGGGTTCCGGGTAGACAACAACGGCGTGCAAATGATCGGAGCGTTCAGCGATGGCCTCGGACAGGTCCTGTCCCCGGTGATCACACCGCGCACGAAAGCGAAAATCGCGACGCATGATGTGAGCGTCACACAGACCGCCGGGGACGGTGTCCGAACGATCAGCTGTCTGAGATTCGACACTGAGGACGCCCTGCCGGGAAACACCATGACAGTCAGCGCGCGCGATGGTGCCATCGACTTCCACGTGGGCTCGGAAGTGGTGCGAGTAGGAACAGCCGCTGGGATGATCGAGGGCCAAATCAGCACCACGGGCGCCTTGTGGGTTGCCCGGCTGGTGAATGGACAGGCCACGGACATCCTGGCCGTGGCTTCCGAACCCCTGCAAGAAGCTGAGATTCGTGAACAGGGCAAACGCATACAAGGAAGGGGCTGCGTGAGCTGGAGTAACGTGCTGGAGCCATGATTGGCCTCGAGGCAGATCGCGTCCGCCGGTAGTGAGGCTAACCAGGGGTGAATGGCGCCGAGAAGAGACCCCAGCGACGTTGGCTTTGGTCAATGAGACTGCGGCGACGGGGGGGGATGGGTGGAAAAGCCACTCTCAAGAGAGTCCTCTCCGGCTCCACCGGCACAAGCCGTTGGGGGCCGAAATGCCACACACCCGTTGCCACGCCATGGGCTCGCGAGGCCGCGGGTACGGCAGAGCCGAGGGAGACGGGCTTCACGGCTTCCGTAGGAGGGGGTCACAAATTCCCGTGGAAGAAAGCCAGCTTCAGGCTCAGTCGCAGCACGACAATCTGAACCAGTATCGTCCCGACGATCGCGATGGAACAAATTCGGGCTTTGCGGTCGTCAACTCTCTCAACCAGTGTCTGAATGCAGGGGACGAAGAGGACGGGGGTGAAGAGGAGCGAGAGCCGGGCGATCTCGCCCCGGCAATAGGGGTGGATCAGGAGATACACAAGAAACACCCCCGCCGCCCATCTGAACAACGTTGCGCCGTCGACCTCAAATAGGGAGCGGATGCTGCTACCTCGATACCAGGAAGGTAGCACCAGCAACCATGGAATACCGAAGAATACAGCGAACTCGATGGGATTGACAAGAATCCAGCGCCAACTCCGTGACGTATCGAGGTAGAACTCTGTGTTATTGCGCATGCAGGCGAAGCAGATCTCGATGATCCGCACGCCGGCACCGTAACAGAGCAGCACGATCAGGCCCCCGCCTGCGTAGAAGGCCAGGAGCGCCAGCCAGCTTCTCCGATGCCGAACGCCGTGGGTCAACAGAATCACAGTGGTCATTGCGATCAACACGCCGTACCCCAAGGTGATCACGACACCGACTCCGGCCAACAGTCCGGCCACACACATCGCCGCCAACCGCCGCCTTTCCTCCGTGGCCGTCAGGCCCACAACCAGCACGAGCGTCCACAGGCTCGAGAGGGTAAAGAGCAGCACATCATAGTGCCCAAGGAACAGGATGGGTGCGGGAGCGGCCAGCGTGGCCAGCCCGGCAAGCCCCAAGCGGTCATCGCGCCGGCTCAGCCGGCTCACCGCCGCCATGCAGCATATGCGCGTCACGGTCATCCCGGCCAGGAAGAGGAGAACAACCAGACAGGCAGCCCGGTAGACGGCGTCGTCATCAAGCAGGTCCTCGAAATAGCGAAATGTCTTTGCCTGAGACAATCCCACGTGGGCGTCTTTGGAGAGGCGGCTCGCCAGCGCTTGAGTCGCCCTGGGGAACCGGCGGCATGCACGCAGAATCAGGTGCGAGAAGAGGACATTCCCGGGAGGATGGACATCCAGGTGATGCACCGCGCCGTTGACCTTCGAGCGCAGATTGTGGAAATCCCGGAAGTACGTCCCCCCGTCCTCTATGCGTGCGGCCTCCGAGAGGTACCCCGTCGTGTGGCGATCGAGGATGGCATAAATGTTCTCGGTCAGGCCGATTTTCCCCGCCAACAGCACGTGGACATCGATCCAGGCAAGCGCCACAAGAAGCCCCAGAAGAGCAATGCCACGGATCCGTCTGTCCCCGCGAGCCGCGTCCGCAATGTGGGCACAGAAACAGGCAAAGCCAAATCCCAGAACGATGGCCGTACACTCGATCCACGGGAAGTCGATTTGCGCGTAACGGCGCCAGCCCCACTCACCGGGAATGCCCAGATGCAGGGATGTGCAGACGACCAGGAGAGCGACCAGGCCAACCGCGGAAGCAGCCAAGACGAGCACCAAGGTCAGGGGCACGCCTGACGGCCTGGCCGCCTTGACGGCTCCGGTATCGGGGTCTGTTTGGGAAGAGTCGGTCACCGGAAACTCCTGGACTCCTTCGCCCCACAATGCCGGCATGGCGACGGAAAAAAGCGGATCGGCGGCTATCTTAGCATCTGGTCAGAAGTCCCGTCAGATGGGTCGCCCTTCCGCGAACAGACTCGGTTCTCAGAGCGGAGAGCATGCCCCGAGTGGAGGCTTCTGTAACGGCTCTATTTTACTGTAGGAACTCTCTCTCTACCACGCGGACGGGACGGTCATTGCCGGGTGTACTGAGGTCGGACGACACAGACTCACGTTCCGCAAGAGCCACTTCCCCATTGAGGCGCACATGGCCGCGAAGCCCAATACCGCAGTTGTCATCCCTACCTACAATGAACGGGACACAATCACAACCATTCTGGACGCTGTCCGGAACCGGCTGCCGGCTGCCGACATTCTGGTCGTTGACGATTCATCCCCGGATGGGACAGCCGGGATAGTGACGGACCGCGGACGGGAAGACAGCCACATCGGGTTACTTCTGCGCGAGACCAAGGAGGGGCTGGGCGCCGCCTATGTCGCCGGCTTCCGACAGCTCATGAGTGCAGGTTACGAACGTATCGTGCAGATGGACGCCGATTTCTCCCACGACCCGGCCTACCTGTTACCCATGCTGGCCGAACTGGACGGCGGCGCGGATCTGGTCATTGGATCACGCTACGTCAGAGGCGGCGGGACTCAGAACTGGCCTCTGTTACGGCGTCTGACGAGCCGAGGAGGGTCGCTCTATGCAGCCTTGGTTCTGGGGCTCCCCATTCGTGACGTGACTGGTGGCTTCAAGGCATGGTCGACCGCGCTCCTTCGTGGCGTGATCAAGCACGACCTGGCCTTGGCGGGCTTCGGGTTCCAAATCGAGATGAACTACCGGGCGCACCTGCTGGGGGCTCAGATCAAAGAGGTACCGATCATCTTCCCTGACCGTACCGAAGGTCAATCCAAGATGAGTGGCGGCATCTTCGCCGAGGCGTTCTTGGGGGTCCTTCGACTCCGACGTGCAGGGCAGCGACTAGTGGAGTAAGCTTAACAACAACCCATCTACGTGAGCAGTGAACAAGTGAAGTCGAATCTGCCTCTCAAATCCATCTGCATTCCAGCTGCCCCGCCGGTCAACGTGAGCGACTATGTTCCGCTGATTGACCACCCTCTCTTTCAGCGGCTCCGTCTGCGCAAGCAGCTTGGCGTGAACTACCTGGTCTTTCCGGGGGCCGTGCACACCCGTTTTGAGCATGCGATCGGTTCGCTCGCTCTGACCCAGCGGCTCTGCCACATCCAGCGCATCCCGGCCGATGATGCCCGCTGCCTCTGCGCCTTCGCTCTGCTCCATGACATCGGGCACGGACCGTTCTCTCATCAGATCGAGCCCATTATCGGCGACAGCCACAAGGACCATGGTCTTGAATGCCTCGAAGCGTTCACGACAGAGCTGGACGAGTGCGGCATCGATCGGGACAGGCTGGCAGCCTATTTTCGCGGTGAAGATCCCTTGGCTCAGTTCGTCAGTGACCGGAACCTCGGCACTGACAAACTCGACTATCTCACCCGTGATGCGCTCCATATCGGGTTCACCGGCATGCCCGATGTGGAGAAGATCCAGTACTACACCGCGATCCTCGAAGAAGGCGGCCTGGCCATTGAGGAGAAATTTCTTGAGGACATCAAACGCGTCCAGAAATTCTACTCCTACCTTCACCAGCACGGGTACCTGAACAAGACAGCCCTTTCCGTACAGCGGATCTTCCAGCGGGCCGTCCAGGAAGAACTGGCCGAGAGTCACGTCGAACGAACCGACCTGTGGGACATGACCGACGAGGGGCTTAGCCAGTGGCTGCGAACGGGGAAGAGCAGCCTCGCACGCAGCTTGATCGCCCTCCTGGACACACGGGCTTTCCATCGCAGTGCATTCGTGATCAAGCCAAACGGATTCGGCTATGTCGAACGCCGCGCCGGCAAAGATGTGCAGACGTGCGAGTGGTCGAGACAGAAAATCCGGCGATTCAGCGAGACTTTCTCATGCTGCGACCGCCTGACCGCTCTGGAGAATGCCCTGGCAGAGGAGCTGGAAATGCCCCCCGGCGATGTGCTGTTCGCAGCAATGCCGTTCTTCGATAAACTCGTGCCGCGTGATGTGCGCGTCTTTTCCGCTCGGACCGGACGCGGGTTCTGGCTTTTCACGAAAGACCGGGACCACTGCCAGTCCCTGCAGGGAGATTATTCCAGAACGTTCGCGATCCGGGTAATCGTGCCCCCGGATAAGCGAGCTGCCGTGCGCCGACAATCCGACACCATCCAACGCTTTCTGGAGCAGAGCGTCAAGAACGTTTCCTGACTCCCCGGACACGGGCCGGACGGCCCTGCTCCTGCGCCCCCGCTCTGCCCTCCGACAGCCGATCTTCTGTTGCATCCCTTCTCTGCCACCGTGGCTTTGGCTTTCCAGCTTTGGCTGAGTACCTTAGGATGTTCTACACCATGCTCACTATTGGCTGGCTGCCGCCTGGCAGCGGCCGCTGGAATCGCCATCTCGTGAAATACCTCCGCAACACTGCCGCGTATCTCATCCGCCCCTGGACAGCCTGCATCGTCTGCGTTGGCCTTCTTCTGGGAACAGCCGCCGCACAGGACGCACCTTCAGCTGCCACCCATGCGCAGCCCCTCGTGTGGATATTCACCGGGCTTCCGGGCGATGTGGAACACCTGATGCGATTCTCGGAAACAGCGGATCTCATCCACCAAACGCTTCAAACCCGTTTCGGCATCACCAAGAATGACCTCCGCATGCTGTTTGGAGAAGGCGACTGGGGAGGACACGAGCCATGTACACGCGCCAATTTTGACGACGAGATCGGGCGCATCGTGGAAGCAACCAGGTCACCGGATGCACGCCCAATCTGGGTTTTCTTTGTCGGTCACGCCAACTCCAACGATCGTGATGCGTTCTTCAATATTGGAGGCCCTGACCCAAGCGCTCGGGCCTTGGGCAAGGCGTTGCGCAAGACCCGGACCACCGTTCCTTTGGTGCTCTGGCTGACAACGGCTGCCAGCGGCAAGTTTGTGAAGCACCTGACTGGCCCCGGACGGGTCGTCGTCGCGGCATGTGCCGACGATGTGGAGGACAACGAGACAGAGTTCCCGCACGTCCTGGCCCAGGCGATGGCGGCTCCGGGAACAGACGCGAACGCAGACGGATTCGTCTCAGTCCTCGAGCTTTTTGTGGCAGTGAAGGCTGGACTCAAGGAGAGCTACGAGAACGAGGACCTCATTCAGACAGAACGCCCGTTGCTCGACGGCGACGGGGATGGACAGGCCACGGCCACACCCGCACAGACGGATGCGGCCCCAGCCGGGAACGTTCGGCTCACCATCACGCCAAACCAATAGCGAGTAACTCACCATGACCGAACCAAATTCTCCCTCCGAAGTCGCCTTGGTCGAACGCCTCGTGGCCGCCCATGACACCCTGATGAACGAGATCAGCAAGGCCGTCTACGGACAGCACGAAGCGTTGGAGCTAATCCTTGTAAGCCTCCTCTGCCGAGGGCACTCACTGCTCCTGGGGCTACCCGGGCTGGGCAAGACGCTCATGGCCAGCACAGTCGCCCGGAGTCTCGACCTCGAATTCTGTCGCATTCAGTTCACCCCGGACCTCATGCCCGCGGATATCACCGGTACAGATGTGATTGATGAAGACCCAGACAGCGGGCGCCGCTTCCGGGAGTTCCTCCCCGGCCCTATTTTCGCCAACCTCGTGCTGGCGGACGAGATCAATCGGACGCCCCCAAAGACCCAGGCCGCGCTGCTCCAGGCCATGCAGGAGCATGAGGTCTCGGTAGGGCGGACAACCTACGACCTGAAGCCTCCTTTCATGGTACTGGCAACTCAGAATCCCATTGAACTTGAGGGGACGTACGTACTCCCCGAAGCCCAGTTGGACCGGTTCATGTTCTGCATCCGCGTCACCTACCCTTCCCAGGCGGAGGAAGTCGAAATCGTGAAAGGAACAACGAGCACGTACGTGCCCGACATCCATAAGGTCATGACCTCCGACGAGGTGATTCAGCTGCAGGACCTCGTGCGCGGTGTCCCGGTCGCCGATGACGTGGTGGACTACGCCGTCCGCCTGGTCGCCGCAAGCCGCCCGGACGACAGCAGCGCCACGGAAAGCGTGGCTCAGTACGTGAGCTACGGGGCAAGCCCACGGGCCTCGCAATATCTCGTTCTGGGAGCGAAGGCCAGAGCCCTGCTCCAGAGCCGATACCACGTGAATTTCGCGGATGTCCAGGCGATCGCGAAGCCTGTCCTGCGGCATCGCCTGGTGCTCAACTTCCGCAGTCGCGCGGACAAGGTCGAGTCAGACCACATCGTGGACCAGATTCTGGAAGCCGTCCCGGAAGAAAAGTAGCGAGCAGCGGGAAGCAGGTAGCGATCAGTGGCAGTAGCTGAGCAACCAACCAAATGGCTTGAGGATCCGGACCTCTTCATGTCCATGGAGGATCTTGAGCTGGTGGCATACGGGGTCGTCGAGGGCGCCCTGCATGGCCTGCACCGCAGCCCGTATATCGGCTTCAGTGTCGAGTTTGACGCTCACCGCGAATACCAGTTCGGGGACGATCTCCGCTACGTCAACTGGAATCTCTGGGGACGAACAGACCGCCTCTACATCAAACAGTTCAAAGCCGACACGAACCTCAACCTTTACTTGCTGTTGGACACAAGCGGGTCCATGCTCACCGACCATGGACCAACCGCAAAATGGCGCTACGGGGCCAGGGCCATCGCAGCGCTGTCATTCCTCTCGCTCCGTACGCGCGACGCAACCGGGCTCTTCCTCCTTCAGGACCACGTGCGTGGCCATGTTCCGCCGCGTGTCCGGCCAGGCCAGTTCCATGAGATTCTGGCAGCGTTGACAGAAACCGAACCGACAGGCTCAACCGACATTGCCCGTGCCCTCGAGGAAACACTTGAGCTCTGCCGCCGCCGCGGGATTGTCCTGCTTGTTTCCGATCTCTTCGACAACGAAGACGACATCCTGCGCAGCCTGTCAGCCCTGCGTTACTACGGGCATGAAGTGATCGTCCTCCACCTGCTTGACCCATGGGAGCACACCCTTCCGACCCGCGGCCAGTACGAGTTCCGGGATCTGGAAACGGGAGAGACTGTCCGCGCCCACGCCGGTTCGCTACGGGAATCCTATGGGCAGGTCGTGCAGGACTGGCGAGAAGGCCTCAGGAAGCGCTGCGAAGATGCCGGTATTGACTGGCTGGCGTGCGATACAGACACCCCGTTGCGCGAGCTTCTGATCGATTATCTACTAAAGAGAGCGACGTTGCACTGATGGGGCTGATCAACGCAGGCATTTTGGCAGGATTGGCGACACTGGCGATACCAGTGGCGATTCACCTGCTGCGCAGCCGTCAGTACCAGCCCGCCATCATGGGCAGCCTTCGCTTCCTCCAGCAGGCTCTTCAGCAAAACGTGCGGTGGCGGCGCCTGCAGAACCTACTTCTCCTCCTCCTCCGACTGCTGATCGTGGCCCTCCTGACATTGCTCTTCGCCCGCCCTTTTTTGGAGAAGCCCAACCCGGAAGCTGACGACGAACTGCATGTTCTCGTGCTCCTGGATACCTCCGCAAGCATGTCCGGGGTCGCGTTCGGAACGGCAAACCTTGAGTTGGCTCAAGAGACCGCGCAGCGCGTCCTCACGGAGATGCCGGAGAAGGCGCGAGTCACCTTGGCCACCTTCGCGGAGGAAGCCCGGGAGGTGGAGACCTTCGAGGACGTCGACGTGGAGCCAGTCGGGCACACCGATTACGGAGCCGCGCTTTTGTGGGGTGCAACCCGCCTTCAGCGCTCCGAGCGAGCCCGGAAACGCATCATTCTGATCACGGATCTGCAGGAGACGGGAGTGCCGGTCGAGCCTATGAAGGAGTGGCATCTGGACACCCAGGTCGTCATCGAGTCTGTGCCACAGGCCGGGACGTGGAACGCGGGAATCGATCGCGTCAAGCAGCCCACTCCGTACGCCCGAAAGGACGCGTTGCTGGAGGTGAATATCGCCGTGTTCGGCAGCCCGCCGGAGGCGGAGGTCGAAGATGACGTAGACGTCCTGATGGAAATCGAGGATCGGGAACCAGCCAAACACAGCGGCCCACTCTCCACCCGCACGATGGCGATCCCGTGGCACCCAACCGGCCCCGGCCGGTACACCGGCACGGTGCGAATGGAGACCGGCGATGCCTACGCATGGGACGACGTCCGCCCATTCAGCATCGACGTGAAGGAGCCGATGGTCGTCCACCTCGTCAACGGAGAGCCCGGCCAGACGCGTTTCGCTGATGAAACCTACTTTCTGCGCCAGGCGTTGGCGGTTCCCGTCACCGATGCACAGCAAGTCGCCTTCGAGACGCGCGAAAGCCAGGAACTTGGGGATTTGAGCAATACAGCGGTCGTAGCCCTCTGCAACGTGCCATTCTTGCAGCAGGCGGAAATCACGCGTTTGCGGACGTTCGTTCAGGGCGGCGGGGGCCTGGCCGTGTTTCTGGGCGATGCGGTTGAGCCTGATGACTATGAGCCCCTCCTCCGAGCCAAACTCATCCCTGGAACGCTGAAACGCGGAAAGGTCGCCGTCCCGAGACGTCTGATGACGTGGGATGCCGCCCATCCAGCGCTGGCGTTGTTCAGCAAGCGTGAATCCGGAGACCTCTCTCGCATCGTGTTCCGCGACGTGTTCGACGTGCAGCCAAACGAGAAGGCAGTCGTCCTGGCCCAATTGGACAACGACCGGCCCGCACTGATCGGCGGCCGGCTCGGGAAAGGGAGAATTCTCCTTGTGACCAATCCGTGTGACCGTGAATGGAGCGACTGGCCGGCGGAACGGGCGTTCCTGCCCCTCATGCGTGAACTGTTCGCCTTCCTGAGCAGGGGGTCAGGCGTCCCCGGCGAGCCGGCCGCTGCTCTGGGCTTGAACGCACCCGACAGCGCTCGGGAGACGGACATCCGCGCCCTGCCCGAAGAGGAGTTCAGGGCGCGCCTGGGAATCGGGGCAGCTCCCGTAGAGGAACTCGTGCAGCAGGACCCTCAGGAAGGACCGGAAGCGCGGGCGCGGGAGGATGAGATCTGGCCGTACCTGGCCCTGGGGCTTCTGGCCGCTTTGATGCTGGAGAACACCCTCGCAGATCGAGGTCGATCATGACAAAACAACCGACGTCCCTGACGCAGCGGCTGAGCCGCCTCGTCCGGCAGAAGCACTTGTTCTTCGCCGGACAGGCTCTCACACTCATCGGTCTGCTCGCCTTCATCCTTGCGGGAGCAGTCATTGCCGCCGACGTCCTGTTCGGTCTGCAGGCCTGGGTCCGCTGGGCAGCCTTCTTCGTGCTTCTTACCGTCAGCATTGGGGGCCTCCTCCGACGGTTCCTCTTCCCCTCCCTCCACTACCACAATCCGGAAGCCGTCCGAGAAGTGGAACACCGTTTCGAAGACATGGGGCAGATGCTCCGCACGACAGCTCAGATCGGCGATCCCGAAACCGCCCGGGAGGCGGGGTTCTCGCCCGGCCTGGTCAAGGCACTTCAAGACCAGGCAGAAGAACGGGTAGCCGAGACGGATCTGGCCGTGCTCGTGCCGTGGGGAATCGTGCGTAGGCGGGCCACCGAGCTGGCGCTTGTGCTCCTGGTCTTCGTAGCCGCCCTCTTCCTGTGGAAGGACTTCCGGCGCGGCGCTCAGCGCCTGCTTCTGCCGGCTGCCGAACTCCCCTTCACGGGTGTGGAAGCCACCGCGTCGACCCCGACCTTCGAACGAGGCGACACGGTCGTTCTGACAGCGCGAACGAGCGGACGCCTCACCGACTGTGCCGACCTCCATATCCGTGAAGAAGAGGGTGAATGGAACATCTTCCGGATGGATCCGTTACCCGGTCGCCAATTCAGCCTCCCCCTCGGAGGGCGCAACGCAAGTTTCGAATTCTACGTCAGCTCAGGTGACGGACGAACCGCAATCTCCCCCGTGCGCTTCATCGATCCCCCAGTCGTGTTGACTGTCACAGCAAGCCTGACCTACCCCGTCTATACCGGACTTCCCGCGGAAGACGTTGAGGGCGAACAGGTCCTGGCGGTTGAGGGTACGCGAGCTCGCGTGACGTTCAAACTCAACCACGGGCTGGCGACCGCAGACGCACGATGGCAGGAGCAGGACGTCGCCCTGGAATTCGGCGAGGACACGGTCGTATGTGAGCTGGAGATCGTGGTCGGGAAACACGTCCTTGAGCTCACGGGGGAAGATGACGATGACTTGCCGTTGGCCCCCTTCCGGTTCACGATCACCGGTCTCCCGGACCGCCTGCCGAAGATCGAGATCCTGGAACCGACGGAAAACCCCACGGTGACGAAACTGACTGAGGTCCCCGCCCTGATCCGGGCGCGAGATGACTTCGGGTTGGCGGAGCTCGGACTCGTCCTGAGCGTCAATGGGCAAGAGAGCGTGCTTGACGCCCGGACATTCACGGAGCAGGACTCGATGTTCGCGTCACGGTTGTCACACGCGATTTTGTTGGAAAGACACGCCCTCGACTTCCGCTCAAACGTCCGCTTGTATGCCTTTGCACGAGACCACAAGCCGCGGGAGGGGGCCCGGGCAGTGAGTGACCTCGTCGCGATCGACATCCGCCCCTTCAGGATCCTCTACCGCATGAAGCCTCCTGAGGAACCCTCGATGAGCGAGGCCGAGATGGAGGAACAGGCCGACAACATCGAAGAACTTGAGAAGGCCATCACAGCTCAGCGTCGAGCGCTTTCGCAGACATTCCGGATGCGCGAACAGCAGACGACGGACCCCCAGAGCGCAGAGGCCCTCGCCCGGACGGAGGAAGCGTTGGCGGAAAAGGTCAGCGAAATCAGTGAAATCGCAGCCCCACTGACCGAACCGCAGAATCAGAGCCTCCTTCCCGAGGCCGCCCAGGCCATGCTTAAGGCAGCCGAGGAGCTCCGCGAGCCTGATGCGGCCGAGGCGTTCACTGCCGAAGACACGGCGCTCGCGAACATGCTGAAAATGCGTGAAGAACTCATACACGAGCTTCGCGAGCAGCAACAGAACTCACCCCCCAAGCCATCCTCAAAGAAGCAGCAGAAGCCCAAGCCGCAGCAACCTCTCGATACGTTGGCAGCCGAGGCAGAACGCCTTGCCAGGGAAGAGGAAGCGATCGCGCAGCAGCTGGAAGACAGGCCGCCGGAGGAAGAGAACGCGCAGCCTCCGTCGCGGCCGCCGCCGCAGGCCCCCCAGCAGAGCGAGGCGGCGGCGGAACGCCAGCAGGCTGATGCCGAAGCCACAGAGCAGCCTCAGCAGAGCCCCGAAGCACAGGCCGCCGCACAGGATGAACAGGCCGCCGCACAGCAGCAGCCCCAACAGGCCGCCGAGCAGGATGAACAGGCCGGCGCGCAACAGCAAACTCAACAAGCTACCGAGCAGGATGAACAGGCCGCTGCACAGCAGCAGCCCCAACAAGCTGCCGAGCAGGAGACCGCCCAAGAGCAGTCTCCCGAAGCGCCGCCCGAGGGTCCCGAAACAACTGAGGAGCAGGCGGCCACACAGCCTGGGCAGGAGCAACCTGAAACACAGATGCCTGAAGCGGACTCGGGTGAGCAGCCGGAAACCCAGGCAGAAGCCGAGGATGCTGACCAGCCTGAGGAGACCGCCGCGCAGGAGACCGCGCAGGGAGAGGCCGAGTCCAGCTCCGCCGCCGAACAACCCGCCGCCGAGCAACAACCGGAGCAGGCCGCCTCATCGGAAGGCGCTCCAGATGAGGAACAGGCCCAGGAGTCCAGCCCTCAGGACACTCAGAGCCCAGCCGAACAGGCGGTCACCGAGGCGGCCGAACGACAGGCGAGGGCGGTCGCCGCCGCTAATGCGCTGCAGGACCAGCTTGACGACCATGCAGAGACGACCGAGCTGGCCATGGAACGAATGAACGAGGTCGCCCAGGCGATGAATCAGGCCGCGGAGGCGTTGGCCGAAGCAAGGCCCGAAGCCGCGCAGCCTTCCCTTGACGACGCGGCTGAACGGCTGGAACAGCTCGCCGAACACCTGCGGGGGCTGGACCAGAAGAACTTGGCTGACATGCTCACTCAGGCTCAAGAGAAGGCGGAACAGGCCGCTCAGCAACTTGAGAACCCGCCCGAACCCAGTTCTGCAGCTGCGCCCCCGCCTGAAGGTGAGGAACAGCCTCAGGCCAACGCCCCCGCCTCCCCCCAATCGCCGCAGCAGGCCCAGAGCCAGCCAGAGGAGAACGAGCCCCAGGAAGCGCAGCCTTCCCAGAGCCAGCCGCAACAGGCTCAACCTCAGGAAGCACAGGCAGCCCAGGGACAACCGCAGCAACCCCAACCCCAGGAAGCGCAGGCAGCCCAGGGGCAGCCACAACAGGGCGAACCCCAGGAATCACAACCTTCCCAGAGCCAACCACCCGAACAAGGCCAGCCTCAGGAAGCGCAGGCAGCCCAAGGACAGCCACAGCAATCTCAGCCTCAAGAATCACAACCCTCCCAGACCCCGTCGCAATCGCCCTCCCAACAGCAGCAGGCTCAGCAACAGGACGCAAGCAATCCGTCGGAAGAGGCGGAGCAGCGCCCAACTGAGGATGCCACGGCTCAGCGCGAAGCCACCGCTCAGGATGCGGAAACAGTCGCGGACTGGCTGCGCCAGGCGTCCGAAAGGGAAGCTGATGGCCTCGAGGCGATGCAGGAACGGCTGGCCGAAGCGAGGGAGAAGCTCGCGGTGGATGAACTCGGGGATGACATCCGCCAGGCCCAGGAACAGCGCGAGCAGCAACAGGGTGCCGAGGCGTCACGCATGGAGGCCAGTGCAGCCGAACGGTTCCGCGAACTCGCCGATACCCTGGCCAAGGAGAAGCAGCGCCTTGTGCAGGCCCACTTGGAACGCCTGGCTGAAGCTGAAGCCGAAGCAACGGAACTCAAACGGACCGCAGAAGCCGAACAGCAAGCCGCAGAAGCCGAGGCACAGGCGCAGAGCGAGAGTCAATCTGAGTCTGAAGCACAAGCACAAGCGCAGAGCGAGAGTCAATCTGAGTCTGAAGCACAGGCGCCGAGCCAGTCACCATCTGAATCACAGGCAAAGAGCGAGGCGCAAGCTGAAGCGCAATCACAGGCCGAAGCGAAAGGCGAATCGGGGAAGGCGAGCCCCCTCAAACCCGACACGACTGAGAGACTGACGGAACTCGCTGAGGAACTGAAGGACCTGAAGGATGAGGAACTGGACGAGTTGGGCGATCAGTTGCTTGAGCAGGTCGGAGCGCAAAACGTGAGCGGTGGGCACCGGACGGCCCAGGTGGCCCCAAAAGATATTGCCGAGACGACGCTGGAGCCGACCGTTGAACGCCTGCGCACACTGATCAATGAGATTGTGCAGAAGGAGTTCCTGCTCAATCGAGACGACCGCGTCCCGGACCGTTACACCCGCCTCGTTGAGCGTTACTTTAAGGCCCTTTCCGACGACTTGGCCGAATAGGGGCGATGATGCATCGTCTGGTTTACAGCCTTGCGGCTCTTGTCATCGGGCTTTCCACTTTCGCCACTGCCGGCATCGTCGCCGAAGACATCACGCTCTACCACGCGTTCAACGGGGCAACAGCGGCCAACTTTGCCCGGGGCTCAGATGCCAATGCCTTCCAGGGCCGAATGGCGTTTGCCCCCGGCAAGCGCGGGCTTGGGGTCGACGTTGGGGAGAACACCTCGCAGACCGGGTTTGCCGCCCGGCTGCCGGGGCACGTGACGAACGAGGGGGGCACGGTGGCGTTCTGGGTCAACCCGGGCTGGCTTGCGAAGACATCGGACTGGGTATGCCTCACGCGTGTCGGGAGTGAAGGGGGATCCGGCATGCAGTTGTTGGTCCGTCCCGACGGTACCCGTGGCCTGTTCATGACCTCATCGAAGCAGAACGGTGTCTGGCGCTGGGAGTACCTGGAGACCGGCCCCATCGCCTGGAACGCCGATGCGTTCAACCATGTGGCTCTGCGCTGGGGGAACGGGCGGAAGGAGTTGGTCGTCAACGGCGTTGTGGGCGCGACCACGACGGCACTGCTCAATCAGTCATGGGGAACAGACGGTTACTTGGCGCTCGGGCAGGCAAAGCAAGCCCAGACCCCGATGAACGCGCCGGGGACCTATGATGAACTCGTCGTACTCAAACGACCCGCCAGCGATGTGGAGGTAGCAGCTCTGCTTGCCGGGGAACACGATCCTCTGCTCGACTCCCTCCGCACGGTTGAGGCCCCACCGCGCCACCTGCGCATCCAGCGCCTTTCCTTCTGTGATCCCAGCCGAATTATCTTCGAGGATGAACGCGCAACCGGCACGCTCACGCTGGCGAGCGACTTCCCCGCCGAGACGGAGATCACGATCACACTCACGCTCCGAGACTACTATCTGGAGGCCCTTCAGACGTCCTCACACACCGTGCGCGTAGGAGGAGGCACGACGGCTGAGTTGCCATTCTCCTGGCAACCGACCAAACGAGGAATCTTCAAGACGGTAGTGACGTGGGCGAAGGATACGGATAACCATGCGGAGACCCACGACGGGATCGTGTTTGGGGTGGTCAGCCGGACGATGCATGACTCGGGGCCTAAGCCGGAGTCATTCTTCGGCAACCACTTCGAGTTACGCGACATGGCATTTGCCCGGAAGATCGGCTCCAAGTGGGTTCGCCTCCACGACTTTGCCAACTGGCAGACATGCTGGTGTTGGGTCGAGGCCGAGGAGGGCCGTTTCCGCTGGGGCGATGATCGGGTCAAGCCATTTGTGGAGAATGGGTTCACCGTTCTGGGATCACTTCACCGAACGCCGAGCTGGGCCAGTGACACCGGTCGCCGGCAGGCTGTTCCCCGAGATTGGGAGCAGTTCCGGACCTATGTCTACCGAACGGTGAGACACTACAAGCCGTGGATCCGGCACTGGGAAATCTGGAATGAGCCGCACTACGGGGGCTTCTGGGGCGGTTCACCTGAGGAGTATGCGACCCTGTTGTCGACCGCTCACGATGCGGCCAAGAAGGCCAATCCGACCGCGGTGATCCTCGGCATGGGAGGCGTGTCTCTCTTTCACTGGGACTGGATCGACCGTGTCCTGGCCAAAACGAGCTTTGCTCCGATGGATGTCTTTGCCATCCATGGCTACGTGACCGGAGTGCGCCCGGTGTCGGAGCAGGATCTCGCGCATCAACTCAAGGCGCTGGATGCGCGGATGAAGTCCGCAGGGACATCGCGCCCGGTGTGGAATACCGAGTGCGGTGTTCGCGGCGAGCCGTTCAAGGCTGACATACAGGATGCTTCCCTGCCTCCCCTGCACCTGCGCGACGCCGTCCCGAACTACTGTGCCGGGGCGAATGCTCTGGTGCGCATCGCCGTCAGTCAGCGACAGGCGGGGATCAGACGCTGGATGTACTACTGGACTAAGCGCCCCCCTGTCGATCGTGCCCTCTCGCACGGCAGTCTCATGCATCCGGACGGCAGCCCCATGCCCACCGCTCTGGCATACGCGACCTGTGCGTTCCTCCTGGAAGATACCGATGCGGTCGGGACAGGAATCGTTGCCGATGGTGCGTCGGTCGCTCTCTTTAGACGCCCCGACACGAGTACCGTTGCCGTCCTCTGGGCTGAGAAGCCCACAGCGGTATCAGTTGCAGAGGAGGCGGGACAGTTCACCATCATCGATATCATGTCCAACGTGAGAGCCTCGGCAGGCAGGAAAGTCACGGCCGAACCTGAGCCGGTCTTCCTGGAGTTCTCGCACCCAGTCGACGCGACTGCCTTCCACGCTACTCGCCCGTGATGCCAGCACCGGAGGGGAACGTTCGCTCAGAAGAACACCAGGCGTATCTTGGGAATGGCGCCGCAGTGGATTTCGAGTTCTCGGAAGGCGAGGGATCCAACCCGGACAGCCCGACGCAGAGGAGCGGTCTTCAGGACGGCAATCAGGATCAGGTGAGCCAGCCGATGCTCTTTGGATTCGGCGAGAACAGCGTCCTTTGTTGCCTCGTCAATCTCTTCGCGCACGGTGAATCTGGGGACAACTTTCGGCGGCATGCCGATGTCGACCGACAGTGAGTCGAGCACATAGCCGGCCTTCTCGAGGTAGGGCACGGCGTCGTGTAGTTCGTCGGTGATCTGCTTGATCTTGCGGTGGCTGAAGTCCCGCAAAGGTGCAGGCGGCTCCTCGGGCGGCACGAGTTCCTGCGGGACAGGCGGCGGGCCATGCCCTCCGGGAAGTGCGTGCTTTACCTCATCAACCACGCCTCCCGCAGTACGAATTGCGCCATCCATCAGTGAGAGTTTTGCCATTGATCAGTCCCTCCTCCATTGTGGTCAAGGGTCCCGGACGCGACAGGGCGAACAGGGAAGAGTCACCTGCTATCAGGATATTCGCCTGCGCGCAAACTTGCAATCGTTCCGCGTTCACTCTATTATCGTAATCGCGGACAACGGCATCCGCGACTTGCCCACGTTAGGAGGAGAAGTGTATTATGGGGATCTTTCGTTCTATATATCGGTATGTCGTGACTCTGGGAGGTCTGATCGAGAGTGACATCAGCGGCAAGACCGATGACATGCTCTCTACGCCCTCCGGGATCAAAGCCACGTTTTCCAAGACCCGCGGCCAATGGACTCGGCAGTACGGGGAAGTGCGGGAAGCCGTAGCTCAACTCATGATGGTCCTTGATCAGAAGAGTCGCCGAGTCGCCCAGTTGCGAGAGGAAGCAGAGGCCACTCAGGCGAAGCTCAAGGGTGCTGTCGCCAAGTTCAAGGAGACCGACGAGCCCCACTACCGCCAGGCTTTCACGGAGCTCTTTGAGCGAGACAAAGCAATCACTGCCGAACAGCAAGGGCTTAGCGATGAGATCGTCGAGCTGCGCAACAAGGTGGAGAGCTACAAGACAAAACTGCGTGAAATGCAGACGCGCATTTCCGGCTTGAAGAAGCAGGAATCCGAAGCGATCGCCGACATCGTCAGCAGTCAGCAGATCATCAAGCTCAACGACAGCTTGAACGAGTTGACAACCGATCTCGACGACCAGAACGTTCGAGCAATCGAGGACCGGCGGCTGAAGCTCCTGAGCCAGGCCAAACTCTCCGGCGAACTCACGGAGGGCGAATTGAAGCCGGATCTGGATAAGGAACTCCTGGAGGCAGGCCGGAAGTCAGAAGTCGACGACGTCTTCGCCGCGATGTTGGCGGAAACGGAGGCCAGCGCTCCTGAAGCCGAGGAAGAGGAAGGCGAGCGGCAACGTGAAATCTGACGTCGGCAGTGAAGGGGAGGCAGTGTGGTGGGTAAGACCCAGTTAGATCTGGGGTTCATGGAGCAAATCCGGGACTGGTTCCTCTCTCAGCAGTCGAATCAGTTCCTGGTGACAGGCAACGTTCTCGACGTCCTGCGCTGTCCATGGCTGTCTCGGGAAGAACAGCTGTCCGACGCGAACTACGTGTCTCTCCCCGACTATTTGACCACGCGCCTCTCCATGAAGCAGCGGGTGATCATCACCTTCAACATTGCTCGTGGACTGACCTTCGCAGACGACGCGTCCCATGACATAGCCCGGCGCATCTATCTGTCCCGCTTCGAGCCGGAGGACGTAGAAGACGCGGAGGAGCGATTCAACGACGTGGTCGCACGCAGCGCAAGCTGGACGTTCCCCGCCCTGGTCCTGTTGCGCAAGCTCTGCGAAGCTTCCTCGCAACCCCCGCGCCCCAAAGGGGCATCCATCGCCGTGATCATCGAACATGCAGAGAGTCTGCTCCCAAACCTCCCCATTGCCCGCATGGGCGACACCGACCGGCAGCGACTCGTCTTCTTCAAGGAATGGCTGACAGAACGCGGATTCGTGATGTCAGACCACCTGCTGGTGCTCGTGTCCGAGACGGCCAGTGCGGTCAATGAATCGCTCAGATCCCTCCCTCATCTCGTGACCATCAATATTCCCCTTCCTGAGGAGGACGAACGTCGACGTTTCATTCAGTGGTGCCTGCGGCGCAATCCCGGGCTTCAGTTGGTCGGCACGCAGAAGGAGTTCGCCCGAATCAGCGCAGGAATGACACTGATGGGCATTGAGCAGACGATTCGGCTGGCCCAGTACAGACGCGGGAAACTGACCCGCGCGGACTTTGTTGCCTGCCTCAAACGGCTCCTGGTAAGCCGGATCGGTGACCACGTTGAGCTGGTCGAGCCCCAACATACGCTCGCAGACGTCCTGGGGAACGCCGCTCTGAAGAGCCAGCTCAAGCGCATCACAACGGCCTTGGACCAAGGAGATCCAGGCACCGCTCCGGTCGGGATCCTGATGACCGGACCGAACGGCGTAGGAAAGACCTTTATCGCTCTTGCCTGGGCCCGGGAAAGTGGACGAACAGCCCTGATACTGCGGAATCTGCGCAGTTCCTTCTTCGGGGAGACCGATCAGATTTTCGAGAAGATCCGTCAAGTGCTTGAGGTCCTGGGCAATGTGATGATCCTGGTAGACGAAGCGGATACGGTATTTGCCCGGCCGGGAGCCAACGTGCATGAGACCGAGCAGCGTCTCTTCGGTAACGTGATCCAGATGATGGGCGATCCTCAGAACCGGTCACGCATCCTCTGGGTGCTGATGACGGCCCGCCCGGACAACCTGGCCCCGGACCTGAAACGCAGCGGGCGCTGTGGTCTCCACCTGCCGGTTTTCGATCCGGAGGATTCGGATCGACGCCAGTTCGTGGAGGATCTCCTGGCACGGAACGGTGCCAGCATTGACGAAATGCCCACTGAGGGCCTGACAGAGTTCGAAGACCGGACACGCGATTACAGCGCAGCAGACTTCCGCGAACTGGCGGCTGAGCTCAAAACCGAGGAGCTGGCTCTAGGGCATCCATTGGCGCCCGACGAGATCCTTGGTGTTGTGCGCGACATGCTGCCGGCCGAAGGTGGGCCTGAACGCCGAATGCAGACCCTTCAGGCGTTCATGCACTGCTCACGGAAATCACTCGTCCCGAAAAGCCTGCGCCATCTGGATCGCGAGACCGTAGCGCGTCAAGTTGCGACTATGCAGGGACACACCGACGACGGAGGATAGAACCATGGAACTTGCCGATCCCAAAGTCATCTACGCCGACATCCTCATCGCGCTCGCCAATGCGGATGACATCGTTGACCCGCGAGAACGAGAGATGCTGGACGGAATTTTCACCCAAATGGGATTGGGCGAAGAGACGGTCGCCAAGCTCTGGCTCACGCCGCGAACCCTCGATGTGGCCGAGGCGCTCCTTAAGGACATCACGGATGCTCGCTTCAAACGCTGTCTCCTGAAAGACTGCTACCTGCTTGCCTATGCCGATGAGGACATCGAGCCGGGCGAAAGCAAATTTATCAAGGCCATGCAGGGAGCGTCCGGTCTCGATGATGACGTCGTGGATGCCATCGGGGAATGGGTGGAAACCGCGGTAGCGCAACAGCGCAAAGCCGCCGAACTTTTCGAATAGACGCACGTCCGTCAATCGCTCCGAGGACGCGCTACTGCGAAAGGACATGAAACGTGGAGCTCTTCCAGACAATCACCAGTTCAGGGATGTTCCCCTACACGGTCCTGCTAGGCCTGATGGTGCTCTATTGGGTCGTGGTCATCATCGGGGCTATCGATATCGGCATTCTCGACTTCTTTGATTTCGGAGACCTGGGCGAGGCGGCCGAGGGAGCAGCGGAAGGTGTCGAGGCAGCGGGTGAAGCGGCCGAGGGCATGGACGGGGTATTCTCAGCAATCCTTGGCTTCCTGAGCTTGGGACAGGTACCGGTGACCGTGGTGCTGTCACTGTTGATCTTGAAGCTATGGTTCCTGGCGCTCCTCATGACGCTCTACCTACCGGCATCGCTGCGTGATGTCGTTCCGCCTCTCTTCCTGGGTGCGGCCGGCTTTGTCTTCGCGTTCATCGTGAGTGTGATGCTCACAGGCTTGACAGCTCGCCCGCTGCGGCGCGTGTTCAAGCGGAACCCGGTGCGAGGCCATGCGCACCTGGTGGGCCAGATCTGCAAGGTCAAGAGTTCGCGTGTGACCGAGAAGTTCGGGCAAGCCGAACTGCGGGTGCGCAATTCATTCCTTCTCATCGAAGTGAGGTCCAAAGAGGAAGAGGAACTCGAACGCGGACAGGAAGCGGTTATCGTGAGCTATGACCACGATCGCGATGTGTATCACGTTAGGGGGGTGTAATCGCGCAGTCCTGCGCAGGACTGCCGCAGACGTAATGAACCACAAGTTATCTGAGTAACTGGAAACGGAAAAGGAGAGATGGGGCAATGAATGGAATTGTGTTCGCAGGGATTCTCGGGCAGAGCATCGGCATGATGATTTTGGGAGGCGCACTAATTTTCGTGGGCTTGATGGTGCTGATCATGAAGTTCTACCGCAAGGTGGAACAGGGCAAAGCACTGATTGTCAACTGCTGGGGTGACAAGGTCACGGTTACGTTCACCGGTGGGGTGGTCTACCCAATCATTAACAAAGCCGAGGTCATGGATATCTCGGTGAAAGCGATGGAGATCGAGCGTGAAGGCAAGAACGGTCTGATTTGCGAGGACAACATCCGAGCAGACATCCGTGTGACCTTCTATGTGCGGGTGAACAAGACCGAGGACGATGTGCTGAAGGTCGCCCAGGCTGTGGGCTGTGCTCGAGCCTCGGCCCGAGAAACACTCGAAGAGCTCTTCCAAGCCAAATTCTCGGAAGCTCTGAAGACCGTCGGTAAACAGATGGGGTTCATCACTCTGTTCACCGAACGCGAGAGCTTCAAAGAACAGATCATCATGGTCATTGGGGAAGACCTGAACGGCTACAAGCTGGAAGATGTCGCTATCGACTACCTCGAACAGACCCCGCTGAGCTCGCTTGAGCCGGACAACATCCTGGACTCCCAGGGCATCCGTAAGATCGTCGACCTCACCTCGACTGAGGCCATGGCCACGAACGAATTCCGACGGAACAAAGAGCGGGTGATCAAGCAACAGGACGTTGAGACGCGAGAGAAGATCCTCGAGCTCGAGCGGCAGGAAGCCGACGCTGAAGCCAAGCAGCACCGTGAGATTGCAACCGTTCAGGCGCGGGAAACGGCGGAAGCAGAGAAGGTTCAGGCCGAGGAACGTCTCAAGGCTGAGCGAGCTCAGATCCAGACGGCCGAGGAATTGGCGGTCGCGGAACAGAACAAGGACCGCCAGGTCGAGGTCGCGGCCAAGGCCAAAGAACGCACGATCGCGGTTGAGACCGAGCGGGTCATTCGGGACCGCGAGCTGGAGGAGGTCGAGCGTGAACGCCTGGTGGCGCTGAAGTCGATCGAGAAGGAGAAAGCGGTCGAGATCGAGAAGAAGCAGATCCAGGATGTCATCCGTGAGCGGGTTATGGTCGAGCGGACCGTGGCTGAAGAACAAGAGAAGATCAAGGACACGGTTGAGATTGCGGGAGCTGAGCGTGAACGGAAAACACGCGTAATTGCCGCAGAGCGGGATGCCCAGGAGCTCGTGGTCAAAGAGGTGAAGGCAGCCGAAGCGAAAGAGGAAGCCGCGAAGAGCCTCTACGAAGAGCAGGTGACGATGGCGGAAGCTAGTCGCATCAAGGCTGAAAAGGAAGGCGAAGCGAAGAAGACACTCGCGGCAGGAACGGTGGCTGAGAAGTCGGCGGAAGGACTGGCCGACGTGCGGGTGCAGGAAGCGGAAGCAAACGCCATTGAGCTGCGCGGCAAGGCAGAAGCCGTAGCCCAGATCGAGGGCCACAAGGCCACGGCGTTCGGGACCGAGACGACCGGTGAAGCCAAAGCCAAGGCTATGACGCTGGAGTACCAGGCCGAGGCCACGGGCATCAACCAGAAGGCCGACGCCATGAAGCGGCTGGATGAGGTCGGACGTGACCACGAGGAGTTCAAACTCGAACTCACCAAGGAAGAGCGCGTCGAGCTGGCCACCATCGACGTCAACCGCCAGATCGCCGAGGCTCAGGCCACGGTGTTGGCAGAAGCCATGAAGACCGCCAAGATCGATATCGTGGGCGGGGACGGCGAATTCCTCAAGAACTTCCTCCGCTCCGTCAGTCTGGCTAAGTCGGTCGATGAATTCGTGAGTAAGAGTGACGAAGCCCAGAAGCTGCTGGACGGAGATGACGGGAACATCGCGTCGCGGATGGCGGATGTCCTGTCCTCCGCGGGCATTGGCTCCGATGACGTCCGCAACTTGAGTCTGGCCAACTTGATGGCCAAACTCGGCGAAACCAAAGGCGGTCCCCAGGCGATTGAAGGGCTGCGGGAAATGATGGTCGGCTGGCTCGAGAAGTAGGACGATTGAAGATGGCTGACGAAGAAACCAGACAGGACGTGGCCCAAAACCGGCAGGAAGAGGCAGCCGAGCAGCAGTCTCTCGAAGGCGGAGCATATGAGGTCCTCCGAAAACGCCTGGAGGCGTTGGACGGGGACCTATGCTCACGCCTCGAGAAACTCAACGTTGCCCGGAAGGAGGTGTTCGGGGGTAAGGAGTCCCAGGTCATTGGGAATGACAGGATCCCGACTGACAACAACTGTGTGCCACGGGACATCACAGGTGTCGGCGACTATGTCATCTTTGGTTACAACGTCTTCATCGGTCTGCGGACCCAGACCAAGATTGGTGATGTGCTCAGCGTACACTTGCTGGAGGACACACACTTCCGTCACGTAGACAACGAGGTGCTGTCCGACCCGAGATTCGTCAAGGACTTCACCGAACTCTACACCTACTACAAGCATGCCCGCTTCCTTCAGTTTGTCCGGAAGACGGGGTCGCTCCTGATCATCTTCCAGACCGGCGCAAGCCTGGACGACGTCTGCATATTCCGGTTCCAGGTCAACAAGGACGACACGGTTGAGTACATCGACAATCGGGGTGATATCCACTACAAACTGCCGGCCCAGCATGAGTTTGAGTGGGTTAGTACGACCCGGGACAACCAGGTCCAGGGCATGCACCCCCACATCAGCGTTGACGACAGGGTGTTTGTCGAGTGCACGGAAGGTGACCTGACCATCAAGGTCGAGAACAACACCGAGACGGGCGAAGGCGTCTACTCAGAGCCGGTAGACAACAAGGACCAGACGCTGGACGATGCGGACATTCGGTACGCGATCGTCGGCGACCTGATTCTGTTCAGGATTCGGCCCTACCGTGAAGACCGCGACCGCCATCTTGTGTTCAACCAGAAGCGGCAGACTGCCGTCCGCATGGATTCCATCGCTCAAGCATGCATCCAGTTGCCTGAAGACCACGGCATCATTACCCCAAAGGGCTACTACCTCCAGGATGGACGGCAGCGGGAATTCGATGAAAACGTCGAGGGGATGGGCTATCTCGAGTGCATCAAATCCCCCAACGGCGAGGACTTCCTTTACATCTTCTACCACGTCGCCCAGGGACGACACGTCCTGATCCAGTACAACCTCATCTCCAAAGAGCTGAGCACGCCGATCTTCTGTCACGGTTACTCCCTGTACGGCGATGGCCGGATGGTGCTCTTCAGTGCCCCGGACGAAGAGCCCAAGCGCATCCACCCAATGCAGGTTTGGCAGACTCCCTTCTACGCTGATACGCACGAGGTAACTCAGGACGCAGATTCGTTCCTGGGCAAGATCGGCAACCGGGCGTTGGTTCGCGGCATCTCCGAAGGGTACGCAATCAGTCGGCTCATCACGAGCAGCCACATCACTCTGGAGACATACCACGACTCGATCAGAGCCACCACGCACATGCTGGACGGCTACCATTGGCTGGGGCATGAGGACGTCTTCGATCTGCAAGGCGTGGTGCAGCAGGTGAAGGCAGCGGCCGTAGCCGCGGTAGACGAGTACGAGAAGGTCGTCACCATCAGGGAGAGCACGGAACAGCAGTTGCGCGAGAATGATGCCGCGGTCCGTGATTGTCTACTGACGTTCAGCATCGACCGCATGGAGTCCATCGATGATTATGTCAATGGACTGGCCGGGATCCGTTCGCGGCGTGGTCACATCATTTCTCTGCGAGAACTCCGCTACGTTGATCTAGAGCTGATTGATCGGCTCGATGGGAGGCTTGAGGAACGCAGCGGGGAGCTCGCCCTGTCATGCGTGGATTTCCTGCTCAGGCCGGACGCGCTGAAGCCCTACACCGCAGTGAACACCGAACTGGATGCCAAGCTGGAAGAGGTCGGCAAGATCGCCGATCTCAAACCCATTATCGAATCTCTCGAAGACTTGGCCGGCCGACTCGACCTGTTGACCGATATTGTCAATAATCTGGAGATCGACGACGCGACCAAGACAACCCGGATTGTCGACAGCATCACCGACGTATACGCGGGGGTGAACCGCACGCGAGCCATGGCGCGGACACTGCGCCAGGACATTGGCAAGGTCGAAGCCAAAGCCGAATTCGCCGCCCAGTTCAAGCTGGTCAGCCAAAGCATCACCAACTACATCGGCATGTGCGACACGCCGGAGAAGTGTGACGAACTGCTGACCAAAGTGATGGTGACGGTTGAGGAACTCGAGGGACGCTTCGCTGACTACGAGGAATACGTCACACAGCTAGCCGAGAAACGTGAAGAGGCCTACACCGCCTTCTCCAGCCGAAAACAGGTACTGGATGAGGAAAGGAAGCGCCGCGTTTCCTCTCTCGTGTCATCGGCGGAACGCATCTTGAAAGGCGTGGTCAACCGAGCCGAGACATTCGAGAGCATTGATGAGGTGAATGCGTACTTCGCATCCGACCTCATGGTCTCGAAGGTGCGCGACGCCATCACCCGCCTCCATGAGATTGGGGACTCCGTCAAGGCCGATGACTTGACCGGCCGGCTGCGAAGCTCCAAAGATGAGCTTATCCGCCACCTCAGGGACAAGATCGACCTGTTCCAGGGCGGCGACAACATCATCTCCTTCGGCGACTACCGATTCACCGTCAATACCCAGCCCCTCGAACTGACCACGGTGTATCGCGACGATGAGATGGTCTTCCATCTGACCGGGACGGACTTCTACGAAGCCATCGAGGATCCTGAATTCCTGGCCACTCGCGACCTATGGCAGCAGCAACTCGTCAGCGAGAGCAGGGATGTGTACCGCGGGGAGTTCCTGGCCTACCAGATGCTGACTGCAGCCATCAATGGACAGTCAGGACTCTCAACCGGCCTGCTGACAGAAAAAGCTGAAGCAGAGGAATTGTTGCCGTTGGTGAGGGAGTTTTCCGCCGCTCTGTATGACGAAGGCTACGAGCGGGGTGTCCATGACCACGATGCTGGACTCATCCTTACCGCGATCATCCAGCTCTACAACACCTGCGAACTTTTGCGCTACGACTCCACCTCCCGTGGGCATGCGATCCTCTTCTGGTGCTTCTACGAGGGCGAGGACGTCAAGACCATGCTGCGCACACGCATGCGGAGTGTGGGGACGTTGCCCCGGATCTTCGGCCATGATGAACCCAATCTCGAGTACATTGAGGAAATCCGGAAGCGTGTCGAGGAGTTCCACCGTACCTTGGATCTGGACCTCGACGCCGCCACGCTGGCCCACTCGGCCGAGTATCTCTACTACGAGCTCCAGGATACACACGAACTGGAGTTCACCGTCAACGCACTGGCTCATCAGCTCCACCAGCGCTTCATCGGTGTGCTGCGCGGACGCAAGGCGTTGAAGCAGTTCGAGGAAGACATTGCAGCCGTTGACGAGGTCGCCAGACGCATCGATCTGATTGCCGACTGGGTGTCTGCCTTCATCCGCAAGGAGGAGCCTGAAGACAGCGCCCATTTCCTCTGGGAAGTGGTAGCACTCATTGCGGCCGGAGAAGTCATCAGCCGCGACACGACCGAAGTGACGACCTTTGCCGCGGTTAAGGGGGTTCTTGGCCAGCACCCGCTGATCCATGACAAGACGCTTGACCTTCACTTTGATCGTTTCCTGATCAAGATGAAGCAGTTCGCCGAGTCCCGTGTGCCGACGTTCCGTACGTACGTGCATCTCCGGGCCGAACTCACCGAGAAGCGTCGGCGAGAGATGCGGCTGTCGGAGTTCCAGTCCAAGGTCATGGGCTCCTTCGTCCGCAACAAGTTGATTAACGATGTCTATCTCAATCTGGTGGGTGCGAACTTCGCAAAGCAGATGGGTGTGGCCGGCGAAGCGAAGCGGACGGATTTGATGGGATTGCTGCTACTCGTCTCCCCGCCGGGGTATGGAAAAACGACCCTCATGGAATACGTGGCCAACCGACTGGGCCTGACCTTCATGAAAGTCAACGGCCCGGCAATCGGACACCAGGTGACCTCACTGGATCCGGTCGAGGCCCCCAACGCGACCGCACGCGAAGAGCTTGGGAAACTGAATCTTGCCTTCGAGATGGGCAATAACATCATGATCTATCTCGATGACATACAGCACCTGAACCCCGAACTCCTTCAGAAATTTATCTCCCTCTGTGACGCTCAGCGGAAGATCGAAGGCGTGTACCGCGGAGTCACGCGGACGTACGATCTGCGTGGCAAGAAGGTCGCCGTGGTGATGGCCGGAAATCCATACACAGAGAGTGGCGAGAAGTTCAGGATCCCGGACATGTTGGCTAACCGGGCCGACACCTACAACCTCGGAGATATCAGCAGTACAGCCGCGGATGCGTTCGCGTTGAGTTTCGTCGAGAACGCCATGACCTCCAATCCCGTCCTCTCGAAAATCGCTTCCCATGGGCATGAGGACATCTATCGTTTCATGGATGTCGTGCGGAAGGGGTCGCAGGAAGGCATCGAGTTCGACTACAGCTACTCAGCCGCGGAAGCCAAGGAGATCACCGATGTTCTCGCTAAGCTCTGCACGGTACGCGATGTCGTTCTTCGAGTTAACAGCCAGTACATCGCCTCTGCGGCTCAGGAGGATGACTACCGCACGGAGCCGCCTTTCAGGCTTCAGGGCTCCTACCGGAACATGAATCGAATGGCGGAGAAGGTTTTCCCGGTCATGACCGACGAGGAAGTCATTCAGGTCGTCTTCGACCATTACTACAATGAGGCTCAGACGCTCACGACCGGAGCCGAAAGCAATATCCTCAAGTTCAAGGAGATGATGCAGGCTCTGACCGACGATGAGCAGGCTCGGTGGCAGGAGATCAGGACCGAGTTCGGTCGACGCCAAGTGCTGTCGGGAGTTGACGATACGGATGACCTGGGCAAGATTCTAGCCCAGCTCTCGGGCTTCAACGCAGGGATGGGGCGCATTCGGGACACGCTGAACAGCGGCCTTGGATCAGGTATGAAAGCCCTCACCGAGGCCGTTCAGAAGACGACCGAGAAGGGCCCTGATGAGGGACCGTCCATCGACCTGGCTCCCGTGGTCGAGGCTCTGCAGCAACTCCGGGACGCGCCAAAGCAGGACGCCCCTGCCACCCAGGCGCTGCCCGGCTACGACGAAGCGTTGGCAAAGCAAGTGTCACTGCTCGAGTGTCTCGTCCCCATGGTCGAGCACCTGGAGGAGCAGTCAATCACGCACGTCCGCATCCGTGAGCTGATTGAGGGAATTCTCTCCGGAAACGTCGTCGTGGCCATGAACTCCGGCGGCCAGTAGGGGAAACGACCGCTTACATAGAAACCATGGACACTGCTATGCCCCTGATCAGCCCCTTCCCCGCCAGCCGCTTCTTCGACTTGCACCGCCTGCTGGCCTTGACGCCGGGGCCGTCCAACCACGAGGGACCGCGACGCCTCGTCCTTGAGGAACACCTACACGCCTGCGATGTCCGCACCACGACAGATCCGGCGGATAATCTGTGGGTGCATATGGGATCCGGACCATGGGAAGATACGATCGTTTTCGACGCCCACGTGGACGTTGTGGAGCGTGGGTATGCAAGGGAGGTGATCCACGGCGCTGATACCCTTCAGGGGCTGGGAGTGGGGGACGACCTCGTGGCGGTGACGATGCTGGCTCTGCTGGCCGAACAGCTGGCCGACGAACGGGGCGCTCTTGAACGCCCCCTGTCCATACTTTTCAGTGTGGGAGAAGAGGGCCTGGGCAATCTTCGCGGCGTAAGACAGGTTGTCGCAGACCATCAGACTGCCCCATGGGCATTCGTGTCCTTCGACGGCTCATTGGACCGCTGTGCCAACGTGGGTCTGGGCTCGCTGCGCTACCGATTGCGTGTATCCTGTCCGGGGGGCCACAGCTGGGGCAACTACGGAGCCCCCAATGCCATCGACCAACTGACGGACGCCCTGGCCGTTCTCAGGGCGGCCCATCGGAAGGTGGCCGGCAGCGTCGACGCACCCGTTAGCTGGAACATGGGAACGATCAACGGGGGGCAGGGGATCAACTCCATTGCCCGCATGGCTGAAGCGACGTTCGAGTGTCGGAGTACATGTCCTCAGGCTCTGAGCCGCATCGACCGCGCGTTCGCGGAGGCACTCCGGCCAATCCGCGCTCGGGAACATGTCAAAGTGATGCGTCGTGTCATCGGGCGAAGGCCCGCCGCGCAGGCTGTGCATCCCGAACGCCTGGTACCAGTCGCAACGGCCGTTTTGAAGGAAACGGGCATCGAGCCGGAGTTCAAGCCAGCCAGCACAAACATCAACGCCCCGCTCGCCGCGGGCTGGCCGGCCCTCTGCATGGGCCTCTGCATCTGCGGGAATGCACATCGCGAGGATGAGTTCGTGCAGCTTGATTCACTGCCGAAGGGATGGCGGTGCCTCTCCCGGCTCCTCGAGGAGTTGGTCGTCAGGAAGTAGAGGTGCCATCGTTAGCCGCAGGCGGGTGACGTGACAAAAGGCATCCGAATGAGGCGGAACTCAAGGAGCTTGGGGCCACGAAACGGCTGCTCCAAGGTGGCACCGGGCATCCCCTGCCGGGTGATTCTGTGGGAGGCATCCGAATGCCCCGAAACTTAAGCACCTCGCTCCTGCGAGGCGGCTGCGTCAACGTGGGAGGCGGTGCCACCCGCCGATTGCTTAGTTTCTGGTCTGGAGACAAAGATCGGGGCGTGGCAGCCCCTCCCACCTTGAAAGGCTACTAAGTTCCGCCTCATCCGAAGGCATCCCTGCCACCGTTTCCACCCCCGCCTCTCACGAAACGGCCAGTTCACGCCTGGTCATTCGGGCCGTGCCAGACACCGTTATCCGGGTCTCGGCGCCAGCCGGGCTCGTCGACACTGAACGGATCGTGCTTCCAACCGCCGTCAAGGGCGGCGACCGTCTCTTCCCAGGACTTGATGCCGCTCAGCGCGTCAGGCACCTGGACGTTGAAAGAACCAACGGCATTGGCGATACACCCGCACCGGGTGGGGAGTTCATCCCGCAGCAAGGCGGCCAGGAATCCGGCGATTGTCGTATCCCCGGCACCGGTTGCCCCTACGACCTCATCGACCTCATAGACAGGGAACCACAACTCACGATTGGCCCAGGCTTCGGGGCACGATGGCGCAGCTCCCCCGATTCCCGCAATTGCCTCGGCTGTTCCTGTACGCACGTAGATTCCCCGCGGGCCAAGCTTGATGGCTGAAATGGCCACTCCCATTTCCAGAAGCCGCTCGCTCAAGGGCGCCAGGTCCGACGCTGTCAGGTTGTCACCTTCACCGAACCGGTCGCGGTCGAGAGCGTAGAGGAGTTCGTCGCCACTGGGCATGAACACATCAACGTAGGGTAAGCTGCGCTCAAGAATGCGTTCCCAATCAGCGGCGCCGGCCGGGCCATTCGGGTCCGGCATAGCGAGATCCACGGACGTGGTCAGACCGCACGCCTTCACCCGCCGACAGATCTCCACCAGCTGTTCCCCATCGTCGCTGTAAATCGACGCCATCAGGGCCGGATAGCCAAAGTGGAACAGGGAAGCCCCATCGAGAGCGTCGTACTGAATGTCGTCGGCCAGGAAATCGGCATTGGCGCCCGGACAGTGCAGGAAAATCCGGTCCGACCCGGGGATGTTCACCACGACCGTGTAGGAGGTCACGACACCCGGCATCATCACCATGCCGTCCGCCAACGCATCGTCATAAGTACGCAGAACGCCGAGGACTCCTTCGCCGAACGAGTCATCACCGATTTTCCCCATGAGTGTCGTTGGGATACCCAGAATGTGGAACGCCACACCGGTATTGGAGACAGCCCCGCCGGTGCCGATCAGGGGAGCGCCGACCTCGTAGAGGCGACCTGGAATGAGGTCGAAGGCATGGTCGATCCCGGGGATGATATCAAGGCAAATATGGCCGGCGACAACAGCGCGTTTCATGGTCTGGGGCCTCCCTCGTCGGTGCTCACTGAACGGCTCATCTGAGCTGCTCGCTCACTGTAGACGGCGCCCCTCTGATTGCAACTGACAAGCCGCGGGCCCCGCTCAGAATGGTGCAGTCCCTTCTGGAGTCCAGCTGGCTGGAAGGGGGTCAGTCGGGGCATGGCGCCCCCCCTCACGCTGAGGCCGGCCAACCCAATGTGGGAGCGGGTGCCATCTCGCGATTGAGTTCCACCCAAGCGTGGCAAAGCTGTGCGCCACGACCGACCGTGAGTTGACGGTCCGCCTCCGCAACGGTAGACTCACAAACTGGGCCGCGAGAGCGGGTGCTTTGCAGACATCCTACGCAAGGAGGAAGAAGATGTCGAGTCGACTCATCACCGTCGGAGTTCTGTGCATGTGCTGCTGGTCGGTCGCGCAGCAGGTCGATGTTCCTAACGCAACATTTGAGTCCGGCGCCAACACACCGGCCGCCTGGACGCTGTCCGGCGGAAGCGGAACATGGCTGCCCGCAGGAACGGCTGGCGAGAGTCGAGCCATCGCCGTCACCGGAACGGGATCTGACACGAACTACTGGCGTTCCGGGAACCTGCCGCTGCTGCCCGCACGCGTGTACCGGCTGTCCTTCCGGGCCAGAAGTCTCGGAGGCAGTGGAGGGACGCCGGTCACCGGCCCCATTTTCTGCAATCGTGACCTCGGCTCAGTCCCCGATGAGTGGAAGACATTTCAGTCCATTTTCGCCACCCCCCCCCTCATCGACCCGGAGAGTGCGTGGCTCAGGTTCGGCCAGTGGCACATCTCCGGCCAAATTGCCTTCGATGACATCGCCTTGACCGAGGTCGAGCCGGTACACAGGCGGCAGGCCAACCTGGAATTGGGGGCGGGGGAGAGTCTTGAGGGCAGGGCCTACACGTTCCAGGCCCCGCTTAACGGCACGTCCCGAAATTACTCCCGGGCGCTGAGTTCATTCGCCTGTGGGTTCAACAGCAACCGTTGGGTTTTCGGGGCCAATCGCGAGGTGGTATACCGACACCAAGTCGGGAATCGTCAGCAAACCGAAGCCCGTATTGAAACGGGTATCCGATGGCATGCCGGTGGCGAGCTAGCCGTCGACGTCAGCGCGGATGGCGAACGATGGACCACGATCGGCACGAAGGCTGAAGTGGGGGATGTCGCCCTCGCCATTCCGAAGGCCCTCCTCCCCGCACGCGAAATTTGGGTACGGCTGCGAGCTCAAGCACGGAAGCAGGTCGGCACGGAATCGGACCCCGGGTCGTTCCAGATCGGCCAATACAGCTACACGGCCACCGTTGACGGGCCGCCTGTCGAGCTGCGGGGAGACACCCAGTTCCTGTCCGTCAAGACCTGTTCACCGACGCTGGGTGTGAACATCCTGAGTCTGGGCGACGGACTTCCCGGTGCAAACAACGTCGTCGAAGCCGAACTGACCAACCGGGGGACGGTAGCTCTGCCGATCTCTCCCAGGGTCCGCATGTCCTGGGACGGGGGAAACCGGGACTACACCGGGACACCAACTGAATTACCTGCCGGGGCGACCAAGACGATCCGCTCCCCCTATGATGTTCCCGTAACCGGCGAGGTCACCCTCGCGTTTACGCTCGGCAAAGCTGCGGAATTCCATGGTCGCGTGGAGCTCTACGTCCCGGAGTTCTTTGACATGTCATACGGTGAACTCGTCCCCGGGACGACCGAAGGCACGCAGCTGTGGTGGACACACTCAGGATGGAAAGTGCCGCAGACACGCCCGGCACCAGTTGCCCGAGGGAAGGCGGTCCGGATAAGTGCTGCCAGGAACGAGACAGATGCCGCCCAGTTGATCGTGAGGCCAGCCCGTCGGCTCACGGGATTGACGGCCACTGCGTCCGCTCTCCGGGGGGCCAACGGAGCCCAGATCCCGGCCGCCTCCGTCGAGGTCCTTCGGGTGGGCTACGTACCGGTCACACGAACGACCGATCATACCGGTGTGATCGGCCCCTGGCCGGATCCACTGCCCCCGTTCAAAGGGCCGATTGACGTCGCGGCAGGAGACAACCAGCCGCTATGGGTTCGCGTCCACGTTCCGCGCAACGTTCCGAGCGGCACGTATGAGGGTCGAGTCTGCCTCCGAGCTCAGAACATGAACGCAGACGTACCGCTTCAGGTTCGCGTATACGACTTTGACCTGCCGGACCGCATGACCTGCACGACTGCCTTCGGTTTCAGCGCACCAACAGTCTGGCGTTACCAGAAGATCCCTGGCCCTGCTCAACGACGCGATGTCCTGGCCAAGTACTTCGCCAACTACAGCGCTCACCACATCTCTCCCTACAATCTCGCCCCGCTCGACCCATTCCGTGTCTCATGGCCCAACGCCAGTGCCTGGAAGGGAGGCGCGAGAGACCGGAACGTCAAGTATGCCGGCAGCGGCTCGATCCGTCTGCAGGACGACAGCTTGACCGGTAATGTGTCAACCCAATTCGCGGAGCCGATCACTATCCCCAAAGGCGGCTTGCGACTGACGTTCCGCTATCGGACCGCCAAACCGGGGCACGCGTTCATCGTGACCTTCAACCACAGCGACAGCAATAGGCAATGGATGTCCGGCAGGAACAACGACATGCGGATAACCGGCGATGGAACGTGGCAGCTCTTCGACCGTACCGTCACCCGATTCCCCAGCGGAGCACAGTCACTGATCTTGACCCTGTGGGCCACAACCTACCGCGAAGACGGCGCACTGACAGGAACAGTCTGGTGCGACGACGTGTCCCTGACTGATGCCACCACGGGGAAAGGCCTGGTGACAGGGGGAGAGTTCGAGCCGGTGGAGGCCGACTCGCTGACTCCGCTCTTCGACTGGTCTGCGTGGGATCGAGCCATGACCGAGGCGATCGAGACCTACCACTTCAACTCGTTCCGGTTCCCCATACAGGGGCTGGGTGGCGGGACGTTCCATGCTAGGCGCGACCCAGACCTTCTCGGCTACACCGAGGACACCCCCGAGTACCAGCACGCATTCAGAGCATTTTGCTCCGCGGTCGAGAGCCATCTCCAGGAGAAGGGGTGGTTGGACGAAGCCTATGTCTACTGGTTTGATGAGCCCGATCCGAAAGACTACGGGTTCGTCATGAACGGGTTCCACAAGCTCAAGAAGGAGGCTCCCGGACTCCGTCGCATGCTGACCGAACAGGTTGAGGACGGCCTGGTCGGAGGACCGAATCTCTGGTGCCCCATATCCAACCACTTCGACCTCGAAGACGCCGAGGAGCGACGCGCCGAGGGTGACCAGTTCTGGTGGTACGTCTGCACGGGCCCGAAAGCCCCCTATTGCACGCTCTTTATCGACCACCCGGGCACCGAAATGCGCGTCTGGCTATGGCAAACCTGGCAGCGCAAGATTGAGGGCATTCTCGTGTGGGCCACCAACTACTGGACCAGCGGATGCGCCTACCCGGACTACGCACATCCTCAGAATCCCTATGAGGACCCCATGGGGTGGGTCTCCGGGTACAGCACCGAGGCCGGCACGAAGCGTCCCTGGGGCAATGGCGATGGGCGGTTCATCTACCCGCCCGAGGCAGCTGCGGACGCCCAGCAGGAGGGACCTGTCCTCGAAGGGCCGGTAGACAGCATTCGCTGGGAGATGCTGCGTGACGGCATTGAGGACTATGAGTATCACGCAATCCTCAAGCGTCTCATTGAGGAGAAGAAGGGACAACTTTCCGCTCAGCGGACTCAGCAACTGAAAGCCCTGTTGGATGTCCCGGAAGCCATCACCGCGGACGCAACAACGTTCACCAAAGACCCGGCTCTCATTGAGGCGCGACGAGACCAGATCGCCACGGCCATCGAGGCGCTGTCCGTCAGGAAGTAGGCAGCCCATGCACACGTATGTCACGTTTCTGCTCGCCGGCCTGCTCGCGGGTGCCTGTTCCGTTCACGGACAGAACCTGCTTCCCGACGGTGGTTTCGAGGATGGGGAGTTGGCCCCGTGGGGATACCACCAGGAGAAGAATGCCAGGGCAAACGGCGCAGTTGAGACTGTTCCCGGTGCAGCGGGTACGAGAGCATTACGCATCAGCGTCACGGCCGCTCAACAGTCGAACCACGTCCAGGTAACCTGCCCGTTTGCGGCCTCCGCACTTGTCGAGGGGGAGGTCTATGAACTCACCTTCCAGGTCCGGGCCGTTCCTCCCCGGACCTTTTCCGCGCATCTCATCGGCAATGCCCGGCCCTGGACTAACGCGGGGCTGCGTGAGACCCTCCAGACACGTGAAGCATGGGAGCGGAAACGCTTCCTCTTCCGCGCTGTACGACCAGCTCAGGAGAGGGTCAAGGTCGACTTCTTCCTAGGCGACCAGACGGGAGATGTCTGGTTCGACGACGTCGCCCTGATTCGCTATGTTCCTCCGCCTCCCACACCCGACACTGGGGGCCCCGTTCTCACCAACGGCCGTTGCGAGATCGCCTTTGGGAACGATGGCACGATCGCCAGGATTCGGGACACGAAAACGGATCGCATCCTCGTCGGAGGGATGACCCGGCCCCCGGCCTTCTCGTGCGAACTCCGCACCGGCGACCAGGTAATCGGCCGATCGAGCGCGGATGCCGAGAGCGTGGAGCTCAAGGAGACGGGGAACGGTCTGACGTGGGCATATGTCTACCCGGATATGACCGTGACCACAGCCGTCCTGCCAGTCCCGTCGACCTCCCTGTTCCGGTGCGCCGTCGCCATTGAGAACCGCGGCAGGAATGCCATCACAGCCGTCAGGTATCCTGTCCTGCGGGCGCCGGCCAAACTGGGTGAGGGTTCTGCGGACGATGTGTTCCTCTACCCGCGCTGCGATGGCGGAATCGTTGAGGACCCCGCGCGGCAATTCCGCGGGAAGGTCCTCGACGACACATACCCGGGGCCGCTGTCCTGCCAGCTGATGGCGCTCTACGACGACACGGCCGGCCTGTACGTCGCGACGCACGATCCGGACGGCTTCCCGAAACGTTTCACGGCCAAGCTCAAACTCGACCTAACGGTTGACATCGCGCATCTGTTGCCCATCACTCCGGGCGCCAATGTCCGGCTGAGCTACCCGGTTGTCCTCGGGACGTTCGCAGGTGACTGGTACGATGCCGCGGAGATCTACCGAGCGTGGGCATGGGAGCAATCGTGGTGCGCCAAAACGCTCCTTCAGCGCGAAGACACACCCGCCTGGATCCGCAAGGGCGGCGTGGTGACCTGCTACAACCCTCGGGCGCGGACCAAGGATGGCAAGATGCGTTTCGAAGACGCTGGGCTGCGCGCTTTCTGTGAACAGTTCACGAAAGACTTCGGCGTACCGGCCATCCCCAACAACCGCGGCTGGGAGCGCTACGGGGAATGGTGCGGTCAGGAGTACTTCCCTCCATTCCCGGATCAACCGACGTTTGAGAGGCAGGCCCAGGTCATTCGCGACGCCGGTGGTCTTGGGATGATCATGTTCTCTGGCTGGCGCTGGACGATCGACAAACCACAGCATGGCGGAGAAGTCCACAGCAACCAGGCCCTCTTCGATCGTGAAATCTGCAAGCACGCGACCTGCGAGGCAGACGGCGTTACCCCACGGGTCAAGATATCGGAGAAGAAGAAGGACTGGCATGGTACCAAGTATGCGAGGCTCTGCCCGGCGACGGCCTTTGCCCAGGATACCGTCGTCGACGCGGCCAGAGCCTGCGTCAGAGCAGGTTACCCGATCGTCCACTTCGATCAGGAAGTCAGCGGTCCCGCTGCGACCAGTTTCTGCGGCTCACAGGCCCACGGTCACCAGCCTGGCTACGGCCGCTGGATGCACGAAGCCATGGCAGACATGTACGAGCGACTGCGTGCGGAGTGCGCACCGTTGAGTGCTGACTTCGCCTTGTCCATGGAAGAGCCCAACGAGTTGTACCTCCCCTGGCTCAACGTCTGTCAATCGCGCCCGAACGGGCTCACCAGCACGTTCCCCATGAAGCCCCCGCTGACCCGTGTCGTGCCGTTGTTCTCTTTCCTCTACCACGAGCATATGGTTGGCTGGATCGCCTTCTACCCGTGGCGAAGCGTGGGACACCATGCGGTGACCGTTGCTCAAGGCTTTGCTGCCGGCATGATGCCGGGCGTTCATGTCGAGAGTACGTATCGCTGGGAGCCGGACGTTCGGGAAGCCTTCAAGACGATGGTCCGGAACGGCTCCCGCCTGTGCTTCAACGAAGGGATCGACGCCCTCATCTTCGGACGCATGCTGAAGCCACTGACGCTGGACATCCCGGTGCGCACACTCAAGACCAACAAGAATGGCAAAACGATCTGTGTGCCTGCTGTCTACCACAGCGTGTGGCAGACGGCAGATGGTGGACGTTGCGTGACCCTCTTCAATCCGGAACGGCAGGATCACATCGTGCAGATCCCACAACTCGCCAAGCCGGTGACAGTCCCCGCTCTCGATGCTATCCTCGTCTCCCTGCCCTGAAGTCCACACCCATGTCCGGAGCGAGGCCTCTTTGGAGGGGCGATGTCCCCAGCGCCCGTGCCTCAGGCCCGAAAGCTGGAACACGGCGACCGGCGCCTGGGGCCCAACCCCTACCGGTAGGGATTGAAGTCAGCTCTGAACTCAAGGCCCAGGACCTCACGAGCCCGATCGCAGTTGCAGAACTCAGACGCCTCCGGCATGCCTGTGATATGCAGGATCTCGAGACCGATTCCGGGTGTCTCCAGGGCCAACCGACAGGCCTCAGCGAAGTCGTGTCGGCAGACCGTTCCGGGTCGTAGGCTCTGCCCGTTGCCCAGTGGTCGTCGGGCATATCCAATCCCGAGCTTGGCATCGACAATCCCATCGGGACGCAGCACGACGATGCTCATCCCGTGAGCATCGTGGAACTGCCTGCACATCTCCTCTTGCAGGCGCTTGCACACGGCGTACCTCGTCGCGTCAGGGCGCCGGATCTCTGCGCTGAAAAAGACACCCTCGGGGTGGACGGTCTGGCATGACCCGACGTGCACGACTCGCTTGATTCCATGCTTCCGAGCTGTTTCCAGGACGTTCCACATCCCTTTCACGTTCACCAGAAAGGGGGTATCGGCGTTGTCGTCGCCGCCGCTGAGGTGCGCGGCAACGTGGATAACTCCGTCCATTCCCTCCATTGCGCGATCGACTGCATGGTAGTCCGTCATGTCGCCGTACATGATCTCCCCGTCATCCCACGGCCCGTCCAAGTCGGAGTAGGCATCCCATGAATGGGCATTCCGCGCAAAGGCCCTGATCGCGTGCTTCCCCGCCAGGTTCGCCAACACTGCTCTGCCCGTCCAACCAGCTGCCCCTAACACAACAACGTTCATTCTGAATTCCTCTCGATGCCGTTTTGCGGCTCTGTGACGACGAACGGCTTGAAGTCTTCGGCATAGCCCATGGAACAGGCCGGCAGATGGGGAATGCAGGCGGGGCCGCAGTTGCAGATGAAGTTCCCCGGGGTCTGCCCCAGAAGAGGAATCATCTTCTTCCAGACCGCATGTGACTCTGAACAGAGCGAGAGCGGCGTCTCCGGGCTGAGTCTCTGGACTTCTCTGGCATAATACTCGTAGACCTCTACCCGGAAATCCGGAGGGATCACTTTGTAGGGGTCGGCCATGCCTCCAGCAGCCTCGTGTTCCTTCATCATCTGCACGAACTCCGGCTCGAACAGCGCCATGTCGAACATCGTTGTCAGCTCCTCAACACTCCTGAAGAAGAGCATCTCCATGCTGAGATTATCCGGTTTCACGGCGTCAAAGAGCAGCTCGAGTGTCCGGGTTGCCTCCTCCCGCCACCCCCGGATTGGGACGATCGGCTTGAACTTGAAGCGGACGGGGTACCCGGCTTCCTGACACTTCCGAGCGGCTTCGATACGTTGTTCCGTGGTGGCGGTGTCGACCTCAATGGCCCGACTGACCGTGGGAGTGGACAGCGTCCACAGCATGATAGTGTGTCCGCAGTGGTCGAGATCCAGAAGGAAGTCGACGTTGTCACTCTTGCTGAAGAGGATGATGTAGCGGTCTTCCTTCGTGGCAAAGTGGTTCACGAGGTCCGCACAAGCCCCGTACTCCGGCTCAAGAACGAGGCAGTCACACTCCGTGTCGAACCGAATGACCTTCTGCCAGGGGTTCGCGTCGAGGAGCCCGTCGACCCGTTCAAGCCACTCCTCCACATTCAGCATTACGGTCGCGACACGCCCCCGTGAGCAGTATTGGCACTTGTGGAAACAGCCCCAACCGGTGTGCAAGTCGTGCAGCGACCAACAGCAGTCATCCCTGATCTGGCGCTTCCGGTTCCCGTCCTCAAAGTGCTGGAAGGTTGGGTAACCGTAGAGAGCGTGAAGCAAGCTCGAAGCGAAGCCTTGACCTTCGCCCAGGATCGGGAGCCGTTCACGCAGGGCCGCCTGTCCGGCGGAACCGTGCCAGCGGAAGGAGTTGAACACCAGGTCTGGATCGCCGACTCCGCTGACCGTCCCCTGGCGACGCCAGACATCCAACCAGTTCTTACGCCGAATGAGTCCGTCGAGGTCGGCCTCTTCGATCACCTGGAGATCGGCCGTGCTCTTGCCGAAGCCGGCCAGTAGGCGGAGGATGCGCTCACGGCAACGGGGATCATCCCACGTCCAACTCGTGGCAAAGAACTCCTGCGGCTTGAATGGCTTCATAGTCGACGCCTGATTGAGTGGAGAGAAGCGGGAATGGCAAGGTGTCCCCGTACGTGCGTCACAATCTCTGCTGGGGTTTGCCCTTTCGCAAGGTCTTCACGACACAAAGGGAGGGAGAATTCGCGGTCGAGGGGATCGAGACGGCGGCATCCGGAACACCTGTTGAACACCACAGGCATGGCGCTATAGTTGAGCGCTAAGCACTACCATGAACCATAATCATATGCCTTTGTCTTTCCAGGAGGTCTCTGATGCAGCAACTCACGGCTCGACAGCCTCTCGGCCAGACCGGCCTCGACATACCCCCGATTGTCTTCGGCTCCAGCTGTCTGGGAAACCTGTATCAGGCAATCCCGTATGAAACGAAACTCGCGATCGCTCGGGAGTGGGTCTCATGCGTGCAGCAACCGGTAATCGATTCGGCTGGCAAGTACGGTGCCGGGCTGGCACTGGAGGCGATCGGCGCGTGCCTGCGTGACCTCGGAGTCCGCCCCGGCGACGTGATGATCAGTAACAAACTGGCGTGGAAACGAATCCCTCTGACAACGCCTGAACCGACTTTCGAGCCGGGGGCGTGGATCGGCCTCGAACACGATGCCGAACAAGACATCAGCTACAGTGGGATCCTCGAGTGCTATGAGCAGGGCTGCGACCTGCTTGGTGACTACGCCCCCGAGGTCGTCTCCGTCCATGATCCGGATGAGTACCTGGCCCAGGCGGAGACGGATGACGAGCGCAAAGCGCGATTCGATGATGTCCTCGGGGCCTATCAGGCGCTTGGCGAACTCAAAGCCAAAGGGCACGTCAAGGCCGTCGGCGTCGGCTCGAAAGACTGGGCCGTGATCCGCGAACTGGCAGACGCAACAGAGCTGGACTGGGCGATGTTCGCTTGCAGTCTCACGATCATGAAACACCCTCTTGAGCTGCTGACATTCATGGCGGACCTCGAGCAACGCGGCATCGCGATGATCAACTCGGCCGTCTTCAATGCCGGCTTCCTTACCGGTGGGGCCTATTTCGACTACCGGGTTGTGGATGAAGACGACGAGAAAGACCAGCCCCTCTTCCGGTGGCGTGAGGAGTTCTTTGCGATCTGTAAGCGGCATAGCGTCTCCGCCGCGGAAGCCTGTGTTCAGTTTGGGCTCTCCGTGCCGGGCGTTCTGAGTGTGGCCCTCAACACCGGCAAGCCGAGACGGGTCTCACAGAACGTGACCGCCGTGCAGGCGCAAATCCCAACCGAGTTCTGGGCCGAGATGAAAGAGACCAAACTGATCGCAGCTGATTACCCATACCTGGGGTGTTGACACCCTAACATGAGAGAACGACCATGATCAAGGCAGGAATACTGAATCCCGACATCCTCTCCCTGCTGGCCCGCGTCCGGCACACGAACACGATCGTGATCGCGGATCGTGGCTTCCCGTTTTGGCCGATGATCGAGACAATCGACATATCCGTGGTGGACGATCTCCCCACGGTCCTCCAGGTGCTCCGGGCCGCCGTGCCGGCGTGCAACTTTGGCGCTGCGTTCATGGCCGAGGAGTTCCTGCAGGAGAACGACGATGCCGTGCTGACAGCCTATAAGGAGGTCCTCGGCGACATTCCCCTGACGTTTGAGCACCATGAAGCCATCTTCAAGAAGCGAGTGCCGCACGCCATTGGGCTCATCCGGACAGGCGACACGACACAGTATGGGAACATCATTCTGGAGTCGGCGTGATGCAGATCGATTCACACCACCACTACTGGCACTATGACCCCGTCGAGTATGACTGGATTGATGACGCTATGGCATCGATCCGGCGCGATTTCCTCCCGTCGGACCTGGCCGAGACAATCGCCCCAACCGGCATCGAGGGGGTCGTGAGTGTCCAGGCCCGCCAGTCTCTCGAAGAAACCAATTGGCTTCTCTCCCTGGCTGCCGACAACGAGTTCATGCTCGGAGTTGTCGGCTGGGTCCCCCTCGCCGATCCTGACATCCGCGCGACGCTGGCCACGCTGGCAAACCACCGGAAACTCAAGGCTATCCGCCACGTCGTCCAAGGAGAGCCGGATCCTGAGTTCATCCTCGGGGACGCGTTCAACCGCGGGGTGAGCACCCTGGCGGAGTTCGATCTGACTTACGACATCCTGATCACTGAGGGCCAACTCAGACCGAGCATTCGCTTCGTGGACCGCCATCCCGAACAGCGTTTCGTCCTCGACCACATCGCCAAGCCTGTGATCCGTGACAATCTGGTGGACCCGTGGCAAAACAACATCCGCGAGCTTGCCCGGCGAGAGAATGTCTGGTGCAAACTATCGGGAATGGTCACGGAAGCCGATTACTCGAGCTGGACAGTCGACCAGTTGCGGCCTTACGCCGAAACCGTCCTCGAGGCATTCGGCCCTGAACGCGTGATGTTCGGGTCGGACTGGCCGGTCTGCCTCGTGGCGTGTGCCTATGGACGCTGGTATGACATCGTCCAAGAGTTCATCTCGAGCCTGTCGGCGTCCGAACAGGAGAGAATCATGGGTCACAATGCCGCCACTGTGTACCGGCTGGAGGTCGGCTAGCCTGGATCATTCATACGAATGTCCAGGATACTGAGATGCTGGAATTGACGCGTCGCTGCCGTCTGGAGGACGGCCTGTCTCATCGCTTCGCCCTTCGGCTGAGGGATGCTGGAATCGACAGCGAGGAAATCGGTTGCGAATCGAGGAGTCCATTGCCGTACCGCTTCGGCATCCCAGCATCCCAGCATTCCAACATCCCAGCATTCCAACATCCCAGCATCCCAACATTCCAACCCAAGGAGAGGTCATGCGAGCATTCTACATCACTGCCCAGGGCAAGACCGAGATCCGCGAGGTCGCGGAGCCGACGATAGGACCGGGCGACGTCCTGTTGCGGATGCAGTACGTCGGGTACTGCGGTTCCGACCTGAATACGTACCGAGGCCTGAACCCGATGGTCGCTCTACCACGGATACCGGGACATGAGATCAGCGCCGTGATTGAGGCAGTAGGTGATGATGTGCCCGAGTCGTGGCAACCCGGGACGGCGGTCACGCTCTCGCCCTACACAAGCTGTGGCGTCTGCCCCTCCTGTCGCTCAGGACGGGTGAACTGCTGTCGCGATAACCAGACCCTGGGTGTGCAACGAGACGGCGCCCTGACAGAACTCCTCAGCGTGCCTCACGAGAAGCTCTTCTCCTCGAGCACACTCAGTGCCCGGGAACTGGCTCTGGTCGAGCCGCTCACGGTTGGCGGACATGCCGTGGACCGAGGCGAAGTGACCGAAGATGACACAGTCGCTGTGTTGGGGTGTGGAGCCATCGGTCTGGGGGGTATCGCGGGTGCTGCCTTCCGCGGGGCACGCGTCATCGCCATTGACATTGACGCAGACAAACTTGAGCTCGCCCGCAGAGCGGGAGCCGGCCACACGATCAACTCTCAGGTGTGTGATTTGCATGAGGGGCTCGGTGAGCTCACGGATGGGGACGGTCCCGATGTCATCATCGAGGCGATCGGACTCCCGATGACGTTCCAGGCCGCGGTGGCAGAGGTCGCCTTCGCCGGCCGAGTCGTCTATATCGGCTACTCGAAACATCCAGTCGAGTACGAAACCAAGTACTTCGTTCAGAAGGAACTCGACATCCGCGGCTCCCGCAACGCCCTGCCGGGCAACTTTGAGACCGTGATCCGCCTGCTCGAAGAAGGCAGCTTCCCCGTTGACGACGTCGTGACTCGCATCTACCCATTCGGGGATGCGGGTCAGGCCCTGATCGACTGGGATGCCAACCCGGCCGCGTTCGCCAAGATCCTGATCGAGATCTGAGCGCCACATGTCCGCGAGACGTGACACCCCTCAGCCTCTGTACCGGCGTGTGTTCGAGGCGCTGCTTGCGCGGCTCGAGTCAGACGAATTCCGTCCCGGAGATCGCTTCCCCCCTGAGCGCCGATTGGCCCAGGAGATGGGCACATCGCATCTCACGGTCCGCAAAGCGTTGGCACTCCTGGTCGAAGCCCATTGGATCCGGCGTGAGCCGGGGATAGGAACCGTAGTCACCAGCCCACGCGGAGGAGTCTGCGCCACATGTGCACCGTTGACTCGGCTGGCATTGCTCCTCGAGGAGGCCGACGATTACTTCGCTCGAATCGCCAACCTCCTCGAAGCCGAGTGTCGACGGCGGGACATTGCCCTCGAACTCTACTGTCACCACCGGGACACGACGCTTCTTCGGGACCAGTTCGCCAGAGCATCACGCGACGAGGGGGCAGTGGTCGCCATGGTCCCGGTGGAAAGCGAGTGTCGCTGGCTTGAGGTACACGCTGCGACGCGGCGGACCATCATTCTCGATGGGACGGTCCCGGGAGCGCCCGCCCCTCAACTCGTCTCAGACGATGCCAGCGGGGTCTTTGGACTGGTCCGCTACCTCGTCGATATGGGACATCGCGTGATCGCCCACGTCGGAGCCGAGTGCAAGAGCTCGGGCCGAGCCAGGAAGCAGGCCTACACGGAAGCTCTCAGAGCCGTAGGACTCCAGCCTGACCCCACGCTCTACGGAAACGGTGACTTCCTGGTCGAGCCCAGCTCACAGGCGTTCTGCCGAATCATCGAGCAACACCCCGAATGCACGGCCTGCGTCTGCGCGAACGACTACGCCGCCTTTGGGGTCGTCCAAGAGCTGAATCGACGAGGACTCGCCGCGGGACGGGACGTGTCGGTGGCAGGATATGGGAACTACGACATCAGCGAGGCGATCGGGTTGACGTCTGTGGATCAGCAACCGGGACGCATCCGTGACCAGGTCGTGCACCTCATGGACGAGTATGCCCGCCATGGCTGCATGCCTGCCGAGGTCCTGACCATCCCCGTCGAGCTTCGGATACGGCGTTCGTGTGCCCCAGTCAGAACGAGAGGCCCTGAAGAATGACCGATGTTAGCATCCGCCTCGCAAGGACGGACGACTTGGCCGAGATCGTGACGATCTACAACCAGGCCATCCTGCTCAAATCGGCCACGGCAGACACCTCGCCCGTCAGCGTGCAGTCACGGGAGCAGTGGCTCGCTGACCATCGTCCCGAGACATACCCCGTCTACGTGTCCACGCAGGACGAGGCGGTAACGGGTTGGTGCAGCCTCAGTCCCTACAGGCCGGGCCGCGAAGCGCTGCGATTCACGGCCGAGGTCAGCTACTACGTGCATGAGGTTTGGCGCCGACAGGGAATCGGGCGGGCGCTCCTGCAGCATGCCGTCGACGAGTGCCCCCGCCTCGGGCTCAAGACCCTCTTCGCACTTCTCCTGGAAATCAATACCCCAAGTGTCGCACTTCTGGAATCTCTCGGTTTCGGCCGCTGGGGTTTCATGCCCGGGGTCGCAGATTTTGACGGATCCGAGTGCGGACACCTAGTCTACGGACGTCGCGTGGTCGAGTAGTGGGCTAAGAAAAGGCGCGCCCTCCCGCTCGGGGAAGACGCGCCCTTGATAGAATCCGTGCGCCGGTCTGCCTAGATCGCCGCCTGAGCTGCCGCCAGGCGAGCCACGGGCACGCGGTACGGAGAGCAACTGACGTAGTTCAAGCCGACTTTGTGGCAGAACGTCACCGACTTGGGCTCACCACCGTGCTCGCCGCAGATCCCAAGCTTGATGTCCGGACGCGTCTGCCGACCCAGCTTGCAGGCCATCTCGACGAGCTTTCCGACACCATTCTGGTCCAGAACCGCAAACGGGTCGTACTCGAAAACGCCCTTCTCTTCGACGTAGGGCTGCAGGAATCGGGCCGAATCGTCCCGGCTGAAGCCACAGGCCATCTGGGTCAGATCGTTCGTGCCGAAACTGAAGAACTCAGCCTGTTCGGCGACTTCATCTGCCGTGAGAGCAGCACGGGGGACCTCGATCATCGTCCCAATCTTGTGGTTGACCGTCGTTCCCGTCTCCTCGAAGACAGCCGAAATTACGGCCTCGCACTCCTGCCGGCAGAGCGTCAGCTCGTTCACGTGGCCGACGAGTGGGATCATGATCTCGGGGTGTACCTCAATGCCACGCTTCTGAACGGCAACCGCCGCCTGCATCACCGCGCGAACCTGCATCCGCAGAATCTCGGGATAGACAACCGCCAGACGGCAGCCGCGGAACCCAAGCATCGGGTTGAACTCGTGCAGACCCTCAACCGCGGCCTTGACCTCTGCCGCTGTGAGTCCCAGTTGCTGAGCGACCTCTTCCTGGCCCTTGTCATCGTGGGGCAGGAACTCATGGAGAGGCGGATCCAGAAGGCGGATGGTGGCCGGCAGCCCGGCGAGAGCCTCGAAGATACCTTCGAAGTCTTCCTGCTGCATGGGGAGCAGCTTGCTCAGAGCTTTCTCACGATCTTCGAGCGTCTTGGCGAGAATCATCTCGCGGACGGCGATGATCCGGTCACCTTCGAAGAACATGTGCTCGGTACGGCACAGGCCGATACCTTCAGCGCCAAACTTGACAGCCACTTCCGCGTCATGCGGCGTATCCGCGTTGGTACGCACGCCCATGGTCCGGAACTCATCCACGTAGCCCATGAAGGCCGCGTAGTCTTTGTACAACAGAGAAGCGTCAGCCTCCAGCGTGCCATCCAGCACCTGGACAATCTCAGACGGCTTGACTGGGACGGTCGCGTTGTAGACCACACCGGTGAAACCATCGATAGCGATCGTGTCGCCCTGCTTGATCACGGCATCGCCAATGGCCATGGTCTTCGCCGCATAGTCGATCAGCACATCACCGGCGCCGGCCACACAGGGGCAGCCCATGCCGCGGGCCACCACAGCGGCGTGGCTGGTCATTCCGCCACGAGCCGTCAAGATGCCCTGAGACACATTCATCCCGCCGATGTCCTCGGGACTTGTCTCAATGCGAACCAGGATGACCTTCTTGCCGGCTTCGGCCATGGCCTCTGCCTCATCTGCCGTGAAGACGACTTCGCCACAAGCCCCGCCGGGGCTGGCGTTCAATCCCCTGGTGACCGCCTCGATACCGTTCGAATCGATGTAATCCTGATCCAGCACGGGAGCGAAGAGCTTGCCGAATTCGCCAACCGGCACGCGACGGACGGCCTCGGCTTTGTCAATGAGCCCTTCCTCGACCATCTCCACCTGTGTACGGAGCCAGCTGAACACCGTCCGTTTGCCGGTCCGTGTCTGGAGGATGTAGAGCACGCCTTCCTGGATGGTGAATTCCAGATCCTGCATATCTTTGTAGTGGGTTTCGAGAATCCCACGAATGTCGACGAGTTGGTCGTAGAGTTCCTGATTGACCTGGGCAAGCGTGTCAATCGTCTGCGGGGTACGGATCCCGGCTACGACATCCTCGCCCTGGGCGTTCATCAGATACTCGCCGTAAAAGCTGTTCTCACCGGTGGATGGGTCACGCGTAAACGCAACGCCTGTACCGGAGTCATCACCCATGTTCCCGAAGACCATTGCCTGGACATTCACTGCCGTCCCCAGGAGGCCGCGGATGTCGTTCATCTGGCGGTACTTGATTGCACGCTCGTTGTTCCAGGAGCCGAAGACAGCCTCGATCGAGAGGAAGAGCTGCTCTACCGGATCCGTTGGGAAGTCAGAGCCGATGTGCTTCTTGTAGACCGCCCGGTAGCGATCCACTACCACCTGCAGGTCGGCGGCGCTCAGGTCTGTGTCCAACGACACGCCCTTCTCATCCTTGACGCTCTGCAGCGCATGCTCGAACTCATGATGGGGAACGTTCATCACGACATCGCCGAACATCTGCATGAAGCGACGGTAGCTGTCCCACGCAAAGCGCTCGTTACCGGTCTTCCTGATCAAGCCATCGACGGCTACTGGGCTCAAGCCAAGGTTCAGGACAGTATCCATCATCCCAGGCATGGACTGAGCCGCTCCAGAGCGGACGGAAACGAGAAGCGGATTCTCGGCGTCGCCGAGCTTGGCTCCCATCGTGTCCTCAAGCTTGGCCAAGTGTTCGAGGACCTCGTCACGCATCGTCGCGGGGTAGGTGTCGTTGTTGGCTGCGAAGTACGCACAAGCCTCGGTGGTAATCGTGAAACCGGGAGGAACGGGCAACCCGATGCTGGTCATCTCGGCGAGATTCGCGCCTTTGCCCCCAAGAAGCTCTTTCATGGTCGCTTCGCCCTCGGCGTCGCCACCCCCGAAGAAGTATACGTATTTCGAGTCAGACATGGTGTGCACTTCCTTATTTTCTAGAAGAGAGGAGTCATCATCCGGAACTGGGCGGCGCGGGCTCCCGCTTATACCCCACGATGGCGTTGAGAGCAGCCGTTACCCGGACTGCTCTTCGGCTTCCCGACCCAAGGCCCGGGAGCCAGGAATTGAGGGCGCAATCGCCCTGGAGGCGACGCCACGTCGCTCAGCCACCCGCGGATCGATATGGCCCCAGCCGGGAGGCCGTCAGTCGGTCGTTCCTGGCCTCAACACCGTTCCCCGACCGCGCAGAAGCCGCCCTACTTTCGTCCGATCTTCGCCCGGACGCGGGCCTTGATGCGGGCCAGATAGCGCTTACGGCGTCCCCGTTTCACGAGTTTGTTTGTCTGCTTTCCCACGCTCAACCTCCTTGGTACGGTAGGACTGATTCGCCCTCAATGGGCAAGGCTCGACCCGTAAACGGGCCAGTAGTTCTTTGACAAGCGGGTCAATATACCGTTGTCTTCCCCCCTTGTCGAGGGTGCTCCGAACAGCTGAACGGCCCTCTTCCAGGCAACTTGTCGGCGCAACCGAACGTGGTAGGGTTAGCGGACGTAAGTGACCTACCCCTGAAGTACGAGGAATATGCCCATGCAACGCGCTGTAATCTTCGATATGGATGGCGTTCTGACCGATTCTGAGCCGGTCATAAACGCAGCCGCAATCGCAGGACTTAAGGAGTTCGGCGTTGATGCCAAACCAGCCGATTTTCTGCCGTTCGTAGGAGCAGGCGAAGACCGGTACATCGGCGGCGTGGCCGCCCTGTACGGCAAGGAGTACGTCACGGAAATGAAGGACCGCGTCTACGAGATTTACCTTGAGATGCTGCCCAGCCGGATTCAGACGTTCGCCGGTGTGCATGACTTGCTCACAGCCCTCCGCAACAACGCAACACCACTGGCGGTCGCGTCGAGCGCGGACCGGATAAAGGTGGTGGCGAACCTTGAGGCGATCGGGGTGGACCTCTCCTGGTTTGCCATAATCGTCACCGGTGAGGACGTCGAGCACAAGAAGCCTGCCCCGGACATCTACCTGTACACGGCCCGGAAGATGGCTTTGGATCCCGCCGCCTGCACCGTCGTCGAGGACGCGCTCCACGGCGTCCAGGCCGCGAAGGCCGCCGGGATGCGCTGCGTGGCCGTGGCCCACAGCTTCGAGGCACACGAGCTTGGGAAAGCGGGAGCCGATGTGGTTCACACGACGATCGCTGACGTCTCCCTCACCGATCTACAGGTGGCGAGCTGAGCTCAGCGTCCCTGCCTATACCTTCTGGGTCTGGCCTTCTCCAGAGCGTTGACGGTCAGCCTGTCCCACCCGGGGAACGTGAGCAGCGTCTCGAAAATAAAGGCGCAGGCCACGGCGTCGAAGAGCGCGTCATGCCAAACCCGGCCCGGACAGACCTCGATCGTCCTGTCGATGACATCCGCGCGCAGGGCCACCGTTTCTAGTTTGTGATCCACGAGGTCCGGCCAGGCGATCCGGGCGAGCTTGAGTGTGTCAAGCCAGGGGCCGAACGTGTGCAGGGGGAACGCGTCCTGAATGACCTTTCGTTCGGTAGCCACATTGTGAGCAGCCAGAGGTCTCCCGCAGAGGCGGTCACACAGCTCCGGCCAGATCTCAGGAAGGGTTGGGGCAGCAGCGATCTCCTCCGCAAGCTCAGCGTGCCGCCCCGGAGCAAAACGGTTGAACGGACGGTCTCCCGTGCGAAGCAAGCTGGTAAGTAAGGTCTCCGGCCTAACCCGACCGCCTTCGAGGCTTACCATACCGACTTGCCAGGGGACATCCGGGTGACCGGAAACGACCCCGGTCGTCTCGAAATCCACCACCACTATTGGGGCTTCGTTTGCCAACATCAGCGTTGCCTCAATCGTCCATCTCTGCACCGGCGGCTCAGGGCCCCGGCAGGAACGGGGTACAGTGACCGAGCCCACGTACGGAATCAAGGGCACCCCTTAGGGTTGGCGGGGAGATAGCTTCACATTTTGCTGCTGGTCATTTTGGTTTCTGGCCAGGCGCGAGCGAGCGGGCATATCTTGATATGTCCCGAGTGAAGCAACGAAGCCAGAGAGCAAAAGGGACGCAGCCCTACGGGGCGGGGCGGAGCACGGCCATTCGCGGCGTTTGACGCTTCGCTGCAGCCCAGCAGGCTGCCCGTCTCGCTACGCTCGGCTGTCGTCGCACACATACCTCGGTATGCGTTGCTCCTCCTGCCTTCCGACTGACCATCCTGCGCTCCCGCCAAAATGCAAAGCCATTTCCCCGCCAACCCTTAGTGTGAGCGAAGAGATCCCCGGCGAGAACCCCCTCACGACCTTGCTCTGGAGCGCCTGAAGGGCTAGAATTGTGGGCCACTGTGAGCGGTGCCCGACGGAGGCGTTGGGACCTGAAGAGAATGGATGGAGACGCGCATGGCGAACGGCATCACCCGTCGAGGCTTCCTTACCCACTACGCCGCGGTTGCGGCAGGCGCCCTTGCCGCCCCCACAGTTCTCCCCTCGGCCGTCTTCGGAGCCGACGGTGACGTGGCTCCGAGTGATCGGATCACGCTGGGGATCATCGGGATGGGGAAGATGTGTAACGGCCATCTTGGCGGACTGATCGGCAAGAGGAGCGTCCAGATTGTCGCGCTTTGCGACGTCGAGTCAATCCGTCTGGAGCGCTGCAAGGAACGGGTCAACAAGGCCTACTCGGAGCGTTTGGGGAAGGGCTACAAAGGCTGTGATACCTACGAGGATTTTCGCGATCTGCTGGCCCGCCCGGATATTGATGCCGTCTTCATTGCGACACCGACCAATTGGCATGCCGTCATGTCAATCGAGGCCTGCAAGGCAGGGAAAGATGTCTACTGCGAGAAGCCACTGTCGCTGAGCATCCGCGAAGGCCGCGCCGTTGTGGAGGCAGCCAGGCGGTACAACCGTGTCTTCCAGACAGGCAGCCAGCAGCGTTCAGATTACGCGTTCCGTTTTGCCAGCGAACTGGTCCGCAACGGGATGATCGGAGACGTCGAGTCCATCCATATCAATGTTGGCGGTCCTCCGGGTCCGTGCTACCTGCCGGCAGAGCCCACGCCCAAGACTCTCAACTGGGACCTGTGGGTGGGGCCCGCCCCGATGCGCCCGTACAACAAAGCTCTCTGCCCCCTCGATGACTACAAATCGTGGCCACGCTGGCGTTACTATCGCGGCTACGGCGGAGGAGGAATGACCGACTGGGGGGCTCATCACTTTGACATCGCCCAGTGGGCCATGGGCATGGATGAGGCCGGACCAGTCGAGATCCTCCCACCTGAATGCAGTGAACAGAAGCGCTTGACCTACATCTATCCGAATGGAGCGCGGATGTACCACGGGGGTGCCAAAGGGGGAGCGGGAGTCGAGCTCTTCGGCACCAAAGGCCGGATCGGCGTCAACCGCGGCGGCTTCCTGGAGACCGACCCCGGCGAGCTCAAACGGATCAAGTGGGGGCCCGATGATGTGCGCCTCTACGAGAGCCGGAATCACATCGAGAACTGGCTTTCCTGTATCCGGACCCGCCGTCAACCCATCTGTCACGCCGAGGTGGGCTGCCGTTCCATCACAGTGTGCCACCTCGGGAATATGGCCTACCACTTGAAGCGCCCGCTGAAATGGGATCCCGGAGCAGAACGCTTCGTCGACGACCTGGCAGCCGACCGCTTCATCGGCCGTCCCATGCGAGCCCCATGGCGCGTCTAACCAGCGCCCAAACCAGCAAAGCCTTCTCAGGAACAGAACGCGAAACGCCCCGGGAACCGACCATGAAAAGACGCTGCCGTTACTCACTTTGCCTGCTGGCCACAGTCGCACTGATGGGCTTCATTCCCCTCCGCTCCAACGCCGCTGAACCCCAATCCGTCCCTGCTGAAGATATCGAGAAGATGCAAAAGGCGTTACCGGACGCCTCGCCGACGGTCCCGGCGTCCCCGCGACGCGTTCTCGTGTTCGGCAAGTGCCGGGGGTTCTTCCACGGATCCATCCCGTGGGGGGCAGAATCGTTTGCTATTCTCGGTCGAAAAACCGGCGTGTTCGAAGCTGTCGTTGCGGATGACGAGAGCGTTTTCGAGGCCGATTCTCTCGCCCGGTTCGACGCAATCCTGTTCAACAACGCCACCGGCGAGCTCTTCCACCCGGGTGACCTGAGCAAGCTGCCTGAATCCGAACAGAAGCAGGCAGTCGAGCGCGAAGCCCGTCGTAAGAAGAACGTCCTCGAGTTCGTCCGCGGCGGAAAAGGCATCATTGGTGTGCACGCCGCCACCGATTGCTCCTACAAGTGGGAAGACTACGGCAAGCTGATCGGTGGGTACTTCTCAGGGCACCCCTGGCACGAGGATGTCACCGTCAAAGTCGACGATCCGGCCCATCCCCTCTGCGCCGCCTTCAAAGGCCAGTCGTTCGTCATCAAGGACGAGATCTACCAGTTCCGCGATCCCTACTCACGCGACACGCTCCGCGTCCTGCTCAGCCTGGACACCGGGCGCACGAACATGAACAAAGGCAACAAGATCAAGCGCAAGGATGATGACTTCGCAGTCGCCTGGATCCAGGAAATCGGGAAGGGGCGCGTCTTCTATTGCTCGCTTGGACACCGCAATGAGATCTTCTGGAATCGCCCTGTCATGCAGTTCTACCTGGCCGGCATTCAGTACGCCCTCGGCGATCTCACGGCCGATGCCACCCCCAGTTCAAGGCTCAGTGCATCGTATGTCAGGAAGTCCAGGGAGCAGGGCAGGGAGGCCGGGCTTGACGCCATGTTCAAGGACATCCTGGTCTATGAAATGGGGGTCGACGACTCCAGTGCAAAACTCATCACTGCACAGGTCATTGCCGCACAGAAAACGAAGGACAAGACAGCTTGTGAAGAGCTGGCCAGACGCCTTTCCGGGGTCTTGGATGACGACGCGTCAGACGACTGCAAGCGGTTTGCCTGCAGACAGCTGGCCATCGTGGGCAACAAGGCCAGCGTTCCGGCTCTGGCCCGGCTCCTTCTGGATGATGAACTCGCCCACATGGCGCGCCATGCGTTGGAGCGCATTCCGGGCAGGAACGTGGACATTGCCCTGCGGGAAGCTGCTGTGAAAGCAAGCGGCCGAACGCAGGAGGGGATCATCAACTCTCTTGGTGCCCGGGGCAGCACGCGAGCAGTCCCCACGCTCATCCCCCTGCTTAGCCTGTCAGACACGGCAAGCGCGTCCGCCGCCGCGGCAGCCCTGGGCAAGATCGGAGGGAGCGACGCCCTGAAAGCGTTGCAGGACAGTCGCAGCAGAGCTCACAGGGCAGTCATCCCCGCCATCGACAGAGCGCTGCTTCAATGCGCCGATGTGCTCCGCGGCAAGCGGGGATTTATCGGTACAGCCAAACGCAAAGCCCGTGGAACGTATGACCTGCTCCTCAGCCAAAGCAAAGACGACGGAGTCAAGGCGGCGGCCTTCTACGGAGCAACCATGCTTGCCGGGGCAGAGGGGGTCCGCAGCGTCATCGCAGTCCTGGCAGAAGAGGGCGGCGACATGCAGCGAGCCGCGGCCCGTCTGGTCCGCGATCTCCCGGGGAAGGACACCGCCATCCAGTTCGGCGCCTACTTCGCGAGTATTGCCGGCGCCAATCGGCCTACGGTCCTGGACGCTCTAGCAGAGCGTGGTGACAGCATTGTCCTGCCGGTCGTCCTTAAGGAGATTGGCAGTGAGGACGACATCACTCGACTGGCAGCTCTCAGGGCCCTGCAGTTCCTGGGCAACTACTCGGCCGTGATGCCCCTTGCCTTGACGGCCGCAGCAGCCGAAGACAAGAGCGCAGTCCGAAACACGGCCAGACGTAGCCTGGATCGCATGACATCGCTGGACATTGACCCAACCATTGCCGCGGCGGTTTCCGACACGACTGGGTCGGTGCAGATCGAGCTGATCAGGGCCCTGGGAGCGCGTAAGACAGTGGCCGCCGTCCCCGCGCTGCTTAAACAGGCACGATCAGAAGATCGCGACGTCCGCAAGGAGTCGCTGAAAGCCCTGGGGTTGCTGGCGAGCACCACCGACCGTCCTGCGCTGGTGAAACTCCTGATCGAGACCAAGAGCGGAACCAACCGCTCAGAACTGCAGAACATCGTCACCGCAATCAACCGCCGGATGAAAGACCAGGATGCCCGTGGAGAGGTCATTCTGGCCTCCCTGGTCACTCCCCCAGAGGCCGCGTCTTCCCACTGTGCCCTGCTCAGTTGTCTGGGAGGCATCGCTTCCCCAAACGGCTTACCTGCTCTCTATGGAGCGCTCAAGAACAAGAACAGCGACGTCCGCAAGGCAGCGATCCGGGCACTGGCAGACTGGCCTGATCCGTCCCCCCTGGAACAGCTCCGTGTCGTGAGCCGGGAATCGGAGGACTTGGTCGAACGTGTGCTTTCACTCCGGGGCTATGCCCGCCAACTCGCGATGCCGAGCGAACGCCCAATCAGGAAGACATTGGGACTCTACCGTGAAGCGCTTGGGCTCGCCCAGAACGATCAGGAAAAGAAGCCCCTGTTGGCCGGGCTCGGAGACATCTGTCACCCCGATGCCCTCACCATGCTGGAGCCCTTCTTCGACGTCCCTGCAATCCAGACCGAAGCGCTCATGTCTGCAACCAGGATCTACCAGGGCCTCGACGGAGCCGCTATGACGGCCACGGCATCGCACGGCCAGAAGGACACGAAGAAGGCGCTGGACGGCACGCGCGACACACGTTGGACCACAGGTGGAGCAATGAAGGGCGGCGAATGGTACCAGGTCGACGTCGGCTTCGAAAGCACCATCAAGACCATTTACCTGGATGCGGGTCCGGTCGGTACAGACTACCCCCGGGGATACGAAGTCTATGTCGGTCTGGATCCTGAGAAGCTCGGCAAACCGCGCGTCGTGGCCAAAGGCAAAGAGAGAATCTTCACGATCACGCTTGATCCACCGGTCTACGGACAGTTCATCAAGATCGTCCAGACCGGGTCTTCGACCGGCAATTTCTGGTCCATCGCCGAAATGAAGATCAACGGACGCCCCCTCAACGACACATCTGCCGAACTGGATCGCAGCGGTTGGAAGATGTCGGCATCCCACATGAAGGATGCTGCGGGCAACGCCATCGACGGCGACCGTGAGAAACGTTGGGGCACTGGTGGAGCGCAGAAAGGCGGCGAATGGCTGCAGGTAGACATGGGCGAGGAAAAGACGGTCCGGAAAGTCATCCTGGACGCTGCCAAGTCCAGGAGTGACTACCCGCAAGGCTATCAGGTCTACGTTTCCAGTGACGGTGAGAACTGGATCGGCCCGATCGCAGTGGGAGGGGGCTCCAAGGCCCTCACGACCATCACATGCCTGCCCCGCAAGGGACGCTACGTCCGCATCAAACAGACCGGCAACGCCGAACGCTGGTGGTGGTCCGTCTACGACCTCCGTATCGTGGCGGAATAGAGCGCCTGTCCAGCGGCCTTTCTGGAGAGCGGCGGTCCACCGCCGTAGCTGCACGCACGCCAGACGGTCGGGACGACCGCTCTCCAGAAGACAGATGAGCTGCACCTGTCAGATATGACTGCCCGACCAGGGGCAGCAGATCTCCAACTGAAGGAAGGCGATCATGCCAAGGGAACGACAGCCGGACGCCCAACTCCGCCTTTGGGTTTGGGGAGATGCGCACGTCGGCACGGACATCAAACGCGGCCGCGAGAGCCTGATTGACGCCATCCGCCAAAGCGAAATCGGAGGAGACCAAGGCGGGCCGCCGTTTGACTGGGACATTGCCGTCGACATTGGGGACAACTCCGGTGGCCAAGCCGTCCCGGAGGACGACGAAGGTCGCGAACTGGTCCGACAGTTCGGGGCATTAGCCAAGCACCGCCGTGAGGACATCTACAACGTCTGCGGCAACCACGATCGAAGCGGTCTGAACGAGCCTGAAGCCTGGTGGTGGCAGAAGTGGGTTGACCCCATGGGCGAGAACACGCCATTCTCCCAAGTCGATCCCGCCCGACGCCCTTACCCCGTGAACGGCACGTGGGAGCGCTACTCCTTCCGGGTCGGGAACATCCTGTTCCTGATGATGAGTGACATCAACGAGCCCACCCAAACCATCGGGCGGGGAGATTTGGGCGGGAACCCGTCCGGTGTCGTCCGGGGCGGAACATTCGATTGGTGGAAGCAGAGCGTCGAAACCAACCCGGATTCCCTCGTCGTCTCGGCCCACCACTACATGCTCAAGGAAACCACCGTCGCTTCCGGCGAGTGGGAAGGGATGCAGAAGGACGACGCCGGAGAGTGGATCTCGCGTTACCACGGGCACAAACCGCAGGGCACGCCCATCGGCGCCTCGTATCTCTACTTCGTCGACAGCGTCCCTGATGCCCAGGCCTTCGAGCGCTACCTGGAAGCCCACCCCGGCACCCTTGATCTCTGGTTGGGTGGCCACACGCACACCCATCCGGACGATACCTGCGGCAACAAGTCTCACATCGAGACCAAATGGGGCACACATTTCGTGAATGCGGCCTGCTTGAGCCGCTACCACGGCACGCTGAATGTCCCCAAGAGCCGCTTGCTGACGTTCACCGAAGACAGCTGCGATCTCCGCATTCAGTGCTACATGCACACTGATGAGTTCCTCCCCCAGGGCTGGTATGCATCAGCCGAACGAACGGTCACACTGAGCAAACCGTTTCAGTGGTAGCGAAGACTTTCTTACAGAGCCGCGACTTGCGGGAGCGGTTGTCTCCTTCCGTCCGAGCCGCGACTAACGGGAGCGGACATCAGGCATCACCATTCCAGCAGAGCGAAGGAACGAGCCCATGAGTTTGACCGGCGAACAGATCACTCGAACATTGTCTCGTGACCTCCTCAAAGGCCGGCACACACGGGCCATGATGGATTACTACCGGGAGAAGCTGCCTCAACTGCAGCAACCCGAGTGTCCGGATGAATGGCGGGAACGGACCGAGCGCATTCGGACAGACCTGTTGGCCAAGGTCTATCTCAAAGGGCACAAGCCGGGCATCCTCCACGAGCCGCCGAAAGTGGAATGGCGTGGAACAATCGAGACCAAACACGGTTACCGCATCCGCAAGCTCCGCTATGAAGGGTATCCGGGCATGTGGATTCCGGGGTTGTTGTACGAGCCGAATGACGTCAAGGGAAAAGTCCCGGCTGTGCTCAATGTCAATGGGCACCACCGCGGGGGCAAGGCAATGCCCTACAAGCAGGCACGCTGCATCAATCTGGCCAAACGAGGCATGCTGGCGCTCAACACCGAGTTCGTGGGCATGGGGGAGCTTCAAGGCTCCGCATTCCACATGCATCAGGGGCACATGGACCTCTGCGGAACAGCCGGCGTGGGAGTGATGTATCTGGCCATGAAACGTGGCCTCGATGTACTGCTTGCTCACGAGAATGCTGACCATGAGCGCGTGGCCATGACCGGACTTTCCGGGGGCGGCTGGCAGACGGCTGTCCTCTCCGCCTTGGACGAACGTATCCGCCTCACCGTGCCCGTGTCAGGGCATTCCCCGATCTGGCATCGAGCCACTGTCCGCTGGCAAGACCACGGGGATCTTGAACAGACACCCGTCGACCTGTGTACGGTAGCCGATTACGACACGCTCACTGCGATGTTCGCACCACGCCCCGCCCTCCTCATCCACAGTGTCAACGACGGCATCTTCCGGCCTGAGTTCATGGTCGATGCGCTGTACAAGCCGGCCCGAGAGATCTATGACCTGCTCGGGGTCAGAGATCACATCCAGTTCTACGCGAACGAGGACCCGGGAACGCACAACTACGAGAGCGACAACCGCGAGCAGTTCTACGCGTGCCTGAAACGATCGTGGGATTTGGGCATTTCGACCGAGGACATCCCCTGTGCCGAGGACGAAATCCTGTCGGAGTGGGAGCTGAACGTGGGGCTGCCCGGGAATAACCCGACGTTCTTGGGTATGGCCGCCGATCTCGCGACTGATCTCCCCGCCCAACGCTCAACCAAGGAGACAGCGAGCGCTGACCGTGGGCGCCTCCGCGAGGTACTGCGCCTCCTGGAGCCCCTTCCTGCCACGGCAGCCCGGGTGGGAAATCCACGTCCGATCAAGGGCATCTCAATCACAAACTACGTGTTGGAGATGGACCGTTGGCTCGTCCCGGCAGTGGAACTGTGTCCACTCGATGTGTCTGGTACGACGGTCATCCTGACCGAAGGGAAGAGGGCTCACTGCTCTGGACAGGCCCAGGCTGCGGTGAACGCGGGACAACGCGTGCTGGTCGTCGATCTCTTCTCTTTCGGAGAACAGGTCATCGCAGAAGGGCAGTATCATCCCTATTTCATGGAATCCGTCTGCGCGGGAGGAGATCGTCCCCTCGGAATTGCGGCTGCTCAGTTCCTGGCCCTTCTGAACTGGCTCGGCACGGGCGGCCCGTCGTCGCCGATCCACGTCGCAGCCCAAGGCCTATCCACAAGTCTGATCGCCCTGTGTGCCACTGCTCTTGAACCGGAACGCGTCACCTCGATGGACCTGAACCTGCCCGACACGCTCCGTCGGCTGATCGACTGGCAAATCGAGTACGTTCAGCACCCAGCAATGTTCTGCTTTGGTCTTCTCAAGCAGTTCGACATTGAGGACCTGATCGTCCTGTCGTCCCCCGTCCGAATCGAGATCGCCGGGCGCGGACCGATGCGCTGAGTCAGCTGAATGCCCCGAAGCCTGAACGTCCTGCCGACGAGGCGGCTGCTTCAACGCGGGAGGCGGTGCCACCCGCCGATTGCCGAGGTGGCTGCTTCAACGTGGGAGGCGGTGCCACCCGCCGATTTTCCGGGAGTCGGAGCCCAGCGGCTCCTCCCACATTGGGGCCAGAAGAAGTAGTCAACGTGGGAGGCGGTGCCCCCCGCCGATTTTCCGGGCAGTCGGAGCACAGCGGCTCCTCCCACATTGGGGGGCAGGAGAAGCAGTCACCGGGGCATGGCAGCCCCTCCCACTTTAAGATGTCGTCAGATACCTCGGCAGCCTGAGTCGCAGCAGTCACTCCCCCGTCTCCTCCACGATCTCAAGGCCATGGAGGATAGGAAAGGCCGAACTCCGTCCATCTATAGAGCGGGGTGTGAACCCGATCCCGATCGTCTCACCAGCCTCTATATCGTGGAATTCTCTCACGAATTCCCGGGCCCCATCACGCGTCTGCACGGCGACATCCACTGCTCGTGCGGCCAGACGGCCCTGGAGCGACACATCAAAGACGCTCTGCCCGGGAAGGACGCCCTCCGATGCGGAGAAGAACAACCGCACGGTGTAATTCCGAGAACTGAGCGGGGGAGGGCTTTCGAGACTGAGCCTAGCGAAGTTCGCATTGAGCCGCCACCTGTCCCAGGAGGGGTACTTGAATTCGAACATGTCGGGGCCCACACCGGTCTTGTTCGTTCCGCGGATGTAGATGCGCAGCGACTTCCTGGGTTTGGCTCCGATCTCTGCCAGTACAGCCCAGGGAATCGCCATTTCCAGGGCCCATTCTTCCGGCGTCACCCGCACAGCGGTCCGCCAACTCCTGCTCAGATGGTCATCCGCGAAGACTCGCCACGATTTGGAGGACGTCCCAAACCGTGCGCCCGAGACAGAGACTCCCATGTAAGCAACAAACTTGTTGCGGCTGTCACTGATGCGGACGTTCCAGGAGTCATCGTCCCACACCGGCTCTCCCCATGGGTCAGTGGAGCGTCGCTCGGTCCCCGTTATCGGCTCGAGCCCAATGTCGTCGAACCTGATCCATCCTGCCGTCCCATAGTGCCGCAACCGAACCATGACCGCCTCAGCTCCGGGGGGAAGGTCCAGCGTGTGGTCGTACAGGATCCATTTCCCCTCCGTGCCTCCGGTCAAATCGCGACTCATGCCGCCCGTCCGGGCACCGTTCACAATGACACGCAGTCCGATTCCGGCCCGATGCCACGTTTCCCTGCCCTGCACGATTCCTTCCGCTTTCATCCGCCCTGAAAGCCGTACCTGCCGCCACTCGGGCTTCACCGGTATCGTCTGCTCGAACTGCCCCGCCAGCCCCTTCGACTTATCCATCACCAAGACGTTGCGTCCCGCCTCCCTGGCGATAGCCCCGGCGCTGCCCTGCATGGCCTTCCAACCGGTTGGAACGCCGCCCGTACCGGGTTGATCGAACGCCCCGTTGATAAGCAGATTGCTGTTGGCGGGGACTGGGTCCGTATCGCCAGCGTCGTTGGCTCGTCTGGGAGTGTTCATCACCCAGGGGACGGGCTTTCCCGCTTGCTCCGGGGCCGTCCGTCGCAGGGAGATATAGAGATTCTTGTCATCATGACGAAGGAATCCCGACGCCAGGGGATAGACCGTTCGCTCGCGATCAACAAAGGCGATGGGATGGGCTCCATCCCAACACGAATCTGTGAGGCGGCCATCCAGCACAGGTGCAGTTGGACACGACGGAGCAACGGCGGGGCGGTCGATGCTGAGATCAACAGTCAGGCCGCGTAGTCCCTGCCCCCCTGAGGCGTAGAGCCACCGCTTCCGGACTTCAGCCAGCTCCGAGCCATCCGGATTTCTGCGGGAATAGGTCGGTGTGCCTTCAACGGTGGCCGGCGCCATGACCGAACCGGGCATGAACGGACGTGGGAACGCGAGCCACAGGTTGCCGCCCGAATCACGCTTGTCAGCCGGTGCCCCGACGTTCAGGCGCAATTGCTTCACCACGCTACCCGCGGGCGCATCCCCAACCCGCAGGACGGCCCATTCATTCGCCCGGGGCGGCGCGGGGGCCAGGGCCAATGACGTCTGGAAATTGTAGCCACACGTGCAGTTACTGGAACCCTCCGGTACCATCACCAGACCACCGGCGGGAATGATGTTCATCCAACAACTCGGCCGCTGCTGTCCAAGCCAGTGCATACCGTCGTCTTGCTTCAAATCATGGAACGCGATCGAGCCGACCCGGAAGAACAGAGTACTCGTGCACCCCGAAACCGCTGCACAGCCCCCCTTTCCCTGAGAGTGGAAGAGGAATGGTGACGGTTCGCCTGTCAACGGATGTCGACGCATCTTCTGTGCCCCGGTACGTAGATCAAAGGCTCCCGGGTACGCATAGATAGTACCATCCACAAGAACCGGAGGGATCATGCTGCTTCGCCCCTTCCGGGTGTCAGCCCAGAGCTCCTCGCCATTATCCGCGGAATACACCGCCAATCCGGAACCGGACGCTACAACCACGCCATCGATCGCCTGCAGCCTCTTCTTGCCGGCCAGGCTCGGGGGAGCCACGCTCCACTGGATCTGGCCGCTCACCAGATCCAGTGCCCTGAGCACGGGAGAAACAGCCGTTGCCTTGCCTCTGCGTTTGCCTGCCTGACGCTTTGCCGGGGTCGGTCTGTCGACCACCAACACACGATCAGCCTGGACCGTGATCATGTGGGAGGAGATGCTGGCTTCCGCGCGGTGAATCCAGCGCACCGCTCCCGTGTCTCGGTCCAGGGCAAAGAGTGCTCGGTCTTCCGGGTGGGCTTTGGGCCAGAAAGACCACTTGAAGTTAGACACCCCAACGCTCCCCAGGACCGCGTCGCCAACAACGGCGAGGTAGTTCCAACCCAAACGGTCTGCCCAGTCTCTCGGCAGGAGTCTGGAGGAGTAATCCGCTTTTCGCACGGGGACCTGCTCGGCGGCACGCAAACTGCCATTGAGCATGAATCGCGCCCAGCCGGTGGTGAGTCGGTGGCTGTCCGGCCCGGCGAATCTGTGAATGCGACGGAGCGGTAGGGGCTTCACCTCCTGCCCTCTGCCCTTCTTGCCGCGGTAGCCCGGGAGATGTGTGCCCTGCGCATCTGGATAGGCCACGAGGGTCGCCCCGAATGCGAAGCTCGCCAGCTCGGGTCCCGCGAACGCTGCAATGTCAGACCACTTGATGGTGACCTGAGTTCGACTGCCGGGTTGGCCTTCGGTGCTGGTCAGCGCACGTGCTTGGAGCACAGGGTGTGCGTCCCCCGTGCCGGTTCGCCACGTTGCCTGGTCATGCTCAATCGTCGAGGGAACAACAAAGACCTGGAATGCACCTCGACTGTAAAGGGGCTGTCGTTCGGCCTCTGGTCGGAAGTCGAAGTACAGCTCCCAACAGTCCCCCAGGAAGGGCTGGCTCTCACGGAATGGGTTGGTGACACGATCGTCCCGCGTCGTCAGCGTCAGCACGAGCCCGGCATCCCCTTTGGCAAGGACGATCTCCCCCCGGCGCTCTGCTTCGGCCTCGAGGCTGAAGGTCGGCGACTCATCAAGGCTGAAGCTGTTCTGCGCGAAAGGAATACGGTAGGCACGCCGAGTCTGCCCCGTTCCCGCGTCGAGTTGGAAGCAGACGTTCCCGGTCGCCGCATAGAGGTTGCCCTGATCCGCCACCACGTTCCCTCCCCAGCCGGCCGCGGGGAAACGCCCGATGCCGGTGATCTCCCGGGTCCAGTGCTGCGTCCCGTTGTAGCCATCCAGGCAGGTGAGGTGGTTCTGCCCGGCAACGAAGAGGCGCCCATTGGCGAAAATCGGGCTCGGGGAGCGCCAGTGTCGGGAAATCCCTCGCCCCGGCCCCGGGCCGCCAAACCACTGCATCCTGAACGGGACCTGAACGAGGTCGTCGCCAGACGATGCAGTGCCTCCTGCATCTGCGTACTGATGGGTCCATTCACCCGCACCGGGCAGGGCGCCACGGACCACCTTCACGATGCCCTCACCAATCGTTACCTCGGCTTTGGCGATGCCTCCCTGCTGCAACCATCCACTGGCACTTGCGGGATCCGCGCAGGACCAGTAGAGGATGCCGCCGTAAGGTCGTAAGATCCGGTACACTTCAGAGGCGGAAACGTCGGCCTGGTGGTCAAGAAAATCGGCAGGAAGGACGATGAGATTGGCGAAAGAACCGGCATAGGGCAGTTCCCGTAACGTGCGCTGGTGCACGGCCACCTGCTTGCCATAGATCCCCACTCGGTCGAGCCCTTTTCGCAATTCCTCAACCCGCTTCGCATCCGGCTCGACGCAGACAATGCGCAACTCGGATCCCTTCGCGAGAGCCTGCAGCCACGCCACGCCGGGATCGCCGACGACACACGCGTAGCCCGTCGTCACCGCCGTGTCTCTGAGGAGGGCGGAAACAGCTTCTACAGCGACGCGATTCCCGGCTGTCGCCGGCTCTGGTGGTGACGTCATGACTGCGGGGCGACTGCCGGCCCCGCCATAGCAGTAGATCCGACCGCTCGTGGTACTGACTACCAACCGGCCATCGGCAACGGCCAGTCCCCGCGCCTGTCCCTCCACGTCACAGGACCACACCACGTTGCCGGTGCCGATGTCAAAGGCCCTGACGCTCGACTGGCCACCAAGAAACAACGTGCGCCCCACCAATGCCATCTCGTAAGTGCGAGGTCCGCAGGGAGCCTTCCACAGGGTGTGGGGCTCGCCGCCAAGCGAAGGAACGCGGGTCGCACGCCACGGATAGCGCACGTGGGCCGGCCGGCCGTAGGACTGGGCCGCGGCCTCTGCAAACGCATCAAAACGGATTGCGCTCAACTCGCCCTGACCGGCAGCGTAGAGAGTGCCGGCAGCAAACACCGCGCACAGCTTGCCCTTCAGAGCCAGCCTTTCCGTCCCGGAACGGCAGTCCCAGGCCATCAGTCCGCTCCCGCGATCGGACAACGCTTCCTCACCCAACTTGGCGTCACTGTCCGACCCGACCGGACGATCCTGGGTGAATACCAGTCCCTCCGCCGCGAACGCCCACGAACCCCCGGCGTGGTGGGCTTTGCTGAAGGTGTTGTCGTAATAGAGCAGGCGTCCCGTCTCCAGGTCGAAACCAGCCGGCGTGCCTCGTCCGGTTGGCACGAGCAGCGTGTCATCCCAGGCGACAAGGTAGCCTTGAGGTGCGACCGCCCCGATGCCTTCATACTGGTCATGCGGCATTTCCATGTAAATCTGATCACACGCGTCATTCGTCCACACGGAGGAGCCGTCCTCGACCCGGACGGCCCGAACAACGATGCCGTCAACCTGCCACATGCCGGCTGTGAAGTAGGCCACCCCCTCCCGCACAAGCACCCCACTGCGCGGGGGCCAGCGCGACACCATCTGATCGTTGCCGGGTAAGCGCTCGTCTCGAGGCCCACCACGGACCTTCCAGAGCAGGCGGCCATCGGCTGCGGAGAGGCAGTAGAGGAACCCATCGTCGGCCACGACGAGGACGCGTTCCTGGGCCACCGCCGGGGCGAAACGAACCGGACCGCCGGTGAAAAAGCTCCATCTTTCCTCCCCCGAAGCAAGATCGAGCGCGTAGACCTTGTGATCACTCGATGAGCCGAAGTACGCTGTGTCCCCCGCGATGGTGACCTGGTAGGCGTAGTCGAAGGGCATGCGATGCAGTTCCACTCCCGGTTCAGGCCAGGCCGGGCTCGGGGCATGCCGGGAGGCGTGCTCCCAGTGCAACTGAAGCGGCAGGGCCAGACTTCCACGGGCGCAGCCACTTCGGGCATTGTCCCCTCTGGGGGCCTGCCAGACCCCACTCACCGAGACCCCAAACAGCACCCAACTGACCAAAGCCCACACCGGTGTGGGCGCCGTTCGTCTTCCGAAGACACAAGAGCCCATGGACACAACGCCTCCAATCGTGAACACCGAGACATACGACGCCATTAACTTCCTGCGCGAACTCTCATTCGCGAGCCGTCCGGACGAGCCGTTGCGCCTCTTGTACGGCGAGCGGCCCTTCTGTCCAGCAGGGCAAGCCCTCCGATCGCCATTTTTCTGGAGGCCGGTTTCGCCAAACCGGTACTTACGGCAGGGGCGGCCGGTCAGGGATGACCGGAGCTCCAACGCAACAGCGAGCCTGTGCGAGCGGCCCTTCTGTCCAGCAGGGCAAGCCCGACGATCACCATTCCCCCTGGAGGCCGGTTTTCCCAAACCGGTGCTTCCGGCAGGCCCAGGCGGCGGTCGGTCAGGGATGACCGGAGCCGTGCGGGGTACCAGAAGCAGGCGGTTCCGCCGGGGAGCAGGACGCGTGCACTGCCTTGCCTTGGAAGCCACACGGGCATAACTTCACATTCTGGTCCAAGAAGGCGGACATATTCCCGTGCACATCGGCAATGAGACCACAACCGTGGAGAGATAGGGTGCCCTATGGAAACACCGCAACACGACGCGATGAAGCGCCGTGACTTCCTGTCGACCGTTGCCTGTGGAGCTGTCGGTGTCGCGGCCGGGACAACCGCTCTGCACGGCGAGGAGTCGAGCGTCCGGAAGCCAAACGTGATTTTCGCCTTCAGCGACGAGCACCGCTGGCACTCGATGTCCTTGTCGGGTATGCCCGGCCTGCAGACGCCGAATATGGTCCAGATGGCCGAGCAAGGGGTGTCCTTCACGAACTGCATCAGCAACTACCCCGTCTGCTCCCCATACCGGGCCATCCTCATGACCGGCCGCTGGCCATACCAGCAGGGAGTCATTGACAACGCCATCAAACTCAAGCCCCGTGAGATGACGCTCGGGAAGGCGTTCAAGGGCGCAGGTTACACCACAGGCTACGTTGGCAAATGGCACTTGGGGGGCGCGAGAGCGGAACCGTACGGGTTCGATCTCTCCCTGGTTTGGTCGGGCACCAACGATCATTGGCAATCCAGATACCACCCGAAGGAGGGCAAACCGGTCGCGACCACGGAGTACAACGCCACGCTCATGACCGACCAAGCCCTCGAGTTCATCGACGATAACCGGCAGCGCCCCTTTTTCCTGATGCTCTCCTGGAACCCGCCCCACTCCAACTTCACCGACCCGCCCGAGGAGAAGACGGCACTGTATCCGGATCAGGCCCTGATTCCCTACCGCCCAAATCTCCGGGCCAGGAAAGCCAGGAACGCGGAGATCAGGCAGAAACGAGAGCAACGGCACTGGGCGATGCACCAGGGCTACCATGCACACGTGTCGGCCATTGATGATGAACTCGGCCGAGTGATGCGCAAATTGGATGAGCTCGGGATCGCCAATGACACGCTGCTGATCTATTCGTCAGACCATGGTTCCATGCTCGGATCCCACGGCGTCGGAGGCAAACGCCAACCGCACGAGGAATCCATCAAGACGCCCTTCCTCGCGCGCTGGCCCGGGAAGGTGCCCGCCGGAACATGTTCGGAAGCCCTCCTGGGAGCCATCGACGTGATGCCGACAGTCTGCGGTTTGGCGAAAGTCCCTGTGCCTGCCAGCTGTGAGGGGCACGATTTATCGCAGACCGTCCTCGGGGGGACGGGGCCTCAGCCTGAGTCCCAGTTCATCATGCACATCAGCAAGGAGCACGCGTCCGGAGGACAGAAACACCCCGCGCCCCTGTTTCGCGGCGTCACGACCGGTCGCTACACGTACGCCGTCTATCCCGACAGGCCGTGGTGTCTGTTCGACAACCGCGAAGACCCCTACCAACAGACCAACCTGATCGACGACCCAGCTCATGCCGATACGCGGAAAGCCATGCGAGCTATGTTGGCTGATTGGTTGAAAAAGAGCAGAGACCCCTTCACGATTCCGGCAGAGAAGGGCTGATCCTGATGTGGATCCTGCTCGTTCATGACCTTTGCCCCAACGCCCCTCCGAGCCCTGAGTTCAAAGGGCCATGAGAGAGTTGCCACCGTGCTTGAAGGCAGGGGACCACGGACGCGTTGTGGACTCCCGAACTCTGCCGGGTCCGGTTCCGCTTGACTTCCGAAGGAATCGGGAGGACACTGCGGTCATGGTTCGCATACGCAACTGTCCCTTCCGACAGGGCTGACAGGAGATATGGAATGATGCGCGTAAGGAAGTGTCCCGTGGTGCTGGGTGCGTTGACCGGGTTGGCGGCGCTCGCCCTTGTGGTTGCCCCAAGCTGGGCGGCCGATGACCCGCTGGCAGCGAATGAGGCGGCACAGGCAGAAGCGGGGCAGCGACGCGCAGCGCAGATCGTTGACCTTCTTGGCGAGGGCGGCGCCACGGATTTTCAGGATGGCTACGTGGTGCTGAAGCATAACCTGCAAGTAGAGGACGATCCTGCCGGGCGGCGCTTGTGCGTGACTCTTGACGCCGCGTCCCCGGACGGCGCCAAGCTCGGGGCCCTCGTCGGTTGCCTACGTGTAAAGGACGACGGGAAGCCTGTGTGGCGGAATTCCCGGCTGACGTGGGACCGCGTGCTGGCAGCGACACCGTCCACGCATGAGCTTCAATACCGGATTCCAGACAACGCGCGCGGGCCGCGCCTGTGGATCGGCATCTACCGGAGCAACAGAGAAGGCACGTTGCGCGTCGAATCTGCCAAGATTGCTCTGGCAACGAAGGATGACCTTTCAGACGACGAGCGCCTGGTGCTCAAGCGCATCGACCGGGATTGGCGTTACCTGCAGCAGCGTGCGAGACAGGCGCAGTCGCGGGCAGCGAACAGTGATGAACTTGAGCAAGTGGTGGAGCAGGTGAAGAGGGTACGCAGTCAGTGTCTCCTTGATGCACGGAAGGTGTTAGCCGAGGCGGAGGGGTTGCGCCGCAAATACGGTGCGTTCTCGGCCCAGGTTAATCGGGTCTCGGCCTCCGGCCTTGAGCTGGCGGCTTCCTTCAGCGAAGCGTACAGCCGGCTGGCACCGGACGAGATTCTCCCAGATCCTGTGGTCTCGAAGTCGGAGGTGCTGGCGGTGCCGGGGCAGTACAGCGCCGTAGGCGTCGTGGTGGCGAACGGGACCGGTCGCTCCCAGGCCGCGGCCCTGTCTCTTGCCGGTTTGAGTCCGGCCCAGTTCGCGTGTCAGGTCCGTCGGCAGGTGTCGCTCGAGACGTGGTACAAGCGCCGGACGACGCGAGATCACGTTGCGGACCCGCTGTGTCTGCTGCCGCGCGTCGACGGCTCCTGGGCACTGACTCTTGAGCCGGGGGAGATCGCGAAGCTCTACGTCTCAATCCACTGCCTGGCAAGCGGCGCGCCGGCCGATGCGACGCTGCTGGTCAAGTGGGCATCCGGGCAGGCGCGTGACTTGGTGTTGCGCGTCGAGGCGGCAGGGCGTGCGTTGCCCTCGTCCGTCCGTTTCGGGCATGCGGCCTTCATCTACCCCCTGAAGGACCGCACTCGTGCCGCCACGGCGGCGGATATGGGCGCGCACGGGGTGAACCGCATGGAGTTCACGCGCCTGCCGGTCGGCAAGTTCAGCAAGGACGGAGAGTTGCTCGAGGCCGACTTCTCACAGCACGAGGCGTGGCTGAAAGTCTATGGGGCACATGTCGAGAAGATGATGATTTTTTGGGCGCCCGGATGTCGCGAGGGGTTCCCCTGTGTCGACGGCACAAGCCTGGAGCTGCTCAGCCCGCCGGGGCGCCGTGCGTTTGTCAATCTGCTGCGTGCGTTCTTCGAGCGCGCGGCCGAGCTTGGGTACGGCATGGAGCGTTTCGCGATCCTGCCGGTTGACGAAGTGCATTCGAAGGCGCTCAAGGATGCGCCTGACGCGGGTGTGGCGAGGGCCGTCGCTGTGATGCAGTTGCTGCGCGGGGCATTTGCGGACCTCGAGATCATGATGACGCTGACCTACTACGCGTTCCCGAAGGATGTTGAGGCCGTCTTGCCGTACATTGACGTCGCCATCCCGTATCTCGATCAACCGACCAAGCTCGGGCGCAATGCGCCGCCCACCTACAACCCGCGGCAGGCGTTTGCCGAAAAGACCTGGCCCATGCTCGACGCAGCGCGTGCGCAACGCGGCATGGAGATATGGAGTTACCTCGTGGCTCCCGGCAAGAGCGACAATGTGCTCATGAAGAATCGTGCGTATCCGCTCCGTGCGGTCGGGGCCGGCATGACCGGCGTCAGCATGTGGGCTTACAACGTCTGCAGGGGTAGCACGTGGGACGACACAGACGGCGGCGAACGGCCGGGAGTCGATTACGTGTATGTGTATGACGGGACGGAGGATCACCCGCTGTGCCGGCAGTTCAATCCCACGGGCGAACCGGTCGTGCCCTCGATCCGCTGGGAAGCGTTGCGCGCGGGTATCCAAGACGCGAAGGTGCTGCTGCATCTGCGGCGGGTGGCGACACTCGATACCTGTGCAGACGAACTGAAGGCTGATATCGAGACGTTGCTGAAGAAGGTTGAGGGCTTCGCGCAGGACGCCGAGTTGGTCACCTGGGAGTCCGTCGGAGAGATCGCGCGACAGGCACGCCAGCTCTACGCTCGAAGTGTGCGCACGGATTGAATGGAGAAGAGTCGATTGTGATCCGCGCCATTTCTGCCGTATGCCGTTCTGCTATCCCGGCATCTCAGCATTGGGCACGAGACAAGAGGCAGTGAACAGATCAGATTGCCGTCCTGATCCAGGAGACAGACATGCACGACACTGGACTTGTCCGGAACGAAGCCAACCCTCATGCCAAACTCAAGAGCGTAGGTATCGGCACGACACTGCTGACAGGGGGCTTCTGGGCTGTCAGACAGCGACGTGCACACGAAGTAACCCTCCCCTGCCTCTGGGATCTCCTGGCCGATCCCGATGAAGGCCACGTGCTTCAGAACCTCCGCATCGCCGCAGGTCTGGAAGAGGGCGAATTCGCCGGCGTCCACTGGGATGATGCCTGGATGGCCAAATGGCTCGAAGCTGCCGCAGTCATCGCGGCTACCACCGGTGATGCAGAGCTCGACCGCCAGGTGGATGACGCGATCGACCTGCTCGCCAAAGTCCAGGATGCAGACGGCTACCTCGCCAGTCAGACGCAGGCCAACGGTGAGGAGCGCTTCACGGACCCCCATTACCACGAGCTCTACACCATGGGACATCTGCTCACCGCCGCAGTCGTGCACCACCGCATGACCGGGAAGACGAACTTCCTGGAGGTCGCTCGGAAGATCGGGGATTTCGTGGCAGAGAAGTTCTCGGGAGATCTGCCGCGAGAAATGGTCTACTTCCCCTTCAATCCCTCGATCATCATGGGGCTATCCGAGCTCTTCCGCGAAACCGGGAAGAAGCACTACCTGGACGCAGCCCAGGGCTTCATTGACCGGCGCGGCTCGGCCCCGAAGCGCTGGCGGGAACGGCTGCTGCATGACTGGATGGGCACGGACATGTGCCAGGACCGCGTCCCCCTGCGCGACGAAAGCGAGATGGTGGGCCACTCCGTGCTCAACACCTACCTCTACGCCGGGACAGCAGACGTTGTAGCCGAGACCGGCGAGAAGGCGCTCTTCGACGCCTTGAAACGCATCTGGGCCAACCATACTGAACGCAAAATGTTCATCAATGGTGGGGCGTGTGCCCTGAGCAACGGCATCTCCAAACGCGGGGTCTACGGGAAAGGCCAATGGGTCGACCCGGTACATGAGGCCGCCGGTGACGAGTACTGGCTGCCAAACGCACTCTCCTACAATGAAACGTGCGCCCAGATCGGCGTGTTCATGTGGGCTTGGCGCATGCTGACCCTCGATCCTGACCCCGGCTACGCGGACGTCATGGAGCAGACCCTCTACTCGGGCATCCTCTCCGGAGTCGGGCTCGACGGTGTGTCGTGGTTCTACCGCAACTTCCTGCGCTGGCACGGAGGAGAGAATGGCCCATACACGCACGGACACAAACGCTACACCTGTGTCCGCTTCCAGCCTGGGCGCGCCGCCATCTGCTGCCCTACGAACCTGTTGCGCACCGAGGCCGAATACCAGGCATACCTCTACACCGTGACGGACGACGCACTGTGGCTCCATCACTATGCGGCCAACACGCTCGAGACAGAACTTCCCGATGGCACCCGCGTCGCGCTCGCCCAGGAGACCGACTATCCCTGGAGCGGCGAAATTCGCCTGACTCTCGGTGCCGTCACAGGGTCCGCGTTCGCCCTCAAGTTCCGCATCCCGGCCTGGGCCGAGGGCGCCACACTGCAGGTGAATGGCGAAGCGACAGACGCTCCTCCGCTCCCCGGTACGTACGCTGAAATACACCGTTCCTGGCAGCCCGGTGATGTCATTGACCTGACGCTCCCGATGGAGCCGCGGCTTATGATGGCACACCCGCTGGTCGAAGAATGTCGCAACCAGGTGGCCGTTCTGCGCGGCCCCGTGCTCTACTGCCTGGAATCCCTCGACCTCCCTGAGGACGTCCCGATCCACGAGATCCTGCTGCCACGGAACATCGCGTTGGCCGCCCGCCATGAGCCCGGCCTCCTGGATGGCGTCACCGTGCTTGAAGGCACGGCGAAGCGGCTACCACAGGGGGACTGGAATGGCGCGTTGTACAAGACCGCGCCCCCAACTGAGCCCGAGACCGTTCCCATCCGCCTCATCCCCTACTACGCCTGGGCCAACCGCGGCATCGCAGCAATGACGGTCTGGATGCCTGTATGTTGACAAACGCCGAGCCCCGCCTGGAAACACACTAGATTGGAGTGATACCACCGTGAAACGAACGATCTTCCTCTGGCTCACGATGGCCTCAACGCTAGCCGGCTCCGCTCCTGCCGCCCAATATGTCGTGTCTGTGCGGAGCGGGGACGACGGTAACCCGGGGACACGGGAGAAGCCGTTCCGCACGATCCAGAAGGCTGCTGATGTCATGGTGGCCGGCGATACGTGCACCATACGCGAGGGGACCTACCGGGAGACAGTCACGGTTACGCGATCCGGCGAACCGGACAAACCGATCCGTTTCGTGGCCGCCCCGGGCGAGACGGTCGTTCTGGACGGAACGGAGCCCGTGTCCGGGACGTGGCAGAGCTTCCGGGAAGGCATCTATCGAGTCGCTTTGGACGGTCCGGTGGAGCAGCTTTTTGTGGATCGCAAGATGATGATGGAGGCGCGCTGGCCCAACAGTCGATTCGAGGAATTGTGGGTCCGTGACAAGTGGGCCCACGCCATGTCGGGAAGCCGGAAAGACCTGATGATCTGCAAGGTGCTTCCGGCTACAGGCATCGACTGGACCGGGGCAGTTGCCGCCCTGAACATTGGGCCGCAGTATTGCTCGTTCGCTCGGGTCGTGACCAAGCATGAAACGGGCAGCGACAGGTTCGAGTACGAGCTCAAGCAACGCATGCACGACGGTAAGGACGACGGTCCCGGCTGGGCCAACGACCGGTTCTATCTGTTCGGCAAGCTCGAAGCCCTGGACGTGCCAGGGGAGTGGTACCATGACGCCGCAGCGAAGCAGCTGTATCTGCGCTGCGAAGACGATCGACCACCAACCGGACGGATCGTCGAGTACAAGAGGCGAGATCTCGGCTTCGAGCTTCGGAAATGCCAATACGTGCAGCTCCACGGCTTCCGCTTCTTCGGTGACACGTTTGTCCTCAATGACTGCCACCACTGTCTGGTCGAGAACTGCCAACTCCTCTTCCCAACGTTCTCCCGAATGCTGGACGACGTCGGCCCCAAAGACGCTCGACACAGCATCCCGACCACGTCGGTGCGTGGAGACCACAACACAATCCGCAAGGTCAGTGTCGGCTTCAGCAACACCCGCGGGATCCTGGTGCGCGGGCGTCACAACGTCGTCGAAAACTGCATCGTTCACGACGCCAACTGGGTTGGCGCATTCAGCTATGCCGGCATCTTGGCAACCGGGCGCCCCAACCCGAAGGTCCACGGGAAGGAGGTCCCCGAAGAGAACCTGAACATCGTGCGGCAATGCACGGTCTACGGTGTGGGCAACGTCGGCATCCTCTATGGGCGATACAAGAACATCATCGAGTACAACCACGTCTACGACGCCGGTCGTGCCTGTCACGACATCGCCGCGATCCATACAGGCAGCCCTCGTACGGCGGGCAGCGTCGCACACCACAACTGGGTCCATGGCAGCAGTGGGCTGGGCATGCGCGGCGACGATCAGACTCGGAGGCTGACGTTCCATCACAACGTCATCTGGAACTGCAATCGCGGCTTCATCCTGAAAGGCAACCACAACACCTGCTACAACAACACGGTCCTGATCGACCCGGACTCGCCTACTGCAACGGGATCCATCGTCATTGCCAAACGGCCCGAGCCCAAGAAGTGGTGGACCAAGTGGGAAACACTCCAGGTACAGAACGTGGACTCCCTCGTGTGCAACAACGCCTCCTACCTCGTGGCCGGTCGGAATGCGCCATTGCCCGAAACGGACAAGGTCTTCGGCAACGTGACGCTACCGAAGGACCTGTCGACCGTCTTCGTGAATGCCGATCCCGAAGCGCTCCGCAGTGGCACGTTCGATCTGCGGCCGAAAGCCGGCTCGCCACTCATCGATGCCGGTCGGAAGGTCGCCGGGGTGACCGCTCCGTTCGTGGGCAAAGCCCCCGACGCGGGGGCCTATGAGTTTGGGGGCGAGAACTGGCGTGCTGGGGCCGACTGGAAGCCCGAACCGGTCCCATGGACGATGATTGTCGAGCTCGAACCCGGCCGGATCGGAGATTTCTATTTGCCGCTGAAGGTCCGCGAAGCCGACATCAGCCGGAACGGGCTCCACAAGCTGGCCCTGCTGCAACATGAGCTGTGGCAGGAGGAGGGACGAATCCAGAGACGCCGCGTGCTTATCACGGAACGCGAAAAGGTCGAGAAGGGCTCCGAGGACTGGCATCGAATCACGAAGCAGATCGGCCCACTCCATGGTCAAGTCTACGCCGGTCTGAAGGCTCGCGGTCCCGGCCTTCTTCAGGGCGATGATCGACTTGCCTTTGAGGTCGCGATGGGGGTCAAAACCAAGCCCGGGAAACGGCGCCCCGCCCTTCGCGCCCGTCCTCCCGCCGGCCCGATTTCCGTCGACGGTAAACTCGATGCGGCGGAATGGGGACAGACGTTGGCTGGGGCTGCGACGTCCGCAGGCAAAGCTGTCATCCGAATCGGCTCTGCGAGTGATTCCTTCGCCGGCCTGGGCGGCATCGCAGTCGATGGAACGCATCTGTACGTGGCCTTCCGCTGTCGGGTGGATCCGGCCAAGGGCGTCAGTGTTGGGGAAGAGTGGGGGCAGCACGATGCCGTGGAGCTCGCGATGGCCACTGCCTCCGACGCAATTGGGCCAGTGAAGGTGCTGCGTGGATTCGCCAACGGGCACACCGAGAGCAGTACGGAAGCCGGGGCCACCCCCAGTGTAGCCGCAAGAGCAACCAAGGGCGTCGACTACGCGGCGAAGATCCTCCCGAACGGTTGCTGGACGGCCGAGTGGCGGATACCGTTCTCATCGCTGGGGATTGCCTCCAGGGCGAAAGGCGAAAAGGTCCTCCTGAACCTGAGCGTACGCCGGACGTCCCCCCCCGCCTGGCTGATGTGGCAATCAACTGGTGGTCCAACCTGGCACGTCGAGGAGGCCGGCGAGCTGTTGCTTCCCTCAGAGTCAGGCAAACGGCGGTAGAGATCAGTACAAAGCGGGCGGGTCTCGGACGAATGCAGCGATGGGCTCGCGGTGCTGCCAGCCGCTACTGATCCGGCTCACGAATCACCTCGATGAAGTTCACGGCAGGTGTGAGGGAGGCAGTCCCCGGGGAGACGTTGACCACGTCCAGAGCAAGTGTGTCCTGGACATGGACACCAGTGAATGCCGTGACAGACGGCTTGCTGATGGAGGCCCGGGCGATGTCCAACTCCTGCCGGGCCTCAGTAGCGCCTCGAAGCTTGACCGCAACCGCGCACGATGCCGATCGGTCCGCCTTCCCCGGGGTCATCCCCACTCGGACGGTGTAGAACCCGGGCTTCTGCCCCGAGGCACTGTCGATCAGCGGAATGGTCCAGTGCAGATCCCCCCTGCGGCCTGAGCTCATGAGCCAGGGGCGAGCGACACCGGAAAACTCAGGGCCCCGAAAATCACGGTAGAACGTGTTCCTTCCGTCCCCGGCTTTCCCACTGAACCCCAAGGTCAGGCCGTACCCCCCGTAGTACCCCTTGGCACTGCCCCGTGTCTTTGGGCGGGGACAAGCGAGCCAGACCGTGCCATGGGCGTCCCTCATGTCCCCCGGAGCCCCAACATTCAAGGCCAGGTGCTTTACGGGAGTCTCAGGGCCGTGCGTTGGAAAAATCACCCAGTTGCCGACGTCATCCTCAGGCTTCGGAGCCAGGACCAGCGAGCACTTTAGTGGGTAGGAACAGGTGCACCCCGAACTCGCTTCGGGGATGAGCAACAGGCCGTCGGCCGAGACGATATTGAGCCAGCATCCGGGCCGCACACTCCCGAAGAGGTCGAGACCATTGTCTTCAGTCAACCCGCAGATCCCGATCGAGTCGGACCGGTAGAACAAGGTGTGAGCGGACGCTGACATGGTCCCACACCCATGGCCCGGACGAATGACCTCGAGGGGCACGCGTTGTCCGGAGACCGGGTGATCGCGCGTGACAATCTCCCCCGTGCGAAGTTCGCAGACTCGGGGCAGGACGATGATCTTGTCGCCAACGATGATCGGCTTCTGCAGGTAATGGAACGGGCGTGACCACACCATCTCCCCGTCCATCGCAGAGACCACCGTCACGCGGCGTTCAGTCTGGCGCGGTTTGTTCCAGTCAAAGACATGGGCATCGTGATTGCCGAAATGGCCGTAGAACGCCAGCAGGCCGTCCGCGTATGCGGTCCCGACAAAGGGCCATTGAGCCCCGCCGGCGCCTTTGCGCCAGTTGGGTAGACGTGGACCACAGTCCGTCAGATCAAGCGGCTTCCGCCAGATGATCTCGCCATCCTCCAGGTCTCTCAGGATGCCCATGCGCACGTCCATCTTCGCGGGAGGGAAGTCACGTTCCACGCCCTCGATGTAGCTACCCTTGCCGACCATTTCCGCCCTCGTGGCCAGGGCTTCCTGGTGCTGCTTCTCATCGACATCTCCGGTGAGATAGAAAACGGCGCTGTCAGTGATGGTGACCGAGATGTGCGTGATCCCAGAGCCCCTTTGAGTCCATTTGAGTTTCCCCGAATCAAGGTCGAACGCGAAGATAGTGTGGCTGTGAGGGGTCCATCCCGCTGTTCCCACCAGGACATTGCCGGCACAGGTGATGGTTCCCCAGCGTCGGTAGTTCTTCACCGTTTCCGGGACCTCGTAACGCCGAATGGTCTTGCCGGTGGTTTGGTCGATCTGGAAACAATGACTGTCCGTTGTGATGAATAGTGCATTGTCAGAGAGCGCCACATTCGTGCCGTAATGGTGCACTCCGGCCAGTCGATTCTTGTCCCCGTCGAAGGGGATTTCCTTCTCCCATAAGAGGGTGCCGTTATAGGCGTCGTAGGCCTTAACGCGGTTCTGTCCCGTGACAAAGAGGCGTCCGTTCATGGCCAGGGGAGGCACGCCGCTGAAATGCCGGTCCACCATACCGATCGGGCCGGGCTCGCCGAACCACAACACCTCCAACGGTCCCTTCAGCCGCTCATCCTCCGAGCAGCCGGTGTTCTGGGGATTGCCGTAGAGATGGGTCCACTGCCCCGTGTCCGGCAGTTCCTTTCGGACCTCTTTCCGCCAGGTGATGGTCCCCGGTCCCGGTTCACGGCACCGGATCATGGCAGTGCCGCGGCCCGGGCTGAGGACGCGCCTGACCTGATCTGACGGCCATGACCCCATACCCGTGGTGTGTGTCCCCTCAGAAACCACCAGGTTGGCGAAGAAATCCGGCAATTCCGAAATGTCCCACGGCTCGACGACGACACGCGTGCCCCAGATCCCGGCTTTCTCCAGTTTGTTGCGTACGCGAGCCCGTTTGGTTGCATCCGGCTGGAGGCCGATGATCTGCAGGTTCGTATCTCGGGCCAGTTCGCAGGCGACCTGCCCTGTCTCGCAATCGAGAACCAAGCACCATCCGTTGACGATTCCCGTCTGCTCGACAATGGCAGAAGCCCCGGACGTGTCGAGGTCCGCGCTTTTCCCATCGGCATCGGGAACACTGGGGGGAGCCGGACCGATTGTCCGCGGCAATGCAACCCTCTTGCGGCCATAGCAGTAGATGCGGCCGGTATCGGTTGAGGCCAGCAGGTAGTCAGCGGTCGCCGCCAAGCTGACGGCTTGCCCGGTGACGTTCGCCTGCCACACCGTTTTGCCACTGTCGGCATTCGTCCCAACCACCCGCCCGTCACAGCCTGTGAACAGCAGATTCCCCGCCAGGATGAGTGCCCTGCCATCGGCTATTGGGGCATGCCATTTCGCGCTCCTTTTCCTCAGGGCCTGTTCTGCGGATTCGAGCTTGTCGATCTTGTCTGAGACTCCCGCAATCTGGGTCGCGAGTTTGCCACGCTTGGCGTCTTCGCCGGCCTTGAGACGCTTGAGCGTCTTCTTCAACCCGCTGATCTTCAACCCCAGCACTCTCATCTCTTTGCCTGCCGCGTTGGCTGCCGCCAGATCCTCCTCGGAAAACAGCTCGCGGTTCACTGCATAGACTCCGTCTGGTCCGAGTGCGAAAGCGGTGGCCGGAGTCAACACCATGTCGATACTCGGAAACCACCCGTACAGGTCGCCAAGGCGTTCCCCCCGCCTCCGATCGTAAGCGATCTTCACCGGTAACCCGCGCCTCTCGACGCCAACAATGATCTTCTCTTCGTCCAGCGCGGCCCAGTTTCCTCCGAAGTTGTAGCTCCACGGGTCACCTGATGTACTCATGAAGAAGCGAAACTCGCCGGTCTTCCGGTCGAAAGCAGCTGGGATCGCCCTGCCGGAAGGAACGTAGAGTACATCAGCGCTGGCCAGGAGGTTGCCTTGGGGGGAAATGCCACCGTATTTGAGCTCGTGAGTACGACTCCCGACGCGGTCATTCTGCCAGACAAGGGCCCCGGTGTCAGCCTGAAGTGCGCAGATGAAGATGCCCTCGTGCGGAAACACACCTGCACCAACGTAGGCAACCCCACTCTCAACCAGGACATTGGTGCGGACGGGCCAACGCGAAATCATGCGGCCGTTGCCAATCACCTTCCGGTCGTTCGGACCTGGACGGTATTGCCAAAGAACCTGCCCTTTCACGGCGTCCAGGCAGTACAGCCAGCCGTCATCCGACCCCACGTAGACTCTCCCGTCCGCGATCGTGGGTGTATTCCGAACAGGTCCACTCGTGAAAGACGTCCAGACAACTGTTCCAGAGGCGGCATCCACGCAAGTCACTGCATCTGTCACCGACGAAGCGAAGAAGACCAGGCCGTCTGCCAACACGGCGTGGGAAGCATTGTCCGAGTGCATCCTGGGGAGTTCTTCAGCGGGGGCCGGCCAGGCCGGGGCCGGACGGTGTTGTGAGCGCACCTCCCACTGCAGAAAGAGCTCGGTTCCCGGGGATTCGGTGGTAAAGGCGCTGCGCCGATTGTCGTGCCGGAAGGACGGCCAACCCGCCCGGACGCCCCCAACGAGGAGGACCGAAGCCAGAAGACATGCTGCTTTTCCATGCATGGTGGACCCACATGTTGAGCTTGGGGCGAGGGTCGGAATTGGGAATGCGCTGAGATGCGTCCCACACCGAGTTGCTAGCCGGACGTCTCGCAGGAAGAGTAACGGTTTCTCCGAACGCCCACGAGCCGGATCATTGCATAGCCGTCACAGGTACATTAGGGTCCGCTGGTCACGCGGTCTACGTCAACGGTAGAGATAGGGCACACCAACCAAACAGCTGCCTGCGCGAAACGGTGTTCGGAGCGTAGAGAGGAACAGTCGGGATGATGACGTGCAACGCAACGTCTCTGGTCCTCCGGCTGTCGCTGGCTGTGGTTCCGGGCGGGTTGGCGGCTGCCGCCCCAACGCAGACGCTGCTGGGGCCACTCGACGCATTTCCTCCGGCGTTCCAGAGATCCGCCGCCGCCCTGCCGTCGGCAGACGCCGCCTCCATGGACAGCCCGGAGTTCCGTCCCGGATTGGGCATGGCCATCACCAGCGCCGGACGGTTTGGCTTCTCCAAGGGCGATGGGCTGCTCGGCTGTACCTACCCCGACTTTGGGACCATTCAGAAGGCCCACCTGGCCGGCAATCCCCGGAACCTGAACAAGCTGCGCTGGGCCGTTTCGTTCGATCCTCCTCAAGCCGAGAGAAACAGCCCCGCGATCGACCCCATCTGGGGCGCCGTGACACCGCCCGACGACATCAACATTAACTGGGTGGCAGTCACGTGGAGGACCGAATTCACCGCGACAGGCGATTACTTCGGCAGGAAGAAGGGGAGCCGCTTCGCCGTCGGCGTAACCTATAACATCATCCATCCCGGCGTGCTGATCGAGACACAGGAACGCGCGCTCCAACTGAATCTGGAACGCACGCCTGGGTACAACGGCATCATCCTGCCCCTTGAAACCGGCGTCACTCACCGCACGCTGCAACCCGGCGTCCCGGTCTACCGCGCAAACACCGACGGCAAACTGGCCGACAACTGGATTCTCCTGAGCGGCAGCCGGGCCTACCCCGACGTGCCGCTTCTAGTGGTCCTTCAGAGCAACCCGACCGAACTGGTACCGGAATTCAAAGAGGGGAAGCTCACGTCGCTAACTCTGCCATTCGAGAAGGAGGTGGGCTACGCAATCCTGGCCGAGCCCTTTGGCATGGAAGGCTTCTCCCCCGCGCAGACTGCCGACCCGGGCTTCGTACGAGACGCCGTCCGCCGCAGTCGATTCTGGTCCAAGGCATTGTTGGACTACGCGGTCGACTGCAAGGAGTCCTTCCGAGTCGATCCGGAGCGGGGTGTGGTCACGATTCACCAGGCATTTGAGCACCGACATCTCCAGAACGCCTGGGGTTTTGAATCGATCCCACTGGCACCGTACCCACCGGTGTTGGGAGTAGCCGCGACCGCTTGTTCGAGCGTCCATCTGCTGGACGAGGTGACGGACCTGGCGTTCCCCACGTTGTATGGGCCGCTGCAGGCCGTAGTGGGCGGCACGGAATCGTCCTACGAGCTGCCCATTCCGCCGGCCGGTACACGGATCCCGTTGCCTTGGGCGAAGGGCTCGCAAACCGCTCAGGAAGTGCGCGAGAACCACTCGATCGCCCGCCACGACGGGAGCCGGCCTTTGCCGAGAACACTATTCCCGGGTTACTGGACGCGACCGGACCGGAACATCGTCGATGCCGGAAATATGATCTCCGAATGGGCTCTGATCTGGCCGTATATGGAACAGGACTCCATTGAGGCCCTCAAGGCCAATGCGCGCGATTACCTCATCGACTGTCTGGACGACCAGGAACTGTTCCGGCAGACCGAGCTCGGCCAGAGTATCATGCTCACACCGGAAATTGGGGAGAATCTCGTCCGGCCGATCTGGTTCAAGCGCACGGAGCCCTACACCGGCAGTACCTACTACGTGTCATACTCCATACCCCCTTTGCGCAGTCAGGGCGTCTCTCTTACCCATGCCACTCGGCCTCTGACTGATCTGGAGTGGGGCAACGGGCTCGGGCTGTACCGGATCTACCAGCTGGCACAACTATCCGATTCCTGGGACGTCGTGAAGCGCAACTGGAATCTGGTCAAGGGAATCGAAGGCCTCTTCGAGGTTCTGCAGGATTGGGCCTGCATGTCGGCCTCCGGCTGCGAGAGCGGAGCACGCTGGACCGACACCAGCTGCTACCCAGGCTACATCGGCTTCCGGAAACTCGCCCAGAAAGTAGGCGACGAGTCTGCCTGGCAGCAGGGCGTATACCTCCACGCTAAGCACGCTGCGATGCGCCTGGCCATGTTCAATCTCGGCACCTGGGTAAACGGCTTCTATGACGCCAAGCCCTGGAAGGTCCAGCACAGCATGGTCGAACGTCCGGAGCAGTTCGAGATCCCCACACTGGTGGAGTCCCGGCGGATAGGTCGGCAGACGTTCATTCCCGACGATTTGCGCGGCGAGGACGTGGTCATTCAGAAGTGGAGTTACTACAGCCTGGTGGCTGAGGGCGTCGGCTATGAATCCCCAGATCTCTTCTACCGCCTCATGCCGCGACAGACGAGCGAGTTCCACGCTCTCTACAAGAAGCTGTACCCGGAATGGAACAGCGAAGCATTCTGTGCCGAGCTGAACCGGCGGCACGGCTCAACCGGCGGAATCACTGCTTACGAGCTTATGCTGTTCGAGGTCCGCGACCCCGCAGTTGACACAGCCACCGTGCGCAGACACTTCCAGAAAGTGGCAACACAAGATCTCGTCCGGCGCTTTCTCAAGGTATTCTACCAACGAAACAACGCGTGTCACGAGTACCTCCACGCCTTGGTGGAAACCCGGGACGATCCCGTCTGGCTGGAGGACTGGAGCAAAGCCGACCTGGTGGCTGCCAGCTTCGACCAGCTCGGGAAGTGTGCCCTGTTCCGGATGCTGTCTCGGGGGCCATGCGAGATCGAGCTTGGTGGCCTGAAACCAACCCGCGTGGAGCTGGACGGTCACCCCATCGCCCATCGGCAAGGGAAAGTGGGGACGGGCTGGACCTACGAGCGAGAACGACTCATGCTTCATCTTCCCCATGGCGGCGAGTTGAGGGTCCAGTACTGATAGGAAGCCCCGGCGTATGCCCAGCAGTAGCATCGATGCTTCCCTTCGCCTGCAGCGCCCGTGGACGAGTGTGGTCTGGTATGGCTACCTGAAACCAATGAGCGACGGATAGCGATGACGTCATCTCCCAAGAAAGCCACGTGTCGGAACCGAGGGTGCACCCCTCTGTTGACCGCTCTCTTCCTGACTATGGTCCCCGGCACGGTATTCTCGGAGAACGCGATGATGGTCCACAGGTTTGAGGAATACGCCCACAACCCACGAGGGCGCTCTGCTGTCTGTTTTGTGGCCACCGCCAGCCCGGGAGTACTCTCCTATCGGTTCCTGTGCGAGGCAATTTCGCAGCTGTACGCGAGACAGCTCTCTGTTGTCGGCATGGGCGCCTGGGGAGAACGCAACTGGTTCAAAGAGATGGACATCGACATGAAGGACGATTCAGGGAAGACCTATCTTCCGGAGTTCATCCTCGCCGATGCCTCCGGAAAGCTCCTCGGGCGACTGGGGGCATACACAGAAGCAGAGGAACTCGACGCATTCTTCGGAACCCATCTGCCCGGGGATCAAGCAGAGGCTGACACGCCGCCCCTGCGGATTGACCTCAAAGCGCTCTTTGCCCTGGATCAACTGCTCTCTCCTTACGCCCCGTTCAGTGACGAGGCCGGTGTAGCTGCCGATGCGTTCTTAACCACTCTGGCGCCACAGTTTTCCGGACTCACGTCCGTATCTTGGCTTCGTGATTCGCTGGCAGCAGCCCAACGCCTTCAGACACCCACAGACCGTTATGCGCTCCGTCGCCCGGTTGCCTCACTTGTCAAGATCGCGCCAGACGTTGCGAGCTACTGTGCGGAACTGGCCAACTGGGACAGTCATCGCGTCTATCCTGTCCTCCTCGGCAATACCTCCTGGACCGCCAAGTTCATCCGCGCATTCGAACCGGATGAGATCGTCCAGCTCGAGCCCGGTCGCACCAGCAGCACCTCCCCAACGGAACCGACGATCCTGCGGACGCTGCTCTCCTCCATCGGCGCAGTGGCCGAAGCGACACCCTCTCTGGATGACCTCAATGCGCAGATGATCGCCGCAAGCGGAGGCGTCCCGATCGGGGCTGTCGTCATCGATCCCGCCTCACCGCTTGCCCTGGCCGGTATGGCCCTCGCATCTGCCCGTTATCAACCCGTCATTCTCGCCTCCTCCCCCGGACCGTTCGAGAGTGTTCCGTCGTTCTCTGCGGCCGAAGAGATGCGCAAGACCATGTTGACACAAATTGAGGCACTCGGTGTGCCCTATGAGAGCTATGGGGACAGCCTGGATGGACTGACGCTGGCCTGTGAGTTCCCGTTCCGCTATCACTCCTCACCCCGCGATGCAGAACGGGGTATTCGAGCCTTGGACGACCTTCTGACCCGCAAGAACAATGGGGCTCGGTGGGGCATCGCCGGTCGCCTTATGGGTGACGCGGGCTCCGCAGTCTATCGGGCCATGTGTTCGCTGTTCCTGGCCCCACGCCAGGCTCTCTTTTTCTCCCGCTACTCAGAAGGCGGAGCGCCCTGGAAACACTACTCGCCTCGGACTGCCGCCGCCGCCTTCGGTGAAATCGTCCCGTGTCAGACCGCCCGGCACAAGGAGGCCACCATAGATAGGTGGAAAGCGCTCACCGCGAACGGCAACAGAGCCACCAACGTCTTCATCAACAGCTCCGGGGGGGCTTTCGGCTGGTCCGTCAGCGGAGGCAAAGCCAAGCCGGAAGACATCCCGGACTCCGTCCCCTGCCAGGTGCACATCATCCACAGTGGGTCAGCGGCGCGCCCACGGGACCCAAAGAGCATCCTGGGACGCTGGCTCGAAGCAGGAGCACACACGTACTTCGGGTCCATGTCGGAACCCCTGCTTGAGGCCTTCGTTACGCCTGATCGGGTTGCGGCTCGACTGTTCAACGGCTTCCCGTTGGGGATGGCCGCTCGAAGCCTGCTTGGCCCCTACTCCTTTCCCTGGCGACTGGTATACTTCGGTGACCCGCTCGCGCCACTCAATCAGGAACTCAAAAAGACGTCTGTCGGCACCGATGCCCCGTGACAAGGAGAGACTGCCCATGGATCCCCAATGGCACATCGCCTTCCTGAACATCGCGACCACGGATCTGGCCGGCGTGACCTTCCGGCACTACTACAGCTGTCCCGAGGCGACGCTCACGGCCCAGCTCAAGGCGCGGGAAGAGGCAGAACGCCGCTGGGGTGTGGGTCGCTTCGTTCATACCTCCCTGGACGTGCCGGGAGTCGAGGTGACGACCTTGTTCGGCATGCGCCGGGTCTTCTCGGAAGACGATGAAGTCCCCTGGACCGATCCGGCATCGAATCCGTTCACCGACATGAACGATGTGGATGCCGTGCCCGTACTCGCGCCGGCTGACTGCCCCGTGTTTGCGGCCAAAGTGAAGGCTTGGGAATACTACAACAGCCAGGGGATCAAGATGGGCCTGGGGGCCGGAGCTGCCTCAACCGTCACCGACGCCTGCGACGTCAGTGGCAACGCATTCCTGACCGCCCTCATCGAAGCACCCGAGTTGGCCCATCGCCTGCTTGAACGCATAACCGATGCGCACTTCGCAATTCGTGACTGGTGTCAGAGCATCACGGGCGTGCCTGTAGGCGGCGCCGTTGGTGATGACTTTGCCGGGCTGCTCTCACCCAGCATGTTCCGGGAGTTCGTCATGCCGCAGTATCACCGTGTATATGAGGGGGCATCCCGTATCTACATGCACAGTGAACTGCTCAACGTCGAGCACCTGCGCATCATTCGCGACGACCTGGGATTCGATGAATTCCACGGAGCTGGAACCGAGAAGGTGACCTTCGCGGAGATGTATGAGGTACTGGGACACAACTTCTGGGTCCAACTGACTCCTCACGAGTTGGCGCACCTTTCCCCGAATGAGATCCGGGAACGCATCAAGGTCCTGGCCAACTCCAGGGCGATGGCCGTGCAGCTCTACCCCGGACGCCTCACGCCGCCTGAAAACATGGAAGCGGCACTCGACGCCTGCCGCGAAGAGTGCCCCGGCGGCCCACGGTGGTAGCTGTTTAGGGCGTTTAGCCTGAAGGCTGTCAGGCCCGATACCAATCGCAATGCAGGTGCACTGACCACGCCGTCCCCGTCAAGGCAAGTCTGAAGAGCACCCCGAAGGAAGCACGCACGATGAGGAAAACCATGTTCGCCCTATCGTTCAGCGTGCTCAGCCTGGCCTGGAGTACGCCGGCCGCGGAAACCGAGTGGCAACACGTACCCTTGCGCACCGCTGCACAGAAGGCCAACGGACACTCGGGCGGGGAAATGGGCCAGATGGTGTACACGATCACCATCTCGCCGTCCAACCCCCAATGCATGGCACTCGGGATCGACACCGCTCAGGTCTACATCTCAACCAATGGCGGCAAGCTCTGGGGCATGCGCAATCACGGACTCCGAGCCAATGGCGTCCAATCCGTGGCATTCGATCCACTCAATGAGAACGTGCTGTTCGCCTTTGGCCTGAATTCGCGAGCCGGCACGCCTCAGGACGGAAGGGAAATCACACCTGCGTTCCTGAAGAAGTTCACCAGCGCGCGCGTCGGAGGCGTGTGTCGCAGCGAGGACCAGGGACTCACCTGGAAGCGGGTGTGCGAGGCCGTCGCGCTGCGCACGCAGGCGCAAAACCAGTATTTCGCCTTTGATCCGGAGAGCTTCGACGGAACCCGTTGCCGGGTGATCTATGCGAGCAGCCACAACCGTGGGTTGCTCAAGAGCCTGGACGGTGGGGAAAACTGGACAGCACTGGGATTCGAGCGCAAGCGTATCCACGCTGTCCTGCTGCATCCCACCAACAACCATCTCCTCTTCGTCGCGGGCAACCACGGACTGCACCGTTCCGACGACGCGGGAACGACCTTCGTGCGCATCGGCCGGGGACTGCCGGAAAAGGCTCTGGTCTACGGGCTGGCCCTGAACGCCAAGTCCGTGAACATTGTCTACGTGGCCCTCGGTAAGGACGGGGTGTGGTGGAGCCAGGACGGAGGGCGCACGTTCACCCCGCGCGGGGAGGGATTGTACAAGCGCGATTGGAGACGCCTGGCCATCAGTCCAGTTGATCCGGATGTTCTTTACGTCGGAGCCCAATGCACCGGCGGCACGGGCCGCGTGGGGTGCAGTCGTGATGGTGGCGCATCCTGGCAACCGATGGGGGAATGGGAACCCCAGTTCCTCGGTGGTACGCCGTACTTCGCCGAGGGCGTTGCGGCACACCCAACCGAGGCCAATACCGCCTTCACCGGTGGACGCGTGCACAAGACCACGGATGCCGGGCTGACGTGGCGCCACTCCAGCAACGGGATCAGCGGCTGCCGCTTCCAGAATGTCTCTTTCCGCCCCGACGATCCGAACACGTTCATGGTTTTCTACACCGATCACGGCGCGGCCATCACCCACGACGGAGGAGACACCTTCTCCTGGGTGAACTCGCTGCGCAAGTTCCATCCCATGTCCTGCGGAGAGGGAGCCTGGGACCCGGCCCCAGACTCCAAGCGCATCTTGACATCAGTCGGCGGATGGACGCAGCGCCAACTCATCTTGAGCCTGGACGCGGGAGCCACATGGGAGGTAGTCCGGACAGAGAAGGCCGGCTATCCCTGCCCCACGTTTCATCCGCAAGACCCAAACGTCCTGTACGTCGGAGCCGGCGAGAATGGCCTGCGGAGCGACGACGGTGGCCACACGTGGGACCCAATCGCTCACTCGCCTCGTACCATCTGCCGCGGGGACGGGGATATCCTGTTCGCGTCACGATCCCTCGGGCGGAAGGAAGGGGGACTCCCGGAATACGAGATTCTCAAGTCCACCGACCGAGGCGTGACCTGGCACGCCCTGCCGGGCAAGATCACCGGCACCCTGAGAGCCATGGCCTGCGATCCGCGCGACGGCTCACGCGTGTACTGTGCCGCATCCTACACCGGCATTTGGGTCTTCGCCGACAACACGTGGTCCCTGAGGACGGACGAGCATGGCCTGACCAAGGACCAGTTCGGGGCGATGCTCTATGCCGAGCTGGCCGTAGACGCAACCCGCCCGAACATCATCCATGCCGGACAGATGCACTGTTGGGCAGGGCGTTCAGGTGGGGTTTCGCGCTCGACCGACTTCGGGATGACCTGGGAGGATATCACCGGCAATCTCGGGCCATGGCTCACCGTGTGGGGCTTGTCCGTCAGCCCACACGACGGCACGGTCTACGTCGGCACCGACTACGGAACCTGGCGTCTGCCGCGCCCGTAGTAGTGCACCGATGCAGCCGCTCGACGTTGCCTGCCGACTGGGCGATCGCGGGATGGCACCCGCTCCCACATTGGTCAGGCCATCCTTGGCGGGGCTACCTTTCAGTGTGGGAGGAGCTGCCACGCTCCGATGAGGGGGCTTTTCAGTGTGGGAGGAGCTGCCACGCTCCGATGAGGGGGCTTTTCAGTGTGGGAGGAGCTGCCACGCTCCGATATTCTGAGCCCCGGGCGATCGCGGGATGGCACCCACTCCCACATTGGTCAGGCCGTCCTCGTCGCAGATCTTCACAGCATCTGAACCTGAGCTGAACGAGTGTCGTCGCTGATGCGCTGAGGGGGGGGACTGCCGCTACTCACCCGGTTGCTCATGTTCCGTTGGACGCCGAGCTCCACGGCGGTCAAGGAACGCCTTCCCAAGCAACGCAGTAAGGCAACAGCAGACTGCGAGCCCGCCGGTCACTTCGAACACAAGCGCCACCCAGTGTGGTGTTCCCGATGCAAGCAGCCCGGCTTCGGAGAGGATAAAACGTCCCACGATCACGATAGTCGACCCGAATAGCAGTCGGTACCGGATAGTCGCGAGGGTCAGAACGGTCGAGACAGCCCACCATCCCACAACAGCGAGGGCATAGCCTCCGGCCAGGTCGTAGTGGCGACCCAGTGCCACGGCGAGGATGGTGGTTAACAGGGCTACGACCAGGAGCAGACATCTGACCACCACCCAGTTGGTGCCGACTCCACTTCCCTGGTGCTGCTCCGATGCGTCCTGACGTTCACCCATTGCGTCGGCAACGTGATCACGAGCCTTGGCATCGCGGGTCACGGCAACCGCCACGAACGCCGTCGCCAGGCAAAAAAACAGGCCCGCCGCAGCCGTATTGCCCAGCCAGTCGTACAACGGACCGAAAGAGACACACCCAATGAGGATGGCCACGGTGAGCTGTCCACGCACCCGGCAATAGGCGGAACCGCTCTCTGCCTGCTCCAGGCAACGGGTCCACACGCGATGTCGCTCCTCGGCCGACAGCTCGGAGAACTCCGGGATGGATTTCGGTGGCCCGAATATCGCGCTCACGATGCATCCTCCTCAAATCCGCACTGCCCAAGTCTGTCTGCGATCACCGCACCGAGCCATTTCTTCTCCGGCGGGTCCAGGTTGTCGCCGCCGCGAGAAGCCTGATCCCCAGTCGGTAGATGAAAACGCCGAGCAACACCGGGGCAAACAGATGAACGAGATCCAGCGCCCACAGCCACTCGTGCTCAGCGTGGGCGTCGCAGATCCTATCCATGAACAAAGACGCCACACTAAAGGCTGCGAACGCGACAAGCCCAAGCGGCAGTTTTCCCAGTGGATTGCGTGTTCGAGGCAAGGGCAAGCCCGTAACGCGGGACAGCACCGTGTGCAGTCCCCAGTTGACCAAGGCAGCGCTTGTCACGAGTATTGCCAGGTGCACGATAGCCCCGCAATCTCCTGGAAACACCGAGACAAACGGCACGAGTTCCTTCCCTGGCCCATAGCCCCCGATGAAAAACGCCAGGCTCACGGCCATCGAGATGCTCTTCAGCGTCTCTCCAAATCTGTCCTCTCCTTCCGCCGCCAGGCTCTGGATTGAGAAACAGACCAGGAGCAGGGCTGAGAAAAGCACGGGTTCGCCCCAGTCTCGTCCCAGACCAACCCAAGCGTAGCAGAGCCCGAGGAGGACCCCGATTGACGGCACAATGATCCTTGAGGGTACTCTCTTCATCTGATTCCCGCCGGGCATTTGAGTTCGGCCACATCTCTGTGGTCGCCCTCTCTGCGGAACCCATCAGGTAGCACGGAAAAGGGAACACTGCTCCCAACCGCTGTTCTCTCCTTGAAGGCAATCCGCACTTCCCGACCACAGGCGAATCGTGCGCCAATGACCGAGAGGATCTGGAAAAGGGGAATGTCCTGCGTTCGCTTCATTGGAACACGACGACCAAGTCGTCGAAGCGAATGTCGAATTCCCGGTCTTGTGCCGGTGTCTGGAGCACCAGCCTGACCGAAAGGACCTTGCCAAGCTCTTCATCGAGTCTCAGGGCGTCAATCCGCGTGTCGTTGACGAGGAACTCAGCCGACAGTCGGCTCGGATGTAGCCGGACCTTCAACGTGTTGAAGTCTGTCTCTTCGTTCCAGATCGGAGGGAGTGCACCGCGGCCGTTCTCGAGTTTGCTCTTTATGCTCAAGGAGCTTGGTTGGATCCAATAGGCGGTCTTCTTCGGGTGCCACTCGAATATGAGGAAGAGGACGCCGACTCGTTCCGTCTCCAAGCCCAGGCAGACAAGTCCACTCGCCCGGCGCTTGGCAAGACGGAACTTGCCTGAGACCTCGGCCGCACCACCTTTGTCCTCGACAGAGAGCGCGATGCCGTCTCCCCGCCAGTTGCGGTCAGAGGTCGTGCCAGCAACACGGACCTCGCCTTCCTCGATGGTGACGGCCAGGCCCGGATCAGTGTCGAACTCCTCGACATCAGGCTCCTCCTTGTCGAACGAGTAGTGCACGCCTGGCCGTTGCTCCGGACCGTCCTGCGCCAACACAGACCAAGCCGTCAGGAGTCCCGCACACACAGCGACTGGAAGCAGAGACGCGAAGCTCATCGGTGAACAGGCCATTGTCTTTCTCCCTTTCTGTCCGGCGGAACGGCGCGACTCACCGGCGCGCGATGGCGCGGCCTGGTGAAACCGCTGGTCCGGGATACACTCCCCCAGCTCTAGACCTTCGCCATCAAGTTCATGATCCGCAACCCGAGTTCAATGAATGTGTCCATCTCGCGGGCCGCGTCCAGTCTACGGCCAACGCCAAGGACCATCGTTCCTCTCTCGATTTCGAGCGAGTACTCTTCGTTTCTCACAGCCAGGAGGCAATGCTGCACCTCGCTGCTCAGCAATCTCCGGACGCCGTCTTCACTCGAGCCCTGCACCACGAAATTCCTGTCAAACTCCTCGTTCCCCACCTGAACATCTTGACCAAAGACAGTTCCTACCCCGAAGATGCGCACTTCGGGCGTGACCCGCAAGGAAACAGAGGTAGACAGGTCCGTCTCAAAACAGGTCTTCATGCGCTCATCTTGTCCGGAGTCGTCGGCCTGGTAGACCCTGGCCTCCGTACCTCGGGACGTGACAAATCGGAGGGTTGGGCTGCGAAGAAGTGACCCCTTCTCGAGTTCGCCATTCCGTCGCCGGGCCTGCTCCTGCATGAACTGCTTCTGATCCGCTCCCCAGGCGCTTTTGGTCAATTTCCAGGCAACGGCAATGACTACGAAGACAAGGAACCCGATGAGCATCATTGCCACGGGAAACACGCTCGGGACTTCCTGGTATGCGGCAAAGACCAGTGCGTCTGGGGGAAAGAACAGGGTCAGCATATTCAGCATGCTAGAATCCTCCATCCCCGGCCGTTGCGGGGGCTGGTTCGGCAGAACGACCGACCTTCTGGCCGTCTGACAACCAAGCAAAAGGCGACGAGTTCATAGGTAGCCCTCCAACCGTTCTTCCAGCGGGCATGACGGATCAGGAGCGCGGCGTGTCCGCGCCGGATGCGGGCCATGGTCCGGCCGGGCGAGCCGTGCGCAGATGAGCCACGCCAACCAGGGCAAGGACGGCCCCGACGAGATGGTGCAGATAGGACAGAATCGCAGTCAGGCTGACCAACGTTAGTCTGCCCTGCGCCACTAAGCAAAAGGGGTAGATGCCGACGGATTTTCCTGCGGCCAGTCGGTCCATCAAGAGGCGTTCGCCAGATCCGAGCACCCAGGAAACCAACGGCCACAACACCAGCGCTACGCCCAACCACAACAGGCCGGGGTCGCGGAGGGATCGGTACTTCGTGAGCAAGATCCCCGCGATCCCAATCACGACGAGGCAGTTCAGCACGATCAGCACTCCTGTCATCGATGGACTCCTTCCTGGCCCGATTCGGACCGAACGTTCAACACTGTGCTCTGCTGCTCCGGCCCTGTGGGGGCCGCAGCAGCTACTGTTGGGCTTCGCGGCTTTCCCCTAATCTCCGCAGAATCCCGTCAGGCTCAGGTCCGCCAAGCTCTGCGATTTCTCCCTCTGTCATTGCATAGTTGCGCAACTGGAGGCTGCTGACAAAGAGGTAGCCAGTCTCGTTGTCATCCGTGAAGAGCAGACTGACTGGGCGAATGGCATGCCGCCCATCGATCGGGTGACGAACGTACTTGCCATCAGCGAACGTCATCTCGCCCACTTGCTGGACTCCCACGCGCTTCCCGTCGATATACTTGAAGTAGTTGTCGCCCGCCTTGGTCAGATCAACGACAATGGCAACGCGATGCCAGGTATTGCGCTTCAGCTCATTCCCTTCCCCGCCATAGGCTCCCCGGATCCCCATCCCGATCTTCCCATCCTTGCCTCGGTGGAAGCAGGCCTCCGCATCGTTGATGGACAAGTGCCAGGTCTGATGCAGAGCCCACCACACGTGAGGTAGGCCATCCTCCGGAATAAGCAGGTCGCATATCAAGGTGTACTGGTTAAGGAAGCACCCTCCTCCGTTGGGCTCGGGGTCAGTCGTCATCTCGAGCCCTGAATCCAGAGAATAGCCCAAGGTGTGCAGCACCCCAACATCGCGTCCAAGCACCGGCAAACCGAAGTCGGATGCCCTCCCGAACTTCGTTTTCGCCTTTGATTGGTCGTCAGCCTTGGGATCGTGGTAGCGGAGAGCGTGTCCCGTGGTCGCACGCAGGTCGCCCTGCTCGAAATCCCATTGGCCAAGAACGCGTCTGACGGGTTCGGACGACGTCTCCCGTGCGGGAGCCGGCCGAAGAGCGTTCACATGCTCAGCAGGCAGACACCAGTCCGGGTTCGCCTGACACTGTCGCCACAGCATTTCACCCTCCATAGACCTGCCGCGTTGACGCTTGACCGACCAGCCGTGAAGGCTTTGCACCACCGCAAAGTCGCGGCAGTGTCCAGCAAATCGCTCGTCTTGCAGCTTCATAAGGACATTCAGGAGCTCCGCAGCTTCCCGCAGCTGCCCTTCGGCGCCATGGAAATTGCCCTTCCTGAACAGAACTTGACCTGATTTCCACAGTTCCCGTACACGAGCGAATGTCTTCGTGGCGTTCACCGGGCCAGCTTCCGGATCAACAGCCCCGACGGGCAAGGCAAGGAGGAACACGAGTAGACTTACAGCGCAACCAGTCGCACGCCTTGACCGAGCCTGTCTGTGGCAAACACGCATCCTGGTTTTCCTTCCGTGGTCAATAGCGTTCTATAGCGAGACCATGGGGTTCGGCATCCCATCGCCATCGCTCCCTTGACCTACCAGCCCATCTGCTTCTTCACACCCGCAGCCTGTTTCTCAGGCATGGACTCAAGGGCGGCCCGGACCATGTAGTTGCCCTGGACGACAGTCCCAGCCCGGTACATCCAATCGCGTACGTCCCCTTTCGAGAAGGTGTAGCTGTCCTTCCATTTGACGCACTTGACGGTCGTCGGCTCACTTGCGATCGTGCAGGCATACGGTTCGGCACATACTCCCCACGACCATGCTCACGAGCATCTTCTCCAGCCTCATCCGTCCTCTCCTTCTTCCGTACCTGGTTGTGCCAGTCATTTCATTTCCCCACGACACCGAGGGCAGAATGACGACCAGCATTTCTCATGCACCACTGCAGCGCAGTTTGCGCAACAGCGGAAGACCTCGTCCGAGGTCATTCCCATCTTACAGATCTGGCAGCGGGTATCGGGTGTCGGCGGAACGCTCTGCACTTGCGGTTCTGCCGGGTTCTTGAGCACCTCGATCGCACCCGCTTTGCCCGCGAGAACTTGAGCCCCGTACCAGACGTCGTGCAGCATTTCTCGCAGAACGCCGAGGATCAAGGCGCTGGCCCCAAGCCGTGACGCCCGGGCCCAGAGGCCCCCGTCGGCGCCCAACACCCCGGCCAGCAACGCGTATGCTGCACTCAAGAGAGCCATGCCGATGACGGCGCCGGAAACGGCCTTGAAGAACGCATCGATCTTCGCGGTGCCCGGCCGCCACAGCACACCGCAGTAGGTGCACCGCCGGTCAGGAGGCATCGACCAATGGTCCCTGCGTCGAACAGCCTCCTGGCGTTCCTCACTGCCGCACAGTGGACACGTCAGCCTCACCACTTGCCTCCATTTGGGACGTGGGCCCAACGGCTATGCCGGTTTCGGCTGGTAAGTCACACGCACATAACACGGCAAGAATTGCTGAACCAAGCGGAATGAGGATCTCAGCCATGGTGTGCCTGTCAATGTGCCCATCACACATGCCGCCTGAACACCATCGTCATCTCAAACTACCCGCATTCGGCCCACAAATCAATCACAATCTGGCATGCCTCACAATCCCTTCATGTTTAGCTTCAGGTAGATACGTTTCTTGATCTGCCAAACTTATGTAAACACGTGCAGAATGCCCGTGGTTTCGTCTGGGACAATCTTCAGAGCTCTTCGCGTCACTAAGTCAGTGTCTCCGTTTTGCCTTGGTCCGAAGGCTTCGGGCTCTGGAGGCATCCCCGCCCGTTGAACCGGAGTAGTGCGGCCAGGCCGACCGCGTTTCCCGGGATCGCTCGGACCAACAGTCGGCTATAGTAGCGCCGAACGCTTAACCCTCGGAGGAACGATGCGATGACACCGAAGCGTCTCTGCTCTGCCATGGTGTGCTTGGTTGGCCTGCATGTAGTCTGTGCCTGGGGGGCGGAGACACCCGACGTGACGATGTCAGTCGTGGCAGAATGGGGCTGGGGTGGCGCACAGGACTGGAAAGGAACGGTGGACGTTGAGGGAGGCACGATCGTGCGTGCCGAAGGCTATCTGATGGATCCCGGGGAGAAGGGGGTGTTCGAGGTTACTCCACACGCATTCGGGGTCGATTGTTTCACTGCCGGTCTCACCGATGGCGCGTGCTTCTCCGTGCGTGGACCGTTGTCGGCAGAGGTGGTGTTGCAGTTGGGGCCCAAGCCGGTGCGCTTTCGTCTGAGCGACATCTTGGCGGAGAGACAGACATTCGTCGTGACCGAGGAGGGCTGCAAAGTCGTGGTGTCACGGGATCCGAGGGATTCGCTGCGCTTGGTGCCGATGTGTGAGGACCTGGTACTCACGCCTGGGGAGAAGATCCCATTGCGGGTCATTCCGAACCCAATCACGGACGACGGCAAAGATGTGGCGGTAAGCCTGAGTCTGACTATCGATGGCGGCTCCGCGCAGGCGTTCAAGGCTGTGATTCAGCAAGGCAAGCCGACGGAGTGGGAAGTGGCCGTCCGAGCCCCCCGGACGGAGGGTGCGTGCAGCCTTATCGCAGAGGCGAAGGGCTCGGGATTGGACTCCGCTCGAGCACGCCTGGATGTCGTGGTTGTCGATCCCGACGCGCCTCCAGAGCGACCGGCGGCACTGGAACGCCGGCTCGTCGATCGCATCGATTGCACCGACCCGGAGGACCGCCACGCCTATTTAGGCGATCCGGGAACTACCATGAAAACGCTTCCTCTCGGTCCATGCCGCGTCACGTCCACGAAAGGGCGTCCCGCCGGCAACCGAACCGACACACACGGGCACATGGGATGGTTTGCCTACCGACTGGAAGTCCAGAATGCCGGACGTTGTCACATCATGGAGATGGCTTATCCGGATGACGGGTGGCGCACGGTCGGTGTCTCCATCTTCGAACCCAATGCCGTTGGCAAACTCGCGCCCGTCCAGTTGGACTCCGGCTTCCACACCGGCGGGGAGCACCGCACGGCAAGCAAGCCTGCTGCCCACTCCCTCATTTTCTGGCCGCGAACGCGTGAGCCCATCGTGCTGGTGACGAACCAGCAGGACGGCGCCGATGCCGCCGTCTCGGAGATCCGGCTGTACGAGGCAGCAAAAGGCCTTCCTGCTCTGCGTGTCCGGGCTCCCGCCTCCGGGCCCCAGCGGCTGCTGGGCATCTACTATGAGGAACCCAAGGTCGTCGAGAACTTCGGGGGCGTCGAGGTTGAAGCAGGCGGAAGGAGCCTGGCAGACTGGCGTACGTTCTACGATGCCGGACGCCACCTGGTTGACTACATGACGTACGTCGGCATGAATGCCGTGCTACTGATGAGTCATGGCTACCAGAGCACCCTCTATCCCACCGCCCTCACGGGGCATGTGCATCGCTACGACAAATGGAACCTGTTCCCGGATGGCCGGGATCCGTTTCAGAAGGATCTTCTGGAACTGTACTGCCGACTCTTTGAGCGCGATGGGCTGTACCTGATCCCGAGCATTGATTTTGAGCAGCTCATTCCACAGCTCGAGGCCACACGCAGTTCCGGTGAGACCGGCCTGGCTGACATCGATCTGGTGCGGAATGATGGCGTCAACTCCAGCGCTTTCTGGAGTCGCGGAACGGGGCGCAATCGCCTTTCACCACACTACAACCCCCTCCACCCCGCCGTACAACAGGCCATGGTTGACATCGTTTCGGAGGCGGCCCGCCGGTACGCGGAACACCGGTCTTTCGCCGGGATTGCCATCCAGCACCGCGGCTTGGCTTTCGTTCAATATCCGGGACTGGAGTACGGATACGGCGACTACACGATCCGTCTGTTCGAAGGGGAGACGGGGCGGAAGATCCCGATCAGAGGCGACGATCCGGATCGCTTCATGAAACGCTACGAGTGGCTTCTCAAGCATGCTCGAACCGAATGGGTTGATTGGCGTTGCCGGAAGCTGCATGGCCTGATGCTGACCCTGCGTGACGCCATGCGTGAAGCCCGGTCGGACCTTACCCTTCACGTCGCCTACATGAATACGTTCCAGTCCATCCTGGTTACCGACGATGCCCGGGACTGGTACGCCTCGGGGAAGTCCCTACACGAGCTTTTCCGTGTGAAGGGACTGGATCCGGCATTGTACATGAACGACGATGGGATCGTTGTCACCCGCCCCGTGCGGCAGGGCCCACAGTCGCGCTATGTCCGTAAGTATGGCGAGAAGCGAGGCCCGATCGCACGCGATCTGCAGCTTTCCGGCGAGGTCAACCGCCTTTACTCCAGGGGTCCCCGTTCAGCCGCATTGACTTTCCATGAGTACTACGAGTCACGCTTGCAGGACTTCGATGACGTGGCCTGGATGCCGAGCCGCACTTGGCTGGTCGGGACGATCGCCCCCGCTGGTCGCAACAATTTGGAGCGCTACGCAAGCTGGATGGCGGGCTTCGACCCCAGCACTATCTTTGACGGCGGCTGGCAAGTACCCATGGGACGCGAAACCGAAATGCGGGAATTTGCTGCCGAGTACCGGCCACTCCCGAGGCAACCGTTCGCACCGCTTCCGCTGAACCTGGAGCCCGTAGTCTGTCGGACCACCATCGCCGGCAACAGCCTGGTTTTCTACCTGGTCAACCAAGCCCCTTACCCCGTGCAGACGAGACTGAGCCTGGATACGCAGTCAGAGATCGTCTCACTGGCGACGGGCCTGACCGTGGGGGCCGGGGCGCTGGACCTTGCGTTGCCGCCGTTTGCGCTGCGGTCATTCCGCGCGCCATTCCCAGCCGCCATCGAAGGTGCTTCTACCTCAATCCCCGAGGACGAACGCCTCCGCCTGGAAGGAAGGGTGCAGCAACTGCAGAACAGGAAAGCGGCCTGGCTCGAGGCCATCAGCGCGGCGAAGCACGTCGAGCTGCTCCGAAGCTGTGACTTCACGGATGCACCACTTGACCAGCTCCCGACCGGCTGGCGACCGCACCCGAAGGACAGCACGGCCTGGACGGTCGTAGATGACGACGAACATGGCCGGGCCCTTTCAATCGAGTCTACCGGCGACCGCCTCCACATCAACGGCCCGCCGTTCGATCCCGGACCCCATCAGGCAATCCAAGTCACGGCCCACCTGCGCGGCACCCGCAAGACCCGGGCACGACTGTTCGTTACCGGCAATGTGGATGGGACCTTCTGGTCGGCCCAGACCGAAGTCGCGCTGACTCCGCAACCCCGGCCCGTCGTCCTTACCATACCCGAGCTCCCACCGGGTCAGAAGCGCACCTTCTCCGTCCGGGTGGACATTATGAGAGCGGGTAAGCTCTGGCTCCACGGATTCACTGTGGCCCCGGCGACCATCGATCCGCAAGTTGGGTCCAGGATTCTCACGACGATTGACCAAGCCGGTTTCGCGTTGGCTGAGAAACACTATGCACAGCTGGAGCGCCTTCTCGACTCGTATTGGGGCAAAGCAGCGCTCAGGGAACAATGAGCTCCGATCCGAGACACATCCCGGCGGGCATGGCAGCCGGTTCCCGTTGTGCGTTGCCGGGAACGCCGCGTGAACAGAGCCGCGACTTGCGGGAGTGGTGCCCGAGGTCACGGGCAGGTAAACCCGCTCACGCTGTGCGCGGCTCTGCCGGGAATGCTGCTCGAACACAATGGTGACTCACAGAAGCGAGGAGGCCGCGATGGATCGGTTGCGTTGGCTTAAGTGGGCCCATGAAAACGGCGTTGAGACTGCATGTATGGCAAGGCAACGCATTCTCGACTACGAACCATGCCATGTACGGTACCAATTCGGGCACTACCCCACCCGCAAGCCGTACCATCCCACGGACGAGGATTGGCATCTACTTGACCTGTACGCGGAATGGGGCAGAGGCGTCGTACACCTGTGGTACTGGAACGAATGGTGCGGGGTCCATGGCAAGGGCGTATTCGACGCGATCAACGAGCCGGGATTGCGACGTTTCCTCGACGAAGCGCACCGCCGGGATCTCAGAGTCATTTCCTACGTATCTCCCGGCTACCTCGACGTCTCCAACATCGACCATCACCCCGAATGGAGCCGGGGGAGCGGGCATCTCGTGGAGCTCAGCTGCGACTTCGATCGGCTCTGTCCGGGCAGTCCCGGTTGGCGCCGTTACTTCCTGCGCGGAATCGACAAGCTGCTCGACGACTATGGCTTCGACGGCATCTACTGGGACGGTGGAATCGGGCCGCACATGCCGGGGTGCGCGAACCCCGAGAACGATGGGCATGTGCATTTCGCGGAAGCTGATCCACACGCCCTGCCGCAGGGCGATACTCGGGACGCCCTCGACAGAGCTTTCTTCGCGCTGTGGAACGACCTGCTGTGCGAGATGTACACCAAAGTCAGGCTGCGGGGAGGCGTAACGGTGGCCCACATCGGCGGAGACCGACCACCACCGTTCGAAGACCGCTGCTGGGACTACTTGCTGCTGGGCGAAGGTATCCCGGATGTGCTGGCCTCAGTCGAGAAGACCAAGACCTATCCCCCCTACGTTCTGCGCTTCAACGACTGGAGTCGACTCATCACCAACTGGGATCAGAGGGATCTGACCCCCGACTTGGCGCGCGTGCCCGAAATCGAGCACCTGTCCATGGCCGCCGCGATTCCGTACCTGCAGTTCCCGTGGCTTGAGGACGGGTGCTACGGCGAAAAGGAGAGCATGTTCGACATCCCCGGCACCTCCTGGAAACAGACGTACGATCACTGGACGGAGTGGATGAAGGCGCAGGACAAGGCGGGACTTGCGCCACTGGGCAACGCCAGTTGGGCAGCCGGGCGCGAGCGATACGGTGACTATGTGCAGATGTTCCGCCGCATGACTGCACCCAACACCGTGGTCTATCTGGAAATCGCGGATCTGCCCAATGCCCCCTTCCCGACAACCGCCGGGCGCCGCCGCGTGTCACTGTTCGTGAACGACTCGCTTTGGGTCGCGATCGGCAACCTTGAGGACCAGGCCCGATCGGCCTACGTCTCTTCGATCGACGGCTCCTCAGAAGCGGAGATCACCCTCCCTCCCGGCAGGCTGACCGTTCTTCGTTACTGGAACCCAGCTGAACTTCCTGAAGTGCTGGCGGTTGCCGACACCTGAACACGGTCCTCCAGGCATATCAGAGGGGTAACTGCCCAGTAGTGAATCGATCGGGCCATGGCAGGCACCCCACGCTGAAGACGGCCAAACCAACGTGGGAGCGGGTGCCATCCCGCGATTGAATCGTGCTCAGACGCGTTACACAAGAGGGACCGGCAGAGGAGGGGATGGTGGGGCTGCCGGTCAGCTCCGGCTGGCCCTTGCCGGATACGGCGGAGGGGGCTCCCGTACCTCATTGACGTGTTCGCCCTCCGGAGTCGGGAAGTCGAAGACGGTGTCAAGGGGGAGTTCCAGGTCGCTCAACGTCGGGCTCGTCAACGTATCGTTGGGCCCGAAAACGCCGTGGATCCGGTAGCTGTCACCGTCTGTCACCAGAACCTCCACCAAGCGTGAATCCGGGGTCACAATCCAGTACTCTTTCACGCCGAAAGCAACGTAAAGCCTGAGCTTGACCAGGCGATCGTGTACGGTCGTCGAAGGCGACGCGACCTCCATCACCACATCCGGGGCTCCCTCGATATGCGTGTCGATGACCTTGCGAGGATCGCATACCACGAGCACGTCGGGCTGGACGATGTCTTCGTTGGAGAGCTTTACATCCAGAGGGGCAATGAACGCCTCACAGGGCTGACCGCGAAGAGCGGCCTCCAACGCAGCACCAATACGAAGACAGACCTTCTGGTGTCGAGAACCTGGGCTCGGGGACATGGCAAACGCCTGGCCGCCAACGATCTCCCAGCGCTCGTCGTCGGGCCAGGAACGGTAGTCATCCCAGGTGTAATGCTCATAGGTTTGTGCCGGTTGTGCCATGCACATACTATCCCACTGTGAGACGGCGCGGTCAAGAACGGCTTCCCCACCACCTTCTACCTTCCGGCCGAGCCGATGGTGAGAAGCCGCAGCTCTGTCCCAGCGCTCTTTCGCGTGCTTCTGGGCCAGGACCTCCCAAGCCAAGCCGAGACAGTCCGACGACTCTCCTGGAGGGCCACACACATTGGCGGAGTTGCTGGCTATGGCCTGGACGTCATCCCCCATCCCGGTCACGGCAGTTCCTGAATCTCGATGTCTTTGAACATCACGTGCATGACATTTCCGGAGTGCATCTGGAGCGCAAAGTGGCCCTCCGGCCGGCCAGAATCGTCCTTGAGCTCCGCCGTCTTGACACCGTTCACATGAACAACAACATCCCCTCCGCGAGCAGAAATCGTCATCCGGTTCCAGTCATCCGCGCTGAGGATCTTCTTCTGCTGCTCAGCCGTAGGCTTGTCCAGCCACTTGCGACCGTAGCTCTCATAGATTCCGCCGGTTCCGCTCCCTGCACGACCAACCTGGACTTGCAGCCCCTTCGCCTTGTCGGGTTCCTCAATGATGGTGCGGATGTAGAAGCCGCTATCGCCCGTGACGCACTTGAAGCTGAAGCGGACGGTGAAGTTCTTGAACGTCTTGTCACTCACGAGAAGCCCGTACAGCCGAGCCTTCTCGGCTCGACCGACGAATGCGCCATCTTCGACCGCCCAATCCCCACCCCCGACTTTGTGCCAACCGTCAAGCGTCTGGCCGTCCATGAGTGGAACCGTCCCGTCGGCCGATGACTCCGCCGCGAACGACTGCGTCAGCGCAAGGCAGACAGCAGTCCCTGCAAGAACACTCAGTGCTGATTTCTTCATTCTGTTTTCCTCGTGAGTACGTAGGTTCTGTCAAAAGTCCTTGAGACAGAACCGTGCTTGATCTTCCTGCTATTCAGTTCGGTTCTGTCCAGACAAACCTGTTTCCCTGTTTTCTTGACTACTTGAGCTGTTGAGGGAAGAGTGCGGACCTCCACCACACA
>JABHEG010000062.1 GCA_018676675.1 Lentisphaerota bacterium
AGGACCGCTGACGCCGCGGCCCGATCCCCTCATCCACACCCACAGCAACAAGAACCGCACCGTCCGTGCAAAGCCACGGCGGCGCGGTTCACTCTACTGCGCCCTACGTTTGCTTCATAGGTGGAACCGCCGTACGCTTACGCTGCTCTGAAGAGACGAAGCTCTCAACCGCAGCCAATGCGCGTTGGTAGCAGACCGGGCAATACCCATGGGAGTAGAGCGCCATTCCGGCCTCATCCTGCATCCACTCGCAGCCGTGTTTGACTCGTCCGCAAACGCAGCACTTGACCTCCACTTCAGTTGTTCTCATTGCTCACATCCTTCACATTCCGAGCGAATCCCTGCCCGGCAGGAGCAGCTCTCTGCTGCAGCCTGTTGGCTCTAGTCAGGTAAACGCAGACGGTCGGGATGTGTCTACAGGTGCGTGGTAAAATTCTCTGCGGAACAACTGGCTGGCCACCTATTCGGCTCTGTCCCGCCTCTCTAAGGGCAACCGTGATGCAATCGACATGGTATAGTACCTCCTTATGACCGAGCCATCGGACAGTTCAGCGCTTGCCCAGTCCCCCGACGGAGACACAGCGTCCGCCAGTGATCTTGATGAACGTTTCCGCAGCGGGGATGTCGAGGCCCTGGGAGAAGCGTTCGATGCGTGCCGACCACGACTCCAGCGGATCGCCGAGTTCCGCCTTGATGGAAGACTGCGGGCAAGAGTCGACGCAGATGACATCCTTCAGGAGACGTTCCTTGCGGCTAACCGCAGACTTGGGCACTACGCCAAAGGACCATATACCTCTCCCTTTCTCTGGCTTCGAGCTATCCTGACGCAAACCCTCATCGACGTCCACAGGCGCCATGTCGGTGCCCAGATGAGAGCTCCTGAGCGCGAGGTGCCCCTCGACGCTCCTCAGTTCCCCCAGGCCACCTCCACAGCCCTCGCGATCCAGCTTGTGGGCAATGCGACATCCCCTGGCGAGGCGGCGGCTCGAGCCGACATGATGGCGATGATGGAAAAGGCCATCGCAGACATGGACTCCATCGATCAGGAAGTGCTGGCCCTGCGGCATTTCGAAGAACTCTCCAACAGAGAAGTGGCCGACATCCTCTCCATCACGCAGAAGACAGCAAGCATACGCTATGTGCGAGCACTCCGACGCCTCCGCGTGATATTGGCTGAAAAGACCGGCTTCTTTCGCCAGTCGCACTAATGGCCGGCAAACGCCCCATGAGGCCCTCAATGAATGACGCTGCTTCAGAACGCGACCGGCTGGAAGTACTCGCGTCAGAGTTCATGGATCGACTGCGACGCGGCGAATCACCCTCGGCCTCCGAGTATGCCGAAGAGCACCCCGACCTGGCTGCAGATATCCTTGACCTCTTCCCCACGATCGTGGCCGCCGAAGGACTCAAGACGCGCCGGACAGCTCCACTCCCAGATCAGACAACAGTGCTTGTTCTCCCGGATCCGCCTGCGGGTGCGCCCTCTCCGTTGCAGTCCTCATCATCCCCACTCGCCTCCTCCGGCCGCGTGAGAACAGGAACGCAACTGGGCAAATACACGCTGGGTGAGAAGCTTGGCCAGGGAAGCCTCGGGACAGTGTGGCGGTCGGAACACCCGGATTTGGGGATTCCAGTGGCGGTGAAGGTGCTTCACGCCAACGTGCTTGAACACAGCGAGGAACACATTCAACGCTTCCTTCGGGAAGCGCGTACGGCAGCACTCATCAACCACCCAAGCGTAGTGCGCATTTACGATGCCGGTGTCGACCAGGGATTGCACTTCCTCGTCATGGAGTTCATTGAAGGGGGCACGGTCGGCCAGTTGCTGCATGATGCTGGAGGGAAGCTGCCCGTGGAGAGAGCCCTTGAAATCACCATGGCCGTCGCTTCAGCTCTGGAAGCAGCAGCCGAGTACGGTGTGGTCCACCGGGATATCAAACCGGACAACATCGTGCTCGATGGTAAAGGAGCTCCGAAACTCGCGGATCTCGGTCTGGCGAAACAAATTACCGGCTCCGAAATGGACAGTGTGACCGCAACGGGAATCGGCCTGGGGACGCCGCTCTACATTGCCCCGGAACAGGCGATGGGGGGCACGCCTGTCGACACCCGCGCAGATATATATTCTCTCGGTGCCATGCTCTACCATATGGTGACCGCACATCCGCCCTTCTCTGGGGGCACCATGTTCCGGATCATTGATGGCCACCTCCATGAACCGGTGATGGACCCCAGAGAACGCAATCCGGGCCTCCCGGAAGCCCTGTCACAGCTGATTTGTCGCATGCTGGAGAAGTCACCGGCGGATAGGTACCAGACGGCTTCCGAGCTGAAGGCTGACCTGCGTCGTCTGCAGAACGGTCTCTCTGTGAGCCCTCGGTCACCGACGTCACCTCTTCCGCCCTGGCGCACGATCGTCGTTTCCTCTCTTATCATCCTGCTCATAGTGGGAACGTTTGTCTCCACACTTATTTGGAGCGGTAAGAACGGTCAGCGGAACACCGGCCTCTCTTCCTCACCCGGGCCCGGAGGAAGAGATGGGGGAGCCTTCGGGGCACGCCATGAGCGTGAGGATGAGCTTGAGGTGGTCTCCGCAGAAGATAGTGCCATTCACCCGAGGGACTGGGATGTTCTCGTCGGAGAACTCCGCCCTGGGGTCTATCCTGAGCCACTGGCGAACGAGGAGTACGATTACCATGATGGCATCCTGAACGTGTTGGTAAATCTTCAGGGTGTGCGACCTGTGAACCTCGTGTATGCCCCCGTTCTGATCAGGAATCCGTTTGTGCTGACGCTTGAGGCCAAAGGTGTTATGGAGTGCGGCTTGCTGCCCGCGCGCGAAGAACGTGCTGAGTGTCGAATTCGCCTCCATGCCCCGGGGGCTGAGCCGCCGCCCACACCCAAGTGGGAGACGATCGTGATCACTGGGGGGGAAGAAGGCATCACCTGCACTGTAGACGGACGCCCTGCCCACGATATCGAGGGTAAACGCACGACTTCCGGGCGCTTCGTGATCTACCTCGCGGCCGGTGCGACTTGCTCGCTTCGGACGTTCTCTCTCGCAACTCGCCGCGACTCGCACCCCCGGTTCGATGACTTCCCGCCGCGAACCCCAGGGAACGGACCGCGTCGCCGACTTCAGCCCGGCGGGCCTCCGCCACGCAGGTAGCATCCGGTGAAGGTCAGAGAACGAAAGAGCAGGAGCAGCTACCGGGTCTCGAGAATCTCGATTTCAGGCATTGAGAGGTAGAGAATGGGCATATCCCCGGTCTCTGTCGTGAAATAGGGGATGTGGAAAACTCCGCACGGGACGCGCCCCCCGCCCGTCGGATCAACCTGCTGCCATGTCTTGCCCTCCATCAGCACTTCTGCCCAGACATGGCCACATCCACCGAACAACCATCCACCGACCTGCCGTGCCGGAATCCCTGTTGCTCGACAGAGAGTCACGAAGCAGTCTGACGAGTCCCAACAGTGCCCGTATCTCTGCCCCAATACCCGTTTGACTCCCCAGCGAGATCCCCGCTTACCTGAAGATGCGATGTTTCTGTTGGGCTGCAGCCACCGCAGAATGGCCTGTATCTGGTCTGCCTGTGTCTCTTTGCCTGCGGTGATCTCTTGGGCCAGGGCCTGGACCTCGGGGTCGTTCACCGGCCAGTGGTCGGTGGCGACAAGCAGATGCCTGGCCCGACTGCGGTCAGCCGGTGTCTGACCACTGCTGTTGCAGCTGATCTCAGCCTGGAGCTGTACAGACGGCACTCCAAGTACGGCCGGTAGCCCCTCGAACTCATATCGGGCCGTGCCCTGCCCTGCCCTCACGGTTTTCCGCGGGGGAGGCCTGAAGACATACCGGGCCGGACGAAGGAAGGCCCGATCGCTCCGGAGTGAGAGCGTCCTGCCGAAGGAAAACGCCTCCAGAAGTTCCTCAACTCGCCCCTTCGAGTCAGCGCCTGGGGTTCGCGTGTTCGCCTTGAAGAAAACGTTGGAGAGCTCGTTGAGAGACATGTAGTCCGCTTGCTCAACAGTCGCGAGTTGGGCAGTGACTCGGTAACGCACTCGCGCAGGCTTCTGCACAAAACCAAGCTCGTAGGCTGTTCGTATGGCCGTGCTCGGGGTTGTTCTGCAGAACTCAATCACGCGCTGCCCACGAAGCAGGCAGAAGACGGGGTTGCCTTTCATCGCCGTGATCACCTTGTGGAGCGTCGCCGCCTCCGCAGCGGTACGCGTCTCCATAATGTTCACCCGGATGGAAGCCCCGTTGACCTTAAGGAAGGTGTTGGAGAGCTTTGAGAGCGGCGTTCCAAGCTTCTGGGCGATGGACGATCTTTGCACGCCCGACACCAGGTAAGATCGGGTGATCGAGCACCCAGGGGGAAGATCCGAGAAGCAGCTGTCAACCGGCTCAGCCGCCCGTCCCACGTGCACGAGAGGGAGAACCAGCGCAACTGCAACACGTACCCGTGGAAAGCTGTTCATGACTCGCTCGCCTTCCTTAGGCTCACTCCGCAAGCATCGGGACGACGGTGTCATCCGATCCCAGGTCCACAACGTGCCCCCCAACCCGGATGGTTCGTCCCTCGAATGCTACGTGCTCTTTCTGTTTGCCTGCGCCTACAAGTTGGTGAACGGCTACGAAGCGTGTTCCGGACGAGCGGCGACGCACCCTCAGCGTTCCCCAATGCTGCGCCAGACGAGCACCACCTGGCGCATCCGACTGGATCACTTCTGTGTTCGGTTCGCCCTGCATGGTCACAACCAGCCGGGCGCAGGGGGAGTCTGCCCCGGTCTTTCCGAATCGCCAGGCAGCAGACCACGAGTCGGGTGTCACACGCCCCCGGAGATTCTTCAGGTATGTGTAAGGAGCAGACAACGCCTTCTCGGTAACCGGCTCTGCGTCTCCTTTGAGGCTCAGCGCACCATCAGCGCGGAGGAACCAATCAATGGTGTCAGACTTGTCTCCCTCGATCACAAACTCATCGACGAGGAAGCCATCCCCGAGAAGCAGCCGGCGCGTGAGTACGAATCCAGGGTAGACACTCTCCGTAGTCCCGACCGCTGCGCTGTACCGGCCATTGGTCGTGAAGTCCAGGAGCCGGCCGTTGCGGCCAGCCATGTTCTTTCCGCCGATGGTCACGGTGTTGTGAGCAGGAGTCGTCTTGTAGTATCTTGGATGCAATGGGTTGGCATACCCGGTCGTTCCCAAGTCCGGGCACAGCTGTCGACCATGGCCAAAGAGGATCAGCTGCAGTTTGTCCGGATGTCCATGCCCGCCGCCGTGCTCACCATACTCAAGCATCGCACAGATGGCCTCGTCCCCAACTCCACGACGCAGAACCGCGAGTCCGGCCCCCTTCAAATCCATGCTTGGGGGGGGCACGAAGGCATTGCTCTCAGGCAAGGCTTCACCGAATTGCCACGCGTCTGTGCCGCCTCGGGTGGCCCCCATTGCGTAGCGCTTCTTGAGCGCGCTTACAGCAATGGGGTCTTCATACCAGGCTGCAGCAAGTTCCAGTCGGGATGGCGAGATTGCCCGGGTGCTGAAACCACCATCATTCAGCGAAGGAGGGACTAGGTTAGGAAAAGCGATAAGGAGTGGGAACAGCAGCAACTTCCGGACCTGTGGCATTCTGTACAGATCGTCCCCCGCGTGCATGGCGGCCTTTAGCTGGCCACTGATCGCACTGACGGTGTAACTGTGGTAGCCCATGGACCGTTCATACCACATCCCATCTTCCAGCACCCCCTTCTCCATCTGGGCGACGAACCCATGCTTGTCATCCCGTGCGAAGGCAACCAGTTCAGGATCACCAACGAAGTAACCCGCTGCCGCCCAACAGGAATTGTGCCAGCAACGGATGTTGTGGATGCCGCCACGGTACTTGCGCGTGTAGAGCGCTCCCGCGTAGATCAGATCCCGCTCAATATGCAGGGCTTCATCCCTTGTCATTGCCGGGTAGGCAAGGTCTGCTGCCTCGATCACTTTGAGCAGCCACACGCACTCATCCAACGTCTGCGAAACAACTTTCCCTCCCTTGTCGGCCATGGGGAACTCCGCATAGTGATCCGCGTACCACGTCAGGATCTCGATGGCCCGACGCGCGTACGTCTCATCCCCGGTGATTTGGTATGTGAGGGCCAGGTTCCGAGCGGCATTGGCGTGGTCGCCATGCACCTTGGACCAGTATACGTGGAAGAGTGTGTCCGTGTCCCAGACCTTGCTGCAGCTTCGGCAGACATGACGCCTGGGGCCCTCCATGCTGAGGCGCCCCCCACATGCCGAACACCCGTAATGATGCCACCACCATCCGGAGATCACTTCCGGCGTGAACGTCCGCTTCAACCACGAGTCTGCCTGGGCCTTCATGCCGTCAAATGTTCGTTTCGCCCAATCATAGATCACAATCTTCTCCCGCATCCGGTTCAGCTCTTCTACGGAAAAGAACAGGCTGGGATGAGTAGGGCGTTCGGTCAGTTCCATGGTCCGTGTTCCCGTCTGCAAACCGGCATCACGGCCTTCAGAAGCACGTGCACGTGCCTCGAGCCGGGATCGCGCAGCCGTTCCGGGAATCGTCGCGCTGTAGAGCCCGGCGGTTGAGTTCAGGAGCGGGAGCTGAACCCACGGAATCTCCTCATCTGCGGTCCGGTATTCGAGCACGAAGCGAGTCGTGGGATCGTCAGAAGAAGCCGCGACCTCGAGTGTCAGCGGTTCTTCTTCATATATAAACCGGGGCCATTCCCGTGCCTCGATGTATGGAAGAGGATCCCCCAGCCAGAGATCATCGAGACGCGCCCATTCGTCATTCCCTTCGTGCCACGTCACAAAGGAAACGGCTACAATGACGTCCTTTCCAGCATTGCGTCTGAGCGCACCCCACAACGCCGTGCCGCCTGTGCGAGCCATTCTCCACGTCGTCACATCCTCGCCCTGGGGATGGACAACGTCCTGGAAGATGTCGCCGCGTGCAACGGTGTTTGTCGCCGTGGTCCGATCCCGTGAGAGGCCATCCCATACCTCGGGGCTGAACACACAGAGCGCCACCATGCCGCTCCGGTCATCCCCGGAGCAGTAGGCCTGATAGCGAATCGCCAGGTCGAGTGGTGGAAGCTCGTTCGGGAGAGCGATCCGCTGCCCGATCAAGATCGCTCCGGCGGCAGGTCGCACTTTCTCGATCGAGAGGTAGCGGTCCTGCGCCTCCGGCTCGTCCGTTGCCCGTGAGATACAACGCCAGTTCGGGCAGACATTGGGGTAGTTCCCCCCCTTGTGACCGAAGCGGATTTCCCACACGCCGGGCGCATTCTCTCTGTAGGCATCAAACGAATGGTCCTGCAAGAGCCCCTGCCTGGCGCTCGCCTGCGACATCAGGGCGCACATGACCATGCACCACAGCGCCATCACCAGTGACAGGCAGGGAGGCTGTGAGTCGTCCGGATTCATCTGGTTCTTCATTAACGGGATCGAGTCCTGTCTGATTTAGGCGCATGATGCTGGCTGGCCACTGAAATCATCGATGCTCCGCGTGGTCCTCGGTCACTGAGTGTTCGTGGAAGACACCCTCGGCGTGCATGCGATTGTGCAGTTTCCTATGAGCCCCGGTCAGGACCATTCGCATCCGTTTGTACGCCTTGTCCTCTGCGCGTGTTCCAATTGTGTCCAAGTAAGCGAGGGCTCCCTCAACCTGCTGCAGGATCGTTAGCGCGTCAGGGCCATTGTAGAGCGGAATGCTACCGACCTCAATCATCACTGGCGACGAGTGAGCAGCAATGATCTCAGGTCTGTCCGGGTAATGTCCACGTATCAGGAGCGCAAGCCATGTCGACCGTTCAACCTTCACGCGGAAGGTCCCCGTAGATGCCTCAGCGTCAACAGCAGCACCGTCGACGACTTCGCCGTTTGCCACAAGTTCGACACCGGTCATGGGGATGGTGACACTTGCTACGGACCAATTGACCTCGATGGTTCCTCCGCCTTTGGGTAGTGCCATTCGCGAGCCGAGAGGCCGCCCGTCCACAGTCACTTCCATCAACGGTCCGTATGAGACAAACGTCTCCGCCCGGCGCACCGCGTCCATCCATGCGGCATACGTGAACGGCTCGTCCGCGGCCATTCGGGCATAGGTGCGTATTGTCCCTACAGCGGTCGTCGCGCTCATCTTGTCCGTTCCGGCGACAGCGGCTGTCAGGTATCCATTGTTCAGATAGCGGTACCAGTCAGAGAGTGAATAGGGATCGATTCCCCCGTACAGGTTACCCCATGAGGTCATTTCCACCGCATCGGCGTCGCCCTCCACGATGGTCGCAGCGTGTTCGAGGCGAGGATTGGGGAAATGTGGAATCACAACCACCCCGCCCTGTTTCCGGCACGCTCTGGCCCACTCAGTCAGCAACACTTCCACGGGGTCGCCCAATGCAGACTCGTCCGGCCCGCCGGACGTCATCGGGACAATCATCGGGCCGCTGTAGCCCACCAGCGAGATGTGTCCAAGCACGTGATGACGGTTCTCCGTTCCCACCCGCAACACGTATTCGCCGTCGCCTCCGGTCGTCACGGCCCCGTGCGTTGTCCTGCCGTCAAAGTCGCCGGCATTCGTCATCAATTCGCCCCATTGGCTGGCCAGGAGGTTGACGACATTCACGCCCTCTGCAGCTCCCTCGAGCAGCCCTGTCTGAGGTGACAGAAAATGGACATGAGTATCCGCGGTCACCCATCCACTTTCCCGCCACGGAAGGACTTTCTCGATCTCGACGACAATCTCATTCGTCGCTCGCGTGACGCTGTAAACCTGGCGGATCGGGCGGATCTCGAATCCCTTCGACACCTCCAGGTAGACCTTGCCAAGGGGAAGTCGGACCTCGGTCTCACCATCGACATACACGCACCGGTGTAGGCCACAGTGCTGAAACTCGGGACTGTAGTCCTCGAACCAGTTCGAGTTCGGAATCCGGTGCAGATGGAGAGGTGGCAGATACTCGCCGGCTTCCCCATGCAGATGCAGCTTCGCGGCTACGGGACTTCCGGAACACGTCTCGATCACACGCACAACAACGCGCTGGTCTGCCGCTTTCACCGGGGTGAGCTGACGTGTCTTCTCCTTCTTCCTCAAGCGCGAAGCGGGAACGGTACGCCCGGAAGGCAGGTGGAAACGGGCATCGGGGTGGCACGTGTACTCAACCAGGACATCGCCTTCCGAGACGTCCGGCAGACGGTTGTTGTAACCCTCCGTCCAAGCCGTGTCCGGATAGACCGTATGTGGGGACACCCAAATGACTGCTCCGAGATCCAGGTCCAGATGTGGTGACCGTCCCTGCCCGTCAAGGGTCGGTTCGAAAGGCGTGCCCTTCGGCAAGCGAAGAATTGCTTTGCGCCGTGACTCCCACCGCAAAGGGTTGCTCGAGGCCTTGCCCCAACTGATTCCGCTCACCACCACGGAGCCGGAACGTGGCTCAAACCGGACACCGGTAATCACTTTCCGTGGATGCGGATTCTCCCACGCCCAGAGCCAATTGATCCATGGAACACGATCGTTACTCGTGGCCCGCCGCTGCGTCCACCCCCAGCGCGCGCCCGAATGCTGTTCCTGGCGAATTGGGCCGGGCTTGGTGTGCACCACAGCCTCCACGCAGTTCTCTCCCCACCGAGGCTGCACTGCCCCGAGTTGATGGCGGCGACGGATCTCAACTCGCTCCTCTGTGCCGTCCTCATATAACAGTACGTATTCAGCCGCAGACTCCGCCAGGTGCCCCTCGCCGGTAGAGTTCTGTGTGAATCCATGGACATCGCGTGCCGTGCCCCGGACATCCGAGACATGAGCAAAGACAATCCACTGGGCCTTGACGGAAGGTAGGCTGACCTTCCGGGGACGATCGCCTTCTTTCACGAGCACCGGGCGTGCGCCAATCCGAAACGGCAACCCGCGAAACACGCAGTCGCCGCGGGGCGCGTGCTCTGCGGCGCTGGTCATCGCCGCAGACACCCCGGCTTCCTCCAGTCCCTCCCAGGGCACATTCCCCCGAAGCGCCACAGACCTAAAATCCGCATGCCTTGAATCACCGTTCTCTGCTGTCACGCCTACTGCCCTCCCGTTGCTCGGGGACACCCGTTAGCCAGGCTCTATTCAATGACTATTTCGTCCGCGAAAAACACGGCTGGCTCTTCATCCATCCCGGCCAGGCCGAACCAGGTACAGCGCTTGAACGTCTCACTCCTGAAAGGCAGGGCCTCCTTGACCACCGAGTTCCCCTCGCTGGGGGCAAGAGAGAGTTCATACACCCCTGTTCCCTTTTCGCCCTGTTCAAAGCCAAAACCGACTTTCACCCACGTCCCCAAGGGAAATGTTGCCACTCTCCGCCAGCCTCCACCAGCCAACGGCACACGCACGGAGCCATCCGGGAAGAAACGCACGTGCGGTCCAGTTTTGAGTTCCTCCCCCTTCGGCCAGTCCCGACATTCAACATCAAAGGTCGCAGGTTGGTCAGAGGAATTTCGGACGCGACACGTGATCCGCAGGCGATCATTGGTCAGGCTATCGAACGAGACAAACCAGTGTGGTTTCCAGAGGGTCACCTCGGAGGCATCCTCGAAGCGAATGCCCTGTTTCCCGAACGCGGCCTGTCGATCTGTCACAGTAATCCTGGCGCCTCCTTCGTCCTCGACGGCTCCGTCGGGACGCTCACTCACATCATACTCCTCAAAATCATGCTTGAGGGGCCATTCGGTCGGCGGCGGTTCGGCTGTCTCGACGACTCGGTGTCGGATCCCTTCCGGGAGTCCCCGCCAGTCACTCGTGCCATAGAGCCCGGCCTCGCTCACATCGATCGGCTGGAAGCCGAGCGTCAAGGCGGGTGAACCACTTTGCAGCCGAAAGTCGTGCCCGGCTGCATCAACGAACCGGGGATCAGCGACAATCGAGTTCATGCCGCGTCCTTCACCTTGCCACTCCGCGAAGGTCCGCCCTTTGAAGCCAGGCTGCTGCCCCCCGACAGCCCAGAAGCAGTTGCGGTCACTCGTGAACTTGCTGTGCGTCCGCCAGTTGTTCCCACTCAATATCTCTGGATTGCAGCTGTAAACGATGTTGCGCTCAAGATGCACATGATTGGTTTCCGGCTCATGGTCATTGTTCCGCATGAGATCGCCATCGTCGGAGAAGGCGAAAATGTTGTTCATGACCAGATCGCCATACGGATGACCGTGGTTATGCAGGTGCAGGCCGCCATCCCGCGTGTTGTACACGACATTATTCTCCACGCGTATCTCGGAACTTCCGGCGTCCAGATAGATCCCCCAGCCACCGTAGCCCTCCTTTCCACGCTCAAAGCGCGTGATGTCGTGGATGAGGTTGTGGTGCAGGACCGTCCCGGGGGAAACGCCGAGGGTGTAGATCCCTCCAACATCGTTAAGTACGCCGTTGCCCAAGTGATGGATATGGTTGTGGGCGACCTCGTTGTGATGTGTGTAGGCTTCTCGCCGTCCCGTCCAACTCCAGCCAAGGTGAACGCCCATCCAGCTCAAGTCGCAAATCTCGTTGTGGGTAACTCGATTGTAACTTGCGCTCCCCCCAAGAAACACCCCACAGCCTGCTCGGAATATGTACCCACCGTCGTGGATGAAATTGTTGTCGATGGTATTACGGAGCGTGAATAGATGCTCATCAGGTTGCGTGGGATGGCTCTCCGAAAGATAGATCCCGCCCCCGCCAACATCGAACACGTGGCAGCGAGTCACGATGTTGTCCGCGCACGCCTCTCTCAGAGAAACGGCGTGCTCACCCAAGCGGGTAAATTCACAGTCCGCGATGACCGACGCCCGCAGGCCTGCCGCGAAGATCGCCCCACGTTGGTAGTGCGCCCCCTGAACGCTGTGGGGATATGTGGGAGACAGGTCGACATCAGTGTGCTGGAACGACAGTCCGCTAAATTGGATGTTCTCGACGTAGAGCCCGAGCGCAGGATCGCCCTGGATCTTCACCAGTGTCTGTTGCACGACTGGAGCAATCACCTCCGAACGGTTCGGGGACGTGCCGTCCAGTGGGTAGTAGTAGAGCAGTCCGGCCGCCTGGTCAACGAACCACTCACCGGGACTGTCCAAAGCTGCCCGGACGTTCTCTACGTAGTACCGCACGCTCGGTCCCAGGAAGAAGACTCCTGCCGGACGTGAGAACCGAATCCGGCGCCGATCCCAGTCCACCGTCCCGATGCTATTGTAGGAATTCACCCAGTTGTGGAAGAGGACAATGCGTGCGTCTTCCACGAAACCGGGCCATGGCTGCAGGTCTCCGTCGACGAATGTGAGTCCCGTGCAGACTTTCCCGTTGGGCATCGTCAGTCGTTTGCTGTACAGGTACTCCCCTTGGTTTGGCGTCCGGGCACGTGGACATCGCTGGCCATCGACGAACAACTGCGTGAACGGCTCCGTCAGCCCTCTCACCCACGGAACGTCCGCAACCCATAGACCGTCAGTGTGCTTCCGCCAATTGGTCACCCGTCGCCCCCCGCTTATCACCGGCTTCTCCCCGGGGTAGGCCGCGTAGATGACATGACAACGCGGCCGCCCTGAATCTCGCGGCGTCAGCACGAAGGGCTTTGTCGACTCGTAGCGTCCCCCTCGCAGCAGCACTGTGGCGTGTTGTCCAACCGCGTTCGACTCGTCCATCCACTCTCGCACCGCGTCCCGGGCTCTGGTAAGCGTCGCGAACGGGCCGTCTGTTCCCGCGGCGTCCATCGACGGGAGGCGCCCGGACCACGTGTCCCGGCCCCCGGGGGACACGTAGAACGTCTGTGTCCAGGCAAACGCCCCGACGGATACCAAAGCGAGAAAGGCTCGGTTTGTCACAGCAGACATGCGTTCTACTCCGTATGGAGATGCACCCGACGTTGAGTGCCGCTGAAGCGCGGACAGTTCACGACGGAATTGAGCTGACTGTAGTGCAGGCAAACGTGTTTTCGAACACGGTTAGGGCAGCGGATGAGATGTGACCAATGAGTAGCTTGAAGCGAGGCATCCCAATCGCTTGCACGCAGTAGTCATGCCCCGACACTCCCGGCACGCCCGACCACCGGCCTACTGCTCGTCCCACAGTACGCGTCCGTCCGCATCCCTCCGGACAATCCGGAAGAAAGGCTCCCCGGGCCGGTAATCGATCGTGATCTGGTCGGTGATACTCGCCCTTCGAACAAGCACACTGTGCATTTCGTGGCGCCTGACTCCCTCTCTCTCTTGGGTCAACACCCCAACGTCCGGCGGGGTGTCAGCAAAGGGAGCGAGCAGCACTCCGTAGGTCCGTCCCCCGTCATCTGCGCTCGTTGTCGAGTTAATCCGTAGGTACGGCACATCGTCCCGCCACCCCTCTTCCGGCTGGTATCCGTCGTGGTAGCTGACCGGGACCGCCGAGAATCCCTTCGCCAGCACGATCTCGCTTTCCGTCAGAGTCCGTGAATCAGGCATGACCAGTAACCCCGCTTGTCCCGGCGCACTGCACAAAGCCCCGTCAGGGCGCTGGCTAATTGCCAGGGGCGTGTGTAGGAGCCAAGCCAACGGAATGTCGTCCTGCGACGTGCTCAGTCGGTCCGAGAAGAAGAAGTACTCATCGGGAACGGAAACGATGGTGCGTTGGAACGCCACTCCCTGCGTCTCCATCCGGGCGGAAACGAGTGTCACATGCTCTCCGGCATGCCACGCGGCCAGCTCTGCCCGGTGATCGGAGTGGCTCTTCCCACTGACGAGGACCGTGTTGTGCCCGATTGTCTGGTAGCACCATCTCCTGTAAACCGGCATGGAGTAGGACATCGTGGATCCGGGGTTGACCACCATACCTGAACCGTGAGCAAACAGATCAAAGGACAGTCGTCCAAAATGCCGGTGTCCTCCCCATGGTTTGCGGTTGAAGTCAAAGACAAGCGAACAGGCGTTCTTGTCCCAGCCGCTGCGCAGGATGGCGACTCCTGAATCAGACATCAGTTCACTTGTTTCCGGAGGCGGCGTCAGGCTCATCTGCTGAGCGTCTTGCAGGCTCTGCGCCCACGCACCGTCCATGAACATCACATACTCACTGACGCGCTTGGCCACAGGAACAAAATCCGGCTGGATAAAGCGCTTGCTGGCCCACGCGTGGAGTTCCGAGCCGAACAGTCGCATGCCCACGGGGAAAAAGACCTGCGCTTCCGTGCCGTACACACCTGAGTTGAACACACCGAGGTGCCCTGTCGAGTGGGTGATCCGGATCGTGTAGTCGTAGACGCGTTCCATCTTCCCCCAAAGCGCTTTGTCCGCTGAGACATCCTCCATGCCATTGGCGTGCAGGACCATCAACAGACGGGTGATATCACGCATCCCGGTCAGATGGTATTGCGGAGATTGCTCTATCTGAGCTCCATCCTCATCGAAGTTCCGCGCGATGCGCTCTCTGGTCCGCTGAACGCCGATGGTACGCCAGGCAAGAACTTCGCGAAACTCCGGAAGCAGGACGCCCGCAGTCACCATCCAGGCGGATTGAGAAGCCTGGAAATTGCTGTGGTTATACGCTCGCATGTGAGTGGCGAAAATATAGCGCCCGTGACTCAGGAAGATCTTGAGCATCTTGGTGTGGAGTTCCGGCGTGAAGGACGGGCTCCCCCGCATCAGCCAGTAGCAGTCCATCATCAACGTGCAGCGTAACGAACTGCCAAGCCCGCTGTTCCAGAGGATGTCGACTCCTTTGTGACTCCCGCAACTGGCCTGGTCGAAATCCGGAATGGCATCCCAGAAGGAGCAGACGATGTCCCGGAACATCTCCGCATATTTCTCGTCGCCTGTGAGCGCATAGGCGCGCCCTAGATTCTTCACCCAAAAGAAGTAAAGAAAGCCGATGTAGGCGGTGTCCGGGTTCTGATCCACCCAGACAAATGCCGTCCCGTCCCGTTTTGGCTTGTACGTCGCGTGGGCGAAATCGCGTTCCCATGCCTCGTCAGCATCCGCGATGACCACTTTCCGGATTGTCGGGAGATGTTGACTGACTCCCTTTGAATAACTCTCCGGATCCACGGGGTAGCGCGGACTGACCCGACTCGCCCAATACTGCCCCCACGCCTCTCCTGCTTTCAGCCAATTCCCAGTGGAAACCGCTGTCCGGACGTCCCCAAGTCCCTCTATCTCGAGATCCATTGCCGCAAACAGATCTGCCGTACTGATGGTGAGAAAGCCCATTCGTCGATCCCCTGATCTCGGTTCCCCGGCGTGAGCCGCCAAGGCAGCGACAAGACACACGATCATCCAGTTGCGCCCCGAAAGGAAGAACCACCCTTTGGAGGCAACGTTCGGAAACGTGAGAACACGTGTTGCAGGATTCAAGACCCGGCCTCCCTGGGAGGGGTGGTGTTGCGGCCACAGTCAAGTCGTCCCTTCAGCGCGAGTCCCTCATGCAACCGCTCGAAAGACACACCGCACCTGTCTACCCCATCTGCAAGGCGGTCACGGAGACTTGGTAGCTCCCGCTTCCACAACTCAGGCGATCGTGTCATCCCCCTCCTGTCTTACAAGTCGCCAACAGCGGTGAGCGCCGTGGATCTGGAAATCAGGGGGAAGTGTCTGGTTCGTGATCTCACGGATGTTGCTCACTCCCTCGAGATCGTCCGCTTCGAACTTGAACCGGCGACGGTTCGTGGAAAACAGGCAAGCCCCACCCGGACGAAGCCGCGCCAAGGACAGCTCAAGCAGCTCGCGATGATTGCGCTGAACATCGAAGACAGTATCGGTGGACTTGCTGTTGGAGAAGGTTGGGGGATCGACAATGACAACATCAAACAACTCCTGCGAAGACCGCAGAAATGTGAAGACGTCGGCCTTTTCCAGGCGGTGTTGTAGGTCATCAGTGATGCCATTTCGTCTCAAGTTGCGTCGGGCCCACTCGAGATAGGTCGAAGACAGGTCAACCGAACACGTTGATCTGGCCCCACCGGCCGCGGCATAGACCGAGAAGGACCCCGTGTAGCAAAAGAGATTGAGGAGGTCCTTGCCGTTCGCGATCTTCCGGACCATGGCTCGCGTCTGCCGATGGTCAAGGAAAAGTCCCGTATCGATGTAGTCGCTGAGGTTCACCTCGAACTCAAGGCCCCCTTCATGCGCAACCATCGTTTGCCGGGCTGTATCGACACGTTCATGCTGCGTCTTCCCCAATTGACGCCGCCGACCCTTCAGGTAGACCTTGTCGCGTGGCACGCCAAGCGTGCCGGACAGAGTGTCAGTCATCAGTTCCAGCCACGTCTCGTGTTGCCCCGCGACGTGGGCGTCGCGCCGTTCGTACTCCGTTACGTGGAGGCAGTCCTCGTAGCGGTCCACAACCAAAGGCACTCCCGGGACGTCGCGATCATAGATCCGGAAGCACGTGATTCCCTGTTTGGTGGGCCAACGGCGGAAATGGCGGGAACGCTTCTCCAGACGCCGCTGAAAAGTCGCTGCCTGCTCTTCCGCGCCTTCAGGAACCCCCCCGAATGCCGGTTGCCACTCCACCACATCTCTCTGAGATTCCACCTGAGAGTTGTCACCCGCCGTCCCTTCTCGCTCCTCTTCCTGCTCTCCACTCGACCGAGTCTGCGGGGGACGTGGACCGTGGAACTGGAAGTACGTGCAGGCAATCCGCCCGTTGTAGAGCTTGCGTCGCCGGTCTGCCCGGCGGCCGATGATGGCCTCAAAGTCAGCCTGTGAAAGCAAGACATAGTGAGACCACGTTGAGAAACGCCCAAGAACGCCAGGCATCGCCTGGTACAGTTGCTCAACCAGGCGCTGTTCCCCAAGTCGCTCACCATACGGTGGATTCGTGATCACGCAGCCATAGTCCCGGGAGCTCGAAACATCAAGAAAATCGCGTTCCTCCCAACAGATGTGTTCGCCTACTCCTGCCAGGGCAGCGTGCTCGCGAGAGAGCTCAATGGCAGCAGGATCGCAATCGCTCCCCAACAACGACAGTGAGACGTCACTCCGGACGGCTTCCTGCGCTTCCTTACGGGCCTCCTGCCACAAGGCCGGGGGCAAGGCTGGCCAGGATTCAGATATGAAGTTTCGATGCAATCCCGGGGCGCGGTTCAGGCCGATCAAGGCGGCCTCAATCGGGATCGTTCCACTCCCACAGAACGGATCCAGTAGGGGGCGGTCGGGCCGCCAATAGCTCAGCATGACCAGTGCGGCGGCCAGAGTCTCTTTCAGCGGGGCCGGCCCCGAACGTTGCCGGTAACCCCGCTTGTGCAGGCCAACACCGCTGGTGTCAAGCGTGAGACTCACCTCGTCATCGAGCAGGCTCACCTCAATACGGTACTCGGGGCCATCCTCAGGCAGATCACTTACCCCGTGACCGCGCCGCAGTCGCTCAACCACGGCCTTCTTGACGATGCGCTGACAGGCAGGAACACTGCTCAGTTGAGAACGGATTGACTTGCCGACCACGGGGAATCGAGCATCCGCCGGAAGCCAACGTTCCCAGGCCAAGGCGGTTGTGCAATCGAACAACTCACCAAAGTCCCGAGCCTTGAAGTGCCCTACCTCAATGAGTACACGATCAGATGTCCGGAGCCACAGATTGGCTCGACAGATCGCCGAGAGATCCCCCTTGAAACGAACTCGTCCCGCCTCTACTGCCGTCTCATCATAGCCCAGTGCCGTCAGTTCACGAACGACGATCGCCTCAAGGCCGAACGCCGCCGTCGCTACCAGTGTCTCAGACATGCTCACCTTTTCTCTGGATGTCTTTGCGAGCCGTCGGCAGGCACGGTCACCGCCACGCCACACCAGAACGCGGGCGCTTTCCCCCATGAACTTAGCACGTGATGCCCCCATTGCAGGGCCTTGTGCACCGCAGTCGACGTCCATCTCGAACGATCAATCAAGGAGGTGAGTCCTCAAAGACCACGGGAAGTCCCGACAGACTGAGCATGAACCCTCTTGAGCGGATATGCTACTGTATGCCTGCAAGCCGAGTAAGAGCGGCTGCGGAAACGCCTCACACGCCGCGTTGACAGTGCGGCCCCGGAGAGTGGCGAGAAGGCTCTGCTGCGCTCCTATACTCGGAAAAGCTCTGCCAGCTTGTCCTGTCAGGACAAGGTCAGTGGAGACGAAGACATCTGCTGAGGCAAAGCCGGAGAGAACGCAATCGCCGAATGTGCCTAGCCCCCGCAACAGTAACGTCCCATACGGCCCTCCGTGCCCTTGGTTGTGTCCTTGCACTGCTGCTCTGCGCGGCGGCCCGGACACAAACCCAGGAACGTGCGGACATCACGGTCACAACCACCGTTCTAGCTCCAGCCGGAGAGCGGTTTGGGGTGAACATTGATTACGAAGCCCTCAACAACTGGACCATTGACCCCGGCTTCGAACCGCAAGTCATGCGACTGCGACTCACCGCTGACGGAGGCTCTGAGACCACGATCATCAAAGACCAGGGGGCCACCACAAGCTACTGGGACACTCTTTCCGATGGCTTTTTCAACGGGGCTGTTGCCCGAGTCTATCGAGTCGTTGAGGGGGAACTCCAGAAGCTTCGGGAAGCAACCGTAGTTGACTATTGGGCAAGCGAGGCCAACGGGTACTGGCTTTCCCTCGCTGAGACCGGTCCTCCAGTTGTCGCAGGTGACATCGTTTTTCTCGATCTCGTTGCCGATGACCCGCGCCCTGAACTGACCCACGAACGCATGTCGTTCATCCGCCGTCCTGTTTCCGGGGCCTGGGAGGTGACTGGTCCCGCCACCTACCGGCGCGACCCCACAACTCAAGCTCCCGCCGATGGCGGCCAAACATCGCTTCGACTTGAGACTGAAACCGCCGAATCGATCAGCATCAGCCAGTTCTTCTACGGATCACCCGAGTCAGGCTACCCACAGTTCGTGCCCGGGCACCCCTACCGACTGTCCGTCTGGCTCAAACAGGAGTCCCTGGGACCCCCGGCGGCACAGGTCCGATTCACCGGCGACTATGCTGAACATATAGAGACTGAGTTCGAAGGCATCACTGACCAATGGCAGCAGTTTACCTACGATTTCGTTGGCCCACCACACCCGGGTAACGGGTCGCCAGTCATAAAACACGCTCTGTCTTTCATGGGGCCGGGGACACTTTGGGTGGACAACTTCACCATCCATGACCCCGACTATCCCGCGATGGACCTCGTTCCCCGCGCTCGCCAGTCGCTGGTGGATTTCCGTCCGGGGGCCGTCCGGATCTGGAGTGGACAAACCAACACGACCTGGGGAACGACGCTGGAAAACTGGACTAACCCGGAACTCCTGCGACAGCTGACTTGGGACGCGAACGCAGGTTCGGTGATGACGCCGAGCTTCGGCCTCCCAACCGCCCTGGAAGCAACCCGACAAGCCGGAGGAACGCCCTGGCTGATCGTTGGAAATTACTTTGACGAGGCCGAATGGCTGGGGTTGATCGAGTACTTGGCCGGCCCAGCGGGCACCGAGTACGGCGACCGCCGAATCCAGTGCGGCCAAACACGCCCGTGGTCGGAAGAATTCAGCCGGATCAGGATCGAGTACGGGAACGAAAGCTGGAATCCACTCTTTTCTCCCTGGAATTTCACCAACCCGGACCTCTACAGCGCTTTTGCCGAGTACTTCTTCAGCGTTGCCAAATCGAGCCCTTACTGGGGAGACATTTCAGAACGCATTGACTTCATCGTCAACGGATGGTTCATCCAGCCTGACTCCGATGGCTTTGGCGTTCGGGCTGTGACCCAATCTCCCAGTGCATCAATCACGGATATCACAGCGTACGTCGGGGGCTGGGAAGCCGGGGGATCAGTTGCCGGGGACCTCCTCTCAGATGCAGGCTTCGAAAACACCCTCACGTTTGGACCTCGCGAGTACTTTTCTGCCGTTGACAACCACATTGTAACGCAGCGTCAACTCCGGGAAGCAGGGCAAACCTACGAGCTGGCCGTCTACGAGGGGGGACCAGGCTATGATCTCCCAACCCCGGACGCTCCGGCCAACACCATTCAAGAAATCTACGGCAAGAGCCTTGCAGGCGCTGTCACCACGCTGGACTGTTTCCTGTACAACGCCAGCCGGGGGATTTCTCCCCAGTGTTTCTTCCGTTACCAACCCGGGCCCAACTGGGCCTCACACACTAGTGTCCTGGAAGGCTTCCGGCCGCATCCCTGCTTCCTCGCCCTCGAGATGCACAACCGGTATGCCGGAGGCGAACCAGTCGCAACCCGTACTCAAAGCGTGCCAGTGTTCTCGGCAACTGGCGATCAGGCGGAAGCCGTCCCTCTGGTTGAGACCTATGCGTTTCGCGACGGCGACCGCTGGTCGGTCTTCGCCCTGTCACGAAGCAGGGACCGTGTCATCCCTGTGACGCTGCACCTGCCCTTCACTGCCGCCGAAGGTGGCCGGCAGTACACGCTGACCGGCAGCCCCGACGCAACCAATTTGGTGGTCCCAACGCTTGGGATCGACGAGCGTGACCTTCCGCCCTTCAGTCCGGAACTGGAGTTCGATCTGCCACCGGCCACGGTGATGCTCTTCGTCTGGGCAAACTGCGAACTCCCTCCCCTGCCTGAGCGCCCGATCCCCACAGTCTCGCTGCATCCTCAACAGACTCCCACAACTGCCGCGGCCGAAGCCAGATTCCTGGTCACATTCACAGAACCCGTTGAGGGGTTCACAGCCGCGGATGTCGCCGTCAGCGGCGATGCGTTGGCCGATACCGTGAGCGTCGAACTCGAGGACCCGCTGGATATGGGAGCCTATGTCGTTCGAGCCCAAGGCATGCGGGCAGAAGGGACAGTTCAGATGACGGTCCTGGACGAAGCCGCGATGACTGCGGACGGACGGCTCTCCCAAGCACCAGTAGTCCTGGCGGACTCGGTCATCTACTCACCAAACCCAGCCGGAAACCGTCTACTCGCCTACGACGACTTCAATCTCTCACCGAATGATGCTCCCCACCCGCCCTTCCTGGCGGAGGCGACCTCAGGAGCCGGCTGGGCAGGAGGATGGAATGTCCAGAATTTTGTTGCCCCTGACACCTATGGTGCCGGGTACCAAATTGCTCTGGAAAGCCTGCCCTATGATGGACTTATCACAACCGGAAACCACGCTCTGGGAGGACGGAGTTACGAACTGGCCGGGCGAGAATTGGATGTCGTTGGGCGGTTTGGTCATGCCATTCGTGAACCAGCCCAGAGCCCTCCGACGATCGGCAGACTCGGGACCACCCTGTGGCTCAGCTTCCTGGTGCGGAAAGAGACCGAAGCGCAGGACGAGTGCTTCATCTACCTCGGTCGGGCTCCGCTGGCTCACGATCCAAGAATCGCCGTCGGCTCTATATTCAATCCGGAAACAGGAGAGCGGCGTTGGACCCTTGCGCTTGTCCACGATGAAACGCTTCTGCTACACCATGAGACGAGTGGACGGATGGCCACGATCGGCACCACTGACCTGGCCGTCCTACGCTGTGACTTCGCGCACGTGACCCGCTTCCGCCTGTGGATCAACCCGACGCCACTCTCAAGCGAAAACGCCCCGGTCATTGCTGACCTCGATGTGAATGGAACACCTGGCCTCGATTACAGTTTCCGTTCACTGGGGATGCATCCCGGAAACGATGTCGCCTCCGGAGCAGTGGATGAGATCCGGATCGGCAACTCCTTCCTGAGTGTTACCCCCGCCCCGGGTGCCGCTCCGACGGTCACACAGCCCCCGCAAAGCCAGACAGTGGCACTGGGAAGCGAAGTCGTCCTGAGCGTCTCGGCAACGGGAGATGAACTCACCTATCAGTGGCGAAAGGATGGTAGGAACATCCCGGAGGCCACCTCCAGCACACTGTCTTTCTCTCCTTTCCTTCGGGCCGACGAGGCCGTGTATGATGTGGCCTTGACGACCAGCTCTGTGTCGGCCATGAGCGCTCCGGCAGTTCTTGCCTTTACGGAGGATGTTGGTCCGCCTGCGATCGTGCAGTCCCCCCAATCCATAGAAGCTGATTTGGGGGATGTGGTGACATTCACGGTCGAGGCGTCGGGGCTCCCGACTCCCATCTACCAATGGGAGAAGGACGGTGTCGCGATCGGTCCTGGCACATCACGAATGCTGCCCCTTCCCTATGCTCTCCCCGAGGATGCCGGGGATTACCGCGTCACAGTCTCCAACGAACACGGCACGGTGACCAGCACCATCGCGAACCTGACTGTCACAGCATCAGAAACTGTTGTTCCCGAGCCGCTTCTCGGTCCATACCCCCAGGCCTTCCGCCCGGGACAGACGATCGCTCTCTCCGCCCTCGCCAACGGATACCCGCCACCGACTTGGCAGTGGCAGAAAGATGGCGTTGACATCCTCGGCGAAACGTCGCCGGCCTTAGTGATCCATGGAGCCCAGCTCACCGATGCAGGAAACTACCTCGTCATCATGACGAACGAAGCAGGCGTGACTGAGAGTCCGGTTGCCTGGGTGCGCCAGGAGCACCCGGTCAGTGTGATTGCCGTTGGCCCCGGCACGGCTGACCTGAAGCTCGAGAACGGAAGAGGAGTTTCCCCAGACGACTGGATCGCTGAAGGCCAGATCCTGCTTCTTAGTGCAACTCCGGATTTCGCCTATGCCTTTGACCGCTGGGAAGGCGATTTCGGGCAGACGGTCGATCAGACAAGCCCGGACATCACGTTCCCGCTGGCAGGTCCTCTCGATCTGCAGGCCATCTTTAAGGATGGTGACTGGGATGAAGATGGCCTTCCTGATCCCTGGGAGTTGGGCATCTGGTCCGCGATCGATGCAGAGGGAGCCGGCGGAGAGGATAACCCGGACTTCGATCTCCTCAGTAATGCCCAGGAGTACGCGCTCGACACCAATCCGCTTCAGACAACGCTTCAGTTCGTCCCGGGTTGGAATCTCTTCTCCCTTCCCAAATCCGCCCCGCCGGGGGCATATCTGGAAGATCAGCTTGGCGCGATTGCGGATCTCCCGATCTGGTCGTGGGAGGGAGACGCATACGTGCGGGTAAACACGCAAGCCACGCGCGCCGCCTCTCAGCCTCTGGAGCCGGCCAAAGCGTACTGGCTCCACACAACCACTCCTCTGTTACTCGAACCGACAGGTACGGGGTGGGACAATGGCGTCGCCGACCTTGTTCCCGGGTGGAACCTGGTTGGCCCCGTCCAGGGAGGCGAACTCCCCGTGCAGAACAGGCTCTACGAAGCCGTATGGTTCACGGATGTGTGGACGTGGGACGTCGAGAACCAGCGCTACGTCAAAGTGCAAAGTACCGTGCAATCTACCTGTGGATACTGGCTGTTCAGCACCGGTTCCCCGCAGCTCGTCCTCCCGTAGAGTTGCCCTTCTGACAACATTGGTATAGTTTTCCGTAAGGAGGGCGTCCGATGTTCTGCCCAAGCCAATCTTACTACCCACACACACGCACCACCCAGCGTAACCTCGACGCGGATAGGTTGTGGTCCCCGGATGAAGCCCACCTCAAAACACCCATCGATCCGCCGGGTCTACTATGGTACACCGGTACACTCACGAACGCGTGCCGCGGCTTTCCCGGCACGCGTTTTCTGTCCCTTCCCCGAGCGCTGTCAGTCCGCTTCCAGAAGACGGGCCAGGTCTTCGGAGCTCAGTTTCCCGGCGACCCGCGCGTCCTGCGCTTCACCCATGACGTCTGCAAACAGCTCCGCCTTCTCCTGCTGCAATAACAGGACCTTGTCTTCCACGGTCTTCGCAGCAACAAGTCGATACGCAATGACCGGCTTGTCCTGGCCAATCCGGTGTGTCCGGTCAATCGCCTGTCGTTCCACCGCAGGGTTCCACCAGGGATCGTAGATGACCACGTAATCTGCCTTGGTCAGCGTCAGTCCCGTGCCGGCAGCCCGGAGGCTCAGCAGAAATGCCTGACTGACATCGCTTTCGTTGAATTCCTTCACGAGCTCAGCTCTCCGGTCAGTCGGAGTCTTCCCGGTGATGGTCAGCGTCGGGAGGTCCCCCAGGGCGTCACGAATGAGGTCCAGCATGCTCGTGAACTGGCTGAAAACGAGCACCGAGTGGCCCTCATCCATGATCTCGGTGACCAGGTCCACAAGCGTTCCTAGTTTCGCTGACGCGGCATTCGGTGGAGCCCCGGGAACCAGCCGCGGATCACAGCAGATCTGACGCAAGCGGGTCAGAGCGGCCAGCACCTCAATGGGGCCTCGTTCCCGGACTGCCTCGCGTGCCTGGAGAAGGTACGTGTCATAGAGCTTGCGCTGGGCCGGATCAAACTCAACGCGCAAGACCTCTTCCGTGCGCGGCGGAAGCTCGGGCGCGACCTTTTCCTTTGTCCTGCGCAGGAGGACCGGCCCAATCCGTTTGGCGAGCTCCCGACGACGCTGTGGCACTTCGTAGTGGTCGGCGAATGCGGCTCGATCCCCCAGGAACCCCGGATTCACAAAATCCATGATCGACCACAGGTCGAGCAGACGATTCTCCAAGGGGGTTCCGGTCAGAGCCATCGCGTGCCGCGTCTGCAGTGTCTTTACTACCTGGGCAATCTGCGACTCAGGGTTCTTGATGTGTTGGGCCTCGTCGAGAACAACGAGATCAAAGGTATGCCCTGCAAGCTCCGCAATGTCATTGCGTACCAACGCATAGTTCGTGACCAGCAGATCCCAGTCACCACGCTCGAGGGCGGCTTTTCGGCGGCTGGCTGTCCCCGTGTAACTCCTACACCGAAGATCGGGACAGAACTGGGCTGACTGCTCCAGCCACACGGAGACGACGGAGGCCGGGCAAACCACGAGTGATCGCGGCCGTTCGCTCGCACCCTCGATCGCATGTCCACGAATCCTTGCCTCGATCACGGCCAAAACCTGGAGTGTCTTACCCAGGCCCATATCGTCAGCCAGGATCGTGCCCACGCGATGGGCGATGCGGTTGCAGAGGAAGGCGAAGCCCTCCTGCTGGTAGGGACGAAGAATCGTGGCCAGAGTGTCTGAGAGCATCTCTTCCTCAGGTGGGGGTTCGGTGATCAAGTCTTCCACCAAACTCCGCGACGTGCCCTCTGAAACAGCTCCAAGGTCGTTCAGCAGCGCCTTCACAGCTTCCTTGGCTTCGAAGCGGAATCGCGTACTCACTCCACCTTCCGGCGGCAGCCCGAGGTGTCCCAACTCTCGCTTGAGTGCGGAGACCTGCTCCGCATCGATCTGTAGCCAACTCCCGTCCCGAGTCCGGAAAACAGAGTTCCCCGCAGAGAGTGCGTCGTTCAGCTCTGAGTTCCCGACGTCCATTGAGCCGCACTGCCAGCCTACTGCCAACTGAAGGAAGCTGCCGCGCTCCTCAACTGCCAAGGTGGGAACCAGGGCTGCCCCATCACCGAGGAGGGCCTCCAGCTCTGCATCGCACGTCCGGGAGATCTCCTCCGGGAGTTCCCTCCAGCGTCTCACAAACTCTGCTATCCGCTTGGGCTGTCCCGCAATTCGCGCTCTGGCATCCTCCTGAGCCACCCCCTCCAGATCGATGAGGAACTCCCGTACAGTGTCGAGGAAAGGCGACGTGTAGGTCGTTATCACGAAGGATCTCCCCTCTTCCGCAATCGCGCCGGCCGCAATGGATGAATCAGGGCGAATGGCGGCACTGCCAATACGAGAAGCAATGAGAAGATCGGCCCCATCAGCTGAGACGTGCAGCCGCACCTTACCCCGGTGGTCGCGGTGCTTCACCGTACGCCCGCTGACAAGATCCAGTCGCCCTTCAAGCAAGTTGGGCAGATGCTCGGAAATGTGGACGCGGCGCATTCGCGGGGAACGACGTGAGAAGACCTCGCCAATCAGCTCCCAGGACAGCGGTGGATCAAACTGAAGCATCTGCCCGTCAAGCACCACATCACGCTGACCGGTCTGCAGAAGCTCAAGCACTTCATGGACGGGATAGCGGTTCCCAGTCGGCGTGATGACCAACGCAACGATGGTAACCCACTCACCTTGATCCTCTAGCTCAATCCGCATTCGGACCGATGGCCGCTCTGAGGCGATTGCTTCCTGAGTCGCACGCTCTATGAAACGTCCAGGGACATCTTCCCAACGCTCCAGCCACTGGGCGAACTGTCGTTCAGGGAGCAGATGCATCTCCAGGTTCTGCTTGACTGAGATGCCGCTGCGAATCTGAGAGGCAAGCCATTTGAGGAAACGCCGGTCATCACGTGACCATCCCTCCGCGAAGCGTCGGTCGCCCATCCGCAACCCGGCATTGAGGACCTGCTGCATGCGGCACAGGTGCCGACGGCCTTCGTCATTGACATAGAAGCGCAGGCCGGCTTTGCCCGGAACATGATGGAAGTCCACTTCTACCTCGAGGCGAAGCTCGCCCTCACCTCTTGAAACGAGTGCTCTTCGTCCCCTGCGCCCGACCGGGCGAGCATCTGCCCGGCTCTGCGGATGTGAAGCTCCCCCTGACCGCTGTCCCGACACAATCGGCTTCTTTCGCCCACGGTTTCCCCACTGCTTCTCGCGCAGTACCTCCTCGAACACCCGCGCGGCAGCGTAAAGATGTACGCACCGGTCATTCACATACCCGCACGTGCAGTTGCGGCGCCACTCGCGCCCAACCAGACGCCAGACAGCCTGCTGTTGGCCGACACTGAGGGAGAGTCGATCCTCCGTCCAGTCGAGTCCGGCAATCCGATCCTGCTCAAGCACACGGAAACAGTACCGTCGAATGCCTTCGGAGAAGACCTCCTTCAGCTCCTGCTCGCCTGGCCATTGATCCAGCCACTCGGGCATCTGGTCAGGATAGTTGATCGGCAGTCGCGGCATAGAGCTGTGAGTGGTGTTTCTGCTGTATGTGTGTGTCAGTCACAGCCGGGAATGGACATCCCTCATCCGTGGGCAAACTGTGAGTGCCTGTCGAAGGGAGTAATCTACAGGGCGACCGAGGCGCTTCAATCTCCCTTCAGTTGGCGCTGTTCCGGTCTCGCCCTCGCGGTCCTGCTCCCGGCAGAAATCGCCATTCATCGTCATTGGGATAGACGTGTCTCCCCTCTTGATCTAGGCCCGTCGCTATGGTACGGTCAGCACACGCTAGCGAACGACCGTCTGCGAGCTGAACAGAAGGATCACAGCGTGTCCGCTCCCCTGCCCCACATTGCCCTGCAAGAACACATGCAACAGCTGTTCCGGCTCAACCCGGACATCCCCAGCCGTGAACTCGACGAGTTGTTCTCTCTGGCTCGAGAAACGGACTCGACACATTTCAGTACGTTCGTGCCGATCATGGAAGATCTGCTGCAGGCCTATCTCGAGTGCCCTGCCAAGCGCGTGGAACGCCTCACCTTGGAGGAGTATTTCGCTTTCATCAAGAGATCCACCCGCCTGCTCGCCGAAGCGGGGGAACTCAGTGCCCCCCCGGAGAAGGCGACGGCTGATGCGCATTCCGTGGCTCTGATTGATCCACAGGTGACGGCCTCCTCACTTGACTGGTGCAAGATCGTGAGCCACGCCGCCATCCCCAAACCGGTCATTCTTGCAGCGGAAGCGTGTCAACAGCGCAACGAACTGCTCTCCTCAGTGCTCGAGTATGCATTCCGAATACTTCAGAGCATCGACTTGGACAAGGCGCTGGCCTGGCAATTGGCTTACCTGGAAGATAATCGGGGCGATCTCGACCCTGATATCGTGCGCGACCTACTGCGCGCGTGGCTGGATCTGCCGACTCTCCCAAACGAGGCCTTTGAGTGGGCCGAGACCTGGAGCGGGGACGAAAACCTGCGAAACCAGTGGCCCCATGTTGTCCGTCTTGCCGATCGCCTCCTCCACCTTCACGCCCTCATGCAGGGACAACCCGGGGAGCACAACAGAAGCTCCTCGCTGCAACACCTGCAACTCATTCTGAAGCGCTTCCCCCGTGACGAGAAGCGACTCCTGCGCTGGTTCGAGAATGCCATCATTGAGATTGGCGAAAGCGTCCACTTTTTCGTCACTATTCACACCCACACTGACGCCGATTGGCAGGCAGCTGCTCTTCTCAAAGAGATAAGGACGATCGAGACGCTGTTTCCCCCCGTTCTGGTCCTGGCGGACCTCATCGTGCATGTGCCGAACGGTGCCAGTCGATTTGCGCTCGCCTTCTTTGGGTTGGTTGGCAGCGGACGGGAGAAATGGGATCAAGAGATCCTGACCAAAGGAGAGATGGCAGTCAGGCGCCAGTTCCTCAGAAACATGCGACGGGAGATCGGGCCGGAAAAGACGATCGAGGCCCTGTGTTTCGGTGATGGGCTGCTCTACAACAAGCTCATGGGCGAGTTGGACTGGCTCACCAAGGACTTCGACTCACTCAGGCAACGCGACAAGGTCGTGCAGGCGCTGGCCATCACCTACACCAGTTTCCGGGAGGGAATCTTCCTCGCAACCGAAGTATCAAAGCGGTTCAGGGACCTCATGCGTGTGGTCCATGAGGACAACCTTCGCCGCGTCCTGCCACCAGAAGTGTTTGAGGAGGTGAGTCAGCTCAAGGTTCTGCGGACACTCGCAACCTTGGCCGCCGATGCACGCCGGTGCCTGGCGAAGCGGAGAGCCCTTGAGACGGACCTGGAGAGTATGGTGGCAGCGGATCTGGATTTCATTCAGAGCGTCAGGCGTCAACGGCTGGCTCTGATTCACTCGATCCTGGGCGGGCAAGAAGCCTCCTGATGCACTCCACCAACGTTGAGTTCATGTAAGGCTTCTGGATGAACTCGACAGGACCGGAGATGTCGACCTGACGCCGAACGCTGGCCTCCCTGTAGCCACTTGAGAAGACGACGGGGATATCCTCTCGCAGAGCCCGGATGGAGCGGTAGGTCTGCAGCCCCGCCAATCCAGGCATCTTCAGGTCAAGGACGGCCGCGTCAAACGCGTCCGGGGTCTTGGCAAATGCCCGCATAGCTTCCGTGCCATCCGCCGCTGCCACAACCACAAACGACGAGCGCTCCAACCCTCGCGTCACGATGTAGCGCACCCCGGACTCGTCGTCCACAAGGAGGACACGGCCCGCGCCGTTCGTTCCCTGATCGTCTTCGCTCTGAATCATGCCGGCGCATTGACGCCTGGGTAGAACGTCGTCCGTCGCAGGCAGCAGAATCCGGAAAACCGTCCCCGCCCCGACCTCACTCTTCAGGTCAACGGCCCCGCCATGCCCCCGAACAATCCCCAGGACAGTGGCCAGCCCCAACCCGCGCCCGGTGAACTTTGTGCTGAAGAAGGGATCAAACGCCCGGCCTTGAGTATCGGCGTCCATCCCCGGCCCGTTGTCAGCCACCTCGACAAAAACGTACGTTCCGGCGGATCGCTCATCACCGAGAAGCAGATCCTGAAGATCCGCTTCATCTGCGTCGGTGAGCCCGGTCTGGACCGCGACTTCTCCACTGCCGTCGCCAAAGGCTTCACTGGCGTTTATCACCAAGTTGAGCAGGATCTGCCGCAACTGATTGATGTCCCCACGGACGGCCGGCAACCCCTCGGCCAAGCTGTAGCGTAAATCCACATGAAGCCCCACGGCTGACTCAAGCAGCGCAGAGACCTCGTTGACGAGGGCACTCGCATCCAGAGGTTCAGCGGCCACAGGCGAGGTCCCGGAGAAGTCCAGCATCTGCTTGGTCAACTCAGCCGCTCGCACAGCAGTGGTCTTTATGTTCTCAACATCGACATAGCAGTGAGATGTACGAGGCGTTTCCTCCAGCACATAGTCGGCATTCCCGATAATAGCTTGAAGTAAATTATTGAAGTCATGCGCAACGCCTCCTGCCATCATCCGCAGACTTTCCTGCTTCTGGGCCTTCTCCAACCGCCGGGCCAAGCGCCGTCGCTCCTCTTCTTCCAGCTTTCGTTCCGTAATGTCCCGGGCGATGCAGCACAATCCCATCACGCGGTCACGTCCGGCCCGCATTGGCACCCGGACCACATGGAGAACACGATCCGTGCCATCAACGCCCCACGTGACATCTTCTTCGACGACTTCCCCTTGAAGGACACGCTGCTCGCTGGCTTCAGATGCGGCTGCAGCCGGTGGCCCAAGTAACTCTCGGTCCGTCACCCCGATGATTTTCTCCACCGGCAGGTTCAGAAGTTCCTCGATGGCGGGGTTCACCTGAGTGTACCGCAGCGCCTCATCTTTCATGAAGATTCCGTCTTGAGCCGTCTCGAACATGATGCGAAAGCGCTCTTCACTGATCCGCAACTGTCGGTCAATCTTGTGCTTGTAGAGCGCCATTTCGACCGTGCTGTGCAGGTTACGGGCATTCAGAGGCTTGTTGAGGAATCCGAACGGTTCAGTCAGTTTGGCCCGCTCGAGTGTATGGGTATCGGAGTGCGCCGTCAGATAGATTACGGGGATGTCGAAGCGCTCACGCATAACCCCGGCAGTCTCGACCCCATCCATTTTCCCGGCAAGGCGAATGTCCATCAGGGCCAAATCGAGCGCCCCGCGGCACTCCTCGGCCATCTCCAATGCCTCTTCGCCGGACATCGCCATACCACCGACCTCGTAGCCGAGGCTCTCAAGTTTGGCGCGCAGGTCTTCGGCAACAATCAGCTCGTCTTCAACGATCAGTATGCGCTGTTGCAGATCGGCCAGATCCATTGAATCCACCACCATCCACGAAGAATCCCTGAGAATGGCGTGCGGAAGGTCATACAGACCAGCCGAGACACGACCTCACTCCAGGATTGCATCGATGTGTCGCGTGTCTTCGCAGCGGCATCGCGCGGCGAAGGCGTCCAGGGAGAGATCAACAGGAAGGTTGATCAACGCACGAGAGTATACACCGTCAAAGCTCACCATCACAGAGGCAGTATCGGTCGGCAAGGGCGATTGAGGGGGACACTGGGGAAGCAATCGCCACGCGCGAGGGCTTCTACGCCTTCATACGTTCGTCCATTTTCTTCCGCCCTCCGGCAAGCGGGAAACACTCCAGTCTGATGCACGGTGCATTGCTTCCGGGCGTGACGGCCCCAAAGGCACTGCGTTTCAGACCGGGAACCCATACCACTTCACCCCCAACATCCAGAATAGGGCACGCCTGGCGTTCCTCCCGCGGAACGTGCCCATCCACAAATAGATCCTGGAGCTTCTTTGGGGACTTGCGCCCGAAAGGAACCATGCGGTCCCCACACTGCCATGGACGCACGAGTACCTCGGCGGGGAAGTCTCGTAAGGAAAACCACTCGACATCACCCCGTCCTTCTGCGAGAGTTCGTACGTCGGGGGAGGCAACCATCTCACAGGCACGGAATTCGAGTCCCAACTCCTCTATTCTCAGCACTGGGGTATCACGCCAGTTCCACGATATGGCATCCCACGGTTCAACACACTGCTTAACTCGGACACCAGCCGGACTCACTATCAGACTGATTCCCTCACCAAGCGGAATCTCGACCGACTCGGATGCACAGCGTTCCAGCGCTTCCCGAAGACGCGTGATTGCGGGACGACGCAGAATGGTGTCTCTCCCCGTCTCCTGCCGCAGCCACTCACGCAGTACCCTGGGGAACAGCGCAGGATGCAAATCCCGCAGGAGTCGTGGGTCATCGACTACACCGGTCAAACGACGAGCTTCCTCCTCAAGGAAGTCTGCATCCATCCTCAAATTCCACAACGTCTGAACCAGCCCCTGGTCGTGCCCAATCCGGTCGCGAATTAACGGAAGCCACTCGTGGCGAACGGCGTTCCGACGGAAAGAACAATCAGAATTCGTCCCATCTCGGCACCACTCATGAACCCCCTGTCCCTGGAGATACGCGATGAGCTCATCCTTGGTGAGTTCCAGCAACGGGCGCACGTAGCACACATTCCCAATCTGCCGTGCCGGTCGTAGTCCTGTCAGCCCGGTCGCATTCGCCCCCCGCACCAATCTCAGAAGCATATCCTCGACGGCATCCCCCCGGTGGTGTCCGAGGGCTACCACGTCGTTGTCACCCACCCGGTTCTCCCAAAAGGCCAAACGGCGCGCACGTCCTGCGTCCTCAGGGCCGCGCCCCCCTTCACCCAGGTCAAGTCTGTGACTTTCGAACGAAATCCCTCGTGTCGCACAGAGGTCGTGGCACCACTCAACGTCCGCATCCGCTTCCTCTCCGCGAAGCCCGTGATTGAGATGCACGGCGAGGGGTGAGAATCCCAGTTCATGCAGCACCAAAAGCAAGGCTGTGCTGTCCGCTCCGCCGCTGAATCCAACCCACACCGACGCATCACTCAGTCGCTCTCCAAACAGCCGATGTCGACCGATGAATTGCCGCACACGATCTGCTAGTTTGGGAAGAACACTCATGGATCCGGGATTCCGCGTTGAGAGTCGAGACAACGGCACACTATATTACGCTGGCCGGGGCCAGGCTATGTTTTGGCCGGTACGCCGGGAGCCACCACACATCCATCAGCTCAGATTGGAGTTACGCGAATGCCCACTATTCAGGATGCCTTCCGCGGCAAGCGTGTCATCATCACAGGCGGACTGGGATTCATTGGTTCCAACCTCGCTCGACGCCTCGTTGCTTACGGGGCGGAGGTCCTCCTCGTCGACAGCCTGATCCCCCAGTACGGGGGCAACACATTCAATATCAACGGCATCGAGGACAACGTGCATGTCAATATCTCTGATGTCAGAGATCGTTTCGGCATGTCCGCCCTCATTCGCGACAGGGACTTCCTCTTCAATCTGGCGGGCCAGACGAGTCATATGGACTCCATGACCGATCCACACACAGACCTGGAAATCAACTGCCGGGCTCAGTTGTCCATCCTCGAGGCATGCCGTGAGCACAACCCGGACATACGGATCGTCTTCGCGAGTACGCGGCAAATCTACGGACGTCCAGACTACCTACCGGTCGATGAGAAGCACCTCGTCAGACCGGTTGACGTCAACGGTATCAATAAGATGGCAGGTGAATGGTACCACATTCTCTACCACAATGTCTACGGCATTCGGGCGTGCGCACTGCGTCTGACAAACACGATCGGGCCGCGCATGCGCATCAAAGACGCGCGGCAGACGTTCCTCGGGATTTGGGTCCGCTGCGTTGTTGAAGGCAAGCCGTTCGAAGTCTGGGGCGGCGAACAACGTCGGGACTTTACCTACGTTGACGATGCCGTAGATGCCTTCCTCCTTGCGGCGGCCGATGAACGGGCGCCCGGCAAGATCTTCAATCTCGGCGACGAACATGTGGTGAGTCTCCGCGACTTGGCGGACATGCTGGTCGCCACAACCAATGGGGCGTCCTACACTGTCAAGCAATTTCCGGCAGAGCGGAAGCGGATCGACATCGGGGACTACTACGGAAATTACTCCCTGATCAAGGATACCCTCGGCTGGGAACCAAAGGTCGCCTTGCCGGAAGCCCTAGCCGAAACGGTTGATTTCTACCGCGAGTTTCTTTCAGAGTACCTTTGAGGACCAGAGACGAGCCAGCTGATAGCCCTCACCACTATGGGAGATGACGTTGTGAGTAACGGAGAGTTCCTGTTGCCGGCAAATCTGATGGAAGCCTACCTGGCCCACAAAGAGGATATCGATGCCGCCGTTCACCGTGTTCTCGACAGCGGGTGGTACATCGGGGGCGCTGAGGTAACCGCCTTTGAGGAAGAGTTTGCCGCGTTCCTTGGCGTCCCGGACGCCGTTGGTGCCGCCTCCGGGACAGACGCGCTGGAACTCGCAATGCGGACTCTTGACATCGGTCCCGGAGATATCGTGGCCACTGTCTCCCACACGGCCGTGGCCACCGTGGCAGCCATCGAACTGACCGGTGCAGTACCTGTGTTCGTAGACATCGACCCGGTCACCTTCACCATGTGCCCTGAGTGTCTCCAGAAGACCCTCGAGGAAGACACAGAGAACGCGATTAAGGCCGTGATTCCCGTACACCTGTATGGACACCCGGCAGATATGCCCGCAATCTGCGAACTGGCCGCTGCTCACGGTGCCGCAGTGATCGAGGACTGCGCCCAGGCCCACGGAGCGGCGATTGGGGACACCAAGACGGGAGCATGGGGAGCGATCGGTACGTTCAGTTTTTACCCGACCAAGAATCTTGGGGCCCTCGGCGATGGCGGGGCAATCGCCACCACCCAGCCTGCCCTGGCACAGAAAGCCAAGCTGCTGCGTGAATACGGCTGGGAGGAACGCTACATCAGTGCCGTCCCCGGGATGAACACGCGGCTGGACCCGATTCAGGCAGCAATCCTCCGTGTCCGCCTCGCGGGATTGAGCGCCGACAACGGACTGCGCCGGGACATCGCGTCCGCTTACACAAAGGCCTTTGCCGGAACGTCGCTTTGCCTGCCGACAGAAGCGGATCAGGCCTATCATGTCTACCATCAGTACGTCATCAGATGCGACCGCCGCGATGAGTTGCGAGGGTTCCTGAAAGAGCAGAACATCGGCTCACTCATCCACTACCCATGCCCCGTTCACCTGCAACCGGCTTACGCCCAGCGCATCCCATTGCCCCCGGGAGGACTGCCCAACACGGAAAAAGTCTGCCAAGACATTCTCAGCCTGCCGATCTATCCCGAAATGGGCACGGCCAACACCGATCGCGTCATTGATGCAGTCCGCCTTTGGCTGGCAGGTTGACGGCGCCTCTGTCACTTGGGGCGTCCGTCCGTTTCTGCCGCCCCTGATCTTCCCGCCCCGGAGGCCAATTGTGACTCCAGGGCCTGTCCATGCTCAAGGAGCGAAAGCACAGTCTGCATGAAGATTCTCGAGATCAACACTGAAAAGACGTGGCGTGGTGGAGAGCGTCAGACGCTCTACAATATCCAGGGCTTCATGGAGGCCGGCGTCACGGTTGAGTTGCTGGCCCGTGAAGACCATCCCCTCGCAGAGCGAACGCGCAAAATCAGCGGCACTGTCCGACCAGTTTCCGGCCACGCTGCGGCATGGGCATTTCTCTGCCGACACGGCAGAGACTACGACATTCTCCACGCCCAGACCGGCAAAGCACAATCCCTTGCCATGCTGGCCAAACCGTGGCACCGACGCCCCGTCGTTTACACCCGACGGGTCGACTTTGTCCCGAAGGGGATCGCAACAAAGCTGAAGTACAGGCACACCGATCACGTTGTCCCGATCACCCATCCCATAGATGACATTCTGGCAGACTTCGGAGTGCCCCGCCGAACCATCATCACCGAAATCGTTCGCGAGCGGGAACTCGATGCTGAGCGCGGGGAAGCGCTGCGACGCGAACTGGGGATCGAGGGGAAACACATCCTGGCCACGACTTCGGCACTCGCCCCCCACAAAGATCCACTCAACATGGTCGATGCAATCGCCAAATTGGCCAAGCTTCGAGACGACTTCGTGTTTCTTCACTTCGGTGATGGTGAACTGCGGAGTGACGTCGAGAAGCGTTTGGGAGAGAGCGGCCTTGGCGATCGGTATCGCCTTATGGGATTCTACGAGAATGTGGAGGACTTCTTCGCGATCTTTGATGTGTTCGTCATGAGCTCACAGGAAGAAGGGCTTGGCAGCAGCGTCCTCGATGCATTCATCTATCGCGTCCCGGTTGTGTCAACCAATGCCGGGGGACTCAAAGAGAGCGTTGGGGACCATGGTGTACTGTGCCCCATAAAGTCACCGGAAGCCCTTGCTGACGGTATGCACCGAGTGCTTTCCGATGCCGCCCTCCGCACCGACTTGGTCGAGCGCGCTCACGCGGTAGCGCTAGACGTGCACTCGAGCGAACGGGTAACCGAGGAGTATCTCAAGCTCTTTGAGGGTATGCTGAAAACGGCGGGCAACACGCCGGAAATCTAACTCCGGCAAGGACGCCCCCCAGTTCAAGTAGGGATGGTTGCGCCCCACTGCACAACCCGCGTCAACAGAAGAGACTGGTGAGACTACAGAGGGACTGAGGAGAATGCAGACCAAACGGCTCGAACTCCCGGACAATTCCGCCTCCGTAACGATCGCCGAGGACTTCGGCTGCAATGCCTTTTCCTGGCAGGTGTCCGGGCGGGAACTCCTCTATACCTGTGAGGGGTTTGGTGCTGATCCCGCCGACTTCTACCACGGCGGAATCCCGCTGCTTTTCCCATCGGTTGGTCGCACATGGGACCAATCAGTGACCCCTCCCGCGCCTGACAGGTACCGGATCCATGGCCAAACCGGAGCTTGGACAATGCCATGTCACGGCATCTTGCCGTTCGGGAACTGGGACCTCGTCCGCGAAGAGACGACTCCCGACGCAGTGACCGTTGAGTACCGTTTTCACTGCGAACAAAAAGTGCTGACTGAACAGTACCCCTACAAGGTCGGCTACACGCAGAGATTCCGCCTGCGGCAGAAATCCCTCGAGATGACGGCAGTCTATGTGAACGAGGGCTCCACCCCTGCCCCGGTGGCGTTCGGCTACCACCCCTACTTCCGCCTCGAATCAGCGGTCGCGGCCCTGGAACTCCCCTGCACCGAAAGCGTTGAACTGAACGATGAGTTACTCATTCCTTCCGGCGGCACGACCTCTTTCGGCGGCGCCCTGGACATTCGCACCGAACAGGATTGCGATGCGGTGTTCGGCGGAATCAACGGCTCTCAGGCTCGACTTGTGGACGCTGATGCAGGCCGTGTGATCACCGTCGAGATCGACCCGGACACGGCACACATGGTCGTCTACTCCGGAGCGGACTGCCCATTCGTCTGTATCGAACCGTGGACGGGCGGTCTGGGAGGCTATGGCTCCCTGCAGACAGCGGACTGGATTCAGAACCAGCCTGTGCCCGTGATCCAGCCCGGCGAGGAGCGATCGTTCCTCGCTCGCTACGGGGTGGAGCCGATCTAGCGGCGTCGGGCGCCACTAGCCGGCTTACCGGTGCCCTCCTACGTCAGGGCAGACGCAATCCTCCGCGGGAACACAAGATGAAACCGAACATACTCGTTGTCTTTGCGGATCAAATGAGGGCCGACGCCATGGGATGTGCGGGGCACCCATGCGTGAGAACGCCGAATCTTGACCGCCTGGCCGACGACGGTGTCCGCTTTGTCAACGCCTATACCCCAGACCCGATCTGTGTGCCCGCCAGGGCATCCTTCACTACCGGCAACTACCCGCACAAATGTACGGGATCGAAGAGCAACAGCGGTCGAATCCTCGACGACCAAATCAAGATTGCCGAGCTCTTCTCGCAGAATGGCTATGTCTCCTACGCGTCCGGAAAACTGCACTACGTCCCCTACTCCCCCCCCGGTACGCCGCGCCTGCTCCATGGTTTCGACCACGCCGTGCTGCACGAGTCAGGGCGAATCATCAAGAGCTTCGATCCGACCGGCAACACGCCGGGCCTCGAGGACTACCACGACTACCTCAAGACGGTAGGCTGGGGCGGCTACGAGCGCGCCCATGGCGTTGGCAACAACGATATCCATCCGGCTCCCTCACCCGTGCCTGAAGAGCACTACGTCGATACATGGATCTGCGACGAGGCCATGGCCTTCCTGGAGCAACACGGCCGTGACCATGCAGACAAGCCCTTTTTCATGTTCATGTCCTCGCCGAAACCCCACGCGCCCTACGATCCGCCGCGCCCCTATGACACGATGTACAACCCGAGAGATGTGCCACCACCATTCCGGGCAGAAGAACAAGGCAAACCCAGGCGGACACCGACCAAATTCCGCGAGATGATTACCCATGGCTGGGACCTTTGGCCACCCCAGTGCCATCAAGTGGCGCGAGCTTACTATCTCGGCCAAATCACCCTTCAGGATAAACAGATAGGTCGTATGCTGTCATTCCTTGACGAGCGTGGCGCCCTCGAGAACACCATCGTGGTCTACACCGCTGATCACGGAGATCTCATGGGAGACTTCGGCTTCTTCGCGAAATGCGCATTCTACAAAGGAAGCGCCAACATCCCCTTCATTATCAGTTGGCCGAAGATCCTCCGAAAAGGCACCATTGCGGATCAGCTCGTGGGACTTCAGGATCTACTCCCTACGCTCGCATCATTGGCCGGATTGCACCTTCCCAGGGAGGTCGACGGAATTGACCTGTCCCCACTGCTGAGAGGGGAAGAGTTCACGGAACGTGAGTTCATCGTGTCCTACTGTCTCAGTGACCCGACCCAGCTCTATATGATCGCTGATAAACGCTTCAAGTATGCATACTCACAAGCGGGCGGAACCGAGGAACTGTATGACCTGCTGAAAGACCCGGATGAACTCCTCAATGTCGTCGGAGATCCCGGGACCGATGAGACCATCCAGACCATGCGAAAGCGCCTGGCGAACTGGGCCAGGGAGAATGACGAGCTCAGTATCCTCGACGGGGATGAGCTGAAACGGAACGACGACAACGAGACCGCGAACGTCGAGTTCCTGCCTTCCACCATGGGGTGGCGCTGGTTCTGATCCACTGCCCGGCCCGGGAAAGCCCAAACCGACAAGCCCGGCTTCGGCCTCTTCAATGAGCCAAGCCACAGATCCGACACGAGCACAATGCCCCACTCCCAACAGACATCATACCTGCCCGCTCCTCCCGCAACGATCTTCCTGATTGGGGTCGGAGGCATCGGCATGAGTGGGCTGGCCCAGCTTCTCGCTCATCTGGGGTATCGCGTTATGGGCAGCGACAGGGACGCCGATGGTCCCGGGCGCACTGTCCTGATGACCCAACTCAAGAATATTGGGATATCCATCTGCGAACAGGATGGCGAGGAATTGCGGAAACAGCGACCCGATGCGGTTATCTATTCCTCCGCAGTTGAGAGCGACAACCCTGACCGCAAGGCCGCATCAGATCTGGCCATTCCGGAGGTCCCCCGTGCACAAGCCCTTAACGACGCGCTCAACCAGGTAGGCGGATCCCAAATCGCGATCGCCGGTTCATGTGGGAAGACGAGCGTCACCGGCTGGGTTGCGAGTGCACTGAGGGAGCTTGGGCAACCCGTGCTTATGGTCTGTGGCGGCTTCGCCCGGGAATTCGAATCCGGCGTCCTCCCGGGGAATTTCTTCAGCGACGAGGCCCCGTCGTGGCTGGTCTATGAAGTCGACGAAAGTGACCGCAGCCTCACAGCCTTCACACCGGACTACGGAATGGTGCTGAATATCGGGACCGATCACCACGAACGGCACGAGCTCGTCCAACTCTTTGACGCCTTCCTCGCGAATTGCCGTGTCGGGGCGGTCACCAACGCCAACCTGGCGACCGAACTCGCCTCTCTATCCCTGACACATCAGGTGTGTTTTGCGGACCGTGTGTCGTCGTCCCACACTACGCCCGTTCCCGGAACGGTCACTCCGACCGGCTACACATCAGCAGCAGAGGGCATCACCGTCTCAATTGCCGACATCGGTCAGATCCCTACCCGCCAGTTCGGTCCGCATTCGGCGGCCAACGCGGCGGCCGTTCTGGCACTTCTGAATATCTTACCGGGGCTACCTGCCCAGCGCACTCTCGCTGCCGCACTGAGCGCATTCCGTGGCGTTCGCCAGAGATTCGAAGTGATTGGCCAGGCGGCGAGCGGGGGCTGGATCTACAATGACTACGCACACAACGTCGAGAAGATTGCCGCCGCAGTGCAGACCGCCCAGGAGTTGGGGCTGGGCCCGGTGAGGATCCTGTTCCAACCACACGGATACGGTCCACTCGGGTTCATGCGTGACGCGTTCCGCGAGGCATTGCCCGACATCCTGGGCCCGGGAGACGACCTTGTGCTCCTCCCGGTCTATTACGCTGGAGGAACAACCAGTTTCTCCCCGACCTCGGCAGAAGTAGCGGCCGACTACGCTGCTGCGGGCCTTCCCGTGTCCGCCGCCCCAACCCGGGAAGCGGCCGAGGCCAGTCTCTTCTCTTCCCCCGGGAACGATGGCGTCGTTCTTGTTCTCGGAGCCCGGGATCCATCGCTGCCCGTCTGGTGTCACGAACTGTTGGCGATCGGCGACGGTTGACGTCAGCCGTCCGCTACGCGCCGCTCTCAGAGCAACGACCCGACATCCGCAACAAACACGTGACGTTTGCCCTCAATGCACGCGTTGAAGGCGACGCGTTCGAAGGCGAAATCCCAGGCAGGATGGGGATCGACACGCATCAGGCTTTTCGGGCCTGAGAGTGCTGGGAGACTGCAGATTCTGACGATGTCCCTGGCGGTCCCGTTCTGCAGGTCAATCCAGCGTATGGGGGTCGTTCCATCCCCATATGCCAACGCGCCATGCTGGTAGACATCCGTCACAATGAACCGGTCATCCGGGCGCAGCGCGGGATGCCCGGAACCGGGAATATCCGGGTGCATGGGGCGGAGACCGGTGCCGTCATGGTGCGCCGTCACGAAACGAAGCCCGTCTCCCGCAACCTTGAGATTCATCATCACGTTCTCACCGTCCGGACACCAATTCGGGTGGTGTCCTCCCTTCGACCAGTCACTGTCACTGATCGCCAGCGTGATGTCCGATCCGTCGGCCGCACACGTGACCAACATCGGCCATGGACGTTCGACTTGGTTGTGCGGCTTCCACCGGACAACGAACATCAGCCGCGTTCCCTGGAGGTTCCATTTTACGTGAAACCCATAGAACTTGAGAGTACCGAGTTCTCAGCCGTCTGAGCCGTTTCCTGCCCTCAGCTTACACACCTCAATTGCCAAGTCCACCCATTCCTTTGTGAGTTCGCGGAAGCGCCGGTAGCTCTCCACCTGCC
>JABHEG010000195.1 GCA_018676675.1 Lentisphaerota bacterium
GTCTACCCCGCACTCAAGACCGTTCAGGGACTCGAGGACACCATGTGCTGGACTGTCAAGATGGGCCGAAAGCGAACCAAGGAGTACATTCGCTCACTCGTCCCCCAAGAGTCAGAATGACCCCCAGCTTAACGGTTACCAAGAACGACCCCGAAAACACTATTCTAAGGCCTGAGAATGCCTTGGTTTGGGACATAGCCTGCCAAGAACCAAGCCATTGCGTTGGTCCGACCCGGCGAACTCAAGCGTCTGTTCCCGTGAACACCCTCCGCAATCTGAGGCGAGCACCGTGGAATCCACGTCCGTCCTACCACTTCTGCTGCTGCTGAGCATCTGCTTCAGCCTGCCTCTTCGCGGGCAGGAGTATCTCCCCGGAGGCCCACTGGCTGGCCTGGAACTGCCGCTACTCAAGGGGCAGCATGGCGAGCCGGACGGATACCCAGGAGCAATCCCGGGTACCGAGTTTGCGGCGGCCGACACTGCGGCCGAGGTCGAGCTCTACCCGGGAGCGGTTGAGCATTGGCGCTCCTACTATTTCAAGTATGTGCCGATGCGCAGCATGTACGACCAGCAGAGCCAGTTGCGCTACTGGACGGCGACCGAGCTCCAATTGCCAGGCATCGAGCTGTACGCCAGTCCGGTTTACAAGTGCGGCCGTCACAAGACCGTCGGGGCTACCGGCGAGTACCTCCGGCCGGTACCTGTCGCACGGCTGGCGGCTGGCGTCGGGTTCACAGTGGACTGCGGCAAGCTGGAGCAAGGGCTGTACGTGGTTCGCCTGATCGCAGCGGTTGAGACCAAAGAGATCCGTGCCTTCCGGAAAGCGCTTTTTGCCCGAGTGACCATCAGCGCCAGCACGGCGGAGCCCGACCAGCAGTACCGGATTCGATTGGGCTATTGTGACGAGTTCTATGATGTCGGGCACGTGGCCTTTCATGTCAGTGAGTCGGCAACCTACGCGGGACGCATCGAGCTCGACGCCGAAAACGAGTGTGAGCTGGTGCTGCACGGCGTTTCGCTCGATGACGCTCTGGTGGGGGTTCAACTGCAGCCGTTCAAGACCAAGGCGGTGCATGGTGCGCTAAAGCAGGCTCGGATGCCCCTCACGTCGTCCGAAACCGAGCGGCTGCAGGCTGACGCCGCGGCCTGGGCGTATTATCCTCGTATCAACTCGCACTGGGGTGCGCCTGCTGCCAAAGGCTACGGCAGCGTGCCCGGGATTGCACACGGTACTCCCGAACTATCGGCCAAGGAGCTTGCAGAGACGCACGGCGCCTGGAAGAACAGTCAGGCGACCGGTGTGCTAGCAACGAATGAGCGGCTTGGCCTCACCTACTCCCTGGACGACTACGCCGCCGCAAGGCCCCTGCCGAAACCCTACCCCGTGCCCGACCGAGGGCAGGGCGTCACCCGCTACTCCGAAGCAGTGGCGAAGGGCTTCGTTCATGCACCGCTGCCGCACATCCAGGCAGTAAGGGCGCGGGGCACCGTCAAGCAGGTCCTGTCCTTGTCCCAGCGCTGGTTCGACTCGGGGCTGGAGGAGCAGGCGCATCACGCAGCGATCCGGCTGGTCCGGCTCGCCTACGACTACCCGGCGTACGAATTGGGCAACGAATTCACCTCGCTCATCCGAGAGGAAGCGGCGCATGGTCGTGGGTACCGCTGTCGCCGACGGGTAACCACCAATGTCTTCGGACACTTCAGCAATCAATGGGCGCTGGCGAAGGCGTACGACCGGCTGTTCCCCTATATCAAGGACAGCGAGCTGCTGGCGCGCTCAGTCCAGCGCTTCGTGCCATGGGTCAAGACGCCCGCGGATGTGGTCCGCCTGCTTGACGCCTACCTCATGCAGACCACTGCGAAGAAGATCATGCGCTACCAGTTCTACGGGGACGGCCGGGAGCCTTCGGTGATCGCCGAGATGGCCACGCTTATGGGGGATAACTCGCTGACGGCGCCGTGGATGGACTGGCTCTTCAGTCGGGCTCACTACTACCCGCACCCGGTCAGCGGGCTTGATGACTTTGCCATCACCAATACTGGCCGGGACGGCCGCAGCATCATCGGCTCCAGCAGCTATGTGAACGGCGACGGCAATGCGTCTGGGATGGGCGCCAAGCTGGAGGAGTACATCACTCGCGGCGGGCTCAACCACTATAAGCTCTACGATGCTCGGCAGTATCCCAAAGCCATCACTTCGCTCTACTTTCCGCTCCGCAGCCGGACCGCCGGCATCTGGCCGATGCGCGTGGGGAACGTGTCCGGTCCGGACAAGACCCATGCCAAAGGCTGGCCCGCGGTCGTTGCCGCAGCGGCCAATCTGCGGGCGTGGCGTTGGACGGGCGACCCGCGCTTTGCGTATGTGCTCAAACACCACACCGACCTGGCGCTGCTCGACGACGCAGAGCAGAGCGCGATCACGCAGGCGGCCGCCAAACAGGCGCGCGCGCCATGGCTGGAAAACCGCAGCCGTCTGCTGCCGGAGTACGCGGCTTTCCTGGAAACAGGAATCGACGCGGACGATCATCGCGACCGCGCCTCGGCGATGTTGCGCATCGGCACCGGGCACGGGCACGCGCACTTCGATAGCCTGGACCTGCAGATCCACGCCAATGGCGTACCGATGACCATCGACGCCGGCCAGCGCCCGGGCTACAGCAAGCCGGGAGACGCCGCGACGCGCGTGCACAATACGGTCGAGGTCGACGGCCAGAAGTGGCCGTCTGGACATGCCGGCGGCACAGGCTCATACGTGTCTGCGATGGGAGATGCCGAGGGCGCCCGGTTCATGACCGCCAGGTTGGTGCGCAACCCCCTGGGGCAGTTCGCTCGGACCATCGGATTGATTGACGTACCGCCTGCAGAAGTGGGCGGTCATGCCCGCGCCTATGTCTTTGATGTCTGCCGGGTGAACGGCGGCGAGGTACAGACCTACTGCATGCACGCGCATGTGAACGACCCCGAAAACACCGAGGCCCAGCCGGTGCTCAACATAGGGTCCATGTCCACCATTGACGGCACCGACGCCCCCGCTGCAGCCGGAGGTGACAAGGCGCAGGCTGCAGCATACCTTCAACGGTTCTCCGGGAAGAAGCGCTTTGGACGGAGCCCAGGCAAGCTGGAGGTCACCTTCACGCTGCAGAAGACGACGGTCGCGCGATTCGGCGCCGAGAAACGGTTTCTCGGCAAGCTGTACGACCCCAAGAGCCCGGTCAAGCACACCAAGTGGCACATGTTCGGGGCGGAAGACAGCCTGGTCATGACCGGAGACCTCTACTGCAGCAGATTCAAGTACTCGATCCCCAATGTCTATGCCCAGCGAGCGGCCACCGAGACGCCGTTCGCTGCGATCATCGAACCGTACGCGGGCACACCGTTTGTTGATGACGTGACCGTGCTCACCCCCACCGAGGCGAGCCCGGCGGTCGCCCTGGCCGTACAGCTCGATATCGGCCGCCGCGATGTCTGCTTATCTGACCTTCCCGGGCAAGCGGTGCGGCGGTATGCCGGTCTCTCGGTACAGGCTGAGTCGGCATTCCTGTCGACGGATGGCGGTGGCCTGGTGCAGGCGTCGCTCCTGCGTGGCGGACTGTTACAGACCGATGGGATCACCATCGAGCCTCTGGTGACGGAGTACAAGGGTACCATCACAGGTGTCGACTATGCAGGGAAAGAGGTCACTGTGGAAGGTCAGTGGCCGACGCTGGATCAGGTGCAAGGGGTGGTCGAACTGAACACTGCACCGGGTGTTGCGCGCACCTGGAAGACGTCGTATATGGCCGCGTCGATCACGCCCGTTGCCGGCGTCCACACGATCGCATTCCTGCGCAGTGCCGACCTCTACCGCAGCCGGATTCTGCGAATCGACCGCCACAAGAAGACGGTCAACTGTGTATTGCCGATCAATATACGGACGGAGGGCTATCACGCCGGCCTGACCGCGACCACGCTCGACCGGCAGCCCCTGGGGCGCCTGACCGATTACCGCGGCAGCACGTTCACTTTCGGAGAACAAGCCGATCTCAGTGTTCTGCAAGTGGGTGACAAGCTCCTGCTCTGGGAGTACGGCGTGGGCGATTCGTTGGCCCTGGCTACCTATGTCGATGTGCGACGTGTGGCAGCGCGCACCTACCGCGTCCAGGCCAATGTGTCGTGCACGATTCGCCTGAAGGGAACATCTCTACGCAAGCGAATGGGCGATGCGAAATGGGACGAGCCCCAGGCCGGCGAAGGCGGGTACTGCGCTGTGTTGGTCACCGCCTCGGACCTCCTGCACCCCCTCTATCTGAGCGTGGCCGAGGCGCCGTAGCGGAATCGGACTGCTGACTACAGGTCCGGCATTTGCCAGACCATCACACCCGGTTCAGTTGACACGTCCTCACGGAACGGCGCAAAACGCGTGCCTCCCACGGCGGGGGCTGTGACGATCTCACCTGCCGGGGAACTTGGGGCAGTCATCCGGTGTGCTTTTTGCGTCCTGAGGGGGCCGGCTTCCCCCGGTGCCGCGATCGCCAGGAACGCCGTCCGGAGCGCGGCGCTACTGCCGGACACGCAAGCAGGCCCCAGATTAACGGTTACCAAAAACGACCCCGGAAACACCATGGAAAGGCCTGAAAATGCCTTAGTCTGGGGCATGTCCGGCTAAGAACCGAGCCCTTGCGCTGGTCCGACCCAATGCCGACAACACAAACCGCGAGGCTTGACCCCGGATTCCACCTTCTGGCCACACCTTCTTCTGCCAACTGCTAACAGCTAAGGTGGTGACCCCGGCTTCCTGCCCGCCACCTGCCTGAAGTAGCTGTGCTCGTGATGGTGCACGAGGCGGGCCGGCACATCGAGCAACCCGCGCTTCGGACCCATGCCACAGCGATAGAGCAGCTCCTGCACATCGAGCACGCTGACCTGGCGCGTCTCGCCGAACAGGGCCATGGAAAGGCGTCCTCTGTTGTGGTTAGAGCCCGAAGATGAAAAGGCGCAGATGGCTATCCGCGGCGAGTGAGAAACGTCCCTCGGTTCCGCCGGGTCTGCCGACACCGACGACGAGCCCATCCTGCCCGTCCCCATCCAGATCCGCAACGGCGAGCGGCATCGCGAGCGTCCCGTCCAGCCAGTGGTACCAGTAGAGCGGCGTGCCATCCAGCTTCATCACCTGGAGCGAGCAGTCATCGACCCCGCCGGCGTTGCAGAACTGGCGGCCGTGGGAACCGCAGGCAATCTCGAGCTCCCCATCGCCGTCCCAGTCAAGCAGCCGCACCCCGATCATATGGATTGCGGTCAGATCCAGCACCCGTTCGACCCGCTCGCCAGTGTTGCCTCGTGCCTCTTTACCAGGAAAGGCGCCGGCGACCCAGTGGGTAGTTCGCATACCTTCTTCCCTCTGAACCGGGGTAGCTGCTACTGCACAATTGTGGGTTGCAGAGCGTGGTCGTCTGTCTCTGTTACAAGCTGACCGGGGTGCTGCTGTTGCGTGCGGATTCTTCGGCCGCCAGTCCCACGAGCGTACTCCATTTCGCCGTTTCTATGTCGGTCAATGGCGTCCTGCCGGTCCGGATACTGTCGATGAACGCGAGATGTTCGAAGTACACGCCCCCGCCGTGGCTGAGGTGTGCGTGTTCATTGTCCGCACCCGCCTCGATGACCTCCATTTGCGGCACGCCGCGTTTGGCGACCTCGATCTTCTGCGGCCCGAACAGGCCCTCCATTTGTCCGTCCTCGCCGAGGACGGTGATCGACAGCGGCTTGCGACCTGCACCGAACATGCAGAGCCCGAGCATGCCACGCGCGCCGTTCTCATACTCGATGGTCACCCAGCCGTTGTCGAAGATGTCGGGCTTGATCCCGTAGATCTCCTTGACCACATCCTGGCCAGCCACGGCGGTGACCGTCTTCGGCACGGAATCCACCAGCCACGCCATCAGGTCGAAGAAGTGACAGGTCTTCTCCACGAACACCCCGCCGGTCTTTTCCTGGGACATGATCCAGTTATCGACCTTGCGAAGAAACGGTCCGCGGAACTCCAGACACCAGGTCATGACCGGCCGACCGATGGCATTTTCCTCGATGATCATGCGGCGCATGGTTCGATACGTCGGCAGGTACCGGCATTCCAGGCCGACCTGGTATGTCCGGTCGGACTTGGCCACGGCGGCCTCCAGTGTCGAGAGCTGTTTGACGGTCGTTGCCGCAGGCTTCTCGCTGAGCACATGCTTGCCGGCTGCCAGGCCGTCGAGGACGATTTCCACGTGCGTGCAGTCCGGGGTCGCGACGACGACGGCGTCAAGGTCGTCAAGGTCCAGCATCTCCCGGTAGTCAGAGAAGAACGTGATCGGCCCGTTGTAGGGCGGGGCAGGGGTCGTTTCCCATTCTTCCTGCCTCGCCGCGCGGGCCTCGTGCCCAACGCCCTTGAGCGAGTCGGCGACCGCATCCCAATCATGGAGCCGGTGCTGGAAGAGGTTCAGGCTTTCGGGCCGGTTGTCTGCAACTGCGATCACTTCCGCGTCTGGAATCGCCTCCAGGCAACGGTAGTGCCCCGATCCCATGCCACGAACCCCGATGATCCCGTACTTGATTGTGTCCATTGCATCAACTCCTCGCCATGGCCTCTTGCGGCAACGGTTATTTCGCGGCGTGCGTCTCAATGAGCGCGTCGAGCAGTTCGATGCGTCTTGCGACAGCGACGTCCGCGTTGGCGGTTTCTGCGGTCATAGAAGTCACTGCCTGTTCCATGGTCTTCCGCGCCTTGGCCGCGGCCTCGGTGTTTCCGGCTTTCTCCGCTTGATCCGCCGCTTCGCGCAGGAGATGGAGATAGGTCCAGTCGCGCGTGCCCCGCCAGAATGCCTGCCAGCCTCGTGAGGGGACCGGGCCATCCGTGCCGATGTAGTAGGGACTGTATCGGTTCTGCCGCGGCGAGTGCATGCTGCTCATTGTCCAGAAGAACCCGAACCCGGTATAGCCCTTCCCCCACGTCTTCCATGGCAAGGTCAGGTAGTAGTCGATGGGATGGAGCACCTCGAGGGTTCCGGCGCAGCGATACGTCCAGATTTCGCGGGCGCTTTCCCGCAGCACCTTGTCCGCCTCCGGCAGAAGTCCCGGGCTCACTACCATGATGTCCATCATCGGGACCAGTTCTTTGAGTTTCGCCGGGCTCTTCTGACTGATTGCGGCCATGGTTTTCCATCCGGGTGCCACCTTGCGCAGCACGTCGGTGCCGGTACGGAAAATCTCGACTTTGTGGCCACCGGGCTCATCCATGATCTCGAACGGCATCTGGTTGGGAGTGACTCCAAGGTTCGCCAGATGATCGGTCCAGGCCTTCATCATAGCTCCGAAGCGCTTGCGGAAATGCTCGTCGGGCTTCTTCGGCATGTGATAATGCGCGACCGAGTAGCCGCCGACGAAGTTCTCTGCATACCGACGCTTGCTGTTGAATAGTTTGTCCCAGAAGGCGAAATCGATTGGTGCCGCGAGTGTGTCTTCCTTGTTGAATGCCGGTTTGAACCGCTGGGAGTTCATCAACAAGCGGTTGATCCCGTGTTTCACCATCTCCTCGAGCCACGGTTGATGAAGGCGATTGATCTCTGCCTGGCTCATCTCGGGGTTTTCCCCCAACATACCGAGCGGATAATTGCCCCAGCAGAAGACCTCTGCCGGCACTTTCTCCGGTAGCACAACGTCTTCCACCTTCAGTGTGAGGCGAACGTCGCGCTGTGGCCGATCATTCTGTGGCTGGAGCTCGAGAATGCCCGGGTACTCGCCCGGTCGCATGCCGGCTGTGTCCACATCGATCCAGATCTGCCGGGTTTGGCCGGGAGCGACGGCCATCGTCTGGCTGGAAGGCAGGGCGGCCAGCATGGACGGATACTCGGAGTCGGGTGCGTATTCGGGCTCAACCATGAGCGCTTGCCGCACCGTCGCCCAGGACGGCGGCGTGACGAAGTGACCCGTGTACCGGCCCTGCTTCTTCTTCGCTTTGGGATGCATCAGGCGCACACGGACATCCATCGGCTCCGCTGTGACGTTGGTCACCATCAGAGCCACGGGCTGGTAGTCGTTAACGGCCAAGCGAAGCGTGACGGCTTCCGCATTCAGGGCAGTTGGTGCCTGGTGGGAGCCGAACCGTTTCCAGGGATTCGTCCACCACGTGAGGTATGTGAGTTCCCGAGCTCGGTCGGCCGCATCACGGGTTGCCCGTGCCGTCTGGCTCCAGATTTGGTCGTCGACATCATTGAATTGGCGCAGGTTGCCAGCGGCGACCTGGAGCTTGCCGGCGATGCCGACCAATTCCTCCTCGAGGGCGATAAGAGCTGCATCTCGGGGCGCCAGCTGTGCCAAAATCTCCGGCATAGTCTGCAGCTTGCTGTTGGTGAGGTCGACCAATTTCGCGAGCTCCGTGAACTCCTGCACGCTTTTCGCTGTGTAGTCGGTCATCTTGTTGCCGGCTTCCACCTGGATGTCATCCACCCAGATACGGCCCTTCTCATCTGCGGGAAGATGCATCTTTACGCTGAAACGTTGCTTGCCCAGGCTCTTGTGCTGTTTTGGGCAGGTGAAACTCACCGAGTACCGTTGCCAGTCGGTGGTGGGCGTCGGGGGGCGGATCGTCTTCGACCAATGCCAGCCTGCGTCGATGATGCGGACGCCGACCGAATTGTCGCCGTTGCGTATCGTGGTCAGTCCACGACTCTTGATCCACGCACTGAAGGTGTACGTCTTCCCCACTTCGAGCGGGACGGACTGCTGAAGTCCAGTTGCCCCGACCCCATCCGTGCCCAGCCGCACCGAGTACTTTCCGTTCTTTGCGTTTCGCGGATCAAACCGCACAGTTTTGTCGCCGCTGATCCAGCCTGTCGGTCCCGGGGCCGGAGCTGTGCGCCCCCATCTGCCAGTCACCTCGAATCCGCTGTTGAGCACGAAGTTCTTCGTCGGCAGTGGGGTGCGGTCCAAGTCAATGAGGACCGCCGCTTCTTTGCGCTGTGCGACCTGGTCCCGGGCCTGCGCTAACATGGTCTTCATGTCGTTGTCCGCATGTATCGGCAATGCAGCAAGCACCATCACGGTTGCCGATAGTCCAGACTTCCAACGATCCATTGTGATGCTTCCCATTCTGTTTTGGTCCTCATTTTCCGCTGCCAAGCCTTGGGGTAGGTGGGACATGCCTCTCGACGATACTCCCAAGGTGATGTTTGATCGATGGAACACGACAATCGTGTGCTCGGGGAATGCCTCGGATGTCACGGACGCGCCCAGATCTCGACTTCCGGAATGAGGAGCATTTTGCCTTCCTCGCGGGCCGCGATCGTCAGGCGCAACTGCTGGACGGGCGGCGCGTTGTCGTCGAGTTCCACGAGTCTCGCGGGGAAGTCGTTCCGATCGACCACCGGCTGGCCCTCCAGCGATCCCAGCGTGACCCACTCACCGTCGACGAGCCCCGTCACCGAGAGGCGCGGATGGGACCTGCTCGTGAGCAGCCAGATTCGGTCCAGCGGATAGGCTTCGCCCAAGTCGAACTCGATGGCCATGGGAGAGGCGGCTTTCCATCCCACCGCGAACGTCTTCAGGTGCGCGCCATAGCCCTCGTCCCGATGCATCAGGGCGGAGCGCCGGTCCATGAGATCCCCCTTGGAGAACGGGATGTTCTTCGTCCCGCCTTCGTCTCTGCCCCAGTCGGGGCGTACGGAATATGAGTAGGAGCCGTTCACTTCTACGTTCGACAGTGGAATGGCTTCGTTCGTGTCCCAGGCCAGGTAGTTGTTTGTCAGGCAGCGCCCGATCGGTGCCTTGATGGCCACGTCTTTCGGCATCGGCAAGGTGAAGCGCCAGATCGGCAGGCCGGTCTTCTCGCCCACGTATGCGTGAACAGCGGTCCACCAGCCGACCCAGCTCGACCCCAGAGCGCTCGCGGACATCGGCTCGAACCCGAAATGCCAGACCTCGCCGTCACCGACGCGGCGTGTCGCCGCAGCCACGGTCCCGTCTTCATAGGCCAGCAGCGGACGATCCGTATCGGCCAACTGCAGCGAGGAGGTCTGTCCGTACACCGGCAGGGAGCCTTTGATCGCGATTGGGCAACCCAGCGCCGCCGTCACAGTGTCGCTCTTCCCGCCCTTTTTGGTGACCGGGAACAGCTTCGCGCGCACATGGTCGAGCCGTGAGCCGTCCAGATGCCAGGTAAATGCCTGCGGGTCGGTCACGATCAGCCTGCCGCCGGCTTCGACCCACGTGACCAGGGCTTCCGCCACCCCACGCCGCTGGTATTCGGCTTCGGCCAGGTAGATCGTACTGAACCGTGACAGATCAAGCTCGTCCCGTCCAATCTGGTTGTCGCTGATGACCGTGAACCAGCCCCCCGCGTAAGGTCCGATAAGCTGGAACATCCATCGATAAGGGTCACTGCCCTGGCGGCCACCGAGGAACTCGGCCATGTACGCGTCGTTGGAGAAGAGAATGGCGGCATTGCTGTCGGGATAGACCGGTCGATTCATGGTACGTGCGGTCTCGATGACCCCCATGATCGTGCGATGGCGCGGCCAGGACCCGAACCGGTCGAGTTCCATGTTGTGCGGGGTCCGACGTCCGGATGTATCCGGCAAGTACAGGTGGAAACCCTCGCCGCCGCCGCGGTAGACTTGGCTCATGAGCTCGATCACCTCGCGGGGCCGGAAGCTGTTCGCGTAGTTCTCGACGTGGGTGCAGGGCATGGTCGCGGCTCCTGAGAGGTCACGAAGCGTCTTGGTGACCCAGGCGACATCCTGCTCCCGCGGGCCGCGCGGGTAGGTCTGATGCGTCACAACATCGCACCAGCGTCCATACCCCGAGTAGTCGAAGGGCTGAATCTGGGAGATCGGGTCGGGCCCGATCACCACGAGATCCTTGTCGATTCCCTTGACCGTCTCGTAGATCCGCTTCTGGAAATCGTTGAACCGGTCGTTGTACCAGCGCCGGTAGGCGATCCAGCGGAAGGGGTTGCGATCGTCCATGGACTGTGGGATGCCGAACTTCCCGTAGCCGAACTCCTCTTTCACCTCCCGGTCCACCTGTTCCATGAATGGATACGGACCACCGTCATAGTGCAGCTTCAGTCCCAGGGGCATCTGGTGATCTTGAAACTCGTCGGCGGTGCAGGTGCCCCAAATGTGTTCACGCCACTTTCTTACGTAATCGCCGAGCCGCTTCAGGTAGACTTCCTGGTTCCCGTAATCGATCACGTAGGCGTAGTTCTTCTCGCCGCGTGGAGTGTCCTCGGTGCCCGCGCGCTGGCTGCCCATGGCGATGAGCTTCACGCCTGATTCTTCCGCAAACCGGCGCGTCTGGAACGGATCGCGTCCCAGGAGAGTCCCACCGTCGAGATAATGCAGCTTCTGTTTTGCCGCCTGCTCGTAGGCGCCCCGGAGCGTCCACGGCTGCGCATGCTTGAGGACCACGGGCGCGATCTTGCCCCCGTTGAGGTCGTTCGCCCAGAACATCATCCCCTTTGCCGCCATCCCCGGGCCGCGGTTGCCGAGGAGCTCCGCATAGACCGGATCTCTGGTTGTCCAGACTTTGGGAAAGTCGGTCTGCACCACGGGAAGCGTTGTCTGGTAGAGCGTCTTTCCGTTGCTGGTAACGGTGAACGCAACGGTTTCGTTCTCTGCACCTACGACCACATATGGCAGCTCCAACGTTTCTCCGGCCGCTGCTTCGGCCGTCGCGTTGAAGCTCTCACGGCTCTCGGCGGCCACGGCCACGGTGGCACGGATCGGGACGTTCGGCATCCTGGCGACGAAGCGATTGGTCTGGCGGGCATTGCCGGCGCGAGCGGCCATACCCCGGCTCAGCACGCGCAATCCTTGCGGATGGGGAAACAGAACATCCCCGAAGGCGGCGGGCTGGAGAAACGAGCCCTGCACACCGGCCCAGGACGAGTACTCCCCGGCGTGGGGTCGACCCCGGTTCACGTTGAGTCCCCAGACATCGCCCGGACGCGGTTTCGTGCCGAACGTACTCCAGCCGATGGCCGCTTCGATGACCCAGTGATCCGTGCCGTGTTTCCAAGCCACCTTGATGTCCGGCTCGATGTTGATCGCGGTCTTGGCGGATCCACGTACCACCATGAACTGGCCGACCGTCGCGCCCACGGCCGTGATCCCGAGGTGCGTGCTGGTGATGCCGTCGTTGTGGAAATCCACGAAGAGCTCGACCAAGTCATCGCGCCACACCCGTTTGGCCTCCGCCTCGACGGCCTTTGTGGTCAGCAGATCCATGCGCGGCTCTTCGGCCCGAACGCCCAGGTAAAGCGCTCGGTCGTCCCAGGTGATCCGCGCCTGGGTTTGTGCTGTAGCTGGTGTCACACCGCGATTCAACAGGAAGTTCTGCAGCACAGCCGTCTTCGCCCAGGCGTCGTCATTGAGTACGCCGTCCACGTCAGGCGGGTTCTGAGCAGGCGACAACGAGACGGACGGGGGGCCGCTGCTCTTGACCGGCAGCACGGCGGCCGTGGCCTTCAAGTCGTACAGGAAGTAGGTGTCGGCAGAGGGATACAGATCATTGGTCCATTCATTGGGGCCTTCGACGGCATCGCGGATGCTCATCTTGACTCGCACGCCGATGGTACTGCCCTTGATCTTCAGCGGTTTCCGGGGAACGCGTATCTCGATCTCGCGACCATCCGGGGAGTAATGCCCCATCGGACCGCTCGCGGGGTTCCAGCTCTTGTGCCCTTCGTACCAGAGATAGGTTCTGGGCTTGTCCCCGGTCAGGTCGACCACGTACGCCTGATTGAAGCCGACCTTGGGGCGGGCAATCTGCGTTGTCATGTAGTCCGGCTTGGCGTCGCCATTGACGTCCAGAACGATGTAGCGACGGTTCGCCCAGTAGCCTTTCTTGAACTTGCCCTGTGTCTTGTCGGCAAAGGGTCTGGGGCGTGGCCAGCGGATGCGGAGATAGAGGAAGACTTCGTCGTGCGCGACCCAGAGCTTCTCGACGGCGGCAAACGGCGTTTGAACGGCTCCCAAGGGCTCTGCGGGCATCTCGTAAGCGACTCCGCCCGTCCAGTCGTTCATGTTGCCGTCGATGGTGATCGCGACGGCGGAGCAGTTGGACGCAGCGATGAAGACTGCCGCAAGAGCGGCGGCGAGTGCGTGTGTGCGCATGGTTGTGCCTCGTAGGCCTATATCTCTCATTATGCCGATTATTCACGCGACAAGTCGGCCCGCCACCATACGCGTGACAAGCTCTCGGGCCACTATAGGGCTCATGCTTGCGGTCTTGTACCGGGTGACAGGCAGTTTCGCCAGAGCACGGCGTAACGGCCGCAGTCGAGTGTTACATGAGTGCCATGCACCCACCAACGTCCCGCGAAGCCGTCCGCCAGAGTCGCCAAAGGCGTAAAGGCGTTCGTGTCGGCATCCCATGTCTGAAGACGCTCGCCAACCTGGATCACAAATCGGCCGAGCATCCCCGAGTATGCCAGTCGAACGGTTCCGTCCGGGACGGTCGAACGTTGTGCGTGTGGCGATAGAGAAGCCGCCTGCGTATCAAAAACGAGAAGCTGGTCGCCTCCCTGCATCAGCCATCGGTGTGCATCGATGGGACCGTGGTTCACGAGGGTGTGCGCGCCCGGCGGACACTCCGCGCTGCGGATGACATCCATGGTGCACGGGTCCAGCACGACGGCAAATGCGCGGTCGTGAACCGGCTTGGCCGTTGAACAATCGGAGAGGTAGGACGTGCCCGCCACGAGGCACCCGGTAGCTGGATCGAAAACAGGACTCACGATATGCTGCGCGCGCAGAGCAGCGTTGCGGTAGCCGGCCTCTCCGGTAAGGGTATCAAACCGGATCATCGCGCCGTCAAGCGTTCCGTATTTGGGTCGGAACGCAGCCCAGACAACACGCCCATCCGTGGTGATGCCTGCGCCGTGTTGCCCCTGGCTATTCTGAGCGACGAGGTGCGGATTGCGCGGGAAGCCGGCCGGCCTTGATGGGTCGTACTCGGTAAGTTGGCCACCTCCATAGATGGCGAAGTAGATCTTCCCGCCGACCTCGACAGCGTAGTCGCACTGGCCCAAAGAACCGGCCACGCGCCCTGCATGGGAGCCCTTGCCTTCCCGCGTGTCGTAGTCCCAGAAGTTCATGGCGATGAACGGCGTCCCCACAACACGGTCTTTGCCCACGGGCAGAATGGCGTTGCAGCGATGCTCGTTCTCGGTTCGGAAGTGACGCGTCAACTCCAGGGCACCGGTTGCCAGGTCGTGGCGACGGAACGTGCCGTAGAGATCCACGCTCACCAGCTTGCCGCCGCCAGTCAGCGCACACCCGCTGTGGCGTGTGTCCGGCATCGTCAAGAGCGGCGTGGTGCTTCCATCGTCCAGATCCCAAGTGATGATCTTGGCGCACGCGTTGATGCTGTCGCTCTGAACGCCAATCACCTTCCTGCCCCGGCGTCCCAGCCAGCAGGCCTCCTGGTTTGGCGGATGATCGTGCGGAGTGATTTCGCCCGTTATCCCATCCAGCCAACCAAAGTAGGGCAGGTAGAGGCGTCCCTGCTCCACGTATTTGAGCCAGCGCATCAGGCCGATGGCGGGATGGTGATTGTCCGCCGTCAATCGCTGCCATTGGACCTGCTCGCCCTTCGGATCCCAACGCAGGAACGAAAGCCCGGGCGTCTCAAAGATGAATCCATAGGAGCCATCCGGCATACGCCAATGATCGTGATGGAAGTTGTCCGGTGGCTTCTCAGCTTCCTCGTAAACGCGGACCGTCTTCCGCGTGCGCGTGTCGAAGCAAACCAGTGCGGTCTGGGTGCCGCAGAAGAGCTTACCCGTTGCATGATCCAGCGCCATACCCGGCGTGATCCATCTGCCTGCCGCGACGGGATACGTCTGCCACTGGCCCGAGGAGAGCGACAGTCGAACAAAGTCCAACGCCCTACGTCGTGCCGGGGCATCTGTGCGGTAGCCCGCCAGCCACAGGCAGTCCGCGCTTTGGGCCGTCACTCCGTAGACGCAAGTGAAGTCACGCCATGGAAAGGTGGTGAACTGGCCATCCTCTGTTGTCAGGAAACTCGTGGCGCCTGCTTCGCCGCTGAGGCAGGAAATGAAGAACCGTTCTCTCCCGTCATCATCTGGGCCGATGGACGTCATCTGCGCGTTCACGAAAGGATCCGGTGTGGCGGGCTTTCTGAACAGCGTGATCCTTCCCCGTTCCTTCGAGTTGTGGATCTCAACGCACTCGCCAGTGCCACCGGCGTGTTCGTCAGGCTGGCAGATGATTGGCGCCCTATCTTCCATGGCAATCTCCTAGATCGGTTGGTGGTTGTGTCAAGTAACCGCCCGAACATGTTCCGTAGTGAACTCATTTCTATCACGTTACAACGTTGCGCGCGTTCTCCCCCCCCCTTGGACCTCTCAACAGCGCTGGCAGCTTGGACCACGGAGACACGAAGGCACGGAGGGATAGAGGCAGGGGAGGTCTGCGGATTTCACGCCGGCTTATCAGCCATCGCGAACTCCGCAGACGTCTTCTTCTTGGAGACCGGCCAGAGATCACAGCACCAACCTCCGGATGCCCTGCTTCAGTACGGGAACGTTGACGTTCACGAGCAACCCCACGCGACTCTCAGTCTTGGACGTTCATAGAGTCCCGGCCCCCAGTGGCGGTGGACCTCGATTGCCTCTCCAATGATCTGCTCGGTGAGGGTTCCGTTGATCAACTTCCCCATGCTCTGCGTTCCTCCAAATGGAACATCGTGAGAGCCCAGTTCATACGGCAGTATGGACCGAGATCTCACGACCTCTCTTCCTTTTTCCTCCGTGCCTTGTTGTCTCCGTGGTGTCACAAATACTCACTGCCTACGGAGCGGCGTCCATTCCCGGGCGCACCTGCGCCGTTGTCAACGAGTGGACTTCCCACGGCAGAAATCGTCATAGACTTCCATCGCCTCTTCCACCTCCAGGGGATCCCCGAACCCGATTGTCAGAATATCCCCGTCCTTGATGTTCTCAAGAACGAACGGCAGAGCTTCATCGGGCGGTATTCTCCCGGCGCCAAGAGTCTTCATTATTATGAATGTCTTGTCGATGCCGTTTATCAGGTCTATCCGATCTTCAACTGAGTCGCTGTTGCAGTGTCCTCGGTATATATGGTTATTCTTGTTCAATGGGAAGAGATACACGTCAATCGAAGGATGGTGCTTCTCGCAGAACTCAACGACCCGGGCATCGTGACATGAGATGCCGGCCACAATGCCAGCTTCGTGAATCATGTCCAGTAGCCGGTTCAGCCCCGGTATCTCCCCGTTCCTCGGTTTCTGAGATGCTTGTTGGTCATGAACGAGAATCGCCTCCGACTTTCTATCGATCCCCATCCTGCATTTCAGCGTGTGGCTCTTCACGTCCGATGAACAGTCGATTCTCGTACTGGTTATCATCCTCATTTTCGCGCCGATACGTCTCTCTACACAGTCACTTATCCCGAACATTCGGTCGCTGACGGATGTTTCTATCGTGTTGATGCCGTACTCGGCGCATTTGCAGATCAAGTCGACCACATTCTTGTCAGTGAAGTGGCTCCTGTAGTGCTCCATTCTTGCCTTGCTCAAGTCGGACCTGCCAAGGATGGGATTGGTGCCGCATACAATTCTGCTGACATCGCAATTGCCGATTCTTACATATTCCATACCTGGGTCCCTTCCGTTCGCTCCGTCGCGCTCACAGGTCCTGAAGGAAGTCTCGTGCTCGCTTGAGAGCTGCTTCGTCTTTGTAGTTGTAGACGCAGTTCCGGACCTTCTCCTGGCGTACCAGGCCGGCTTCTCGCAGTATCTTCAGGTGGTGAGAAACATTGGGTTGGCTACCGTGCAGCGCCTCGACGATCTCGTTCACGGTACGACCACTTTGGTAGCTCCGCAGAGTTGGGGCCTCCGGGAGCAAGCCGAGAACTTCCAGGCGCAGCGGATGGCTTAGGGCTTTGAAGAGCTTCGCGAAATCCATGTTGTGCGTCCGTGATGAGCGGCGGAATCGTGGGCCGCCAATATCAGTTGGAGGTTGTGGATCCCAGCAGATCCATCCTCAAGTCTTGCCTCGAGCACTGATTCCGCATGTCTGCGGATGGCTGACTGGTATATGTTCCCGGCGCCGGGGGCGGGGATCCTCTCAACACCGTTGGCATCTTCGACTTCCATTCGCAGTCCTACGGGGTCGCTTTCGTCTCCGGAAAGTTGGAAGAGTGTGCCATACGCTCGCAGAACGCCCTCCGTCCCGTAGGCTTCATAGCCCAGGTTTGACAATGCCGTCAACAGCCCGCCGCGCGGTTCGCTGAAGGCTACCCGGATAGAGCCGGTCAGTCCGGATTCTGTCTCGAACTTGATGTAGGCGCCGTTCTCGACAACTATGTCGAGCGTCTTTGGGTAGTAGACGCAAGATACGGAGGCAATCCGACTTCGGAGGAGGAACTCCGCCATGTAGAAGCAATGGCTGCCCAAGTCCCCGGTAGGTCCCCCCAGACTGCTGGCATCGGAGCAACGCCAGGACGCGGCCTGATCAGGCGTGGTCCCGTACAGCATCTCCATGTGCAGGCAGATGTCGTTCACTTCCCCGATCCGCCCCTCCGCAATCAACGTCCGGGCCATGATGTTCAGGGCATTGTGCTCCATCACGTGATCGACCGCAAGGCTCACGCCATGGTCTCTCGCGAGAGTCCTGAGCAGACGTGCCTCCTCCAACGATGTTGCCATTGGCTTCTCGATGAGGCAGTGTCTGCCGGCTTCCAGCACGTCTCTGGCAATACTGGCGTGGGATGCGTTGTCGGTGGCGATGATGACCGCGTCGACCTCGTCGGACTTCAGCATATCCTGGAGCGATCCGAACCACCTCACTCCGAGTCTGTCGGCAACCTTCCGGCGCTGCTGATTGCGGTCGGTCACGCCGGCAAGCCCGATGTTCGAGCGCCCGGCCGGAGGGGGAACCCCACAGGCAAACCCCTCGGCAATGAGGCGGTTCTCAGCAATGACGCCAAGCCCGGCGATGCCGTATCGGACGCTCGAAGACAGCTTGTTGGATGACCTGTTCACAGTCGGCTCCTGAATCAGGCAAATCGAAATATCTACATATATCGATACAGAATCCCGAAATCAAATCGGTCGCCCAGAAAATGCTCGCGGCACTGGCTTGATTCTTGCCCTCCGTTGCTCGCTTGCGGCAAAGTGTGACATCGCCCATACTGAAGGCGCATGTCAGTTGCCACAATTCGCCTGTCCCCGAGTTTCCTATGGCTGTCGTCAGCGGCACCGAGTATTGCGGTCATGTCTCGCTACTTAGCTTCCTTGCAGTCGGTTAGCGTAGGCCCTGATACCAGGACCAAGTGTGCGCAATTCCATTTTGTACTGCATAATCGAGGTCGCGCCTTGATCGAGTCTGGCCATAGTAGCGAAACACTTGACAGGGCGTTCTGTTCCGCATACACTCTGGGAAATTGTGTGAGCGTTCAACTGATCGGATGTAAACGGGGAAATGTCGGATGCGGAGTGGCGTTGGTCCAATTGCGATGGTGACGGTGGTGGTGTGCCTGGCAGTGACGTCCTTGGCTCAGGATGTGCCTAAGGACATCGCGCGAACCGTGGATGTGGCAGCCGCGGACGCAAAAGCGGGGCCAACCTACTACAAAGGACACCAAGGGCACAACTACGAACGCCAGACCACCACGCTGCAGAGCGGCGACACCAAGTACGCCGTGCACTACCGGGCCTGCATCGACGAACGCCACGGCGACAAGGTCGGTATCGTCGAGGGCTATATCGGCCTCTCTGCGCCCTGCAATGAGAACTTCTACGGCGGCGGCTTCTTCAAGATCTTTCTCAACGGCAAGGATGTGGGTGAGTGGCGCCTGGCGGACCGGCGCATGATTGAGGAGGGCGCGCGCGGGACATGCCAGTACATTTGGGAAACACCCATGGCAACAGTCTGCGTGCGCTTCCTGCTGCTTCCCGGCACCCGCTTCGTGTGTTGCGAACTGCGCTGGGACGCGAAAGAACCGATCGAGACCGCAGAGGTGAAGTTGCTGTGCTTTCCCAGCTGCTTCACCACCGCACTTGGACGCAAGGGCGAGCGGCATGTCATCAGCGCTGCCAAAGACGTCATGGAAGGGAAGCCCTTCGTGGTCGAGCCAGCCACGGATTCCTGGCTGTTCTACTGCGATGGGATCTTCGATGTGGCCCGGGGTGAGGGAGCCGGGCCCTGCGCCGCCATGTTCCTGCCGGACGAGGTCAGCGGCGGGTCGATCAGCATCGGCAGCTATGGCGTTACGACACGCTTGGCCCTGAAACCCGAAACCGGCCGCGCAAGGTTTGTGTTCTGGGAGTTCCCGGGAATTGAGAACGACAAAGCGCTGGCTGCGCTGCGCGCCGACGCCGCACAGTTGCTGGAGACACTTCCGCAACTGGATTTCACGCCGGCCTGCCTGCAACGCTCCGCCACTGCCGGCCTGCGTGCGGAGTTCGCAGAACTGTTTGCCGAGGCCGGCGCTGCGGCAGATCCGTGCCGTGAACGCATCGAGGAGCTGCTGGCCAAGTTGCCGACTGACACAGAAATCGGCCGCGAACTGAGTAACTGGCAAGCAGAAATCGGTGTGCTCGGAGCGGCACCCAAGCTCCAGCGCCTGCGCTGGGAGCTGCGCATTCGCGCCTTGCTCGAACGCGGGGACCGCATGCGTGAAGCAAAGAACACCGGATCGCTTCGCTAAGGTTGGAGGGCGACAAGTCCCCCGGCCTCAGCGCAGCGGCCCACAAGGAGATGACACGTGAATATGGCTGAACAAGGCAGATGGCAGTGGGGCTGGGTTCTGACTGCGTCGGCACTTGCGGTCCTGAACGTTGCCAAAATCGGTGCGCAGGAAGTTGTCTCTGACAACGAGGCGTTGACAACGCTAACCTACCCGGTCCGGCGCGTGGCTACCCCGATCATGCTCGACGGCGTATTGTCCGAGCAGGAGTGGGGCACGGCCGTGAAGGTTGGCGGATTTCGCGTCAGCGGCCGCGAGGATCTGGCCTCTGAGCAGACCGTGATGCGCCTGCTTTACGACGACACCGCGCTGTATTTGGGCATCAAATGCGCCGAATCGCGTGTGTCGGACCTGAAAGCCGCAGTGCTCACCCACGACGGCAGCGTCTGGCATGACGATTGTGTCGAGTTCTTTATCGATCACAACCACGATCATGGTTCGTATTGGCAGTTTATCGTGAACTCAGTCGGAACCCGGTACGAAGCGGCCGGCTTCGACCCGACGTGGGCAGCGCAGTGGCAGGCTACAACGACCACGGCAGCGGACGCCTGGTACCTGGAGATTGCCCTGCCGTTCAAGTCCCTGGACTCCGAGACGCCGGCCCCCGGAGACGTCTGGGGTTTCAACCTCGACCGCGAACGCCGGGCCGGTGGCGGCACCCAGCTCTACAACTGGGCAGATGTCAAAGGTGTTTTCCACAGCCCGCGCCTCTTCGGACATCTCACCTTTGTGAGCCAGGACCGGCAGCAGGAGGCGCCAGCGGAAATCGCCGGGTTGGTCACGACGGTTCAGGGCCGTGAAGCCCACATTTACACCGATGGCGGCTACTGGATTGTGCGCTCTGGTCAACCCGCCAAGCGCTGGAGCTATCGCGACCTGCTGCGTGGTGCCCGTGATGATGCCGGTCGGTATTGGGCAGAGCTCGAGAAGATCTACCGCGAACGGCCGGATGCCCCCGGGCACCAGCAGTTCGAAACCCAGCGTGTGCGCTACGAGGAAGTCCAGGAGCTGGCCCGGGCCACCGGTGATGTCGATCCCGAAGTATGTGCCGCCGGCAAGTCGTTTCTGGATGGCCTTGAAAAGAAACTCCGTGATCTCTACTGGCAGGCCCGCCTGGCCATGATCTGTGAACGCTTTTAGTACGAGGACCGAACAATGAAACGGACACTTGCAGTGCTGGCGGCGTTGGGAATGCTGAGTTCAGTATTCGCGGCGCAGCGCAAAGGGGATGTAGCGGCCGAGGTAGAGGAAGACAATTCACTCGAATCGGCCCTGGTCACGCCACACACGGCCTGGGCCAAACCCCTGCCCGGGAAACCGATCCGCGTCCTCTTTCTGATCAATGACGGGCATGGAAGCGAGGGCTACACCGAACCCGGTACGCGGTTGCGTGAAGCGGTTGAGCTCATGCAGCGCCTGCACATTGATGGTGATGCGGCACTGGTGACGCCGAAAGGCGCTTTCTATCAAGGCGTCTACGGCCTGAACCGCACGCTGAAGCTCATGGAGAAGCCGTACGATGTCTACCTTTTCGGCGGCGTGAAGTACGACGGGTTTGATCCGGAAGTCCTCTACAAGGTCCTTGAACAGGTTGTGGATAATGGGGCGGGGCTGATTACATGCGGCACAGCATCAAAGCTGATCTTCACGGCCGAGCGCCGCGAGCCAGAAACACCGCCAACGCTCTGGCACGGTCTGCCTTTGACCCGGCTGGCACAGCTGGCCGGGCTCACGACGACCATGGAAACGGACGCCACGATCGCGGCCAAACACATTCGGGCGTACCGTCTTGGCGCGGGCCGCGGCGTGCAGTTCTCCTACAGTGCCCATGCACTGACCCCGCGCCTGCCTTGCCGCTGGCGGGCTTTGACCGAGTATGACTACTGGATGCTCATGTTGAGCCGCGCGGTGCAGTGGGCTGCCGGCCGGCCGGCCGATGTGCTGGTGGCCCCCGTCTCCCTCAGCGTAGCCCGGGATGACTTGGCCGAGACGAACATGGTGGTGAAACTGGTGGCTGGCAAGGCGCTCTCCGGCGTGGCCGTGACGCTACGTCTGCGCCGGGGCGACGGCGTCATAGCCGATCTGCCTAACCAGACGGTTGACTTGGCTGCCGGTACACCCCAAACGCTCTCGATCCAACTACCGGCCGCCCTGCGCGCGGATGACTATTTCCTGGATGTAATCGCCAACACGGGCAGCTCCGTCGTGGGCTCCGGTGCCGGGTATTTGAAGGTGACCTCCATGGACGGAATCGACCACGTGACCTGCGACCGCGCCAGCATCGAACGCGGAGAAATCGCCTCCGTCACTGTGCGCACCCGGGACGGGGTAGGCCAGAGAGATGTGATTCGGCTGCAGGCGTTGGACGCTGCGCAGAGGATCCTGCTGCAGTTAGACCAGCCCGCGCAACCCGGGCAGGTGGAGTACCATGTCAAGGTGCCAATCGGGAACTGGGCCACCATTCAAGTCACGCTCGAAGCACTACTCATTCGTGACGGCCGAGAAGTCGCGCGGGCCGAAACTGCCGTGCTCGTACCCAAGCGCCGCCGTGGACAGTTCAATTTCGTGCAGTGGGCCGCGCGCACCGACGTACTCGAATATTACTCCTGGCAGAAACTGGCCGAAGCCGGCTGGAACATCTCGGTTTCGGCCAGCGCCAAGACCGCGCCGTTCGACCTCACCGCCATCCCCTACACGACACGCCTGATGGAGGAGCTGAACAAAGAGGGCATGATGCAGCCGGCCTGCTGGAATGACGACGCGGCCATCGACGCGCACGTCGACGGAATCGTGCAGAAACAGCTAAGAACACGCGACGCCGGTGCGTTCGTCTACTCCCTCGGTGATGAAGGCACGACTAAAGGTTGCTGCGTGCATCCCGCCTGCATTGATGCCTACCGCGCCTACCTCCAAGACCAATACGGCGCCATTGCCAAGCTCAATGCCTCCTGGGGCGACAGCTACAGCTCGTTCACCGACGTCGATCTTCTCGATCGCAAGGACGTGACCGAAAACGGCGCCATCGGCCTGGGCAAATACGCGCGCTGGTACGATCGGCAGGCCTTCTCACGCTACAACCTGGCCATGCTCACACAGCGCTTCGTCAGAGCATTCTCTGCCTTTGACCAGCATGCCATCACCGGCTTTGAAGGCACCGGGGGGTTCGGTGACGACATCGACCTGCTGCTCGAATCAATGCCCTTCTGGTCTCCGTACCCGAGCATCGGCGATGACATCATCCGGTCCGTCGCGGCTCGGTCCCACATCCGCGCCAACTGGATGGGCTACCACAAGAACGCCGATCCGCTGATCAACTATTCCTGGCGCATGGTCATGAAAGAGATGGATAGCATCTGGTGGTGGCGTTACGATGGCTGCGGGTCCTGGCGCGGCTACATCCGTCCGGTGCTCGACTTCTGGCCCGCCACTGCCGACCTGTGCGCAGAGATGCGCCCGGTTCGTGAAGGGCTCGGCGACCTGCTCTTGCACTCCCGCGTTCGGCACAGCGGTATTGCCATATACTACTCACTCCCCAGCGCTCTCTGCGGCAAACTCGGCGACAACGCCAGCTTTCCGTCCCCCAAATTTTCCCACACGCGCTGGCTCAAGAGCATCTACAGCCAGGGCCTGGATGTCCGCTACGTCACCAGCGCCGCCATCGCGCGCGGCGCACTCCAGAACGATGGCTACCGCACGCTAGTCCTCGCTGTGGCCTCGGCCATGCCGACAGCCGACGTTGAAGCGATCCGAGAGTTCGTACGGGCCGGTGGCACGGTGGTCGCCGACTTGCGCCCGGCCATCATGGACGGCCACTGCAAGCCACTCGAACATGGTGCCCTCGATGACGTTTTTGGTATCGTCCGTGGCCCGTCACAGAAGGCGGCCAAGGTAGGAGTCGAGACCATCGCCGTGCCCGGAATCGAGGCCGCCATCTCGCTCAAAGGTGCGGAGCTTCGCTTCGACCGGGCAGTGAGTGCCGCGAGCGCCAAGGCCCTGGCGACCGTGGACGGTGCCCCCCTGATGCTGGTCAACCAGTTCGGCAAAGGCAAAGCCATCCTGGCGAATCTGGAAATTGCCGATCCACTCGGTGACAGCGGCCCGGGGGCACCCATTCTCCAAGTGGTAAACGGCCTGCTCACGGCCGCCGGAATCAGCCCGGCTCTGCGTCTGCGGGCGCCCGATGGTGGCCCATTGCCCGGCTTCGAGACGCGCGTCTGGGAGAACGGCAGCATGACCATCGTCGGCATTTGGCGCACGATGGCGGTCCGCTTCTACGGTGAAGACGGGATTGCGAAATCCGCGGCTGGTGAACCCGTGCTGGCCACCTTGCCGGCTGACAGAGTAGTCTATGACCTGCGCAATGGCCGCTGTCTCGGCAGTGTCCGCGAATTCCGCACGGCCGTACAAACCGGCCGAGCCAACTTCTTTGCTCTCCTCTCCAGAAAACTCGCATCCCCTGAGCTGCAATTCACGGCACCCCCTACGCCCATGCGGGATACCGTGCTCAGAATCAAGGTCCCCGGCATTGCGGACCCCGCGACCTCAGCGGCGGTCTATGCCGAAGTCGTCGCACCAGACGGTTCAACGCCCCCCTGGGGCCGCCAGCCGGTCATCCTGAAGGGTGGCGCTGGCCAGTTCACCTTCCGCACAGCCCGCAACGACGCAGCCGGCGCCTGGCGCATCCGCGTCAAAGAGCTCTTCAGCAACCAGCAATCCGAGCTCACCTGGACGTCGACCGCCCGGTAGTCCAGCTTCCGCGGTGTCCGCTTCGGATGAGTGAGTTCCTGCTGAGGCATCTTCTCAGTCGGGAGGCGACGGACCTGGGGTCAGTGGGGTCAGAAGGGTCATGGGGGTCAGGGCCAGTGGGGTCAGTGCTCCTATTACGCTTTAGCTGACCTCAAGCGCTTCTCGATCGTGGCGACGCGGCAGGCCAGATCCTCCGCCTGCCTAATACGCTCAGACATCAGGGCCAGTGGGGTCAGTGCTCCTATTACGCTCTAGCTGATCTCAAGCGCTTCTCGATCGTGGCGACGCGGCAGGCCAGATCCTCCGCCTGCCCAATACGCTCAGACATCAGGCTCCGAGCACGGCTGAGGCCGCCAACAGTGACACCGCCGAGTTCCGTGCCGAGCTCGGTTAGGGTGTAACGGCCTCGTATGCCGGTATTGTGCCGCGCCAGAACCAGACCGGAGGCAGCAGCAAACCCCCGAAGGTCGGACACCTCCCCCCTGGACGCGAATCGCATCCTCAAAGACTACTTGCTGCAAGCCGCTTACCACGTGGGAAGCACGGGACGCCACCGACTCCAGGAGTACTACCGGAAGGCTGAGAACGAACAGCGGCGTTCCCGCCTCGCAACGGCCAAACTGCTACTACGTGTCGCGCGCTACATGGTCCAGACCGAGATGATCTATCTGCCGTTGGAGATCCTGCACCCCGACATGCCGCTTCCCAACGGCTACATAGTGGCCTACTACCAGCAGGTAACCGATGCCCTCACGGCCAAGTGGAAGCACTACAATCTCGCCGGCGTCCCTGATGACGCCAACTACCTGACCAAATGGAAGGAGAACGTAAGTGACATAGTAGCGGCCACAGAACTCAACAACTAACCGGCGTATCCGCCCGGACAACTGGCGCAAGCCTGTTCGGCCGCCCAAGGCGAGATGGCTCCCGTTAAGGACGCTGCTCTGCGTGGGATCAATGCCCATGCATCACGAGACAGCTCGGGTCAGAGTGCCCCGCCTGGTGGTGATTCCGAAAGTGCAAGAGGAACCTCGAGCCGGCTATCTGGGCGTAACGCTCCGGTGCCATCGTCCGGGGTCGGATACGCCCCTCTCTCACCCCCGAGCTCTCGTAAACTACCAGACAGCACGGAATCGCTCAGACACACTGTCGAAGACAGCCAGGCAACGCCACTCATCCGGCGGGAACAGGGATATGACCAACTCAACCGGGCCGGATACAACGGTCAGCATTCACACTAACTCAAAACCATACGGTTCTGAGGCAGGAGCGAACTGTCGCGCCCAGAAAGCGCCGATATTGCTTGACATTCCTAAGGAACTCTGACCCCAGTCCCACGTCGAGGCGGGTGACGCTCGAATGTGATCAGTGCGGGAGGGGGCGCAGGATGACGCTGCCGTAGACGCCACTGACCTGGTCGACGCGGACATCGGCGCGCAGCGCGTACTCGGCACGGGCATCCATCCGTCTGAGCCGGACACGGTAGTGATTGCCTTTGCTCGCCGTCTTGCCCGTCATCCCGTCGTGGACGTCGGACGCGATCTCAGCGCCGTTCCTGAGGACAGCGAGCGACCGGATGTGAAGCGCGTTGCGGGCCCGATCGTCAGCAGCGAAAATTACCTCGTACTCACCCGCGTTTCCGAGGGCGTTTGTGACTGACCAGTCGCGCGCTGTGAACTCCGTCTTGAGCTTGCCGTCTTTCGTCTCCCAGCCGCCCACGATGACGCTGTTCTTCCCGTAGCGATCACGGAACTTAAGGGCATGACGCTGCGATCTCAGAACGGATTTTAGGTTCGTGCTTCCCAGATCGAGTGTGTGCTCGCCGACCGTCAGACGTGCCCCCACCTTTACTAGGGTGCTGCCGCACTGGTAAAGGCCGCGAGGAAGGAGCGCGTAGCCAACCTTCTCACGGGCAGGCGGCGGCGCAGCCAGACCGCAGTGCCCGCCGACACGCAACCCGCACGCCTGCCGGTCCGCTTGCCAGTAAAACTCCGCCCGGCCCGCCGCCTGGGTCGACAGGATCTGCCCGAAGCAGGTTGAGCGCAGTTTGCCCCGATCGTCGTCCAGACTGACGAGCACCCCGTCCATATCATTGCTCAAGCCTTCCGGACGCGTCTTGACGATGGCCGCAACTGCATCGACACCGTGCTTTTCGAGCGTGTATGTGCCGGCTTCCATCACAGCCCACACAAGCGTGGCCGCCGTACCTGAAGGGACGTCCGCCGCTGGCACGACCATGGCCTCGCAGCCGCGGGACTTGAGCTTGCGTATCCGCGCCACCGGTTGCGGCCCCTTGACGCCCGCCTCATCCATCGCATCGACGATGACCACGGGTTTTCGGAAGGCACGCGGGAAGCGGATTGCGGTCCATGTTTCGGCAGTCAGGTTTGTCAGCCTCCCCGCGGCGATGTGCGGGTTCTCCCGATCGCGGACGACATGGATTCGGAGGTCACCCCGCAGAAGGTTGCCGTGGCAGTTTGTCAGCGTGTAGGGGATCGACTCAACTCCGGTGAAATGCGGCTCAGGCTGATAGTGGACGGTGCCGTCCCGGCCCGCTGTGAGCGTGCCATGCAACGGCTCGCCTTTCCACTCCCACGTCAGAGCGCCTGAGAAGGTGAGGGCGCTCTGAGCGGGGGACGGGATCGAGACAGCCTGCCCCATTGACACGATGACCGGACGGCGCGGCACGTAGACCAGATCCCACTTGGGCAGTCCCGCACGATCGAGTACCGTTGCGGTCTTGGCGGACGCCTTCAGGGCGAAGTGTACGAAGTACGGACGGACATCGTGCTTTGCTTCCTGAGACAGAAAGATCAGCCACTTGTCGATCTTGATCTGGTTGAGCTTTTCCTTGTCCTCGGCTGACAGCTGGTGCCAGCGCTTCTTGGTGACAGGCGTCTGGAAGATGCCCATGGTGTTGACGGGGTCTTCAGGGCGCGTGAAACGGTGGACAACCGTCTTGAAGGCTTCCCAGCCAAAGCCCTGCACGTAGCCGACCATCATGCTGGTACAGGGATAGGACCAGTAGTGTGTGTACCTCTTGGTCCACCATTTGTCCTGGGTGATCTCCTGGTGGTGGCTGTTGGTACGGTCGAAGAGGGCGAGCATGTGCGTCTCTTCCGTGTCCTTCCAGGCGAAATCGGCACCCGTTCCCTTCATGTAGTAGCCGGCCCAGTTGCAGGTGGATTCACCTATATTGCCGAAGAACATGGCGCCGTTGTCGCAGTGGTGTCCGTGCTCGTGCAGGAAGAGCCCGTCGCTGTAGGCCGCGAGCTTGCGCGCGTCCAGGATGCTGTCCACGCGCGTCTTGCTCCATTCCAGCGGCCAGTATGACACGCCCATCCTAGCAAAGTGCATGCCGTGCATGCGGAACGGCATGCCGCGATCGTGGTTGTAGAAGCCCTCGTGCCGGGTGACGGCGTCGTCCCACCACGTCATCAATTTTGTGGGGTTGTCGAGTTGTCGGAGCGCCTCGGAATGGGCGACGATGACGATGCGGTCGGCGACCAACTCACCCCAGGGCGCCGGCGCCTCACGAGAGTCTCGCCACGTTTCGTCGGTCGTCTCTCCCAACACGAACCGGGGCGCCGTGACGGCGCCTGAGAGTGTCACCGACACATCGCTCAGCCCCACCTCTTTCGGCACCTCGATGAAGAGCAAGCCACCGTACGGACTGACGGCGGCCGTCTCGGCCGTCTTCAAAACCGCCTGGCGACGCGTGTCCGGCATGCAGTCGAGCACGTTCTTGGCGCTCGCCGTGTTGTGGTGCCCAATTCGGAGTTTCATGCCTTTGGCGGCCCACTCATTCGGCACGACCACGGTCACCCGTTTGCCGGGCAGTGCGTAGAGCCCTGTGGACACCCATTCGGCAGCCTGCTTGTCCGGCCGCGAGGAGATGCGGACAGTCTGGCTGTCTGGCGCAGCGGCCCCCGGGAACGGGCCGAACGCGGTGGCCGTACGGTGCGGGCCAAGCGCTTCGAGTTTGTCGGTGCTGAGCGTCTTCAGATACGCATCTTCGAACGCGAGGACGGTCTTGAGAATCGGGTCGCTGACAGGGGTGTCCGGGCCCGGGGTCAAGGCGCTGCCGAGCCGCGCCAGTGTTTGCAGCAACTGCGGCTCTCTGCCCTTGCGTGCGGTCGTCAGCTTCTGCGTGAGCTTCTCGGCCAGACCTCGGTGGTCGGCGGCGTTCAGCCCCTCGACGAAGGCCTGAAGTTCATTCGGCCCAAGCGCGGCAAAGTCGGCGAACGTCTTCTCCAAAGCCCGGGCCTTCTCGAGCAGCTTGGCCACTTTTCCGCCCGTAGGCGGCAACGCCAGGTGCCGAGCCGCGATCACCTGGCGCTCCAGGCCCGGACCGCTCCAGGCAACAGCCGCGTGATCTGCTCCGCCCAGATCCTTGTGGAGTGCCATCAGGTAGCACCCCTTGCCCGACTCAAGTCTGACGGGGGCTGATTCCTGGCTGGGAAGCTGAGTCCAGGCGCCTTCGCCGACGTAACGCGGGACGTCTGCGATTTTGACTGCCTGCTTCGGGTTCAGTGTGGTGCTTAGCCAGAGCTCGGCACTGTCGTCAGCCGCAATCCAGAAGGTGTAGTCGCCCGTGGTTGGCGGTGTGAGAATAGCAGAGTAGCGTGCCCCGCAGCTGTCCCCGATGGACGCGGCTGAGAAATCGGCCAGAACACGCACGGCGTTCGGTGGCTTCTTGTATTTCCCGTGCGACGTCAGGTCGGCTACCGCGCCTCCCTTGATACCGGTCCAGACCTCCGCCAACACGCCGGACGTCGCCGGCACGCCTGCTCCTTGACAGCACACACCAGCCATCAACATGGCGCCAGCCAGGCGCCGCTTCCACCCATGCATCATCATGTTGTCTTCCTCACGGAGGGTTATTCGTGGGGTGACCCCGGCTTCTGCGCTCACGCTGAGTCCGGGCCGTACTCGTCGGGCACGTCGAAGCGGTCACGGAGTTCGTAATACAGCTTCGTCATGTCAGCCAACACCTTCGTGTAGGCTGGGTTCTCATGGACGCTGTTCATCTCTTGGGGATCCTGTGCCAGGTCGAAGAGGTTGAACTCTCCCACCGAGTAGAAGTGGATGAGCTTGTAGCGGTCGGTACGGACACCGTCGTGCCTGGGAACGCCATGCCCACCGTGGTCATAGTAGTGGTAGTAGAGCGAGTCGTGGATGTCATCTCCGTCTTTGATGATGGGCATGATGCTGGTCCCGTGCATCTCGTCAGGCGTCTCGAGCCCCGCGACCTCGAGCAGGAACGGCGCATAGTCGATGTTCTGCACCAGTTGCTGGTACCGCGTGCCAGGTTCAATCTGCCCCGGCCAGCGCATCAGCAACGGCATCCACATCGACTCCTCGAACATCCAGCGTTTATCAAACCAGCCGTGTTCGCCGAGGTAGAAGCCCTGATCCGAGCAATAGACCACGAGCGTGTTCTCGGCCAGGCCGGTGCGATCCAGGTAGTCAAGCAGACGCCCCACGTTGTCGTCGATGGCCGCGATGCAGCGCAGATAGTCTTTGAGGTAACGCTGCAAGGCCCAGCGACTGAGTTCCTCGTCACCGTACTTGCGGGTGCTGATGTCACCGTTGCGGCGCTCGTTCCACGCAAGCCAGGTTTCTCGTTGTCCCGGCGTCATGCGCGCTTCTTCGTACATCCGTGGCCCGATGCTCCAGGCATCGGGCATGAAGCGATGCCTGTTCGGTCCGGGATCCTTGACCTTCAGATCGAACTCCCAGTAGAAATCGCGGTTGACCTGCATTTTGTTCTGCCGGAGCACGATGCTGCGATTCTTGTAGTCGTCTGAAACAGTGTCGGGCACAGGGATATCGTGGTCCGCGAAGAGGTCGAAAAAACGCGGCGCCGGCGCCCACGGACGATGCGGTGCTTTGAAGTGACACATGGCAGCGAACGGCTTGTCCGGATCCCGGCCGCTGTCAAGCCACTTCAACATGAGGTCAGTACTGATGTCCGGTGTGTAGCCTTCGCGACGAGCAGTGCCGTCAGGAGTGCGGTAGTCGGGGTTGTAGTAGTGCCCCTGGCCAGTCAGGACCTCCCAGTAGTCAAACCCTGTGGGCGCTGACTTCAGATGCCACTTCCCCACAATGGCCGTGTTATACCCGGTAGCCTGCAGCAGCTTCGGGTAGGTCGTCTGCGAGCCGTCAAACTCCTCCCACGCAAGCTGACCGTTTACGTGGCTGTGCTTACCGGTCAGTATGCTCGCGCGACTCGGAGAACAGATCGAGTTGCAGCAGAAGCTCTGATCGAACGCCGCGCCGTCACGCGCTATCCGATCGAGGTTCGGCGTCTTGTTCACCACCGAACCGTAGGCGCCAATCGCCTGACAGGCATGGTCATCGGCAAGCATGAACAGGATGTTCGGACGTGAATCAGCCATCGGGTGTCCTCCCATAGATGTACGCATTGAGTTGTTCAAGACTCGGGTCGGACCAACGCAGTTCCTTACCCAGAGAAGCACTCAGTCTGTACCGGTGTCCTCCTGACCCGGCGAGCATCGACACCATGGTACCCCTTTTCTATCTCCGGAGTCCACGCGCCTGCTCGCCCAACGCCTTGAGGTGTTCCGGAGACATGGGATCGGTGACTGTGGTGGGCAGCGCTTCGGCCTCGCCATTGATAGAGAGGGAGCCTCCGGCTGCACCGTCCGCATTGAAGGCCACCTCAAATTTGTTGTTGTTGCCGAGCGCAAAACGGAGCGCAGGCGCACCCCCGGGAACTCGCTCCGCCCTTGCGAACTCCGCAGAAGCTGCCGCTCCGACCTGAATAAAGGTCAGGAACCGGGTGATCTCGGCTGGCTCCGGGGGAGCGATCTCGACTCGCCAGTTCCCGTAAAGATGCCGACGGCTCTGCCGGTTCTTTTCGTCCTCCGGGGCAACTGGCCAGTTCACACCACCACTGACAAAATCAGCGCCCGGGCCGCCCACGGGGGTGAGCACGGCCTGCTCCGGCAAGATCGCCTGGACCCGGATTTGGCCATCGCCTTCACGGGTCTGGAAGGCATTGCCTTCGGCCTCCGGTTTTCCCATTGTGTGCAGTAACCATGCTTTGCGGAACGCCGGCTTGGCCGAGCGCACGAAGTCGTAGATGACGAATGCGTCGGGTTGGACGTGGAGGAAGTGACGGATGACCTTGACGGCTTTCTGCGTGGAGTAGGCGCCAGTGATGTCGGCAGCTGCGTAGGTGGTCTTGTCGGTGGCGCCAAAGGCAAGCAACGTCGAACCGATACGCTCCCGCATGCCACCATCGTTTACGAGCGGAAACGTGATGCCATGGACCACGTGCGCAGTGCCAAAATCCTCATCCGGATCGTGGATGAGAATGCAGTTGTGGGCCACGGTACGGAGAAAGTAGTTTCTGTTGTGGCGGCAGTTTGTCTGGAGTCGTTCGTTGTTCACCATGCCGGAATAGACAAGACGAGCACCAGTATCGAGTGCCTGGTAACCGTGCTTGTAGATCGTGAAGTGCCCTTCATCGAAGTGCTTGTGTCCGGCCGTCCTGGCGCCAGCTGTGAACAAAGCAAACGTGCTGTCGCTGCCAAGGCCTGAACGTGAGAAGGTCTGACCAAGTTGTGGATAGTGCTTTGCTTTGGGCAGTTGGCTGACAATATCGGCAGTACTCCGTTCGTCCATGCGGGGGACGTCGAAGAGGAACGGGCAGATGGCGTCCGCGTGATGTCCTTTGAGGAAAGGGCGATAGACCTCGTACGGGTCCCGCTGCACGGCAGGCAGACAGGCCAGCATGTAATCGGCAATCGCCGCTTGCACGGGCGCTTGATCCGCATAGAAACGCGGGAACTGGGCCAGGTACTGAATCGGGAATCTCATTCGATTGTCGAAGTGCGGGCAGTCCCCCGTGCCGTAGTCGAGGCAGATCCCGCCTGCTGTCGGGATTGCGGTGCGGAAAACCCACTCCGGCAACAATGCCAGATTGGGGAAATCACCGACGCAGGACGTGCCGGTTGCTGCTTCCCACGAGCAGAAGAAGTTCAACTCCTGCTTCCAATAGTCGCCGAGAGCATAGCCGGTCGACGCGGTGATGGGGCCGCCACTGTCGCCTGCGGCCCGAGCCCGGAGCTCGAACATGCGCCTGTGTTCCTCGTACCCTTTGACGAGGAGCTCTTCGGCAAGAGCGTCGTCGACCCCGGCCTTGAAGAAAACAATGCCGGCATACCAGAAGAGGTTTGCCGTGCCGTAATAGCCGGCTGTCGGACCGCTCGAACCTTCGCCGTTGACACTCCGAATGAAGCTCCGATCACGGGCTTTGGCAATGTGTTCGAGGAGTTGCTGCCCGAGCGAAATGCGTGTGTCCTCATCGAGCTCGCCATAGATCCAATCATACGCGGCCAGCGCAGCCCGCCTGGAATGCGCGTACCAACTGACAGCTTTGTGATTGGCGAAGCGTTGAGTATACCAGTTTGCGGACCACTTGAGCCAGCTTTCGGCTTTGGCCAGGTACTTGGGCTCTGAAGTCAGGAGCCAAGCCACTGCAGCTGCCTGGGCGGGGTGTCCCCAGTCGTTGACAGTCCCCCAGGCATCGCCATCCTTGACCGGGGCGAGCGTGGGGCTCAGCGGGCGTCGGCCAACGTCCTTGCAGAGCTCCTTCAGGAATCGCGTCTGGTGCGGGGTGAGATGCTCCCGGATATGGGCGACCGTCGTGGGCGTGATGAAGAGCCGCGGTCGGCTCAACCGGATTTTGCTGTCCAGCTCAGCGAGCGTGTCGGCCTCCAATCGGTAACTCACGGCAAGTGCGGCCAGCAAGACGAGGGCGATTCGGCTGAACATGATCGAGGCTCCATGTAGAAGGCAACGAGGCGTGGTCCCTACCGTAACACGACGGCTCCGCCTCGCCACGGCTCCGCAAGCCCAAGGCAGAGCTGTTCCTTTCTGATGGAGCCAGCAGGAGGCGGGAGGATGTGCATGACGCTCTGCCCCTGTCCGACGGGACAATCAGGAGTCTTCTTCCTGACATGGATCCGGGGCAGATGCGGTGGAATCGGGGGCAGGCCTTGCGGTCTGCAATTCTCGTGGCAAACTGAGCTCTAGAAATGCAGACCGCACGGCTGACCCCTCTCCCCAAGCGCCGCAGGAGCTGAAACCATGGCAAGAGCATCCACAGCCACCCTATGCACCCTCGCAGTTGGGGCTTCCCTTCTGACGGCGACGGTCTGGGGCGACGAACCCGTTGTGCTCTTCGATGCCGGAGGATTCGCCGACGAGTCTGTGTATCCGCTGGGCGAGCTACGGTCGGTCGCGCACGGCGAAGGGCGTTGGACCCCGGCATCGGGCACGGCCCAGCCCGGACAGATCGTGGCTCTCGACGGCGACCGCTTCTTGCGGGCATTCAGGCGGTACCAGACTGGCCGGAAGGAGATCGACGCGGACGTGTTGGACTTCCCTCCCGCAGCCGCCACGCAGTTGACCGTCTCCTTCGATGCCCGCGTTTCCACAGCCGACTCGCGCACACTCACCCTCTACCTCCTGCGGCCCGGCGAGACTGAGGCCGTGCATCAGGCATCAGTCCTTATCTGGGGGCATCTTCCGGGGAAGCTCACTTGGTTCCGCGGCGCGCACCGCGAGATTACCGAGATCGACACGGGCTGGCACCACTACGAGCTGGTCCAGAATCTAGCAGCGAGCGTCTTCGACCTGAAGATCGACGGGGAGCTGGTGGGGAGACGTTTGGGCTGGCGGAACCGTTTTGCTCCGCAGACGGCTTTTGGCCGACTGCGATTCGCAACCGTCCGTGGCCAGCGGGGCGAGTATGTCGACTTCGCCAACCTGCGCCTCACCGCCTCCCTGGGCCCACCGGTCGTCACCATCACCACACCTCACGACGGGGGCCTGGTCGATCCGGAAGGCGACTTCCGTTTCCACGTCACCACCTACCGGCCTGTCGCGGCGCCGGCGGTATCCGTTTCCCTGAACGGGGAGGACGTCTCTGGGGGACTCACGCGCGAGGGAGCTCCGCAGCACTGTGAGGTGCGTCTCGGTGGTCTCGAGCCGCACGCCTCCTACCGCGCGGTCATCACGGCCGAAAACACCCATGGGAAGACCAAACGCGTCACCCATTTCTACACATTCCGCGACGAGATCGACGGCTACCGTGGCATCTGGTACGCCCTGGGCGAACTGAGAGGCAAGTATGGCGACAAGAACTCCGGCGGCCTGGCCTTCTGCTGCAGCCACACGCTGGCCCCAATGGCCGTCTACGCGCCGGAGGTCGAGAAGACGTTCTTCGTCTATGGGGGAACCACCGGCCCAAAGGACCGCTACCTGTTGGCCATGGCTTCCTACTACGACCACCGGCGGCACCGTGTCCCGCGGCCAACGATCGTCCGCGATCAGCGTGGCGTTGACGACCCGCATGACAACCCCAGCCTGACCATCGACGAAGCGGGATACGTGTGGGTCTTCGTCGCCGGGCGCTCACGTCGCCGCCCAGGACAGATCTTCCGCAGCAGGGAACCCTACTCGGTCGAATCGTTCGACGAGATCATCTCTCGCGAGCAGACGTACTCGCAGATCTGGCACGTACCGGGGAAGGGGTTCTTTCATCTGCTGACCCTCTACACCCGCGGTCGTGAATTGTACTGGGAGACAAGTCCCGACGGACGAGACTGGGCCGAAGCGCCGGCGAAGACCCTGAAGAAATTGGCCGGCTTCGAGGGGCACTATGAGGTCAGCCGGCTCCACGGGAGCAAAGTCGGCACGGCCTTCAACTACCATCCCGGCGGCGCCCCCAACCGCCGGACGAACCTCTACTACGCCCAGACGACCGACTTCGGCGAGAGCTGGACGACTGTCGACGGCCGACGGCTGAGCACGCCCCTGGACGATCGCGACAATCCCGCTCTCGTCGTCGACCATGGGGCGCAGGGGCGGCTGTTCTACCCCAACACGCTGCTTTTCGACGAGGACAGTCGCCCGGTGATTCTCGGTGTCTCCAGCGGCGGCTACGCGCCGGGGCCGCAGAACGATCCGCGTGTGTGGGAAATCACGCGTTGGACCGGCCAGCGTTGGGTGACGAGTACCGTCACCCGGTCCGATCATAACTACGACATGGGCAGTCTGTACCTCAACGGCGACTCGTGGACGGTGATCGGTCCAACGCTGCCCGGCCCGCAGCCTTACCACACCGGCGGCGAAGTCGGCCTCTGGCTGTCAACGGACCGAGGTGCAAGCTGGAAGCTCGAGCGTCGCGTCACCCGCAACAGTCCGATGAATCACAGCTACGTGCGTCGGCCCCATAACCCGACCGATCCCTTCTGGGCCATGTGGGCCGACGGCGATTCCAGCCGGTTCTCTCCCTCGCGACTCTATTTCACCAACTCCACGGGAGACCGGGTCTACATGCTCCCCTACAAGATGGACGGCGATTTCGCCGAACCCGTCCTCGTCGACCCGCCTACCCCTCCACCTGCCAAGGAAGTGGACCGCTTCGCGCGTTGAGAACCAGGGCTATGCCATGCCAGGAGCAGACTCGTTGGCTAGGCATGGTTGCGCACTATCGCGACGTGACACTCCTCAGAGACGGGACCTCCGTGTTGCGCGAGACGCCCAGGCTTACACCACCAAGAATGCCCTCGAGAACACCATTCCAAGGCCTGAAAATGCCTAAGTGTGGGACATAGCTTGCTAAGAACCAGGCCCTTGCGCTGGTCCGACCCGGGGAGGGAGTTCTCACCCCGGCGCCTCCGACTACGCCGACCCAGAACACGTGCTCAGCGCCCGTCCCCGCGCGCGGCGGCCTGCCGATGGGCGCTCTCGATGAGTTCAAATGACTGGTTCCACTCACTGCGGAGGAATTGCTTGAATGTGTTTAGGCTGGAGTCAGGTACGAGCAAGCGGTCTGTCACCCGGATGATGCCGACGGCATTCTGGTAGTCCCACAGACAATCCAGGTACGCGGCCCGGTGTTCTGCGGAAATCACCAGAGGGGGTAGACCTCCTTTGAGCAGCGGCAGGTTGGCAATCAACCGAGCCACGCGGCCATTACCATCAAAGAACGGGTGAATCCGGACAAATGTCATATGTATCCAGGCGTAGACATTGAGCGCTCGGTTCCGTGTGGTCGCCGTGGAGAGCTTCCGATTGCACTCGCGCAGCCACCGGTTCATCAGTTTCGGTGTATCGTTTGGCGAGGCATACTCCATGTACAACGGTCGCCCCTTCTGCACACCGGTTGTACCGTTGTACTCTCGCTTCCAGTTGCCGACGGGCCGAAGACTGTCAATCGGGCTTTTCTGCATCACGCAGCGGTGCAGGTTGAATAGATCTTCCGCGTCCAATCGCAGTTTCTGCAGCAACCCCATAATCAGGTCAATGGCTCTGGCATGGCCGTATACTTCCTCATGGTCCTTCAACGGTTTGCCGTTGATCGTCAGCCCCAGTTCCAGCACCCGCGCCGTTTCCCCGAGAGTCAGTGTGTTGCCTTCAATGGCCGTTGAACCATGCGTCCACAGCACCGAGAACTGCTGCATCAGCGATGTGCAGATGTCCTCCGGGAGCCCTTCCCAGAAGAGGCTGGGACGGTCCCGGTTTTGGTCTCTGACCTTGAGAAACGAGTAAACGGCGTTGTGCGAAATCGTCACGCCATGCCTTTGCGCCAGGATGTCGGCAATCGCCCGGTAGCTCTGCCCTGATTGACGAAGAGCACGGAGTTCGTGCTCGTGCTCCGCAAGTTTTGAAGCTACTCTTTTCATGCCATCAAAGTAGATCTTGTAACAAGACAAGCAAGGTGGATGTGTACAAACCGATTGTTACACGCAGGGGCGATTGCCGTGGTTCCCGGCTGGCCGATCAGTCGTGGCCGCGGTCAGGGGAGGGCGCAGCGGGCACCTGGGGGGGGCAGGGCTTGCGACGTTCACTGAGCGCTCTGATCTTGCTGGCTGACAGAGCCTGACCGAGTACGAGTATCTCGTCTATGCAGCCCCGGAGTTGCTCATTCGCCGGACCGCCAATGTCCTCACCCACGCCCAGGTTCGATGCGAGCAGCACCGGCCCGGATGGGACTTCCCCTGTGGCGACTTCTTCACCATCCACATAGAGCCGCACAGCTCCATCAGCGTGGGTCACCGCGACGTGGTAGTAACGCCCCGTCTTGAGCTCGACCGGCCCCGAATGAACCTGGACGCTCTTCGCTGTGTAGACGAGCCCCGGGGCGGTTTTCCCACTCGGATCGAAGGACAAGGCGAGCTCGTCCAAAGCAGGTTTGCCACTGCCGCTGTAGTTGCTGAACAGACGCGTCCAACGGGCGTCGCGGAAGGTGATAAACGCTGCCAGGGTGAACGACGAGCCCAGATTCCGGGTCCGAGGCAGCTCAACGGTGGTGAGGCCGGAGCCGGCAGCTTCCAGAACCACGGCCCCCGACCCCACGGCAGACTGCCGCCCATCGACCACAAGTTTGGCGTTGCCACGATACGTGACGTCTTCGTTGCCGCCCGGCACAATTAGCGTTGTCTCTCGCAGGGGCGGACTGTCCGCGTCGAACGTATACAGTCCCTCACGGAGCTTTTCGGGGGGAGGCGCAGGGCCAAAACGAAGGGCGTAGAGATCCGCGTCCTTCAAGACGAAGCGCAACCGCACCGGCTTCCCCTCCAGGCCACTCACATCGCTGCCTGCCGTCCAGCTGACCGCCCGTTCGATTGTGTTGCCTACCTGTTCGACCGCCTCGTCCAGAGTGTACCCCGGGATCGGGATGCCCTGGGCGTCCTGGATCTCGACGCGCAAGCTGCCGGCCGCAGATGTGGCGAAGTTGACTGTCAAGCGTTCGCCCCCGAATGTCAGCGGTTTGGTGAGCATTTCGCCCCCGTCATACCCTGCACGCACTGAGGCGAACCCGTCAAGCCGTAGGGAGTATCGTCTCAGGCACACCGTGGGCTGCGCGTAGTTACACTCCAGGTACAGCGACATCTCGGTCTCGCTGGTCTGCACCACATTGAGGGCAGGCATATTGGTGCGCGATACCCAGTTCTCCGGGCCCATGTCCGGACGCACGAACGACTCAAGGAACGTGCGCTCAAAGACGTTGCCTCCGCGCGAGGTCATGAGCACCGCGTCGGAGCAATCGTTGGCGTAGCTCGGATGCAGGCCGATACGGCGCGCGTCGGCCGACGTCAGTGCGCGGCGCCCCGGCATGAAGCGGAATGGCAGGGCGATGTAAAGATGCGGGGCGCGGAAGTACGGGTGCGTGCCATTCGTGTAGATGTGCTCCTGCGGGGCGGGTTGGCCGCGGTGCGCAAACGTCATGGCGACTGGCTCGGCCCAATTGACGAAGTCATCGCTGGTGGTCCGAGACACCCAGCGTTTGCCGTTCTGGAACGTGCGGAAGTAGCACAGGTAGGCTTGTTCGTGTTCGGACCAGAATGCGACGTTGTGGGAGTCGAAGGCCCCGCGAGTGATGATCGGCCCGTTACCAAGCTTGTGCCAGTGCACGGCATCAGGTGACGTGAACGCCCAGAGCCCCTTGGACTTACCCACGCCAGCCACTGCCTTGAAGCGGGCCTCAGAGGCCACGCCCGGACGGTCGTCCAGAAATGGTGAGAAGTTGTGAGAGAAGGGCGGATCGTCGGCCAGGATCACGTTGTTCTTGCGCGTTCCCTTGATCTCGAACAGCCCCAGGTCCGGCTTCTGCCAGTGGTGGCCGTCAGCGGACTCCGCATAGCAGGTACACTCGACGTTCGTGCCGTCGCCTGTGGCGTGCATACCGCGGTAGATGAGCCGGTAGACATCATCATCCTTGATGATCGTCGGGCAACCGGCGAAGGGGTATTCCCACGGCTCATCAAAGCGGATCACGACGCCCTCGTTCCGGGGGCGATTGAGCTCGAGGCGTGCGTTGGTCAACGTATCAATGAGGTGATGATCAACAAACAGCTCACGCCTACTCCCAATATCTCTGGTCATCTCTTTGCCTCCCGCTGTCGCCGTCAGGCTGGTCAGAGCTGCCGTCAGAATGGTCCGGAACGGCGCGTTGATGCCTGTGATCATGGTCGGTCCTCCCGTGACTGCTTGGCTATTTCGAGAATTCCCCAATGAACACAGGCTCGTCGGAGCTGATGGTCAGGATGCCGTCGTCCCCGATTCTGCCTTCACGGATCGGGTTCAGATGCCAATCAAGCAGCTTGAACGTGCATCCCACCAGGCACGGGGCCTCGAGCGTTAGCCCAACCCGCGCCACCAGAACCGGTGCCGTCCCGAAGGTCTTCGCAATCCGGTTCGTGGGGACGTGGTTCACCAGCTTGCCGAATTGGTCCCCGTTCGGGAATGCTTCCGTGTCCACGGTGAATCCGGTGTTGAACGACGTGCAAACCGCCGACAGCAAAGCCCGTTTACTGGTCTTCAGGGGCTGGCCGTCGGTGGCTACCAGGCCGACACACGCGTAGGTGTCTTCGTCGGCCTTGACGCAGGGCATGCCTTCCGGTATGCCGAGCGATACGTCGCGTATGCGGATGCCATCGCCGAGCTGGACCTCGTTCTGCAGGAACCCACAGGCCGCTTTGGCTGCGGGACTGTCGAGTGTGAGCACGCCGGTATGCCAGTCCAGCTGGATCTGTGGCGTTGGCTTGATCACTGGTGCGAGGTATTGACGCCCGTGCACAATCGGGCCGGCCACGCTCACGCCTCCGGGCGCGTCCGGCGCGAAGAGCAGCCGCAACCCGTACCTGTAGGTCGTCGGCGCCAGCATGGGATTCAGCCTTCCCCATTCGTGCATGTCGAGGTCGAAGAGACTGTCGCGGCCCAGAGTCATTACGGTGGGCTGAACGGGCGGCACATAGGCAAATTGCTTGAACATCTCACCGGCGACTTTCATGGCTGAGAGCTGCACTTCGTCATGTTTGAACTGCACGCCCTGCCACGAAAAACGGTTGTCCGGGCGCAGCATGCGGTCGAACGGGCGCTCGTCGGTGAGGATCTCCTTGGTCGGGTGTCCATAGTAGTGCCAGTCGATGACATCCCAGTCCTGAATTGCTGCCAGCATGGTCAGCAGATACGGGTACTCGGCCCGGTACTTTGCCGGTTTGAAGATTTGCGTCTCATAGACGAAAGTCGGCTTTCCCTGCACTCTGTTTTGTTCGAGCCATGGGTTGTCGTAAAACAGACGCGGCGGCTCTTCGAGATTTGAGCGGAACGGGAACCGCGGGTGTTGTCGGTCGAGGGTGATCTGCGACATGTAGCAGCCCACGGCGAGGGCGTCGCCCAGGCTGTTCGTGTAGATTGACTGCGGTGAGAAGCTGTACCCCGTGTCGAACAAAATCGGCACAACGGATATGCCGATATCCGGTTTTCCCACTGCCCGCATCGCGGCGTACACGCGCTGCTTGTGTGCGACCAGCAGCTCGACCAGGAATGCCATCACATCCGCACCCCGCTGCTGTGAAAAATCACGGGGGCCGTAGGTTGCGGCCTCGGGACGTCTGATGTTGACGCCCAACACCTCCGCCTGTTCGAGACCGACTGCGCGCAACAGCGGCAACAGCAACACCGATGATTCGGTCAGGGATTCGCCGTCCAGCACACTACCGAGCCAGGCGGAGCGCAGCCCCTCATCATTCCTGTACTTTGCCGCCAGCCACTCATTCCACTGCTGGGTCAGCTCGCGCTGAAAGAACGCGGGAAGCTTCAGATGCCAGGCATACTTGAGGAGGCGCTGCACCCACCATTGCTCGTTCGTGATCTCCCAGCAGAAGAAGACCGGGTCGTCGGCCCAGCGCAGTCCATTGTAGGGGTTGACATGCTCGAGAAAGGCACGGATTTGCTTGATGTAGGCCGCTTCGCCGCGTTTGTCCCAAACGGCCCAGATCGGTCGGCGCTGACGTTTGTCTCCGACGGCCTTGAGCCACGCCTCGCGCGTCGTCGGTTCCTGGACCAGATCCACGTCTCCAGACGTCACCGCCGCCCCATTCAGGATGTCACTCCAGACAAAGACGTCGTGCCGAGCCAGGGCTGCGAAGAGACAATCCATGCGATCGACTTTGGACAGATCCCCCTTGATGTACTCGAGTTCCTCGGTTCTCATGCCTGAGCCGTTTGGGGTGCGATGGCCGTTGAACCCAAGTGCTGCAAAGCGCACGACTTCAGCCTCGATATGGGCCGGATCAGCAGCCAGCAGATTGCCTTGCCCAGACCAGATGCGCAAACGTCTTCCACGGTAGTTCAGATGCCCATCCACGATCTTGGTGTAGGCGTCGGGAGACGGCGTCGACGCGGTCTCCTTCCGCGCCGTGGGGGGCGCCCTGAAAGCCAGGACCAAGTTGCTCAAACCGTAGGACGCGTAGTGGTAGCGGTTGCCGATTCGGAAACGGCAGACCAGAAGTGTCTGTCCCTTCTTCAGGGGAATATCGGTCAAGCCGGCCTTCGGCAACTCCACCACTCCCCGCGCCCTCACTTGCTTGAGATAGAGCTCTCTGAAGGTCGTTCCGTTCGTGTCCCATACACCCGCTTGGAGCGTCAGGGGGTTGGTCATCGCCGCTTTGGCCGGATACTCAGTGACCGTGATCGTGCCGGATAACGTGTACAGCCCATCGCGTGGTGCTTTGAAGAGCAGAGCCGGATCATGATGTCCGGCATCGATGTAGGAGCAGCTCATCACGGGGCGCTCGCCCTTGAGGGATGGGTGACCGTGCTTCGGGCTCGGTCCTATCCAGTGCTTCTGCTTTGTGTCCCACAGCATTGGCTCATAGCTTGAGAACGCCGCGGCGTCTTTGCCGGGCATGAGTTGGCACATGGCCCAACGCGCACCAGTACCATCCACCCAGGGATTTCCGTCATCCTCGGTCCACCACGGCACTCGCCAGGAGATGGTGTCCGGCAACCCGCCGGCGGGCTCGACACTGGTGTCGGTTCGCAAGCCCACTGCGACCGGGGTCGTGGTCAGGCCCTGCCCCAGTGTCGCATCGAAGAGCAAATCGGCCGTGCGTCGACTACCGGTCACGGATGTCGCCCGTAAGGTCAGCGTCTGCACGCTGTTCGGGGCAAGCTGGAACGGTGGCGGCAACTCGACCCGCCAGCCAGGGACGGGTGTGACGACTCTCAACTCGCCACGCACGGGCTCGGCACTTTCGTTGTGCACGTCCACTTGCACATCAATGGTGCTCCCGACGCCCAGGTACGTTTTCGGCTGGAGCCAGGTACTGAGTCGGTAGCGGTTCTCGACTGCCAGGACCATCTTGGCACGCTGCAGTGCGGCGGCGGCACCGGCGAGGCGGGCCCGCGCTTCCGGCAAATCGTGTGCTGTCGACGCGCGCCGGGCCTGAAACAGCCGCCGCTCGGCGAGTCGCAGGATTGCCGCCGTCTTGGGGGCATAGCTGTCCACTTCCCGGGCTGTTCGCATGGACGTGACCTGGGCTTCCGCCGTCGATGCCGCCGAGGAAACGTCCAGATCTTTCCTGGTGTTCAGGTTGTGGTATGCTTCGACCTCACTCAGGATATCGGCAGCGCGCCAGAGATTCAGACAGACGAACTCCTCTTGTCGACCAGCCTGACCGGACACTGTCCGCCTGAGCAGATCCCGGACAAGCGTGTCGATCCCCTGTCGGGCGGTCGACAGTCGGGCCCCGGATGTCTGTTCATCGTTGCCCAGGGCCAGCAGGGCCTGCTTGCGACACTCGGTCAGGCGTGGCAGCAAGTCCTCTACACTGGCCTGCGTGAACGCTTTGGCCGCATCATCACAGGCTATTTCAATTCCCTGACGTCCGGCAGCGTGCAAGAGGGAGGGGGCCAGCCCGTAGACCAACACGGGGTATTGGTCAGCCTCGATAGTCAACCCGTTCTGAGTGCCTGGTACCAGTTGCTCGTTTCCCATCAGATCTGTGATACGCACATCCCCCGTGGTCGGCAGGCTGAGCGTGACGCCGGATCCTGCATCCACGCCGACAATGCCAATCCCGCCCAGCAACTGCCGTGACGTTGTGCGATAGGTCTTCGTGCTCGCCCACACGGCAACCACGAACTGTCGCCCTCTGCGGAAAACCATGGCTTGGTCCCGGCCGGTTGTCGATATCACCCCAATACACGTCGTGTCACGCAGGTGTTCGGCAACCGTACGCACGGCGAGTGCCGATGCTTTGGCACAGCGTCCGGTGTCGAAGAAGCCGGACGCCCACCAGCCGCCGATGGGACGCCCCCAGCCGTCCGTCGGCAGGTACCAGAGCGCTTTGTGGTCGATGTCAGGACCGCCTGCTGCCTTGGTGATCAGATACTGATGTGCAGCCGCAGCCGCCTGGTCCTGCGGCGTCAATCCCGGGGGAAACGTGACGCCGTGAGGGCGACTGACCCCGGCATCGGATCCGCATTCGGTTTGCCAGATGCTCTCCGCATAGGTCCCTGTGGCGTGCCGGTCACATACGCCTTGGTAGCGGCGCAGGAACTTCGGCAGATAGGCCTGCGGCAGGCCGTATTCGTGGATGTTGAGACCCTCGCTGTAAGGCCAGCCAAAGGCCAGCAAATGTGGCCAGAAAGAGCCGCCGTAGAGATAGGTCTCGGGCGACTCAGGTCTTTGCCAGTGGTACCAGTAGGCCGCCGCGTGAAGGACCCGAATCTTGGGGTCCAGGCGTTTGACTGCCAGGTACGCTGCACGCAATGCATCCACATATTGCGGGAACGACTTTACCTCGTTCGCAATTTCGACTGTACGCACCCACTGGCCATAGCGCTTGACCGTCCACTCCACCCAGGCTACGTACTTGGCCAGGTCCTGGCGATTGAAGTTCGCCCCGCAGATGCCGCCTGCAGTGGCATCCGCACCGAGGACCATGGTCATCTGCATGCCGTGTGCCGCGGCAATCGGGCAAACCAGATCCAGATCGAGACGCGGTACGAATGCACCCTCGTCGTTACGCTTTGGGCGATTCCACAGCCGCAGAGCATTCACTCCGAGAGATTTCAGGCGCCCAATTTCCTGCTCCACATGCGCTACGTGTTCAGGATTTCCGGGATCCTGGTACTTGGTGCGGAATGAGTTATGTGGCATAAGGTTGGCGCCGATGGAGCTGACCGGATCGTGTTCCCGGTCGGCCTCTGCGCCTGGGGTGGACACGGTGAAATCCTGCCACACGCTGTGCAGTTCCTCCCCGGCCTCAGTGAAGCGCAGGCGCAGAGCGTACCAGCCGTGGTGCCCGCTTAGCTCGGGGAACGTGAAGGAATGTGTCCCCTTGGCCTTTGCCGCCAGGGGGATGTCAAGCCCGTGTTGTGCCACAGCGTCACCCCGGAAGTTGGTGACCTCGGCACTGACAGCAATCAGCCGCTCATGGTTTGTCGGGTTTTCCATCGTCAGCGGCAACTGTGGGGCTGCGTTCGGTGCGAAATTGCGCAACGTCGGCCAGTCGAGCTGATGCCACACTCCGGGTGTGGACAGCCGTTCCACGCACACGTCGTCGAGCCAGGCAGCCGAGCCGTTCCCGTGGATATTGAAGGTGAGTTTGAGCGAATCACGCTCTCGCGGCACTGTGTAGACCCACTCGTTCAGCTGCCAGTCGGGATCGGTGTTTGGCGGGCCGTGCGTGCTGTTTACTTGCATCACATGGTAGCGAATCCCGGCATAGCCCGGCTTGCTCTTGATCCAGCAGGCTATGCGGTAGCGCTGGCCTGGTGAGACCGGAATGCCCTTCCCATAGGTCCAGCAGGCCCAGTGTTGCGTTGGGTTATGTCCGTAGAGGCTGCCGGGAGTGCCGTGCCCGGCGTCCTTCACCCACTGCCCCTTTGCCTTGATCCCTTTGGCGCAGGCAAACCGCCAGCCCTGTCCCGGCGCCTCATCAAATGCGTCGGCCAGGCTAACATCAGCTGCTGCGAGGCGGGACATGACAATGCACGCACACACCACGCCCAGACGCAACGCCACGAAGGTCTTTTGGTCAGCCATAGAAGCTCCCTTATCTTGAGATGGAAAGTACAATATGTACCAGGGGCAGGGAAACAAGGATTTGGCTGAGCTGGTAAGGCCTCAGTTACGTGGGGGGGAGAGCATCAGACGGCTCGACGGAGTCTCGCCCTCCATCGGGCATGGATGGCTCAGAGAAGCCCTGGAGGGTGAGACTCCGTCGAGCCGCCTCACGAGACTGAGGGCGCACCTGAGCTGGTGGGCTTGGGGACAGAGCTCCCTGGACTCTGGAGACCGAGGCATCCAGATCACACATCCCACGGCCTGTCCCCCAGGGCACTCCCCACGGCAATCGGGGGCGCAGCCCTTGCGGTTTGTGATTCCCGCGGCAAACTGAGCATTCCAGGAATGCAGAGCGCAAGGCCTGGTCCCCGCCCCGGGGAGATCGAGGAACGTCGAAGGGAAGGTCGAACGTGCAGAAAACAACGCTATTCCTGATGCTGGGCCTTACTGTCGGTGCCTTTGCAGATCTCACGATCGTGAAGGAGGGGAAACCGAACGCGCGGATCGTCGTTGGGAACGACTCGACCCATATCAGCAGATATGCAGCGAAGGAACTGAGCGACTTCGTAGAGAAATCCACCGGCGCAGAACTGGAAATTGTCGACCAGCTCGGCACCGATGGTCTCGTGAACATCGTTGTCGGCCCCGGGCGGATAGCTGACAGCCTGGGTGTCACCACAGAGGGGCTTACAAGAGACGCAAACCGAATCGTCGCGAAGGACAATCACATCGTTATCCTGGGCATCGATGACAAGAAGCAGGATATCGCATACAAACTGACCCGATACTCGGTTTGGTGCATGACCTATGAGATCGGAACTCTCTTCGGCGTCTATGAGTTCCTGGAGACGTTCATCGGTATCCGCTGGTACATGCATATGCCAATTGGGGAGGTCGTACCGAAATTCCCGACCCTGACGATCCCGGAATATGATCATGTAGATACCCCCAGGAAGCTCGGGAGACATGTCGGAATGTACAAGAGCCTCGAGACCATCCAGGAGCAGAAGGACAACAAGTACAGTCTCAGTTACGGCGGCTTCGGCAGGACATTCCGAAGCGGCGAGGAACGGGTTCATCTCCGCAACACGTTCGCTGCGAGGCTAAGGCATAACACCGTCGCCGTCAGGATCCATACGATGCATCAGCTGGTGAGTCCGAAGACGTATCTGGAGTCACATCCGGAGTACTTCGCCCTCGATGGGAAAGGTGGCAGGATAGTCAAGGGCGCCCACACACAGCACTGCTTCTCACAGGAGGCTATGATCGATAAAATAGCCAGGGATGCGGAGGCGTTTTTCAAGGGAGAGGATGCCAAACCCCGCGGATTCCGGGCATGGGGCTATGTCGCCTATGAGAGCCCGTGGGGGAAGGCCTTCCATCTGCTCCAGGGCGATGGCTGGAAGCCCTGCCATTGTGGGGCCTGCAAGAAGGCTACCGACAACGCGGTTGATCGGGGATTGAGCTACAAGGAGCTGAATGCGGCATACGCGCCTCAGCTGTGGAACGCCTGGATCAAGATCGCCAATCATGTGAAGAAGGTCGATCCGGACGGCATTGTCATTGTGTATGTCTACGGCCCGACGAAGACGTTTCCAAAGAACATCGAGAAGCTCCCGGATAACATGGCCCTTGAGCTGGCGCACTCGGGGCCATACCAGGAATATGACGAGAAGACGGCCGTGAAACAGCATGAAGAGGTGAAGCGGTGGGCCAGTCTCCTGACAAGTCCGCAGCGGATGCGCATGCACACATATGTCACGAGGATCCGCTACAACGATAGGTACAGGAGACGGCTTCCCAGGGCCATAGTCGGGAGTATACCGAGGACAATCGCCAAGTATGCCAAACGCTATAGAGACCTGGGGTATGGGAATTACATGTACGAAGGCCACCACTCTATCGCCTACGAGCACATAAATGACTACTTCTACTACAAGTTCCTCTGGAATCCTGACCTGGATCCCGAAACCGTGCTGCAGGAGTATTATGACAAATTCTACGGTCCCGCATCAGGCCCGATGGGGGAATTCTGGAATGAGACCGAGCGGCAATTCTGGGACACAAGAAGCATCACTGTAGAGACACCCATGGGCCCCGAAGTCAGGGTGAGATCATGGAAGGACCTCTGGGACAATGTGTACAGTGAAGACACCATCGACAGATGGGGAGAGTACTTCGAGGAGGCACTCGTCCTGGCAAAGCCTGACAAGGACCCCGCCTACCTGGAGCGCGTGGAGTTCATGAAAGCGAATGTCTATGACTTCATAGCGGCCGAGCGGGACGATTTCTACAATGGCGATGGGGGAAAGAGGGAACGAAAATGACTGGACGCGAAGCGCAGTACCGTCGAGGCAGGGGAAGCAGGAGAGCTCCGATGAGCGCAGTGGACCGTCAAGGCCGGCATCCGTACGTACTCCTGACCATAGTCCTTGCTGGCCTCGTATCTCAGAGCTGCGTATTGCGGCGGCAGCCGCCCAGCTCGCCCTCAGCAAGAGACCGGCAAGCAGTATCCCCCCGCCTCGGGAATCTGAGTTTCGTGAAGGAACTGACGATTCGAGGCGCTCCCAAAGGGACAAGCGGCTTTTACGCCAATGCCGCCACGAAAATTACCACATACAACGGCTGCATCTACGTCGCGTATCTGGATAGCGACAGGTTCATCTGTGTACAGAAAAAGGACGTCCACGGGGTTCTATCAGAGACGCGGATTTTCGGCCCCGTCCTGAACGACCAATGGCACATGGCACCAGTGATCGGCGTCGACGGAAATGGCTACGTGCACGTGACTGGTGGCATGCATTACGGGAATGCGTTCAGGGAGAAGGACCCCCAGACGGGAGAGCTGAAGCTCAGACCCTACAAGGGCGAGTGGAATTACTTCATCTCCGAGAGGCCGGAAGACATAACCGGCTTCACGGAACAGACGCCTGAGATGCCAGGCTGCCCACCAGGCTGGCTGGCAACCTATCCCGAACTCTTCAGAAGCAACAAGGGAGACCTCTACCTCACATCGAGACAGGGCTCGTACAAGCCCCCATTCCTTGGTGGCGCCATTGCGCGCTACAACCACAATGCGACACGCTGGACTGCCTTGGGGGAGGAGAAGACTCATCCCATCCGGTCACGCAAGAAGCCTGTCTATGCCCAGTGGTTCGAACCCGTCAAGGGGGAACCGACCTGCTACCAGAAGTGGTGTAGCTGGATCCAGTTCGACGAGCAGAATACGCTTCACCTGGCATGGAAAGTGAATGCGCTCGGGCCGCAACGGAACTGGGGCACTGGCACTCACATCATGTATGCCCGACGGAAAGACGGGGCGCCAGGATGGGAAACGCTGAACGGCCGGCCCATACCCGACGCAGCGCTGACGGTACACAACGCTACGGTTGTCGAGACGGACCTTGAGACACCCGAACTGAGCCTGAACGGGCTGGCTGTCGGTACGGATGGGAGCCCCGTTCTGTCCATTACCTACACCAAGAACAACCCGCCTCCGAACCGCGACCGTGCGGGCCGACCAGTGAAGTGGAATGGCGAATCCTGGGAGCGAGTCTCCTTCCCCGAGGGCTTCGCGCCGAGAGCCCACTACCGCGTGATGTCGGACAATGCTGACGGCATGTTCGCCATGGGAAATCCCGCGAGCCCCTGCTACTACAGCAGCAACAATGGTACAACCTGGGAAGCGATCACGATCCCGTATACGCGCCAAGGTGCATCTCTGGCGGATCTCGATTTCCAACACTTCCTGAAGACAGGCAATCCCAGAATTTCTGTCTTTTTTGAAGAAGAGGGAATCATCGAGGTCTGGACGATCCGGACGAAGCCCTAGCCCGGTTAATTGACGCGTTTCGTCGCTGGACTCAGTGGCGGGCTTGCGCTCTGCAACAACAGTGATATGAGATCTTCACAGTAACGAGCTCAGTGTGGGACGACGGCTGGAACAATCTCCTAGAGGAGGATGGGCATGAGGTCGACACGACTGCGAATGTTGGCAACACTGGTGATAGAGGTGCTCATGGTTGCTGATTGTGCTGGTGCGGCGAAGCTCTTCGTTTCGCCGAATGGCAAGGACGTTTGGTCGGGCAGACTGGCCGGACCGAATGCGGAATTGACAGATGGCCCCCTCGCGTCGCTGGAGCGTGCGCGGGACGAAGTGCGGAAGATGAAGGCTGGGGCCGGGCTTCCCGCTGGAGGGGTGGTCATCGAACTACGGCCGGGCGTGTACGAACTGAGCCGAACATTCGAACTGACCGCCGCCGACAGTGGAACTGCTGCGAGTCCGGTCGTGTATCGTGCATCGCCGGACGGAGACGTGCGCCTGGTTGGGGGAAGGGTTGTTGCAGGCTGGCAGCCTGTCACGGATCCCGCAGTTCTCGGGCGCATGGACGAGTGTCCCTTCCTCCACTCCTCCGGGAGAATCTCAGGTCGGCGTGTCAGCGTTCACGGTGATGGGCTATGTTTCCGGCCGTGTCGTTCGTGAGACGTTGACGTTGAGATTGTCCTGAGGAGGAAAAGGGACGGCTTCCATCA
>JABHEG010000228.1 GCA_018676675.1 Lentisphaerota bacterium
ACGGAATAAATAGCGAGGAACGAGCGGCTTTATGCCGGATCTGAACTTGCCCGGTAGCAAGCGTCATGGTAAACCACACCATTCTCCATACCGGCTCAGTCTCTCTTCATTGTTTTCATAGAACTTTTGACGCTACCCTTCAAATTGGCACTCGGGACGTTGTTGCGCGACTTCCCAGGCACTAGGCAGTTACGGTCAATCCCAGCGTCCTGTCTCTACGACCTCTACTGCAGAAGGAAGCTGTGGTACACGGACGGATCCTTGCCGCCGCAGATGCCCGGGGTGAGGCCCATCCAGTAACGGGCTGTCTTGCCCTTTTGGTCCACATCCAGCACGACAGCGTTGAAGCGCAGAATGCTCCCCGCCTCCGGCCTGCCGCTCCGGAGGAGCTCCCATGGCACAGCCCATTCGTAGAAGGTGACATCGCCTTCGCGGCGGACCGCAAGCCGAGCGTTGTCCGCAAGACAGCCAACACCGTCAGGTGTGCCTGTCCACTGGAAGGTCTGCACACCGAGTTTGGTGAGGGCGATGCCGAACTCCCTGTCATCGTCGTCATAGCCGCTCTTCCCGGCGAAGGCGGCGCCGGGTGTGTCGTTGTCGGGATCGAAGCCGAGCTGGAAGCTGTCATTGGCCCAGATGCCGGAGCCCGTTCGTTCCTGCACGAAGGTGTCGTCCCGCACCCGTGCCGCGAAGTAGAAGCAGTCGTCGTCCCAGGCGGTGTAGAGCGTGGCACTCAGATCATCGATTCCTGTCCAGAGCTTCGCCGACGGGGCATCGGGCGGATCGAGGTAGGTCTGTCCGTCGAGATTGATGGGCGGCAGATTTGCGAACTCCGCAAGATGTCCGTCGATCTGGGGTGGCTTCACCATGCGTTTGACTGCCAGAACGGTGGGCGCAGTCTCAGCCCTCACGTCACCCCGTCCCGGGGCCGTCCAGCGCACACGGAACCGCCCGGGCCGAGTGGCGATCTCACCATCGCGTTCGGCATGGAACTTCACCTCTGCCGTCTGGTCGGCGGCGAGTCGGACAGCTCGGCGACACTCGGGAATCCGCCAGCCGGCCGGAGCTTCCAGCTCAAGCTCGCCCTTCATGTTGCCCTTGAGAAGACTACGAACACGCACGGCAACCGTGTCGCGTCGCAACAATCGCATCTCAAGCGCCACACAAGGCAGCTCGAACGTGCCTGCCCCCAGCGCCCTGTCGAGTGTCTGGCGGGCCACGTCCGGTGCCCAAAGGAACAGCGGTTCCTTTGAGAGGGCGAGTGCGCCCCCCTCGACGGCAAACGGAGCGCTGAGCATGCTCGTCACGCGCGTTCCTGAGGGGAGTTTGCAGTTGAGAAGAACCGGGGTGTCCAGTGGCGTCCAGACGGCAGCGCGGGAGCCGTCCCCATGCGCAAAGGTGATGGCGTACAGGTCTTTGTGCAGGGCGATGCGACGCGGTGTCGTTGCGCCCGCCAGGAGTTGAGCCACAGCTCCGTACGCCGCCGCGCCAGGCCGGGGATTCAGAGCATCACCTTCGTGACGGAACAGACTGTAGCTGAAGTCGCCTTCAGCGTGCCCGCTGTCGAGCTGGAACCACATGTAGTGCTCCACGTCGTCCACGGACCGGGCGAGCAGGAAGGAGCGGGTGAGACACCGGGCCATGGCCACGGCAGCGGGTGCGTCCACCGGCAGCCGGGTATCGATGGCCCAGCCCTTCTCCTCGATGGCCACCTTCTTGTCAGGGCCGTACTGGCGCACCAACGCCACGGCATCCCGGAGGATCCCCACCAAGTCGTTCTCCTCGGGTTCCACCACACGCAAGCCTTCACCGTAGTAGCGCGGTGAGGCATAGGTATCAAAGAAGAAACCATCATGGTGGGCGTGCAGTTGCTCCCACAGCTTCCTCGCCACGGGGAAGCGCGGCGTATGGCGGGCATCCCCGCCACTCACGCCGATGCCGCCGATGATCGCATTTGGCTGGACACGTCGGATGGCTTCCGCCCCTCCTTTGGTCAAATCCACATACCCCTCCAGTCCACGCTCCAACCGCTGAGCCAGCAGATTGATCTCGCAGCAGAAGGAGTAGTGTGCAAACCGGGGGCCATAACGTCGGGCGATCTGCTCGATGAACTGTCCGAAGGCTTCCGTGTCCCGGGAGAGAGCCGTCTCCCCGCCTTGGTCCCGCTTGCCCCCCGGCAGTGCCCAAAGCGGGGTCCTGGATGGGGTGATCATGAGCATACAGGTCGTTTTGAAGCCCTGCCTCTCGTAGACATCCAAGGCTTCACCGATGCGTTCCAGCCTCAAATCGCCCCGGGAAGGCTCCATCGTACGCCAGTTGACCATGATCTCCGCCGCCTGGACCCCGAGCTTCTTGCCAAGGTCCGCGCGGTCAGGGCCCATGCCAAAGCCGGAGGCCCCCATGAACGCCCGCGGGTCGGACACCGGCTGAGGGAGTCCGCACAAGCCCACCGAGTGGGTCCCAACGATTCGCCCTGTGTCGATGAGGCGCACGCGGGCGCTGGTGTAGCCGAGAGGTACCGGGGAAAGCTGCGTCGTCACCGTCTGATAGTCTCGCGGAGGCAAGGTGATGGGCAGGCGTCTGACGGATCCCGACTGCGTTCCCCACAGGACCGTTTCTACCTCAATCGTGGCAGACACGGGCTTCTCACCTGCATTGAGCACATCGATGCGCAACTCCGGCTTCTCACCCGGCGCAAACAGGTTCCCACGCCGTGTGGTGTAGGCCGTGCGCAGAACCAGCCCCTCTTTCAGGTCCAGCGCCACGTGATCCAGGTCAAAGGCGATGATGTCTTCATGACTGAACGAGAGTTTCGTGACCTTGTGTTTGTCGAAGACCTTCTCCTTATCGTCCTTGGCCCCCCAAGCGTAGCGGAAGCTCGTGGCCGGAATGTCGATCTTCGCCCACTCCGAGCCAGGGCGGAACCACTTGCCGGCAAAGACAACCTGTCCGCAGAAGAGGTACAGCGTCATGCCGCCGCGGCCCGACGTCCGTCGCACCTGGAACGTCAGTCCATCCCAGTCGCCCGTGTAGTTCCATGTGCGGTCCACCATGTTAGCCTTTGCGGAGGGGCAGGTGACGCGGAGATACCCCTGACCAGCCTTAGCACCATCCGTTCGGCGCTCGAATTCGGGACGAATCGCTCCGGCCCAGGCGTTGCCTCGCCACAGGGAAGCTCCCGACTCAAAGTCGTCGATGGGAATGAGGGGCTGCACGCTTGGCACAGGTTCGGCCGTCGCACTCTCCTCCTTATTCGGCGGTGCAAGCGCGGCGACTTTGGCCAACGGTTCAAGCTCCACGTTGTCAAACCAGACGATGCCGTTGTTCGCGCGGTCCGTGGAGCAATGGACACGAAGTGTCTCGGTGCCTGGCTTGAGGTCGAATTCCTTGCTGAATCTCTCCCAATCCGCCGTGCTTTTGCGCCAGTCCGTTGCCAGGGCTGTGCCGGCGCCCAGCCATTTCCCTTTGGCACCAATGCACTCCACGTCGATACGACCGCAAGTGCTCCTGGTGTCCTGAAGGCGTATCCATCCATCGAGCCGGAAGCGTGTGCCCCACTTCGCTTCCACACGCACATGCTGCTGGGCAATGCCGCGGTTCCCCGTGCCCGTAATGCGGAGGGACTGCCGTCCAGGCCCCTGGAACACGGTCGTGTCCAGCTCGACCTTTGCCAGACCGCTGCCCTTGGGCTTCTCGAACCACGAGTTGGATGTGCTCCAACCCACGACCGTGCCGTCCTTGACCTCCTCGAACGTGCCATTCGTGAGCACGGTTTGAGCGAAGCTGGTTGAGGCCAGGGCCAGAGCTGTGAGAGTTCGGAGGACCGCTGAACGCATGTGCTTTTCTCACTCGATGTGTGTGTCAGTGACGTGGCCGTTTCACGACCCGGTTCTAGTCCCGAAAACGTACCCAGCGCAAATCCCGCACGGTCATTGACACCTTGGAGTTACGCTTGGCATTGATCCCCACGAGAATCCGAGTTAGACGTTCAGGATCGAGTTCCCTGTTGGGATCGGGTTTGCTCCAGCTCCCCCACTTGGCGTCCCTGAGGAGCACGACGACCTGCTGCGGTGTCCGCACGCTGGTGGAGACTCCCATATCGGCCAGATAGCTGGCCCCGTTTTCCTCGATGAACTGGACACGAAGGGTTCCGTCTCCTTCGTGGACCTGGATCGATAAGGCCAGCCCATCAAACTGTTCGGTAGGCCGATCCGCCGGCGCCAGGGTCAACTCCGGGTAACTCCACGGGTCAGCCTCGGCAAACGTCATGTCAAAACGCATGCCGTCGCCATCGGCCCTGTGCGTCAGGACACCGTCGCGCGTGATATTGTCTCCCCACGCCGCCGCGTCCCCCGAGCAGGACAGTTCCTGATTCCGGGTGGGCTGCAGGTCGGTCAGGTCACCGATCACCCGGAAGACGAGGTTGGGCTTCCCTGCCGAGCCAAAATCTCCGCGAAGGGACACGCGCTGACCGAAGAGGAGGGCCGCCCCCCCCTTGCTCGGAGTTAGACTCAGCGTTGCCTCACCACGCTCGCCCGGGGCAAGTGAAAAGGCAGCCGGCAGGAGAACGGCTTCCCACCCGTCGGGCAGGGGCGCCGGTGAGACCTTCCCGATGCATCGCTCTGTCCCAAAATTGTACACGTGGACCGGAACATCGTTAGTCTCCCCGGGGGTCACGCGGTGGGCCTGAGCTCCAAGGTTGGTGGCGGCAGCAGCGAAGACAGCCTGCAGCACAATGGGACTGGGAGAACCCGCCAGGCGAGGTCCTCTCACCGGGGGCGATTCCAGATCCAGACTTGCCGCCAGCCCGGGAGCAGACAGGCCAAAGAACGGGGCATCAGATGCTTCCGTTGGGACGTCCTCAACTGGCCTGCCCAAATGGTCAAACCATGTCGCACTCCGAAGCGCTCCGGGGATGGCTGGCTGGCTGGATTCGCCAGCCCACACGACAACAACATCGCGCTCGACGCCGTCAGGAAACGCCCGAAAGAGCACGGCCCAACCGTCATCTCCCAACGGCATGCGGCCAAGACAGTGCCCCCCTTCGAGGAACCTGCCAACCGCGGCAAGGGCCACATACCCGGGACGCGGCGTCAGGTCATGTCGCAACAGGCCGAACTGCTTCTCTCTCTCGACGTAATTCCCCAGAATGAAAAAGAAGTGGCGATCAACCCCCGCGTACAGACTACTGGCGTAGGACTTGGCCACGAAACGAGCTTGGGAATGTTCGTCTGCCGGCGAGAGCTCGCCCCACGGACGAGGTGTCTTCCAGCGCAGGCGTATCCCGCACTCACTCAGCCACAGGGGACGCCCTGAAGCCGCCCTGCGGGCCTGCTCGAACTGACTCAAATAGGCCCTGGGCTTCCCATAGGTGTGCACGTTGAACGTGTCAAAATACTCCCACGTCTCGTTGGCCTGGATGATGTCAGCCTGGATCTCAGAGGGAGCGCCCGCAAAGACGTTCCAGCAGACCGTCAGAGCCGGATCCGCCGCCTTGAAGGCCAGGTAAGCGGCCTTCTGCATCGTACACATTTCATCGATAGAGTGCCCCCCGAAACCATCGATATTGGCCTCATTCCAAGGTTCCCAAGCCGCAACGCGTCCGCGGTACCTCTCCGCTACATGGCGGCAGAAACGGGCCAGGTGGCGCAGATCCCGTGGGAAACGCTTCCAGGCCTCCTTCCCCTCCAAGTCCGGCGTGATGGCCCACTTCGGTGTACTATGGAACACCTGCAGCACCTCGAGGCCTGCCCCCGCCTGCGCTGTTGCCGAGGTATCGTAGGTCGTCTCTCCTGCGAACACCCCGGATTTCCCCTCCAGACCTCCCCATGACATGCGGTCCCGGATCCAGTTGATGCGGGCAAGTGAGGCGAGTTGGCTGAAGGCCTCCTGTTTGGCGACGCTATCGCGCGCAAACCAGGCGGTTGCGGCATCAACGCAAATCGGCGAATCAGCCCGGACGGGGCCTCGCCCACGATGCAGCACAGCGGCCGTCGTGAACGCCGTTTCCATGCCTTGACCACCTGTGATCGAGATGCGGTACCAGCCGACCGGCAGCTGGCCGAGAGCAATCTCCTCACCATTGGTCGGCAGCGTGCCGGCGCGTACGGTGTTCCCGTCGGAGTCGAGGCAGGTCCAGGCGACGGCGCCCCTGCTGTCGGGGGGCCTCACTCGAACAGCGTCCCCGGAAAGGAAGATGTGGCGTTCCGGCAGAGCGTCCTGCCTCCACGCACGGGAGGCCACCTGAGACCGAGCGGCAACCCCCATCACCAGCATAGCCATGCCCGTGGCCAACACACGCGATCGCCAAAGCATCATGTTTCTCCCGACAGCTGGTTGTTCTGCATCAAGCGTTCCCTACATTAGCTCAACCGTCGGTTCGTTCCGAGCTCATACATGGGAGAAGAGCATGCGCGCATTCAGTGAGTCTATCTTCCCTTCGCGACGCAAAAGACCTGGCACGGCTCTCGTCCTGGCAACCGTCGTCTTGAGCTCACTGCTCCCGGCGGAGCCAATCCCCTTGGACGCCCGTCGGGAACTGTTCGTGGATGACGCCCTGATCCAGGAGCTGGACGGCGCCAGGCTGACACTCCATCACCCTACGCCGGAAGAGGTATCGGTAGTCCACGACGCCCCCTGGGAAGGTAACACGTGCGGGTACCACAGCGTGTTCCAGGACGGCCCTCTCTACCGGATGTACTACCGCGGGTCACACCACCCCGCTGCCGCGGACAAGATGAAAGAAACACATCCGCAACTCGTGTGCTACGCAGAAAGCGACGACGGTGTCGCCTGGCGCAAACCCAACCTGGGACTCTTCGAATTCGGCGGTTCCACGGAGAACAACATCGTCTGGATGGGGGCCGGAACGCACAACTTCGCCCCGTTCAAGGATGCGAACCCCGACTGTCCGCCGGAGGCCCAATACAAGGCTTTGGGTTCAGGCCGAGGAGGACTCGTCCCGTTCCAGTCTGCCGATGCCGTGCACTGGTCCCTGATTCAGGAAGCCCCAGTCATCACAAGGGGCGCTTTCGATTCCCAGAATCTGGCGTTCTGGGACAGCGTCCGACAATGCTACACAGACTACCACCGCGGCTTTACCAACGGGGTTCGGGCGATCATGACGTGCACGTCGGATGACTTTCTCACCTGGACCGATCCCGTCTGGCTCGAGTACGTCGAGGGCACCCCGAACGAACACCTCTACACCAACCAGATCACAGCCTATCCCCGAGCCCCGCACATCCTGATGGGCTTCCCGAAGCGCTTCCTTCCCGGACGCCGGCCGGCCGGCAATCGCATGCCGGGACTTTCGGACGGCGTCTTCATGACCAGCCGCGACGGACTCCTGTTCAGCCGTTGGCAGGAAGCGCTGATCCGGCCCGGACCACAGGCGGAGCGCTGGGTCAACCGCAACAACATGACGGCTTGGGGAATCGTGGAAACAGCGTCTGCAATCCCCGGCTGCCCGAGTGAGCTCTCTATTTACTCCACCGAGGGCTACTACCGTGGGGACAGCTGCCAAATCAGGCGCTTCTCACTCCGGCTGGACGGCTTCGTGTCGCTGAACGCACCGATGGCCGGCGGAATGGCCCTCACCAAACCGCTCACGTTCGCACTGCCGCCTGCGAACACCGCAGAGGCCCCGGCGGTGGCCAATTCGGCCCCGGTGAACGTCACGACCGACACGCCCCTGAGAGGCAACGCCTCGCTCAAGGTTCGTGAACCCGTCTTCTTCCGCCTCCCGAACACAAAGGAGCTCGGCAATAAAGTGACGTTCTCAGTCACCACTCGGGGCATCCCTCCGGGACATCGGCGCCTCTTCTCAGCTTACAATGGCGGAGCGATCAAGACGGGCTGCAAAGAGCTCATTTTCGACCTCTTCTCCGGCGGATGCTTCAAGGTTGACGGCGTGTCCCTGCGCTTCAACTACGACGACGTCAAGGTGTTCGTGAAGAAGACCGACCTGACCGACTGGGAAGCCGTTTCAGCCGGCAAACGCCCTGTGTGTTTCACTGCCACCTGGGACGATGGTGTCGTTCGAGTGTTCCTGGACGGCAAGCTGGTAGGTGAAGGGGGTAAGCCGGGACGAGGGGACATCGATCTCAAACTCGGAGACCTGCACTTCGGCGAAGACCACAAGGGCACGAGTGTGCAGAACGAGCCTTTCCTGGGGACTGCAGATGATATCGTGGTCCTGCGTCGCGTGCTGACCGACGCTGATGTTGCCCGACTGGCCGCCGATGGGGCCGCGGCGGTGCTCACCCCCGCCGAGGACCACGGGATCTGGTACTCAATGGAAGCGCCGGACCTGACGAATCTCACCGACCGACTCACTGGCGACGGGGCCGCGGACGCAGCCCTCCCGATCTGGGGATCAACGCGCCCCGGCGACTGCCAGTTGCTGCTCAACTACGCCACCTCGGCCGCAGGGAGCATCCGCTGCGAGATCATCGATTCGGAAGGCAACGCCCTGCCCGGCTATACCATGGAAGACTGCGACGAAATCTACGGCGACCACATCGAACGCCCCGTAGCCTGGAACACAATCACTGAGCTGAGACACCTGGCCGGAACGCCAATCCAGATCCGTTTCGAGCTCAAAGACGCCGACCTCTACGCCATCCGCTTCGGGCGACCGCAGGCACGGGACAAGTGAGAAGAGTCCCCGGGGCATCCGGATGAGGCGAAACTTAGTAGCCCTTCAAGGTGGGAGGGGCTGCCACGCCCCGATCTTTGTCCCCAGGCCAGAAACGAAGCAATCGGCGGGTGGCACCGCCTCCCACGTTGACGCAGCCGCCTCGCAGGAGCGAATTGCTTGAGTTTCGCCTCATTCCGGGGCACGCCAGACGCTGGCGGCAACCGCTCCCGGTAGTCGCGGCTCTGAAAGAGTCCCGTGCTCCGAACCAAGCCACGGCTCTCTCAGCCGGCCAACTCGATGGCCAAGCACTGCGTATAGGACGTTGCCAGGTCGTCCGGCAACTTCACCGTGAGGGTCCCGAATGCCTGGCTGAAGGCGCACTCACCGGCACCGAGAAGGCGGACAGAGGAGACCTTGTCGGCCTCGGTGAGACTCTTCACAACGGCGATACGGTTCTCCGGCGTCTTCAAGAGGAAGGCATACAGTGTGTTGCCTTTGGTCGTGAAGCGGATATCCGCGCTGTTCCACGCGATCTTGTCTTCTTTGAAGCCCTCGGTACTCGATCGGCTGTCTCCTTCCCCGAACTGCCGCCAGGGCCGCGTGCCGTGGATGCCCTCGCCACAGACCGGAAACCAGTTAGACAGCTCTTCCAGCAGGTAACGGCTCTCAGCGTCGATGGCTCCGTCAGGGCGTTGGAGGATGTTGAGGAGCAAGCAGCCGTTCTTGGCCACGATGTCGACCAGCATCTCAATGACGTGATCGGGCTTCTTGAACCCCTGCCGCACGTCGTAGAACCAGTTGCCGATGCACGTATCGGTCTGCCAGGGCTCGGGATTGATTCCAGGCAGCTGGCTCTTCTCGATGTCCAGAACACCGACCCGGTAGACTTCAGGGCGGCGGTCTTTCTGATTGTAGACAGCGCGATTGACACCGTGCTTCCGGATTGAGGTGTTGTAGAAATGGGCGACGGCATCGAGCCCGGCTGCGAAGTCCGCATCGCCGGGAGTGGATTCGTGGTTGACACCAAACGGCAGCGCCCCATCCGAGTACAGCAGATCAGGTTCATAGAGATCGACCATCTCCTTGACCACGTCCAGCCAGTATTGCCGGAACGCCGCGTTGGTGGTGTACCAGGGGCGTGCCTGGGTGTTTTTGGAGTCGCCGCCCACGTGCTCGTAGTTGTCGAAGTAGAAGTCGCGGTACTCGGGGTCATTGCCGTCGTAAGGAACGCCCGCGTACGGGCCGGAGGTGTCGGCTCCCTTGTTGAAGCGCCACCAGGAAAAAGCGGCCCCAAGGTGTTCCGTCAGACCGAAGGGCAGGCCCTGTTCATCGGCCGCGGCCTTCCAGAGACCGCAGATGTCTTTGCCGGGTCCAACCTGCATGGAATTGAACCGGTTCAGCTTGGAGGGAAAGTTGAAGAAATGGTCGTGGTGCGTTGCCTGAGCCACGAAGTAGCGTGCTCCGGCCTTCTTGTACAGCGCCATCAGCTCGGCCGGGTCAAACGCCTCGGCTTTCCACAGCGTACAAATGTCCTTGTAGCCAAACTCGGAGGGATGCCCGTAATGACGGATGTGGTAGAGATACTGGGCGTGTCCTTCGAGGTACATGTGCCGGGCATACCAGTCGCCATACATCGGGACGCTCTGCGGCCCCCAATGGCTCCAGATGCCGAACTTCGCATCCCGGAACCAGTCCGGACACTCGTAGCTGCGCAGTGAATCAAAGGTCGGCTCGAAGGTACTCATGATCTCTCCGTATCGTGTATTCCTGAATCCTGTTCAGCCGTCGTGGAAACATCGCACGAGGCCCTGCTGGGCCTCCCAACCCGTCGGCCTCTCCTGAGGCAATCAGAACGCGTGGTACTTCAGTTTGAGCGGGCGTCGGAGCCGTTTGAGCAGCCGGTCCAGATCGGGGCGGCCGTCAGGGATGCCCTTCAAGACCTTGCCGCTCTGGGTGACAGTGGCCACGGGAGACAGCGTCAATGGTCCCTTCTCCGCCTTCCCCAACGCGATCTGTGTCCCATCCGGGGCAACCGCAATCCGCGCCTGCGTCACGTTGGCTTCCCCCACCAGTCTGAACATCAGCCCGAAGAAGCCGGATATCGGCCTGCCTCGGAGCCCGGTGAACTGGTCACAGATGACCATATCATCGAAAGCCAGAAGACGAAGCTCGATCACCCGACTGCAGATCAGTCGGTACTGGGGGTCGGAACGCATGTCATCAATGGAGTAGTGCTTCGGAACGCCCTCATCTTCCGGCCACCAAATCCGGACACTCGCAGCCACGCGCGGCAATTGAACATTGCGGTAGCTGCTGATTACTCGATCCATTCGGTAGTCTACCGATACGTGCTGACCGAAGTGCCGAGCCGTCTTTGCCAGGAGAGGCACATCGCCGGGCGACAACTTGCCCACCTTGACATAAGCATCGTACCAGACGTCCGGCGTGATCAGCAGAGGCTGCATGAACGGGTCGAGGGCCTGGGCGTCACGGATAACGGCCAGGACCGTGCCGGACGCGAACCGGATCAGGTTGGCAGTGGTCGAGACGTCGCAGTCCCTCGACGTCCGCATTGCCCGGACGAGATCCGGCGTCGCGACCCGCCGGTAGTCTTCCCCGCGGCAGGCTGACGCGAGCGCAAGCACGACCGCACAAACCAAGGCAGCCCTCTGTAATCCCTGAACGCCGAATCCTCGCATCACGCCGTCTCCTTCGTGTCTCACCCGACACCCGGGCGGACAGATACAGCTCACTCCTGCGTTCCCAGACAGAGGACCTTGCCATCCTCGGTGGCCAGAAAGAGCTTCCCGTTTGCTGAGATCAGGCCATCCCAGACGGGACTACTGTCGAGTTGAAGCTCAGCCAGCGTCCGCCCATCGGTTGCGGACACCGCGATAAGCGTTGCTCCACGTTTCCCGAGCATCGCCTGTTCCTGTTCCAGGAGCTGAGCCTGTGTCTCCGGCTCAGCGAACCGGCGGGAGGCATCTTCCTCGTCGACCAGATCCGGCGGCCCCGCAACGAACAGGACCTTGTCCCGGCTGCCCGTCAACGCCATGGCCCGTACGTGAACCGGCATGTCGCGCGTCCACTGATGCTTGACATAGTAGCCGCCCCCCCCGGGCTTGCCTCGGAACTGAAATGCCTGCCCCACCTTCCCCTTGACCGGCTTCGGCCCCTCCACTCGCCCAGCGTTCTTGTTGCCGGACTCATCCGGGGCTTTGCCGTTGTCGAACGACATGCAGAGCACGAGCTCGGGCTGTTGTTTGGGTACAGCGGCCGGGGAAACGACATGCTGCTTGAGTTCCTCCGGCGTCAATGCCCGGTGGTAGACCCTGACATCGTCGATCACGCCGGTGAAACCAAACGGCGAACGGTAGTCTCCAACCGCGCCCTGGTCGTCAATCCCGATCTGCGTTGCCTGGGCAGGATTCTTCGGGATCAGGCTCTTTGTGCGACCGGTTGCCGCAAGCTTCCCGTCGACATAAAACCTGACCTCCTTCGCGGCCGTGACCGCACCAGCCAGGTGCACCCATTGCCCGGAGATCTTTCCTTTCGCAACCACTTTGGTCAAGGCCTTGTCTGCCCGAAGGTGGAACTCCGGGCGTCCCTTGTTCACGACCAAAGCGTATCCATGGATGGGTCCGCCGCGAGAAATGACAACGCCATCGGCCTTCTTCCCTGCCTTGACCCAGGCCGTCACCGTCAACGGCTTGCCACTGGGATCCAGACTTGCGGAGTTCTCGATCCACACGGCAGTGCCTTTGGCGCTCCCGCCTTTGCGGTCAGGCGAAGGGGGATCCTTGGGGGCCGCAAAAAGCTGGTGCTCAATCTGAGTGGTCCACTTGTAGTACTTGGGTTTGCGGCCAAAGCCGTAGACGTTCGCGTTGTCCATGGTCAGGATGCGTCCGGCAGGCGCATACTTGCCGCCCAGGAAATAGCCGTTCCAACCACCTGCAAACGTGACGGCGTGGACCCAATAGGAGCGGTGGAACCAGGAACCATCGAGGAAGCCGCTGGGTGAGAACAGGTGCAGTCCTTCACCGTGCTGGTCTGAGGCGACCTGGAAGCGGTCCTTCGAACGCGGCCCAAGCCGGTGACGCTTGCCGTCACGGTCGAAACGCTGGGAACGCATGTAGACGTACTGATCGTCGCTGGACAGCACATCAGGGAGGGCCACCGGCATATTGAGCCATTTGACGTGCGCGTGAAGGTCGCCCTCGGATTCAGGGTCCCGCTCATCGAGGACGACCTCCGCCAGCTTCCTGCCGGTCGCGGGATCTAGCTTGAGAAATCGCAGGCCACCGTCCAGGAACATGGAGCGCCCCGCAACACAGTAGAGGACGCCATCCTCGACCAGCACACTGCCATGCACCGGCCACAGTGACTCGATCCGTTGGAACGCCATCTGGCGACGATCAATGGGGGCCGCCCGGAAACGCCAGACCATCTCGCCGTCAGCGGCACGCAGACAGTAGACATACCCGTCGGCTGCCCCAAAGAGAGCCAGGCCTCTGTAAACCGTGGGGGGTGAGTCCACGACACCACCCACCGTGCGCTGCCACAGCACCTCACCCGTTCCGCCATCGAGAGAAAACACCGTGTGGTCATCGATGGAACTGATGAAGAGCCGGCCGGCTGCGACCACGGCTGTGCTGAGCGTCCCTCCCAAGTCCGCGGACCACGTCTCGGTCAAAGCGGCTGGAACGGCTGCGGGGGTCCAGCCGCTGCGACGTTCGTCCCCGCGGAAGGTCGACCACTCTGCCTCTCCTGACGCCGCACCAAGCGCCGCGCCGTAGGCGGGGCCACGTTCCAGGCGCCCGGCATCAGGGATATCTCTGGGTACAGCGCGGCTCGCGGATGCCGCAGCCAACACGCTGAAGCCGAACTGCTTGGTCTCCGGGTAGCAGGCACAATCATGGGGCGGGGCGTAGACCAGTCCGTTCGCGGGCATGATCCCATACATGCACCCACCGCGAACCCAGTGATTGATATTCCAGTTCTGGTCAGTAGGGGAAATGAACTCAATCCCTGTTCGGGACGTCATAAGGAACCGATCAGTGGCCTTGCCACGATGGCAGCGATGGTGGAACCAGTAGGTGTCGACATCAGGTTTGAACTGCCCCTTGACCTCCCCCGTATGGATATCGCGCCCGGTGACCTCGCCGGAGAGGCCGCCACCCGACGTGGCCCCGGACCAGACCACGCCGTTGATCACAAAGAGATCCTCGGGAGAGCTGTATCCCGACGGGGCATGTTTCCCGGTCCAGAGCGTCTTACCCGTCTCCATATCAAGGGCTGTGAGCGTGTCCGCCTTGTTCGCGCCCCCCCCGGACTTGACCAGGCCGGATTCCTCTCCACCGGCGAACAGGACAACACCATCCTGGACTACCAGCGTCGGAGCAAAGAAAGACATAATGCGCCTGACAATAGGGATTGGGTCGGACTTCCACCGGACACTGCCGCTGCTCCGGTCCAAACAGACGACCTTGTTTCCGTCGTGGAATAACACGCCTTTGCCCCCGACCGCAAGCGTAAGCGGGGCAACGCTCGACTCGTGCTCCCAACGGACCTTTCCGGTGCTCGCCTCGACAGCCTTCACCTGAACGAGCTTGCCCGTCCACCACGGCTTTTTTACTGCACGTGGGTCCGCGTACTTCGGCCGGTCCAGTTGCGGATCGACCAACGCGTAGACGGTCCCATCAGCGACCAGGATCTCCTCGGTTCCCTTCGTGCCGTCGTAGACCCTCACGGTTTCCCCTGTTGCCGCATCCAGCGCCGTTATCGGCACATCGACGCCCAGGGTGGCATAGATCACATCCTGGGTCGCGACAAGACGACGCGGGAGCTGAGCAGGGCCGCTCTTGAGGGGCCAGAGCTGCGTGTGCCAGTCCGGAACATCGCGCTTCCAGAGAACCGTGCCATTGAAGGCATCCCGGGCGATCAGCTTCCAGTGCGACGGCAGAAGAATCGAGGCGGTTGATCCTTCGTCAAAGACATAGAAAATGCGGTTTCGCGTGGCCACAAGTGCGGAGAGGCTGGCGAGTCGATCGTGGTGACGAGACCAACGTGGGCCTCCCAGCCACTGCATGTGCCGGGGGGGCGCGATCTCGGAATCATGAGCCACGGCGTTGTTGGTGGCGTCATGCAGGTAGTGGGTCCAGTCATCGATGGTGGACGGTCGCGGCTTGACCGTCTTCTTCCAGGCTCCTCCGGTCTTGATGTAAGCGACGCCTTCCGGAGAGAGCACGCGCATCACCTCGGCCATCCCGACGCCCGCCAGATCTTCGCAGACCAGAAGGTTCACCAGATTATCAACGTAGGGGAGTTTCGTCTCGGTCAGCAGGTCGACAGCGACCGGCCCGTAGAGGCCGGCGAGTCGAAGATGCTCCCGCGCCGCCGTCACGTCTGCTGCGCGACGCGCCAGTCCGTGGACCCGGTAAGAAGCACTCACCCGGAGGGCCGCGGTCAACGTCCCATCGCCACACCCAAGATGGACAATCAACCCACCCCGAATCCCGCTCTCGGAGAGGACCTTCCGGGCGAGGACATCGGTTGCATCCTGTCCCTGAGCCGGCATGAGGAAGAGAAGAAACAAGGGCCAGGGCATGACTCGTTTGAGATGGATTGACATGGCGTTTCTCCAGGGTTTTCCTGCGTTTGAATGGACATCAGGGAAGCGCTGACCGCGACGGCAGCGGCGGGCCGGCTTCGCGTCAGCCAGGGATTCCGCCGACCCCCTCCAATACGTAGCGGGGAGCGTATGCAAAATGCGGAAGCTCTTCCCGGTCCGTGACGCCACTGAGTACAAGAACGGTCTCGATCCCGGACTCAATGCCCGCAATGATGTCGGTGTCCATACGATCTCCGACGATGGCCGTTTCCTCACGTCGGCTCCCCAGCCTCTTGAGGGCATGTCGCATCATCAGGGGATTCGGCTTCCCCACAAAGTAGGCTTTACACCCGGTCGCCAACTCAATCGGGGCCACCAGGGCCCCCGTTGCAGGGACAATCCCCTTCTCTGTCGGCCCGGTCAGGTCCGGGTTGGTGCCAATCAGCCTCGCGCCTCTGCGGACGAGGTGCACGGCGTGCTCTACCTTCTCGAAGCTGTATGTCCGCGTTTCGCCAACCACGACGTAATCAGGGTCGACATTGTTCATGGCAAAGCCAACGTCGTACAACGCATTCGTCAACCCCGAATCCCCGATCACGTAGGCACTACCCCCGGGACATTGGCTTGACAGGAAGCCGGCTGTGGCCAGGGCGCTGGTGTAGAAATGCTCCTTGCCGACGGCCAACCCCAAACGCGCGAGCTTCTGACTCAGCTCGTGAGGGGAGCGTTCACTGCTGTTGGTGAGGAAGAGGAAGCGCTTCCCCTGATCCCGCAGCCAACCGATGAACTCCGGGACTCCCGGCAAGAGGCTATCGCCGTGGTAGATTACGCCATCCATATCGCAGATGAAGGCGTCTTTGTTCCGCAGCTCGTCCATATCACTCCTGTGTTCGCAGGGCCCCACAGTGGCCCATACGAATCGGGACAGTGAAGGCCGAAAGGATCTCAAGGCAGCCTACAAATATAGCCCAAGACAACGATCCCGTCGCCTCCACCGCTTGCGGCTCGGGCAAACGCGAACACCACAGAGGAGTGAACACGATGATCCCACACGGTCAACACCACCTGAACGTCCACACTCTCGGCTTCCTTGTCGCGGTTCTTGCCGCGACTCACGTTTGGAGCGCCCCGGAAACACCGCCTCCCAACCTGCTCAAGAACGCCAGTTTTGAGGTAAGTCAGGCCGGTCGAGATGGCGTCGACATTCCGGCAAACTGGACGGTCTCCGCAACCTGGTATGCGAAACCCAGGGACAGCGGGGTGTCAGCCGCGACCACAGACCGCACGGTCACGTTTGCTGGTGAAGGCGCCGTACGCATCACCGGGAAAGGGAATAGAGGACTCGTCCACCAAACTGTGCGCAAGGGGTTCACTCCAGGCGACACGGTCGAGTTGCGGACACGTGTGAAGGTTGAGAAACTCGACCGCGGCCTGGCGTGGTTGCGAGCCGAGTTCAAGAAGGGTAGCGAGATCCTCGGGGCGATGACCGCCCACTCGAGGGTTCAGAGGACGGGCACAAGCCCGTGGCTGGAACTGACCACCCGGAAGGTCGTTCCGGAAGAGACGACCCTGATCCAGGTGTTCCTCTGCACGAGTGAGCCGAACCGCGGGACTGTGTGGTTCGACAACGCGTCACTCGTGGTGACGAAACAGGCAACACGCGCCGAAGCAACCGCGACTGTCAAGGCGCCCACGCCCCAGCCCCCCCGGAAGCCTGCCCCTCCCAAACAGACATTCAATGGGCTCGTGTCATTGGGAGCATTCCAGGAGGACGACACCCCTGCCTGGAGATCCGGCCAATGGGGCCGGACACCGATGGCTACACCAAACACCGTCACGTTCAGTCAGGATGATATGGACCGTTACGGGCGAATCACAGTCGGCACAGCCCGAACGTTCGTGCACCGCAGATGGCCGGACACGGGTGACTGGACAGCACTGTGCTTCCGGGCACGTCGCGTTTCAGGATCCGGCATGGTCAGTATCCTGCTCAACGTATCCAATGGGGGACACTTCCAATATGGGCTCCGCGGTCTCACAAAAGAGTGGCGTGACTACCAGATCCCGATCAGCGCGTTTCTCCATGACCGCAACCGCAAGCCCCTGGCTGCTCCCCGACTGGTCAGTACCATTCGCATTTTCGCTCATAACACAACCGTAGTTGACGTGGGCGAGTTGCGTTTGGCCGTCCCTTCGCGGATTGACCTCCGCGATGCGTACACGGATACCGACTCGAACGTGTTCGAGCCAGGGCAGCCTGTACAGATCACGTGTGACCTGATCAACGGACACGCCAAACCAACCCGGGGAACACTGACCTGGGCTCTCCGGAACTACCGTGGCACCATGGTGGCGGAAGGCGTGAAGGCATGCCCCCTGCCTGGGGAGGCCTCGGAGACGATGGCCTTTGATCTACCCGAACTGGGGGTGGGTTACTACAGCTGCGACGTGAGCCTCCGAGCAGGGACGGAGACGTCATCCAGGACCGCGGGAATCGTCGTCGCCCCGACGCGGCCCAAAGGCGCCCCCACTCGCCCATTCGTCGGCTTCTCCGCATTCGGCCATATCCCGGACCTCGCCGTCCGTCTCTCGATGCATCGCCTCGAGATCCCCATGAACTACTTCTGGCGCGAACCGGAAGCAGCCGGACGTGACGAACGGACCAGGAAACTCCTGGACCTCTGCAGCGACAACGGGATGACTCCTATCGGGTTCTTCATCATCCACCCCATGCACGATCGCCTGTCTCGCGAGGCCTTGGTGAAATCAGAACGAGTCGAGGGGAAATGGCACTACAACACCGAGGTCATTGAGGAGTACATCGAGACGGTGGCGGCCCAGTTCAAGGACGACATCAGGAACTGGTCGGTCGCCGGCGAAGCGAATCTGTTCGCAGGTCAGCTGGAAGATGGCGCTAATTCCTACATCGAGGCGAGCCTGGCCTCAATCCGCGGCATCCGGCGGGCTGTACCGAACGCGCACGTCCACGGTTTGGGCATGTCGGGCAGCGATCCCTACCAGGGCTGGGTCTTTGCGAAGAATGCCTGGAAGACCCTTGGTCCGCACCTGGATGGTATCTACAGCGACAATTACCCTTCCGGTTGGCTGATCAAGGAAGGCCTTCGGGCCGCCACTCCAGAAAGCTACCTGGCCGCTCACCTGGCAGACATTCTTGAACACATGGGTCCAGGCAAAACGGTCGGAATCGAGGAGGCCGGATACCAGCTGGACCCAAGTGTCCCCGTAAGCCACCCGCTGGCCCGACTCCAAGCCGAATATGCGGCGCGTGTCGCCCTTATCGCGGCGGCGATCCCCCGTTGCGATGAATACCACTGGTACACGCTGGCCAAACGCTCCGTGGAGAGCCCGTGGGGATTGTGTCTTGCAGCCGGTCGTCACCGGAACCCCAGCCCCGGACTTGCGACCTACGCCACTGTGGCCCGTATGCTCTGGGATGCCACCGGCCCCGTCCCGGTTCCACTGCACCGCCAGATCAAGAGTACCGTCTACGCCAGGAAAGAGGGCGCCATGGCCGTGCTTTGGTCAACCGCCAACGACCCCATATCGTTCGCCTTCGATGGGCTGCATGAAGCCGAGATCATTGACGCCGATGGCGCGCCGATGGCCGTCGAAGAAGGGCACGTCTTCCTCTCCGGATCGCCGATCTATGTGGTGCTCCCGAAGCTGGGACCGAAACGCCTCGTGGCCACACTGAGCGCCGCCAGGTTCTCACTGCCGCCGGTCAAAATGGCCTTCGTTCTGGACCGTGTCGACAGCGTGAAGCTGCTGACCACCAGTCAGACGCCGGATCAGGCCGTCAGTGGCAAGATTGAACTGGGTGGCCGACTGGACGGGCAAGCCTTGCCGGTGCTTCCCCCGAAGCCTCTGAACGTCCTCCCTGAGAACACGGTCGCCGTCCGTTTGGGGCTTCCCGCGATGGCCATCGTCAACAACCGGATGCTGGAGTTGGACGCCCAGTTCGTAACCGACAGCGGGATCCGGGCCGCCGCCACCCGACGCTTCGACCTCTGGCCAACCAAACGACTCACCACCCCGCCCACAATCGATGCCAACCTTGCGGAGTTCGCAGCTCTGCCACCGATTGTGCTCGACAAGGCGGAGAACGTGATCCCACCCGATGCAGTCTCCATGCACAAGCTCTGGCAGGGCCCCGACGATCTCAGTGCTCGGGTTTGGACGGCCTGGGATGACCAGCACATGTACGTCGCCGCAAACATCACAGATGCGGTGCACCGGCAAGACTCAACCGGAGGCAGCATCTGGCGCAACGACATGCTGCATATTGGCTTCGACATGCTTAACGACACCCTCGACATCGAGTTCAGCGGCAAGGGGGGACACGACGGCAGGAACGACTTCGAGATGGGCCTGGCCCTCACAAAGAACGGCCCCGAAGTCCACGAGTGGACCTCCGGGGCTGAGAAGGCCCGAGGCAAGCACCCGACGGCACGGCTGGCCGTAGTCCGGGACGGCACTCACACCCGTTACGAGCTCGCCATTCCCTGGCAGGAGCTCGGAAACGCCATCCCGAGAGCAGGACACATCTTCGGATTCGGCTTCGTGGTCATGAACTCCAACGATGGCGAGACAGCCCGGTACTGGCTCCAGTTCACTCCCGGCATCTGTGGAGGAAAAGATCCCTCCCAGTACGCCGATTTTGTCTTGGTGGAGTAAGGGGAATGGGGGAGAGAGAATGAGGTCGAACTTAAGCGCCTCGCTTCTGCGAGGCGGCTGCGTCAACGTGGGAGGCGGTGCCACCCGCCGATTGCTTAGTTTCTGGCCTGATGACAAAGATCGGGGCATGGCAGCCCCTCCCACCTTGAAGGGCTGCTAAGTTCCGCCTCGTTCGGGGCAGAGACGCGCACAACGTACGCACTGCCTCAACCGTCCAGGCGTTGTTTGAGGGCTTGGATGGCAAGCTGGGGGTTGGCTTTGCCGCGGCTGAATTTCATGACCTGCCCCACCAGGAACTGAAGGGCCTGTTTCTTGCCGCCGCGGTAGTCTTCGACCACACTCGGGTTGTCGCTGATCGCCTGCTCGACAAATCCGTCAATCGCGGCCGTGTCGGTGACTTGAACGAGGCCCTTCTCCTTCACAATGGCCTTTGGCTCCTTGCCGGACTCAAGCATCTCCGCGAACACAGCCTTGGCGATCTTACCACTGATCGTGTTGTCCTCAATCAGGCCGATGAGTTGGGCCATATGCGCTGCGGGGACCGGACTCTCAGCAATGGCGAGCTCGCGATCACTGAGTCCGCGCAGCAGTTCGGTCATTATCCAGTTAGCCACTGATTTTGCGTTCGCGCTTCCGGTCGCTGCTTCTTCGTAGTAGTCAGCCAGAGGCTTGTCGTCGGTCAGGACTTGGGCGTCGTACTCGGTGATTCCGTAGTCCGTCACAAAGCGTTCACGACGCTGCTGAGGGGACTCGGGCAGGTCCGCCCGGATCTCCGTCAGCCACTCCTCCCCGACGTTGACCGGCATCAGGTCGGGTTCAGGGAAGTAGCGGTAGTCGTGCGCATCCTCTTTCGTTCTCATGACCGAGGTAAAACCGGCTTCATCGTCCCACCGCCGGGTCTCCTGGCGCAGGGGTTCGCCATCCTCGACAGCATCGATTTGCCGACCGATTTCGTAGCCGATGGCGCGATGAATGGCGCGCGTACTGTTCAGGTTCTTGATCTCGATCTTCTCACCGAGCTCTGTTTGACCGACCGGGCGCACCGAGATATTGACATCGCAGCGCATCTGTCCCTTCTCCATGTCACAATCGCTGACACCGGCATACTGCATGATCTGCTTGATGGCGGTGAGATACGCGTGTGCTTCGTCGGCACTGCGCATGTCCGGCTCGCTCACGATTTCCATGAGCGGCACGCCGGCCCGATTGAAATCCACCGCACTGGATGCCCCCATGTGAGTGAGTTTTGCCGTATCTTCTTCGAGATGAATGCGCGTAAGCCCTATCCGCTTCTCGGGCAACGGGGCCCCGGAGAAGCCCTCGCCACCGACATCCACGGCGCCACCACAGCACAGCGGCAGATCGAACTGCGAGATCTGGTAGTCCTTCGGCATGTCCGGATAGAAATAGTTTTTGCGGTCAAACTTGCTGTGACTGGGGATAGAGCAGCCGCACATGAGCCCGGCCACGATGGTCTTCCGCACGGCTTCCCGGTTCATGACCGGCAGGACGCCGGGGTAGCCAAGACAGACGGGGCAGACGCTCGCATTCGGGGCAGCCCCATACTGGTTCGCGCAGGCGCAGAACATCTTGCTGGCGGTCCGGATCTGTACGTGGACTTCCAGTCCGATTACTGCTTCGTATTCCATTCCTCGGTCCCGTTGGCTGGATATGTTGAGATGTCGTTGATCAGATGGCGCTCGGGTGTTTGGCCACCGCTTTGAATATCTGTCGTGAGATCAGATCCCGGTTGTAGAGCTCCAGCAGTGACTTGTCCATCGTGACCATGCCATCCTTGGCCCCGGTCTCAATGGTCGCCGGCAATTGGTGGGTGCGTTGCTCCCGGACGAGCGTCTTCACGGGGATCGTTCCGAGCATGATTTCGAACGCGGCAACGCGTTCGTCAGGTTCGCCCTTCTTCGGCAACAACCGCTGAGCGACGACGCCCTCGATGCATGCGGCCAGCTGCGATCTGATCTGGCTTTGGCGATCGCCCGGGAACGTGTCGATGATACGATCCACGGTCTGAGCGCAATCGTTGGTGTGGAGCGTCGCGAAGACAAGATGGCCGGTCTCCGCCGCCGTGAGAGCCGCGGATATCGTCTCACGGTCCCTCATCTCGCCGACCAGAATCACATCCGGGTCCTGCCGAAGAACGTACTTCAGGGCGCTGGCGAAGCTCTTCGTATCGGCAAACACCTCACGCTGCTCCACAACTGCCTTCTTGCTGGTGTGGACGAGCTCGATGGGATCCTCAACCGTGATTATGTGGCAAGCCCGGGTTCGGTTGATGTAGTCGACCATGCAGGCAAGAGTGGTCGATTTGCCGTGTCCGGTCGGCCCGGTCACCAGCACCAGCCCCTGCATCCGCTTAGCCAGGTCCATCACCACCGCGGGGATGCCGAGCTGCTCGGGATCCGGGATTGTCTGAGGCACGAGACGCAGACTGCAGGCAATGCAACCCTTCTGGTAGAACCCATTCACTCGGAAGCGGAACTGGGTGGGCCGGTCGTCGTCTTCCCGGGCGCGATCAGACACGCTCAGGGCGAAGTCGATCTCTTTCTCTGACTCGAAATGAGCCCGTTGGGCAGGAGTCAGGACACTGAACAAGAGCTTCTGAGTGTCCGCCCCAGTGAGAGGGGGCGTGTCCAACTCCCGGAGTTCCCCCCCAAGTCGCAGCATCGGGGGGCTGCCGACGGTCAGCAGGAGGTCACTCGCCGCCAGACGCACCGCATTGCGGAGCAGCCGATCCATGGCCAGCTCCGGTTGCTCAGAGCTCCCTGTCTGGCCACGGCGCAGGGTGTCAATACCCGTCTCCATTCCCTGGATGGCAAGCAGGAATTCCTCACGGTTGGTGGCCGCAGCCGCGGCCGCCTCGGCGGCGACCAAGTCGTCCTCGTAACACTTCACCAGCGATCGTGTGAACGTCTGCATGCCCTCGCTGGATCCGGCCTTGAGGACTTCTTCGATGTCCTCAAGTTGGCGGCCGGCAATCACGCGCCGGGCCCGTGGCGTGGCCACGAGCGTCTCGAACACAGGAACGCGACCCTTGCCGTCCTTGCGCGGCAGCAGACGCTGGGAGACGATGCCTTCAAGGGCCACAGAGAAGTCCTGGGCCACCTGATCGCGCAGGGATGCGGGGAAGTAGTTGATCACGCGTTCGAGGCTCTGAGCAACGTCAACGGTGTGAACGGTCGAGACGACCAGATGCCCGGTCATCGCAGCGGAGATGGCGGTCTGGATCGTTTCGAGGTCGCGCATTTCCCCGATAAAGATCACGTCAGGATTCTGTCTGACCACATGTTTCAGGGCAGCTGCGAAGTCCAGCGTGTCATTGCCGATCTCACGCTGAGATACGACGGACTTCACATCGCGATGGACATACTCGATGGGGTCCTCGATGGTCACGACATGCTTGTGGAAACGTGTGTTGATGTGGTGCAGCATGGCAGCCATGGTGGTGGACTTCCCGCTGCCTGTTGCCCCCGTAATCAGGACGAGGCCGCGAGGGCGTTCGGCCAGCGCCTGAACCACGGGTGGGACCTGCAACTCGGAGAAGGACAGCGCCCCCGAGGGAACCCGGCGCACGGCCATCCCGACCTGCCCTTTCTGGAAGAACAGGTTTAGCCGGAAACGGTCGGTCTCACTCAGGGAAATGCCGATATCAAGGTCACGTTCGGCGTCAAAACGTTCTCGAACGCCGGCCGGAAGGCGCTCTCCGAGAAACGACCAGATGTCTTCTGCGGCAATCGGCTCCTCACCGACCCGCTCGACCTGCCCCATGATCCGCATGCACGGGGGTTTCCCGGCCGTCAGGAAAAGGTCGGACGCCCCTTGGGCATCCATCGTCTGGAGCAAGTCGACAACTGTCATTGTGGAATCACTCCTGCGACTCAAGGTGGGCGAGACGTTTCTGGAGGCCTGAGGCCCCGTTCGCGCGCTTCAGTTGTTTCCTGAGGAGCGACACGGCCGCCTCCTTCTCCCCGCGTTCCAGGTAAATGTCCACGGCAAGCAGCGTCAGGGGCTCATGTTCAGCCACCCACGCCGGCGCGGCCAGTCCTTTCAAGGCGACCCCAAGGGCATGGTCGGGATCGTCGCGATTCTCGTAGTGGATCTCGGCAAGCAGACTCCAGCCTGCTGCCAATTCAGGTCTGGCTGCCAGCATCGTCTCCAGTTCGGCGATGGCTTCGTCATAGGAGTGTCGAGCAATCAAAGACCTCGCTCGCGTGAACTGCTCAGGCATCTCGCGACAGCGGCCGGGGACAACCATCCCGGCGGCCGCTCGCCCAAACGGAGCAGCGACGTAGGGATACAGGCACATGCCGGCAATAATGCCCAACGGCACAGCTGCCAACACGCCGAAAGCACCGGCCATCGCAACAGCCAGGGCCCCCGCCATCAGCATGACAATCCCGATCACAAGGCGCATAAGCGCTCCCGGTCGTTTAGGTTACAGCTCAGGAGGGCACCACGCGCCGCCGCAGGCCTGTTCATACGCGTAAGCCGCCTGCAGCATGGTCGTCTCGCCGAGAACAGGAGCCAATACCTGCAAGCCAATCGGCATGCCTTCGGATGACAAACCACAAGGGACGGTCATCCCGCAAATCCCCGCCAGGTTGGCCGATATCGTGTAGATGTCTGCCAAATACATCTGCAACGGGCTGGTCATTTCGCCACGTTTCCAGGCGATGTCCGGAGCGGAGGGAGCCAGAACGACATCGCAACTCCGGAACGCGTTGAGGAAGTCATTCCTTATGAGAGTCCGGACCTTCTGAGCCCGCAGATAGTACGCGTCGTAATAGCCGCTGCTGAGGACGTACGTCCCCAGGATGATGCGCCGCTTCACCTCCGTGCCGAACCCCTTTGCCCGGGACTGTCGGTAGACTTCCAGCAACCCGTCCTCTTCCGCATCCATGTCGCGGAACCCGTAACGGATACCATCGAAACGGGCCAGATTAGCGCTGGCTTCGGCCGTGGCGATGATGTAGTAGGTCGCTATCGCATATTCGGTGTGCGGAAGCGAAACGTCGACAAGCTCAGCCCCTAGTTCCTCGAATTGCTTCGCCGCGGCTTCGACCGCGTGCCGGACATCCGAGGAAAGACCCTCAACATCAAAGTACTCCTTTGGTAGGCCAACGCGCAAGGTTGAGATGTCACGCTGCCCCAGAGCGGCTGCATAGTCAACCACGGGTTCGCTGAGTGATGTCGAGTCCTGGGGATCGCGTCCGCTGATCAGCTGAAGCAGGATTGCACTGTCCCGCACATCCCGGGTCAGGGGGCCGATCTGATCCAGCGACGACGCGTAGGCGACGAGACCGTACCGTGACACGCGCCCGTAGCTGGGTTTGAGCCCGACCACGCCGCAGAATCCGGCCGGCTGGCGAATCGAGCCGCCGGTGTCGGACCCCAAAGCCGCCAAAGCGCTTCCGGAGGAAACGGCTGCGGTAGAGCCGCCGCTCGATCCCCCCGGGACGCGAGCCAGGTCCCACGGATTTGCCGTCACACGCTTGCTGCTGTTTTCGGTGGATGACCCCATGGCGAACTCATCCATGTTGGTCCGCCCCATGAGCACAAGGCCGGCGGAACGCAGCTTCGCGATAACCGTCGCATCGTACGGGGACGTGTAGCCGTCCAGGATGCCGGAAGCACACCCGCACGGTTCACCGGCGACCGCCAGGTTGTCCTTCACCGCGATGGGAACCCCATCGTGAGGTCCGTGGATCTGGCCGGTGGCGCGCCGGTCATCAGAAGCACGAGCATCGGCCAGAGCCGCCTCGCGGTTCAGGTGAAGAAAGGCGCCCACACGCTCATCCACCGCAGCGCATCGATCAAGAAGCGCCTGACAGAGCTCGACCGACGACAGGTCCTTTCGGGCGAGCGCCGCGGCCGCACTGTGGAGCGTCAATTCAGTCACATCCGGCATGTCAGTGCTCCTCCCCGATCACGGCGGGAACACGAACGTAGGCATCGTCCACGGAAGCGGGGGCGTTCTGCACCATGTGATCGCGATCCATGCTCGGCCGAGCCACGTCGTCTCGGAGAATATTGGCCATCGGGACGGCATGCGCTGTGGGATCAATGCCGGTCACATCCAGTTCCGTCAGCTTGCCAACATAGTCAAGAATGTCATCGAGCTGCCCCTGGAATTCCCGTTGCTCTTCAGCAGTCAACGCAATACGTGCCAGGCCAGCCACGTAGCGGACATCGACGTGCTGCAAATCGGGTCTATCAGACACGTTCACCTCCGGTTCAGCGCCGGTCAAGTTGGCCACTCCGAGGCCGAGTTCGTCGGTACACAGCGATGGCAGACCTGACAATCAGGCCAACTCGCACCGGCGACGAGAAGCCGGTGTCGCGTGCAGAAAAATTGTCGCACCGAAAATGCCCCCGGAGACGTGGCCGGACACAATCACTGGCCCCGGGCGGGAGCAGACACTAATGTGCTGCTGATAGAACCGAAAATCAACACACTGAAAGGCGTGAGCATGGACTACCGGGAACAACCAAGAACGCGGCCTTCGATCTCGTGCAGTTGGGCCCGCAGAGCGGTACTTCTGCTCGCCGTGATGGGTAGTAGCGCAAGGGCACAGGAGGCACATACCATGCGACAGACAGACACGGCTGACTTCTTTGTCTCGCCTGCCGGGAACGACGCATGGTCGGGGCGTCTACCGGAACCGAATGAAGACCGGACCAACGGTCCATTTGCCTCGTTGGCACGAGCTCGGGACGGCGTTCGTGCCCTAAAACAGGAACGTGCAGCAGGCGACATCACCGTCCTGATGCGCGGTGGGACGTTCCGCTTGCGGGAGACGGTCGTGTTCGGGCGTGAGGACTCCGGGCATGAAGGCCGGCACATCACGTACGCTGCCTTCCCCGGTGAAACGCCGGTGTTCACCAGTGCTCTGCCCATCACGAATTGGGAACGGCTGACAGATCCCCCCACGGCCCTGCCGGATTCAGCCATGGGGCACGTGTGGGTAGCAGACGTGTCACACGTCCGCCGACTGCGGGACGCTCTCCCCGACCCCGTCAGCATCTCAGGGCTGGCTTGGCGTCGCTGGCCCTTCCTGACCATGTACGATGGGACACGCCGACTGGCCCGGGCACGCAGTCATGGGTTCTCACCGACCAAGGAAGGTCGGGGGGGACGCGGAGATCGCACCACCGTTACGTTGCGCCCAGGGGCAGCGCCCGACTTGGAAGCTCCCGGAGCCGCAGAACTGGTGATCGTGCCGTGCCACTTCTGGATCAACAACATCCTGCCGATCGCCTCGATTGATACCGCCGCAGGACGAATCACCACCGCCGGCATGAGCACCTACTCGATGACACGAAATGGCATGCGTGACCGTGAAGCAGCGTGGATTGAGAACGCCCTCGAGCTGCTTGACAGTCCCGGAGAATGGGTGATTGACCCCGAAGCGAACAGGCTCTACTACTGGCCAGCGTCGGGGGTTCTGGGAGAAGAGGTCGTCGTGCCGCTGCTGACCGAACTCGTTAGAGTTGAGGGTGAGACACGGGAAGAAGCTCCGACGGATCGCCCTGTCACACATCTCAACTTCAGAGGGCTCACCTTCATGCACGGTGAACGCCTTCCCGTAGCAGGAGGAACCGGCTGGGGACTGCAGCACGACTGGGAACACTTCGACAGTCCCTCCGGCTTGCTGCGTCTACGCGGCGCAAGCCAGTGCAGCATTGAGGAATGCCACTTTGCCCACTCGGGTCACACCGCGATCAGACTAGACCTGCATTGCCGGGGGAACCGCATCCGAGGGAACCACATCGAGCACATCGGCGGCGCCGGCATACTGCTGGCCGGCTATGGCCCAGGGACGAAGGATGTCAACCAGGAAAACGAGATCACAAACAACTACATCCACCATGTCGGGCAACTCTATCGGGCCGCAGTCGGGATCTTCGCCTGGCAGAGCGGACGGAACACAATCGCCCACAACCATCTCCATCACATGCCCTACACAGGCATCGTGGTGAGCGGTCGAATCTCCTGGGATCGTTCCGGCAATGGTGAATGTTCGCGAACCGTTCGCTGGGCCGAGATCGAGGACGAGATCGGCGAACCGCTGGGCAAGAAACGGCTGCCGTGGAGAGAGCGGGAACGCTTCCTTCACGGCCGGGGGAACATGGTTCTCCGGAATGACATCCACAACATGATGGAAGTCCTCGGGGATGGGAACTGTATCTACATCTCGGGGACGGGGGGAGGCAATGTGGTCAAGGAGAACATCTGCCACCATTCCTATGGCGCCCACATGAACGCCGTCATCCGCTGCGATGACGACCAGCATGGCACGCTGATGCAGGGCAATATCTGCTACCAGACGAGCGGCCACGGTGAGGGATTCATCAGCAAGGGAGACAACGACATCATCGGCAACATCGTGGCCGATCTGCGCCCCGTGGCGCGGCACCGGGGTTACCTCGTGTTCCCCTATGGAGACATCCGGGGAGCCACGATCCGGAAGAACATCTTCTTCTCGCGTCTCACCGGTCAAACGCCCTGTTGTGAGGGGAGAGCGTCCGCGCGCAGACCGAATCCACCCCTGTTGCGGCATACAGACATGGACGACAACCTGTTCTTCTGTACGGAAGATCCGACGTGGGCCGATGACCACCTCTCCCAGCAGCGCCAGCACGGCATTGAGGGCAAGAGTGTAAGCGGGGATCCCCTGTTCCGTGATCCTGAGGCCGGTGACTTCAACATGAGTCCTGCATCGCCTGCTCTGGCCCTCGGCATCTCCCAGCCCATCTCCGCCACTGACGTCGGCCTCGAGGAACCCTACCGAGCACGTTTCGTGGGCAAGCAACTGACGACCCGCATTGCCCCGGCCGGGGGCCTCCTGAAGGACGGGGCTCCGGTCAGCGTGCTGTGTGACGCGGAGGGGGCCGAGATCCGCTACACCACCGACGGCACGGAACCGGACAGAGACGATCCATTGTACCGCGGACCGTTCACCGTGGAGACGCCGGCTGTCGTCCGCGCCAGAGCATTTGCCGCCACCGGTACGGATCTGTTCGGCGTCCAGGCCGCGTTCACCGCTCCGCCCCGGCCAATCATCGAGAATTTCGAGAAAACAGCCATCGGTGAGCGGGCGACCGGGGCCTCTACTCAGGAGGAGGACACGGTCCACACGGTCCGCGTGAGTGCCGACCACGCAGCATCGGGCAAACGCAGTCTTAAGTTCAACGACGGGCCAGGCCAGAAGCAACCCTACAACCCACACGTGTTCTACCGCATCAAAGTGGAAGCCGGAGTGGCGACCGGTCGTTTCAGCATCCTGCTGGACGGAAACACGACGCTGTCCTACCAATGGCGGCAGTACGAGGGAGGGGGATTCTGCCGAGGCCCCGCATTTCAGATCAATCCCGGCGGGAAATTGGCCGGTGAGGGCCTCCCGGACGTCCAACTCCCCATTGGCGAGTGGGTGCACGTTGAAGTCAGTTGCCGGCTCGGAACGCCGCAACCAACAAGCTACACACTGCGCGTCGACGTCCCCGAACAAGCCCCCGTTGAGATGGCAGATCTCCCGTGCGAGCCCAAGTTCCGCAGGCTTGACTGGGTCGGTTTCGTCGCCAACGGCAATCGAGAGACCACGTTCTACGTCGACGACATCGCCATCGAATTCGACGAGGAATGAGACCACCCCGACGTGGTCGCCGACCCAAGCCGTAGATCAGGGAAGCCGGGCTCCCTGTGCAACAGGCGTGGGTCAGAGATCCCGGATCTTGCGAATGGCCGCAGCTGTGTCTGCGAGCGGGGCCAGGGAGGGCGGCACTTCGCTGATCAGTGGCCCTGCATAGCCAATGCCATGCAGTTCCTTCATCATGGCGGCAAAGTCCACCTCACCCTCCAACAGCGGGGTCCAGCCACCATTCAGCGCACGTCCCTGCCAGTCCTTCAGGTGGACACGTTTGATGTGTGAGCCGACAATCCGGACCCAATGATGTGGGAACTGGAAAACCGCCATGTTCCCCGGGTCGAAGTAGAAGCCGACGTACTCGCTGGCCACATCATCCAGGAACTGCTTCATCTCCATCGGGCTGAACAGGAATCCGCTCCAGACAAACTCAACCGCAATCGCGACCCCGAGTTCCTCAGCCGTTCCGGCGAGCTCCTGCAACGCCGTCACGGCGTTTCGGTAAGCGTCATCGTAGTAGAGATCCGGGCCGAATCGGCCCAGTGTGTGGAGAGCGCACGGTGCCCCAAAGGCTGCCGCCAGCTTGAGGCCGTCACGGGTCTCGGCAATGCTCCGCTCCTGAGCTTCGCCGCTGTCCAACAAGTTCCCGGTGCAATGATTGATCGTCATGGACTCGATCGTGAGCCCAAGCTCAGCTGCCAGGGCCACCACGGCAGCGATATCGGCGTCCGAAGCATCAACCCCGATGGGGGAGTCCGGTCTGAGTGATAGCTCCACGGCATCGTATCCGGCGGCGGCAGAGCCGCGGAGGAAGTCGGCCATGGACAGCTTCGGCAACACCAGTTGGCTAATCCCGATTCGCATGCATCATCTCCTGTGTCAGTTGCGGGGGCGTCACTGTGACGCAGCCGGTAGTCGTATCAATGAGGTGGAATGACGGCAGAGTCCGGTAGAGGCAGGCGTACTCGGAAGACGGTGCCGCTGCCTGTAGCACTCTCCACGCCGATCTCTCCGCCATGGTTTTCCACCACGCGCTTCACAATCGCCAGGCCAAGCCCCGTGCCCTTCTCTTTGCCGGCGGTCACAAACGGCTCGAATACAGTCGCGCGGATATCCTCCGGTATCCCGGGACCATCGTCAGTGACGCTGACAACGATGGTGCGATCCTGAACAGCGCAGTCAATGGTGATCGCTCCCTTTCCCTGCATGGCTTCCGCAGCATTGCGGCCCAGATTGAGGAAGACACGCAACATCTTCTCCCGGTCAACATGCACCTCGACCGGACAACTGCTGTCACAGGTCACGGTGATGTCGCCGGAGCGAAGCTCGTCGCGCAGATTGGCGCCCACCTCCCCCAACAGCAATCCCGCTTTGATGGGATCAAGCGCCAACTCTGAGTCTCCCCGGGCAAAGTCGAGGATCTCCTGGACCATGTTGTTCACGCGCTCGGTCTGCCGTATGATCGTTCCCGAGTACCGCGTCGCTTCCTCGGCCAGTAGGTCGCGCCCCGTCATGAGCTCCGCGTATCCCATGATTGCGGTCATAGGCCCGCGGATGTCGTGAATGATCGTGGCTGCCATGTTGCCGACAACGGAGAGTTTCTCAGAACGAACGAGTTCCTCCTGAGCAGCGTGCAAGCGCTCGAGCGCTTCCTCAAGCTGCTGATTCCGTTTGGCCAGATCATCACCCAACATGGAATTGCGCAACGTCAGGGCCGTCTGCTGAGCCAACACGGCCACGAGACGCAGATCATCTTCGGTGAAATCAGAACTCGGGGAAACTGAGGAGGGACGTTTGTTGTAGAAGTTGAGCTGCCCGATTGTCTCCTCATGGACCACAAGAGGCGTGCTCAAGAAGGACGTGATGGCGCTGTCAGCTCCACGCAAACGGGAGTCGCTGGACACGCGGTTGCTGAAATAGGAATGCCCCCCTGTCTGCAGCCCCTCCAGGAAGCGATCCTCGAACTCACCGACCTCCACCAACGAAAGCGTTCCGTCGCGGGACGGAGCGCGGGTGGGTGGTTTCCCTTCCCAGTGCCAACGCTCCGGGGCATCCGCCAAGACCAGCGTGACAAAGTCGGCCCCGATGGTCTCGCCGGCCAAGTTCACCAATGTCTGGGGGGCGTTGTCTACCACCAATTTCTCTGCCGCAACACGACTCGACCGGAGAATGGTCTCGAGCTCCCCCTCCTGCTGCTGCACGGTCTCCGATGACTCCTTCAAACCCACCACAGCCGCCACGAGGTAATTGCCCATCAGTACAACAAGAGCAGGCACGACCTCAATGGCGTAGCTGTGCCAGCCGAACAGCGACGCAGCCCCAACCAGGTAACCACTGGTAAGCCCAACCCAGGCGATCAGACTCATCCACCACGACAGCCGTGAGAACAGGGCGTAGCTGATAAAGGAGAGCAGAACGGCGATGATCAAAGCACTCCCGGGGCCTTGTCGACGAAGAAAGTCCCGTTTGAGAATATTGTCCATCAGTGTCGTTTGGATGAAGACACCGAAAATGTCACCAACCGGTGTGGGCTGAACATCGGTGTTCACCCGCCCCAGAGCCGTTTGCCCGACGACGACCAGCTTGCCGGCGAACTCTGAGTCGGGGACAGCCCCCGCCAACACGCTTGAGAACGGGAAGTGGGCAAACGTGACATGTTGCCCACCATAGTTGACGCTGAACTCGCCGTGGCGGTTCAGAGGAATATCTTCCCCAGTGAAAGGCGGCGGTTCCCCGGATGCGGCCGGCCGGTCCAGGCGACGTGCTTGGTGCTCAAACCGCGTCGCACTCTCGACGGCAAGGCTGAAGTGGACGTTGCCTTCATGTTCCAGTGCGAGGGGCACCCAGCGCCGTTTGCCATCGGGGCTGGGAGGCGCGTTGATGTGACCAACGGCGAGAACAGCATCGGTCAGCGCAGGGAAGTTCTGTCTGAGCTTGTTTACACGACGGACTGGGCCGGTTTCATAGTTCTTCAGCGCCACAGGACAGAATACGGGCAGGACGACATTCCCGGCCTCACGGGCGGCCTCGACCAGAACGCGGTCTTCCTCCGGATCTCCCTTATTCTCAAAACAGATATCGAACGTGATGACCCGAGCGCCGGCCTCTTTGAGCCTGCGAATTAGCTGCCCGTAAAGGGAACGCGGCCAGGGCAACTCGCCAAGCTTGCGAACGCATGGGGTAGTGATTCCCACCACCACCACATCCGACTCCATTCCCGCTCTTTGAGCGCAGAATTCGGTTGGATCAAGCGGTGTTCTTGAGGATGTGCAGCGCGATCTCGATTGGAGCCGGTCTTTTGCGCAGGGCAGCGCGTGTCTTTCGAGACAGTCCACTGCCCGCTTTCCGAGCATGCTCGAGG
>JABHEG010000121.1 GCA_018676675.1 Lentisphaerota bacterium
GTGTGTGGTGGAGGTCCGCACTCTTCCCTCAACAGCTCAAGTAGTCAAGAAAACAGGGAAACAGGTTTGTCTGGACAGAACCGAACTGAATAGCAGGAAGATCAAGCACGGTTCTGTCTCAAGGACTTTTGACAGAACCTCCGATCGGCGAAGGGGGCCTGCATGACCACGCTCTGGAGGAAGAGCTCACGGATCGCCCCCGTGAGGCTCGACCCATTACGGGTGACCACGCGGATGGACGTTCCGGCGGGAGCACCCGGAACGGGGAGTGCCGCTCGAACGTGTGGGAAGGTCCCAACAAGGAGGAGGGATACAGCGACCAGCCATGCGCCGTGGCGCGGACGCACCGATGATGTGAGTGACGAGGAATAGTGCATACAACTCCTCCCTGCAACCCAATCCGGGCCACAGTAAGCAGGCACCAAGGTAATCCCCACACCACAACGAAGGTCCGAAAAGCAGGGAACGGAAGCCACCCCGGCTTCGTCCCACGGTCTTCAGTCGTGTCCAACTAATAGAGCACAGCACGTACGGGGCATCTGCTACTCCGCACAACCGATACTCTCGAACTGACTATTGTCGCGTTCAACAGGGCAAGTATAGCCCGCGAGGGTCCGCAAAGCAAATGTGGCACTGCGAAGTGCGTCATTTGTAGGGTTTTCCTTACGTCGATTACCCGAGGTCCTTACCTCCAAGTGCTCGCTGTCGCTACGCAGATCAGTTTCTCCATGCCGAACGAGGGAGACAATGCGCCCCGTTCCTGTCGTCCCTTGCAGGGGCTGGGCATGGACAGACGAGGAACGGGCGTGTAGAATGATCCTGCTCAGGCGGGACATCGACGGAGACTGCTGGGCCCTTGGGGTAACAGGAGAAGAACTGTTGAGAACACGCTCTTTCGCTTGTGGAGTGCTGGTTGGTGCGGTCGCCGTCGGGCTGACGGTTTTCTGCCTGCGCCCCAAGCCCGTGCAGGGACCTCCCAGGTCGGTCGACCCCATCGTTGCCAGGGTGGGTGACCGGGTCATCACGGCCACGAGCTTCAGTCACGCGATGGTCCGCCGTGGCGGACGGAATCCCGCGAGTGTGGATCGCGATGCATTGCTGGAGGAGATGATCGAGCGAGAGACGATGCTCCTCAGGGCGACTGAACGCAAGCTGCACGAAGACCCCGACCTTATTCGCTCCCACCAGAATTTGCTCATCGGTAAACTGAGATCACGTGAATTGGAGCCGAGTCTGCGTAAGACAGCGATCTCGGAGGAGGAGGGGCGAACTCACTACGCCACGAATGTTGCTGAGTTCACTCAGGCCGCCAAGGCGCGGCTATCCATCCTGTTCATGGCGTTGCACCGGACCACAAGTGAGCAGAAGCGGGAACGAACGATGGGGCGCATGAAGGAGGGCCGGGATCTGACGGTGGCCGAGAATCCGGACCGGGGATTCGGATCGTTGGCCATCAATTACTCGGAAGATCAGAGCACCCGTTACAAAGGTGGAGATATCGGCTGGATCGTGGAGGGGAAAGCCACGCGTTGGGAATCGGCAGTGACCGAGGCGGGGTTGGCTCTCAAGAGCATCGGGGACGTGAGCGAGATCATCACCACTGAGAAGGGCATATACCTGGTCCGTCTGACTGACAGGCGTCCCTCCGTTGTAACGCCGTTCGAGCGGGTTGAGGCGCGGATTCGCCACAAGCTCTTACTGGAGAAGCGAAAGAGTACCGAAAAGGCGTTCAAGGCAGAGGTGCGTCAGGGCGTGCCGATCGAGACGTTTCCCGATGTCGTCAAAGCAATTCCGGTGCCCAAGTCGTCTCAGCCCACTTCTGGAACGGCCGCTCCCCCGCCCTTGCCTCGGTGACTGCGGTTTTCCCTGCCTGAAGCGCGGATGAAGTTGAGGACATCTGTTGCCGTCTCCCTTCCCCTCCCACGGCATCGCCAATCACACGCAAACGCGCACTATCCCTGCCGGTACTGCGAGCCTTCCTTTTTTTGCGTCGTGAGGGCTGTAACGTCACCTCCTGAGCGATAAACTAGATACCAAGCTGTCGAAGTCAGAGTAACACTGACTTGCGCAGCTTGGTGCTAGAGCCTGGACCGGGCGTCTTCCGGCAGAAACAACCGAACTGGGAAAGGGCCCGAGGACTACGGCACCCGCCCAGAAGTGTGGTCCCGAGCGTGTGGCAAAGGACCGGCAGCGTGTAAGTACGGGAAGTGGCAGGAGATCACAATGGATATGGTGCGTGTGGGCTTCATCGGCTGTGGAGGCATCGCGAATTGGCATCTTCAGCACTTCGAGAAGATGGATGACGCAAAGGTCGTCGCCGTGTGCGACCTCGTCGAGGAACGGGCCAACAAGGCGTCGGAACGGATGGATGCCCGGCCGTACCTCCGCTATGAAGACATGCTTGAGAAAGAGGAGCTTGATGCCGTCTATGTGTGTGTTGAGCCTTCCGCTCACAACGGCATGGAATTCATGATCATAGAAAAGGGGTGTCACCTCTTCGTTCAGAAACCCATGACCCTCGACATGGATTACGCAATCCGGGTCAAAGAAGAGCTGGCCGCCAAGGGGTTGCTCAGTTGCGTTGGGTTTCAGTGTCGCTACATGGAGACGTGGCCTCGGCTGAAAGCCTGGCTCAACATGCAGGACGTTGCGTTTTTCACCGGCTACCGCATCGGCGGCATGCCGGGGGTCTGGTGGTGGCGCCAGAAGGAACACTCCGGTGGGCAGATCATTGAGCAGACCATACACAACTACGACCTCTGCCGCCTGGTCTTCGGAGAGCCAGTCTCCGTGGAGGGCATGGGGCGGTCTGGTATCGTTCAGGGCGTTGAGAACTACGACGTTGACGACTGTTCCGCCGTCACGATGCGCTTTGAGAGCGGCGTGATCGGCACCATGTTCACCGGTTGCTTCACCGGGTTCGGCGGAGAGAACTCCTACCAGGCCTTCTGCCGTGACGCCAAGGCTGAGTTCGGCTTTGGGAGTTTCAAGGTCCGGGAACGGAATATGACCATTGAGGCAAAGGCGGCAAACGACTACGGGCAGGAGATAGACGACACGTTCATGGACGCGATCCGCACCGGCGATGGCTCTGATATCCTCTCTCCCTACGAGGACGCTTGCAAGACGCTGAAGATGACGCTCGCGGCCCAGGCTTCTATCGACGCCGGAGGGAAACTGATCGAACTGGATTCGTGGCAAGGCTGACATGATGCTTGCAGGATTCTCAGACGTTGACATCACCCCGCCGCTCGGCACGCTGAAGATTGGCTGGATCAAGCAGATCGTGTCGGACCAGGTGCTGGACCCGATCCGGGCACGCATTGTCGTGCTCGAATCGTCCGGCGTGCAGATCGGGATCATCCAAATCGATACCCTGTCGCTCGGCTGGAACGAGGTCAATGATCTTCGCCGGCGCATCTCGCTGCAGCACGGTTTCCCCGGACAGGCCATCATGGTTACGGCCACGCACAACCACGCGGGGCCGGCTGTCTGCAACTGTGGGGACGTCCCCAAGGATGAGGCGTATACGGAGTGGATGAAAGAGGAGGTGGTGGCGGGGTTCGGGCGTGCGCTTGCAGCTCGCGAGGAAGCGCTGGTGGGCTCGGGAAGCGCCTATGAATGGGGCATCTCGTTCAACCGTCGAGTGGTCATGCGCGACGGCACCACCAAGACGCACGGATCGTTTGCCAACGCGGATGCGCTCTACGTCGAGGGACCGATAGATCCCGAAGTTGGCGTGATTGCCGTCAGAAGTGCGCGCACTGGTGATCTACTGGGAGCGATTGTCAATTTCACCTGTCACCCGACCCATCATGGGGGCACGACCGAGATTTCCGCGGGATACCCGGGGGTGCTGGCCAACCGGTGTCGTGAGCTCGGCTGTCCAGTGACCTTGTTTCTGAACGGGGCCTGCGGCAACATTGGCTTCTCGGACACGACGGGGCGTTGCGCCAGCCCGAGCAAGGAGGAGATGGGGGACGCCTTGGCCGAGGATGTTGAGGGCGTCCTTGCAGCAGTCGACTTCAACCCTGACCTGATTCTGAGCTCTGCCGTTCGCACGCTTGAGCTTCCTTTCCGACAGGTGACTGAAGACGAGGTCCGTGGCACGGTGCGGGGGGCACAACGGTTCATCGATTCAGCCCTCTACGACAGCGGCATGCCCACACTGCTCGAGAAGATCCGGAAACGAGGCAAGCAACTGGCCGAAGTACAGGCATTGCGGATTGGGGACTGGACTCTCGTGTCGATACCGGCGGAATTCTTCGTGGAATTGGGGCTTCAGATCAAGGAAGCGACCTGGCCACTTCACACGCTGGTCAGCAGCTGCTCCAACGGGATGGTTGGCTACGTACCGACGAAGGACGCGTTCAAACGCGGTGGTTACGAGACCACATTCGGTTTTGGCTACAAGCTGGCTCCGGAAGCCGGGGACATGCTGGTGTCTGCCGCGATTGAGTTGGTGCAGAGCGCGTGATCGCTGCTTCTCACAGCCTGCCTGCGGCCTGGCTTGAGCCACTTGCCCTGACGGGGGACAAAGCTCTGCCGAATCACATTGTTCCCGGCCCGATGGAAGGCGTGACCGAGGGGTCCTTTTGCGATGTCTTTTCACGCCACGAGTTGGTGCGCTGTTGGATCACGCCTTTCATTCGGGTCTCGACCGGCGTGCCGCGGCGGGTTCGCCTGAGGCGCCGAATTCAGCCATTCCTCGACACTGGCCTGCCGATCATTGTGCAGCTCATGGGGCTGGATACAGAGCGGCTCAGTGAGACCGCTCGGCGGCTCGCGGAGATGGGAGTGGCAGGAGTCGACCTCAATTGCGCGTGCCCGGCTCCCCTGGTGTTGCGAAACGGTGCCGGTGGGGTCCGTTTGCAGCACCCGGAGTGGATCCGTCGGGCGCTGTGTGAGCTGCGTGAGGCGTGCCCAAACTGCGGCGTGAGTGTCAAGCTGCGAACTGGTTTTGAGTCGCCCAGCGAATTCAGCCGCATCGCTGACGCCGTTCGAGGCACGGGGGTCGATTTCGTGATCCTGCATTTCCGGACTGTCCGCGAACTCTACCGCCCTGTGTCCGATGGCTGTCAACGGCTGACCCATGCCCGGGACCTGTTGCCGGAGACGACCCTTCTCGGCAGCGGCGACCTTTTCTCCGTCGAAGCCGCTCTGCGTATGTACCGGGACGCCAGGCTTGACGGTGTTGCCCCAGCGAGAGGGATGCTCAAGGAACCCTCTCTCCTACGGAAGATCGAGGACGCCTGCTGCGGGCGGAAGGACGCCCCGGCCGTTTCCCGGATTGCCATGCTGCGGGATATCGCGGCGGGGTCCGGGCGCAGTGATGCTGCTTACAACGGCTTCGTCATCAAGTTGGCCGGCTGGTTCTTCGGCCGCGATAGTGACCTGTTCAGGCAAGTTGTGGCGTGTGGCTCGCTCGCGCGCACGGTCGCGTTCTTACGAGAACTGACAGACGGCTGAGTCACTGCACGGTGATTGCGAACACAGTGGGAGTCCCTGCGATGCTGGAGGTCATTGATCTGACACTTCCCATTCCGGAGACGGAGCTTGAGACGGTCGCTCCATCTGCGCCTTTCGAGACGGTTCGAACGATCGAGACGTGTCTCTGGAACATTCGGCAGGGCGGCAGTGAGTACCAGGCCCGTGTGCACAAGCTGCACCATTGGGGAATGGCCGGAACGTACATCGACTTTCCCGGACACATCCTCGCAACCGATGATGGCTGCAGAGCTGACACGGTGCCCCTGGATCGTCTGTTTCGGCTGCCGGCGTCTGTCATCCATCTGGATCGGGCTGATGGTTCCGGGATGATCGACGTTCCCGAACTGCGGGATGCCCTGGCCCTTCCTCTCGACACCCCGGCGGTTATCATCAATGCACTGGGACCGCGGCAGTTTGATGAAATCGAAGAGCGCAGCGTCTACCTCAGTATCGACGTGGCCCGATGGCTCGCGGACGCGGGTGTCCGCCTGCTGGTGTCGGACGTCTACGAGAGCAACTCGGCTCCTCAGGGGCTCTTCCCTGCGCTCTTCGCCCGTGGCATTCACACCGTTTGCTGTCCAACCAATCTGCACGCAATTCGAGCTCACCGTGTTAGATTGTCGGCGTTGCCATTGCGGCAGGCGGGGGCGACCCAACTGCCATGCCGCCTCGTGGCTGAGCAGGAGATCGATGAATGACGACCGGATTGACGCACGACGGCATCACTGAGGGCCTGAGGGGGCTTGGTCTGAAACAGGGGGACACTGTTCTCCTGCACAGTTCTTTGGCCAGCCTCGGCCATGTTGCGGGCGGGGCCGAGACGGTTGTGGACGCGTTCCTCTCCGTGCTTGGGGCGGAGGGCACCCTGGCCGTCCCGACATTTGGCGCGCTCGGGATCATCACCGATGTGGTCAAGCGGCGCGCCGACGCTGTGAGAAGTGTTCATCCAAAGGCCAGCGTTGCAGCCCTGGGGCACCACGCGGAGATGCTCTGCCACGACCATTGGAAGGCGGAGCTTGCCCACGGACCGGAGACGCCCTACACCCGCATCGCGGAACTGGACGGGTATGTCTGCCTTTTGGGCGTGGACCAGGACCGCAACACAACGCTCCATACCGTCGAAGAGCTGGCTCGGCTCCCCTACCTCAAGACAACGAACCCCGTGACCTTTGCCACGCCTGAGGGCGATGTCACGAAGTCCTGGCCGTTCTTCCCCGGACCTCACCGCGACTTTATTGGGTTGGACAGACTCCTTGCTGAGAAGGGAGCCTTGACGACTGGCCGTGTCGGCAATGCCGCCGTTCGGCTCATGTCTGTCCGCAGACTCCTTGAGGTCGCCGGCCAGGCGGCCAGGGAAGATCCGGCTTTCGCTCTCTGCGATAACCCAAGCTGCATGGATTGCCTGAAGCAACGAGCCGCGATTCGGCGCCACCGTTTTGCCCAGGAAGCATTTTCCCTTTCCGTAGCGTCGTCGCTGGCCGGACGCTATGCCGAGGAGATCGCTGCTGCCTGCCAGCTGGCTGGGATTGGTGCGGTCGAACTGGATGCCCTGAACGGTCGGCCCGTGAGCATGCTGGGCATGCAGACAGTTGAGCGAGCAGTGGCCTTGCTGCGCGAGGAAGGGATCGAGTTGTCCGGTCTTCGTCTGCCCTGTGTACCGAAGGATTTGGCGCGCGTAATTGAGCTTGCCGACCGCCTCCAAATCGATCGACTTCTTCTTCCCCTTTCGGTGAATGCCCCGGTGCATGCGGGGGCCTGCGAGGATGCGGAGCTGGCGGTGTCGTTTTACAACGCGTTCGTAGACTGTGATACAGCCAGCACGATCATGCAGGCGGTGCACGACCGCGGGTTGCCGGCCGGCTTGACCTTCAGTCCGGCCGCGTTCGCGCGGGCTGGAGAGAAGCCGTTCCTGACCAGCTATCGGCGGAAGCTCCGGCATCACATAGACCAGCTCGAGATCGAGGACGCGACGTTTGACGGGACGCCACAGGTGCTGGCCCGAGGCAATGGGGAAATCAAGGAACTTATGTCGGTCCTGCGATGTCGACGTTTTGCCGGTTGGTTTGTGTTGGGGGCGGGAAACCGAGCCGTTGGCTCTCTCGAAGATGCGGTTGGTCGCCTTGAAACACTGCTCAACGAGATCTGATCACCGTGCGGACGCAACCGATCCAGCTTAGACTGGTGCATCCGGGCCCGTTCCTCATACTTGTCATTACCTGCAGTTGTGCTGATGGCCCCCTCAAGCTGCGTCGTGGACAGCGGGAACGCCAAAGGGATGAGACCGGCGAACGACTCGATCATGCCCTCAGCGGCGTGCGTGATGGCCTCCGAGATCCAGTGGCATTCAGACCTAGCTCGCAGACTCGATCGCATCGAAGCACGTAACTGAACCACCCCGGGAGGCGCCGATGGACCGACCCAACGTCATTCTCGTCATGACCGATGACCAGGGCTACGGGGACCTTGGTTGTACGGGGAATCCCTGGATCGAGACGCCCGGGATCGATGCATTCTACGCTGACGCCGTGCGCTTCAGCGACTTTCATGTGTCGCCTCTGTGTACACCCACTCGGGGTGGGCTCATGACTGGCCGACGTCCGGTGCGGAATGGGGCCTGGGCCACGACCTGGGGCCGCTCCATGCTGCATCGTGAAGACGCTACAATGGCGGATGTCTTCGCCGGAGGGGGCTATGCGACTGCGATGTTTGGCAAGTGGCATCTGGGCGACAACTATCCGTACCGGCCGCAGGACCGGGGGTTCCAGCATGTGGTCGCGCACAAGGGGGGTGGGGTCGGCCAAACACCGGATTTCTGGGGCAACAGTTACTTCGACGACACCTACTTCCACGATGGTGAGCCCGTCGAGCACGTCGGGTACTGCACGGATGTTTGGTTTGAGGAGGCCTTCCGCTTCATCGAAGGGCACCATGACCAGCCCTTCTTCGCCTATATCGCCACCAATGCCCCTCACAGTCCTTATCTGGTGCCTGATCGGTATGCGGAGCGATACCGCGGCAATCCCGCGATTCCCGAACCAGAGTTCTACGGTATGATCACCAACATCGATGAGAACTTCGCCCGACTGCGGAGTCTGCTGAAGCAGCTGGAGATTGAAGACAACACCATTCTCATCTTCATGACTGACAACGGCAGTTCAGGAGGCTGCACCTTGGGGCCTGGGCAGTTTGTCGAGCGCGGTTACAGTGCCGGCATGCGCGGCAAGAAAGGTTCTTACTATGACGGCGGGCATCGCGTTCCGTTCTTCGTTCGTTGGCCGAGTGGCGGGTTGACGGGAGGCCGAGACATCGACGAACTCGTTGCCCACGTCGATCTTCTGCCCACTTTCATCGAGCTGTGTGGGCTTCCCACGCCCGACACGATGGACGTTGACGGGGACAGTGTTGTGTCTCTGTTCACTGCGGAGGCCCCCGCTTCGTTGTCTGATCGCGTCCACTTCCTGCAGTACCGGCAAAACACTGAACCGCCCGAGAAGTGGACCAACGCGGTCATGACACGGCGCTGGCGCCTGGTGAACGGATGTGAGCTGTACGACATCAAGGCGGACCCAGGACAGGTTGCCGATGTCGCCGCAGTCCACCCGGATGTGGTCGAGTGGCTGCGTGGTGAGCACGAGTGCTGGTGGGCCAAGATAGAGCCGGGATTGTCAGAATATGCCCCGATCGCCCTCGGTAACCCGCTTGAGAACCCTACTCGGCTGGATGCCTTCGATGTGATGGGAGACGTTGCCTGGAGCCAGTCTCAGATCCTTGCTGCTCTGCGGACGTGCGGTCGCTGGCGGGTCGACATTGAGCGGTCGGGGCTGTACGGATTCACGCTCAGACGCTGGCCGGAGGAAGCAGCATTCCCCATCAGTGAGGCCTTGCCGCTGGAGGCCGTCCGCAAGATGGCTCCTTACGAGAGCGTGGATGCTCCCGGGCAGATCACGGCAAGCGCCGCTCGTCTCTGTGTCGCCGGGGCAGAACACCGGATAGCGGTTGGTGAGGGAACTGACGCGGTCACGTTCGAGGTGCGGATTGACGAGACCGGCATCGGTGACCTGGATGCGTGGTTCATCGATCCCGATGGGGTTGAGTGGGGCGCCTACTACGTCTACGCCGAGTGGCTTGGGGCGACCTGAACCGAGCCCTGATCCGCCGCTGCTCTGTCGGAGGTCCTCTCTTTCAGAGCCCTGACCAACGGGAGGGGGTTCCCTAGTAGCAGGAAGACCGCTTACGTTGTGCGCGGCTCGGCTCACTCAGGAAGACCGCTTACGCTGTGCGCGGCGCGGCTCACTCAGGAAGACCGCTTACGCTGTGCGCGGCTCGGCTCACTCAGGAAGACCGCTTACGTTGTGCGCGGCTCGGTTCAGGAAGGGACGCTCTACCTCAGCGGATCAGTACGCGGATGCCAAAGGGGGGCAGGACAAGCGCAATGTCTTTCCCGTGTGCCCGTTCGATGCCCTCGCGACTCGGGGAAAAGACGGTCGTCTCCCGGGCGCTGCCGAAGTGGACGATGGCTTCACGTTCATTCGGGGTCGCGTTGACCACGAACGTCGCGTGGCTGCCATCGCCGGCCTCGAACGTTCCGGCCGTCACCGCGGCGAGACTCAGGGCATGTTTGCTGACGGGGGGACCGTTCTTGCGTGGCTTCCCCTTCGCATCGCGTCGCCAGAAGTAGGTTTCCACCTGCTCACAGTCGACGTCCGGTGGGCGCACGGTTTTGCCAAGGAGAAGGTATTCCGGGAAGTGCTTATAGGGGCGGGAGAAGGAGCGATAGGCGGCGCCCACCGTTGCCTGCCACTTGCTGATTTTCTGCCACACGGGAAGGCCCTCGATGGGGACCTCATGCATGAACGGCCCAGGGATCAGGCCGCGGGTCAGGTTGTTGGCCAGGATGCGGCAGCGCAGGAGCGCGTCCGGTCGTGTTCCGAGCTGCCCTTGCCCTTGGACGCACGCTGCCCCGATTGCCGTCACGTACTCGTGGTAGAGGTAGGAGAACAGCCCCACACCCCGGGCCCCGAAGGCTCCCACATCGATCTCCCCGAATTGTCGGCTCCAGTAGGTCGACATGACCGGGATCGCCAATTCACTGACGTTCTCCAGGAACAGGCCCAGCTCCGGCTGGATCGGTTTGCCTTCCCTGATGATCTCGCGACACAGATCGTGGAAGTCCGTCCAGGCCCAGTTCCCCAGGCCTGGGGGGTGCCCATGGCCCGGATGGAAACACGGCTCTTTTTGGCCGCCACCTATTTCCTGGTCGAAGCTGACAAGGGGCACACCGAGCTGGACCACCCCAAGGAATACGTCGCGCAGCATGTCTCTGGCCGGCTGACTGCCATGGCAGAGCTTCACGGAGAGTCCGCGCCAGGACCCGAACTCTTTGGTTCGGCTATACCAGTCTACTTCCCATGTCTTTCCATCTCGCTCCGTGATGCAGATGTCCTTCATGCGCTCGAACTGGGATGTGTCGTCGAAGGCTGGGCCCCCGCTCGTCCTCTGGCGCTTGACAACCCACCAGAACCCTGACGTCATGAATGCCGTGCGGTGTCCCCGTCTCCGCAGTTCGGCATTCGTCTTGATCCAGTCGCCGTCGGAGGGGATGCTGGGGAGATAGTTGATTCCCACCCATGTCCCGCGATTCTCCCAGCCGTAGGGGACGAAGACGATGTGTTTCAGGCCGGTTGCGTTGCGGTAGGCATCCAGGAGGTCCGGGAGCTTCTCGAGGTGTCCTCCCAGGAGTTTCTCGCGGCCGACGGGGTTGGCAACTCCGGTGATGAGGATTCCCGCCCCCTCCTTCAGAAAAGCCGGAATGTCCGAACGTTCGGAGAGGAGTGTGTCGCACCATGGCTGGTTTTCAGCCCACGCCTTGTAGATATCGGCTCCATCACGCCAGTCGCCGGCAAACGTCTTCAGGACACTGGGGTATGGGAGCACCAGTTCAGCGACGGCGGTTTCCGGCTGCAGGTGTTCGACTGACATCGACGCCATGTCACCGGCCCCGCAACGCAGTTGGAACCGCTTACAGTGGCCTTCCGAGTCATGGAAGCCCACGTAGAGCCCTGCGTTGCCGTCGCAGCGAGTATAGAATTGGGCGAATGCCTGTCCGGGGTACAGGGCGTCGCGCGAGACGGTGACCGAGCCGGGCTCACGCAGTACGGCCCCACTGGCCCAGGGGAGCAGCATTTCATCGCTTGAGGACGTGGCCGCGGGACCGGGCAGCTCAGGAAACGAGATCCGGGGGACGATCGTGCTCTGCAGGCCAGTGAGCCGGAACGTAAGGGCGATCACCCCGTCGGTCTGGACGGTTGCCTGAACCATCGCCTTGACCGACGAGCTCGGCAGATCGGAGAACGATACCGAGAGCCCTCGGTCCGGCCGCGGGTCGATGCTTACGGCGCGGAAGTCGCGACTGGTGACGGCCTGCGTTCTGTCGTTGACTGGGGACCGGAAGACGAATCGGAAAAGGGGAGAGGGATGGTGGGGAGCGATGAACTCCCGCTGGGTGGGGAGATCCACGAGATTGGAGATCTCGCCGCTCAATCGGGTGAAGGCGACTGCCGTCCTCCCTGAAGACAGCACGACGCGGCCAGGAAGCTGGGTGACAACAGTGCTCTGGTTCAGAGCGGCGACGTCAAGAGGCATCCTCGGAGTAATGTGGATGCCGAGCTTGGCGAGATCGGTCTCTGTGATCGGTACCAGGGACACATCATCGAAGAGAACAGTGGCTTTGGACGGGGTCCGAGGCGAGGTCCAGACGCCCAGAGCGCTCGTCCCCTCCCGCAGGTCATCATTCCGCCCCATCGCCTGCCAGCCTGGCTCGTTGTCTCCCTCAGTCCACACCTTCGCCATTGACCAGCGCCCGAAACAGCCGAAGGCGACATGGGTCCATGCGTTGCCGGAAGCGTACCCGCCGTCTGTCTGACCGAGGGTTGCGCCCGGGCGATCCGGACCGAAATAGCAGAACAGCCGGCCTAGTTGACGGGTCACGCTCAGGCCACGGAAGCCGCTCTTGCCACTGTGCCCGTAGACATAGATAACCGGCTCCGCTCCGTCCCAATTTATGACGCGTGCCCTGAAGCGCAGCACGAAGTCATCATGCTGGGCGCTGTGTTCGACCGTCAGGCGAGAGTGGTGTGGCTGATCGGTGGTGATCCGGTAGGCATGATTCGTTGGGACATCCGGTTCGGGCACGACCTCGCCTACCCCCATCCCCTGGTGCAGCCCGACTGCCTGCCCATCCTCAAAGTCCCACTGCATCGCGCCTGTCTGAGACGGAGCCGCGCCGGTTCGCTCGCACAAAGCGAAGGCGAGGAAGGCAACTGAGGGCAGGACACGGTAAAACACAGTGTCTCCAATGCGGATGTGATTCAGGGGGCCTTGGCAATGTAACCCCCCCGCAGTTCGGCTACGGCTGCCCCAACGCCGTGGTCGGAGAAGCCGTTCTCGGCGGACTGGGCTGAGAAGGATATCAAACAGGTCGAACTGGCTATCATCATCAGAGCGGCCATCGATCGCATGGTGTGTCTCCCGCGTCTCCGGAAATCCCGGTCTCTTGACTGAGATACCCAAGATAGAGGCTCGACGTAAGCATCCCAACGCGGCAAGGGTATATTCGGGCTGTTGAGCCCGGTGTCGTATGTGGGTGGGATTGGAGAAGTTGCGAGAGGCGCAGAATGTCAGAACCAGGTGAGCGACAATACGTCGAAGGAGCCCCCACGGAGGTACAGGATCTCCTGTACGCGGGTGAGAAGATAGCAGCCATCAAGCTGGTCCGTGAGCACACTGGATTGGGACTGAGGGAGGCGAAGGAAAAGGTCGACCGCCTGTCAGAGGAGATCGAGGCCGAGTTCCCTGGCGCGCTACCGAGGCATCGGGGCGGCAACCCCGGCTGTGCCACGGCACTTGTGCTTGCGGCCATCGTTGCCATCGTCGGTGCTTTCCTGTACCTGAGACTGGCGTGAGTCCAGATCTCAATGCGTAGGCTCGGAAAGGCGGCGGCTCGCGAGGAAGGAATGGTGTGAACGCTCTGCTTCACAGGCTGAACGTGCGTTGGACACACGTCCTCCTATGCGGCTTTGTTGTCGCCCTTGCCGCCATGGTTTCCGTCATCTTCTACGCGTTCCGAGTGGAGCCGGAATGGGTCGTCGTCCGGACTATTCGCCTCAGCCCGTCGCCTCGGTTAAGAGTCCTGCACATCACCGACGTCCACCACAAGGGTGACAGGGATTACCTCGAGTCCGTGGTCCGGAGGCTCAACGCGATTCCCGCCGATATGGTCTGTTTCACCGGAGATCTGGTCGAGGATGTTGCTTGGCTGGACGATGCTCTCGACATACTCTCCAAGCTCGACAAGCCCCTCTATGGCGTTGGCGGCAACCACGATTACTGGGAACTGGATGTTCGCAGGGAACTGCGGAAGGCATTCGCGGCAACGGGCGGCGCCTGGCTCCGGGATGAACGCGTGCTTGGCGCCGCAGGACGAGTCGAGATCGTGGGCAGCACGGGGCGCCGGAGCTCGTTCCCTAGGCTCCTTGCCGAGGGGGCGGAGCGGAAGCTGCTTCTGGTGCACGATCCTGTTGCAACAGACACGCTACCCAGAGACGAGTATGGCGTGATTCTGTCAGGACACACCCACGGTGGGCAGGTGTGGGTCCCCGGGTTCGGGGCCCTCGTTCGGCCACCGCCTGTTGGGGCCTACGATCGCGGGCTCTTCGACACCACCTGCGGGCCGCTGTACGTCAATCCCGGGATCGGCACATATCATCTGAAGGTCCGGCTGTTCTGCCGGCCGGAGATAACGGTCATTGAGTTGTGATGAATGATCCGGAAATGGAGGAGACGTGATGTCATTGGGACGAATTGTGTTCTTTGATGATCGGGATGTGGCCTCCTGCAGCGGAATGTCGCTGACGCCGACACCGGTGTGCAAGCGTGGCATCATCATGGATCGCGACATGCCTTGGGAGGCAGGCGGCGTGAGCATCTTCGCCGGGAGTGTCGTGATCCTCGACGATGGGCGCTTCCGTATGTACTACTACTCCCATGAGCGCAGCCCGACCGCGATGCGCATCATGATCGCTGAATCTGAGGATGGTCTCCATTGGGAACGCCGGATGCTGGGCCAGCGCGAGTGGGAGGGGCGAGACACCAATATCATCGATATCAAGGGGGTCTACGAAGGCGCAAACGTGACCCAGCCGAGCGTCGTGCGTCTCCCGGACGGACGCTGGCGGATGTACTGCTGGCTGCATGGTCAGCACAAAGGTCTGATTCGATACATCATCTCGGACAGTGAGGATGGCTTGAGCTGGGAAACACTGGGCATCAACAGGCCCGCGGTCTTCCATCCGTCAGATCTAGAAGTAGGACAAGCCGGCTGGACCGCAGGCCTGACCAGCGCGAACCCAGATGCGACATTCGATTCGGAACGTGTCTGGGACTTTGACGAAGCCAAGCGCCTCCGCAGCAATGATGCGACGAATGTCTACTACCATGCCCGCGAGGGGTGCTTCGAGATGCTCTCTGTGTGGCTTTTGCCCAACCGACCGGAGACAGGGCGACAGACCCCGCATGACAATGCTCCCCCCGCCCTGCGGACGATCCACCGACGCCTGAGCGAGGATGGGATCCACTGGGGTGATCCCGAACTGGTGATCGTTCCCGGGGCCACCGATCCCCTGACTCAGCAGTTCTACTACCTGTCGCAGCATCGCCAGGACGACTGGCGCATCGGCTTTCTCGGTAACTACCACTGTTGGGAACAGACCATGGATTTGGAGATGTGTTTCAGCCGGGACGGGCAGGAATGGCAGCGCCCGTTCCGGGGTGGCTTCATCCCCCGTGGCCCCATCCCGGAAATGGACTGCATGTCGGCCTATGCCACCAATGCTCTCCTGCCCGTGGCGGACGACCAATGGCTGTTGCTTTACCGAGGAGGGACGTCTCACCACAACCACAGGTTACCGGAAGGGGTTACCGAAGATCGTCATGCCGTGCTTGGAGCCACGTGGCCACGCGATCGGTTTGCCGGTTTGACAACAGCCCCAAGGACCATTGGCCGCATGCTCCTCAGGCCGTTCATTCAGTCGGGCAAAGAGATCGCGATCAATGCCGACATCGGGGGCCAGGTCCGGGCCGAGTTGCGCGATCCCATCGGGGGACGCCTGCCAGGCTTCGAGCTGTATAGATGCAATCCTCTCGTGGGTAACGCCGGACGCCTGGTCCTGACCTGGGGGGAGGATGCCCACACCAGTGCCTGTTTCCGCCATGACGCGGTGACGCTCTACCTCGAAGCCCATGACGCCACAATCTACAGCGTGGATGCGTGAGCGAGTTGGGCTGAGCGCCACATCTCAGCATGCTGCTTCGGCCGCCGCCATAGGCGGCGTGCGTTGACACCGCTTTGCTCACAGGCTACACTGAGGAGCCTACGTCGAAGCGAAAGGACAGTCAGCATGGACCATTCCAGTCATACGCCTGCGCTCTCTCGGCGCGGGTTCCTGGGCAAGGCGGCACTCGCCGGTGCAACGTTCCAAATCGTCCCCAGCTACGTTCTTGGCGGGCCCCGCGCTCCAAGCAACATGATCACTCGGGCCGTGATCGGTACCGGCGGGATGGGGATGGGGCACGTTACGGCCTATCCCAAAACCCTGGCCGTCTGTGACGTCGACCGAAACCACCTTGCCAATGCCGTGAAGAAGGCCGGAGGCGATGTCAAGGGCTACAGCGACTGGCGCGAAGTCCTGGAACGCGACGATATCGATACGGTGCACGTACCGACCCCGCCGCACTGGCATGCTCTGATCTCCATGGCCGCGGCTCAGGCGGGCAAGGACGTCTACTCAGAGAAGCCCGCGACGCACACGATAGCTGAAGGCAAGGCTCTGGTGGACACGATCGAGCGCTACGGAGCCGTTTACCAGGTCAACACCTGGGGCCGAGGCCGGGCCTATTTCATGCGGAAGCTTGTGGCAAGCGGCCTCCTCGGAACCCCGCTGAAGGTGTGTCTGAACCCGAAGTACTGTGCAAGCGGGTTCAAGATAAAGCAGTGGAGCGGCAAGACGAACCTGGTGCCCCAGGCTGTGCCGGCTGAGTTGGACTACGACATGTGGCTTGGCCCAGCTCCCGTGAAACCGTACCACCCCCACCGCGTGCACCGCAGTTTCCGGGGCTATTGGGACTATGATGAAGGTGGCTTCGGGGATATGGGGCAGCATCACATCGATCCCATCCAATATGCGCTTGGCAAGGATGACACGGGACCGGTTGAGATCGAGGCGGCGGCCCCCTGGCCGCAGCACCCGGATGCCACCGGCCTCTGGGGCACGATCTGGATGCGCTATGCCGACGGCACAACCCTTACCATCGAGAGTTGGGAGTGGGGTGAGAAGACAACGGAAGGCAAGCCATTGCTGGAAGGCCCCAACGGGAAGTACTGGGGGGGGGCGACCGTCGAGCCTGCCGGACTGCTCGAGGAACTCAAACGGTTCCCTGACCCACCTCGTCAGCAGAGCTGGGAGCACGCTGTGAAGACGCGTGAGAATGTCCATGGCGGCAAGCCCAACGTTCGGCAAGCCCACCGGTCGGCGACATTGCTTCATCTGGCCTCGATCTCGGTCCGGCTTGGACGTAAGCTCGCCTGGGACCCCGCCCGGGAGGAGTTTGTGAGTGACGCCGAAGCCAACCGCCTGGCCAACCCGCCGATGCGTGGGCCATGGCATCTCTGAGGTGTTCCCCTGCTTAGCCCGCTATTCGGTCAAGGAAAGCTGAGGACTATGACGTCCGCTAAACTCAGATTTGGGAGAGCTGCATGCCTCTTCCTGTTCGCTCTCTTCAGTATGGGCCGGTGTTACGGTCAGGATGATCCCCAGCAGCTGCTTGCGGATGGGAGAGCGATCACCGGCGAACAGGTCGCTGCGCTCTGTCGGGGACTGGTTCCACCTGCTGGACGAGGAGGTGAGAAGCCGGGAGATGACACCGCTGTCCGTGAAGCGCTGCACGGCGTGGCGCTCCGGGCCGGACAGAGCGGGGAGGATGTCCTTCGCGCAGCCGCCCTGAAGGCTTTCAGCGGGGCGTTGCAGGCTGACGTCCCGGATTCTGTGAAGGTCTATTTGCTCGACCAGTTACGCTTCTTTGCGGATCCGTCCATCGTCCCGATTCTCGGTCCGCTCCTGGCCAGACCCGAGCTGTGTGACCTGGCTGCCCGGGTGTTGGTCACCGTCGGGACGCCGGAGGCCGCTGCAGCCTTGCGCCAGGGACTCCTGACGGCGACCGGAGTTGACCAGCGGATAACCCTCGTTCAGGCGTTGGGTGACTTGGGCGATTCTCAGGCAGCGTCGGCTGTCCGGCCATTCCTGGCGGCCCCCGAACGGAAGCTGAAGATGGCGGCGATCACGGCCCTTGGGCGCTGCGGGGGTGTGCGCGACGCTCGGGCCCTCGAGGCCGTGATGAAGAGCGAATCAGCCTATGAGAGAGCTCGGGCCCTCGATGCTCAGATGACGCTTCTCCGGCGACGGCATGCCGCTGGCGATGCGACGACCGTGGCTGACTGTGTGGCGTTGATGGAAGCGTATCCGGAGGAGCCTCACGTTCAGTGTGCCGGATTGACCTTCCTTGCCGCCGCAGGAGGACAGCATTCCCGGGAGGCGATTGTTGCGTGTTTCCCGGTCGAGAATCCACGGGTCCGCGCGACAGCGTTTCGCCTTGCCGCAACGGCTGGGGATGGTGCGATGACAGCGCGAGTTGCCGAAGCGCTGCCCGGAGCCCCCCCAAAGCTCGCGATTGGGCTTCTTGGCGTTCTCGCCAGACGCGGCGACCGCAGCGCATTGCCAGAGGTTCGTCCCCTACTCACGGCTGATGCCCCGGGTGTCCGGACAGGGGCAGCGGAGGCTTTGGCCGCGTTGGCAGGTCGCGATGGCGTCCCGGAGCTTGTGCCGTTGTTGGGGACAGCCGACAAGGCAGATCGCCAGGCCCTCGAACGTATCCTTGTGGCCATTCCCGGCCCTGACGTCAATTCGAGGCTTGGGACCATGTTGAGCGCAACCAAAAGCGATCAAGCCTGTTCGTTGCTTTCTGTCCTGGGGCGGCGTGGAGCCCATGACCAGCTGCCGCTGATCATTCAGGCGGCCACCGACCCGTCGGAGCCTGTCCGTGCGGCAGCCCTGCGTGCAGCCGGACAGCTTGCCAGGCCCCCTGAGCTTGGGCAACTGGTCCGGGTTGTGGTCCAGACCGAAGGCAGCACGGCCCGCCGTGCAGGTGAAGATGCGCTGATTTCCTGCCTCAGGCGAATTGGTGTCTCCGATCAGACCGTGGCTTCTCCGCTCGGAGAGTTTGAGACGGCCTCCCCTACGGGGCGCATCTCACTTCTGCGTGTTCTGGGAACCACAGGGCATCCTGCCGCACTTGCCGCCATTCGTGCCGATATACAGCACGCCGAACAGTCAGTGCGAGACGGCGCTGTTCGTGCGCTGGCAGACTGGCCTGATCAAGGCGCCCTTGAGCCCCTGTATACGGTGATACAAACCGGCAAGAGTGAGACGCACAAGGTCCTTGCGTTGCGTGGGTACGTGCGGTTGTTGGCGAAAGCCACAGGCATACCGACGGATCAGCGCCTGGCTAAGTACCGGGCTGTGATGCCACTGGCTGGACGTGACTCTGAGCGGAAATTGGTCGTCGCGGGAATTGGGACGGTGAAGACGCGACAAGCCTTGGACGCGCTGCTTCCTTACTTGGGCCAGCCGGCCCTCCGCTCTGAGGCGGCAGCGGCAGTCATCAGTGTGGCAGAGAAGGTACGTGGGGCGGCTTCCAGTGTCGCCGTCAGGCGTGTGCTGGACGATGACGTCAAGACCGGGAAGAAACTGCAGGACCGCGCCAGGAAGTTGCTCGGGGAGCTTGAGAAGCACCTGGGATGCGTCACGCGCTGGGCTCTGTCCGGCCCCCATACGAAGTCAGGTGTCTCAGGTCACAGCCTCGGTGACGTTGCGTTCGGCCCCGAGTTACCTGAGGCGACAGATGTGTCTTGGCGGGAAGTGACCACGGCTGCAGATGGACGGATCAACCTGATCAAAGTCGTCGGTGGGGCCAACCGGGTGGTCTACCTCCGCTGCGAGGCTGTCGTCCCTGAGGCGACCAAAGTGGCAATGGACATCGGTAGCGATGACGGCGTCGTGGTCTGGTTGAACGGCGAAGTCGTTCACAAGAACAACGTTCCTCGCGCCTTCAAGTGGGGAGAGGACCGTGTCGAGACGAGCCTGCAGAAGGGCAGCAATATTCTGATGCTCAAGATCATGCAAGGTGGCGGAGGCTGGGAAGCCAACGCCCGCATCCGGAACCTCGACGGCAGTGTGATCACCGAACTGGAACTCAAGTGACAGATTTTGCACGCGCTGCACCATTGCGTGTTGCGCAATGCGTGAATGGCATCGAGAGGACGAGTACTATGGGACGACGGCTCCTGATTGGTTTGACGATGATTTGCGTGAGTGCTGCCCTCTCTGGGCACGCCCAGCCTCAGGCCGAGGTCGGGGTTCGGGGTTCTGTCAGCAAGGGTGCCCCTACGGCGGCTGAGCTCGGCTGGCACCTGAGCGTCCAGGCCTGGAGTTTCCGCAAGTACACGTTCTTCGAGTCCGTGGACCGTGTCGCGGCATTGGGGCTGCACACCATTGAGATGTTCCCGGGGCAGGTGGTGAGTGCGGCCAGACCCGAGGTCAAAACAGACCAGCAGATGAGTTCGGAGGCGATGGCTGAGATCAAGCAGAAGCTGTCTGAGGCAGACGTCCGAGTGGCCAACTTTGGGGTCACCGGAATCCCGGGTGACGAGGCTGGGGCTCGTAAGCTCTTTGAGTGGGTGAAAGAGATGGGGATTGAGACGATCTGTTCCGAACCTAAGCCTGAGGATGTTCCCGAGATTGACGCCTATTGCCGGGAGTACGGCATCAACTTGGCCCTGCACAACCACCCGGCACCCTCCAAGTACTGGAATCCCGAAACGGTTCTGAACATCTCGAAGGACCTGAGCAAGCACGTCGGGGCCTGTGCGGATACGGGCCATTGGATGCGATCGGGTATCAACCCTGTTGAAGGGCTGCGGTTGCTCGAGGGGCGGATTGTTACGTTCCATTTCAAGGACTTGAACACGCATGGCCGCAAGGATGCGCATGATGTGCCGTGGGGAACGGGTGTGGGAGACGTCCGTGCCATGTTGGCGGAGATTCACCGGCAGGGGTTCAAAGGTGTGTTCTCCATTGAGTACGAGCACAATTGGGACAAGTCCCTACCCGATATGGGGGCGTGTGTGGACTACTTCGAATCGCTGGCCGTCGAGCTCAAACGGAACGGGACACTGAGTCTTGCCCCAACCGGACCCGCTACTCCGGCGCCCTCCCCGGGCGACGGTTCTATCGACCTTCTCAGTGGGATGGATCTGAGCGTCGCCTGGCAGAACCCCAGAGGGAAGAAGCCGGGTAAAGGCTGGACCCTCGAAGGCGGCGAGCTCGTCCTCAGGGGGAAGGCCGGCTACGTCTGGACGAGAGAGCGTTTCGCGAATTTCGTGCTCGAACTCGAGTTCAACACCAAGGGAAACAGCGGTGTCTTCTTCAGAACGGACAACCCACGCAGTTGCGTTCAGACCGGCATCGAGATGCAGGTGAACAAACCGACGACCTCCGGCAAGCACGGCGTAGGCGCGATCTATGATTGCCTTGCCCCGAGCAAGGACGTGGCAAAGGACGGGTGGAACAGTGTGGTCCTGACCGCCAATGATAGCCGAATTGCGGTCGTCCTTAATGGTGAACAGATCATTGATATGGATTTGGAACGGTGGGACACACCGAACACGAATCCGGACGGCTCGAAGAACAAGTTTCGGAGGGCGCTCAGAGACTTCAAACGGGATGGCCATATTGGCCTCCAGGACCATGGAGCGGAAGTCCGCTACAGGAACATGCGGATCAAGCGCCTCGATACCACCGAGTGACGATAGGCATTCGCCGGGCGACTGTGCCCGTCAACCATTTTTTCAGGTCATGCAGGCAAGCAGAGAAGGAGTTGACACAATGGCAATGACAAGACGTGAGTTCGTGCAGTCGATGGCCGCAGCCGGTACCGGTGTGGTGTTGTCCAATAGCGTATTTGGCCAGGCTGCGGGTGGCGGAGACGAGATCAATGTCGCTCTGTTGGGGGCGGGGACGCAAGGCCGCGTTCTGATGGGCGACTGCATGAACATTGAGGGCATCCGCTTCAGGGCCGTCTGTGACATCTGGAACTACAGCCAGCGCTACGCCAGTCGCCGCATGAAAGCGCAATACAAGAGGGCCGGCAAGGTCGACTGGGCCAACACGATCAACGTCTACGAAGACTATCGCGAGATGCTGGATAAGGAGAAGGACCTGGACGCTGTTATCGTTGCGACGCCGGACTTTGTGCATGCAGAACACGCGATTGCATGTGCGGAAGCCGGTCGGCACGTCTACTGCGAGAAGGAGATGTCCAACACGCTTGAGAACGCGCGCAAGATGGTGGAAGCGCAGCGTAAGACGGGGAAGCTGATGCAGATTGGGCATCAGCGTCGCAGCAACCCCGTGTACCAGTATGCCCTTGAGCTGATCAAAGATGACGATGTTTGCGGTCGTTTGACGAACTGTTACGGGCAATGGAACCGCGGCGTTCAGCCCCTGCTCGAGTGGCCCGAGCGGTACGTGATTCCCCCGGAGACGCTTAAGAAGTACGGTTACGAGAGCATGGAGCAGTTTCGCAATTGGCGCTGGTACCGGAAGTACTCGGCCGGGCCGATCGCCGACTTGGGAAGTCACCAAATCGACATCTTCAGTTGGTTCCTGCACTCCGACCCAACCCAGGTCGTGGCCATGGGCGGATCTGACTATTTCGAGGACCGTGAATGGTACGAAGATGTCCTCACGCTGTATCAATACCCCTATACCTACAAGGGCAAGACCGGAACAGCTCGGGCGTTCTACCAGATCCTTAACACGAATAGCTACGGGCATTATTTCGAGCGCTTCAGCGGGGACGGCGGAGCGTTGACCATCTCCGAGAACCCGAAGAAGTGCTTCTACGTGTCCGAACCGGGGAAGGAACTCCCTGAGTGGCTTCAGGGCGTGGAGCCGGTGCAACAGGGCGGGAAGCCGGCGATCCCACTTCTGGCCGGGATAGCGAAGAAGAACGAAGCGGCAGCCAAGGCGATGGAAATGGCCATGGAAAAGAACGTCCATCAGATGCACTTGGAGAATTTCTTCGAGGCCGTTCGTGCAGGCGATGCAAGCAAGCTGAGCTGTCCTCCGGAGGAGGCCTACAAGACGGCGGTGGCCGTGCTTCAAGTGATTCCGGCTGTTGAAGCAGGTGGTGGGGTCACGTTCAAGCCTGAGGACTTCAAGGCCTGAGCAATAGGCGACGGGAGTCGCTTCGGTCAAAAGCTACCGTGGGCTTGACCGTTCTCGCCTTCAACGAGATCGGAGAGCCCTGAGTTGTACCAGAGCTCGTCCCAGAACTCCCGGGCTGGGCGGAAGATGTGCTGCTCGGCTCGGACGTTCGCAAGAGCCTTCTTGGCCGCCAGGTAGCTTTCCATCTCTTCCAGGTACTCCGCATAGAACTCCCGGGCCGGGCCAATGATGTGTTCCTCTACCCGAACGTTCGCCAGGGCTTTCTTGGCGGCGAGGTAGCTCTCTAGCTCCTCGAGGTACTCCGTGATGGCTTCCTTGACGATTCGGCCTTCAGGAATCTGGAAGGCTTCGGACAATTCAGCCAAGCGCTCTTCGAGGCTTGCAGGCAGTTTTATGGAGAGCATGGTCTCAGTCTCCTGTTTTGTCGTTCCACGCAGTTCTACAGTAGCCTGCCCGGGCACGGGCTTCAACGTGGAGCGCTATTAGAATCAGCAGATGATTCCATTTCCCGCAGGCATGGCGTGCCGTAGGTCAGGGGATGGGAAGCGAAGGGAAGCAGAGCGGTCGCCTAGCGGTCGCGCTTCACCTCATTCTTGACGACGATCACCGGGCAGCTGGCTTCATCCAGGATGAGCTGGCGCTCGACGCTGGCGGCATCCTTCTTAGTCACTGTTCGGCGCCATCCGCCGACCACAATCGCGTCCACGTCACGGGCTCGCGCAACCTTGAGGATCTGTTGGTGGAACGAGCCCTTCTCGAGCACGGTCTCCACCTCAACACCGTTGTTGTTGCCGACTGTTTTCACGTAATCAAGATACCGGTTTCCGGTACGATTCAGGTCGCTCTCAAACTCCTGCCGTTCATCGCTCACGAGGATGTGCATCTGCATGAGGTAGTCCATGGTGGCGGTGTCGATGACGTAGACGGCCGTGATCCTGGCGTCGTACTGGGCCGCAAGCTGCACGGAGAAACGGGCGGCTGCCATCGAAGGCTCAGATCCGTCCACGACCAACAGCACGTGCCGGAGAAGGGTGGTCTCCGTCGCCGGTTGCTCGGTCTGCTCTGCCTCTGATTTGTCTTTGCGTCTGAGGAACATCCGCATCCCCGCTCTGTGCGTGGTCGCACGTATGGCACGTGATCAACTCTGTCAGTCTCGTCCGTGCTTCTCGCGCAACCGGTTCTTGACCATTTTCATAATAAAGAAGGCTTCCAGTTCCTTACTTTCAAGTGATTCGCCGATGTAACGAAGCGTCTCCTCGAAATTGGGGATGAAGAGCTGTTCGAGAGCGTTCACCCGGCGCTGCGTCTTTTTGAGCTCGCGAGCCAGCAACCAGACCGCGTTTTCCAGCTCAGCCATCTCTCCCACCACAGAAAGCAGGGCCAGGAAATCGCGCATCGTCATATCGACCAGCGAGTCCGTTCCGCTCAAGCCGAACTGCGACGCGAATTCTCCGGGCTCGATGACGATGGCTGGTACGCGAACCCCGGCAGTCACATGGCTGTCAGTCCTGATGCGGTGGTCATAATGGATGCCGCTTGCCACGTTCCGCATGCGGTGGTAGCCGTTGCGAGCGATTGCCTTTTTGAGGGTGTCGTATGCCTGTTTTTGGGCTTCGTCGAGGCGCTTTTGAACACGCCGGATGCGGTCCAACAGGCGCATCAACTCCATAACCAGAATCTCGCGCTTCTGATCCAGAAGGCTGAAGCCTTCGGTTGCCATCGCGAGATCGCGACGCAGCGAGAGCTGGTTACTCTTGGTTGGTGCCACATTCAGACGGGCCATAAAATCACCGTGGTCATGCCGTAACCGACCGGACGATCAACTGTCGTAATGCTCTTGGAGTTCTTCTTCCGACAAACGATGCAGCTCAGACCTGGGGAGGACCTTCAACGCTTCCCAGCCCATTTCGAGACTGCGCCCAATGGATCGATCCTCAAACTCCTCCTGGGCGACGACGTTCTGCTCAAACTGATCACCGAACTTAATGTAGAGCTTGTCCAGCGGACTGAGCTCCTCCTCACCGATGACGGAGGCGAGGGCGCGGATGTCCTTCACTCGAGAGTATGCGGCAAACAGCTGAGATGCCACGTGCGGATGGTCATCGCGCGTACGATCGGTACCGATTCCGTCCTTCATCAGGCGCGACAGCGAGGGCAGTCCGGCCACCGGCGGGTAGACGCCCTTCTGGAACAACTCCCGTTCCAGCACAATCTGCCCTTCCGTGATGTACCCTGTCAGATCCGGGATCGGATGACTGATATCATCACTTGGCATTGTCAGGATCGGCATCTGTGTAATCGAGCCTTCGCGGCCCTGGAGGCGGCCCGCGCGTTCGTACATGGACGCCAGATCGCTATAGAGATAACCGGGATAGCCCTTCCGACTGGGGATCTCGCTGCGTGCCGTGGCGATCTCGCGGAGTGATTCGCAGTAGTTCGTCATGTCCGTGATGATCACCAGGACGTGCATGTCCTCCTCAAACGCCAGGTACTCGGCGAGGGTGAGGGCCGAACGAGGCGTCACAAGTCGCTCTACTGATGGGTCGTCAGCCAGACTGAGGAACATGGCCACATCTGTGATCACGCCGCTCTGCTGGAAGGAATCGATGAAGAACTTCGCCACGTCGTACTTCACTCCCATGGCGGCGAACACGATGGCAAAGCTGACATCTTCCCGCAGCAGCTTTGCCTGCCTCGCGATCTGAGCTGCGATGCGATTGTGCGGGAGTCCGTTGCCGGAGAAAATCGGCAATTTCTGTCCTCGGACGAGCGTATTCATCAGATCGATCGAGGAGATCCCGGTCTGAATAAAGTCACGCGGATACTCACGGGAGAAGGGGTTGATGGGCTCGCCGTGCACATCCCGATAGTCGCCGGTCAGCACCTCGGGGAGCCCGTCCTTGGGGCGTCCCAGGCCATCGAAGACGCGGCCGAGCATTTCGCGGCTGGCCGGGACTTGCAGGCCACGGCCAATGAAGCGCACGCGGGTGTCGGCATTGGAGAGTGAGTCTGTTCCTCCGAAGACCTGCACGACGGCTGCCGTATCGGTCACATCCAGAACTTGCCCCAGGCGTTCCTCACCCGAAGGCGTGGTCACCTCGACGATTTCGTCATAGGCGACTCCGCGAATCCCCTCGACGAAAAGCAGGGGGCCATCGATTCGCTTCAGGCCATGGTATTCGACACCGGCGACTCGCATCAGGCGAATCTCCTCTCAAGTTCGTCCAGTTCTTTGCCGATCGCGTTGGTTGTTGCGGTCATGGCCTGGGCATCATCGTTCGGGACCGTGCTTTTCATCCGGATGATCGTGGTAAGGCACTCCATCTCACGGATGTCGGCGAGAGTCGCGCCGCGCTTGATCAGTTGAAGACAGCGGTCGGAAAAGCTGACCAGCGTCCGGAGCATCCAAACCTGTTTGGCCGGCGCGCAGTACATATCGATATCGTCAAATGAGTTCTGCTGCAGGAAGGAGTTCTTGATCAGGTCCGCAAGGAGCAGGATCAACCGTTGGTGGTCGGGCAGTGCGTCTGGCCCTACAAGTTTCGCGATGCGTTGGTAGGTGACCTCTTCCTGGAGGATCTCCATCAGACGTTCGCGGAAGGTCGTCCATTCGTGGTCTTGCGACTGCCACCAGGCGGTGATGTCCGGGAGGTACTCGCTGTAGCTGTTGGTCCAGCTGATGGCGGGATAGTGTCGGGCGTTGGCCAGATCGCGATCCAAGGCCCAGAAGCACCGGATGAATCGACTGGTATGCTGAGTCACCGGCTCGGAGAAGTCGCCTCCGGGCGGGGAAACCGCGCCAATCACCGACACGCTGCCGGTGTCCCCATTGAGCGTTTCTACTTTACCCGCCCGTTCGTAGAAGCTGGCCAGGCGAGACGGTAGGTAGGCCGGAAAGCCTTCGTCCGCGGGCATCTCTTCCAGGCGGCCGGAAAGCTCACGCAGCGCTTCGGCCCAGCGCGACGTCGAGTCGGCCATAACGGCCACATCGTAGCCCATATCACGATAGTACTCGGCGATCGCGATGCCGGTGTAGATACTCACTTCGCGTGCGGCCACCGGCATGTTGGAGGTGTTAGCGATGAGGATCGTGCGTTCCATGAGGGACCGCCCGCTGCGCGGGTCGATCAACTCCGGGAACTCACGCAGGACCTCGGTCATTTCGTTCCCGCGCTCACCACAGCCGATGTAGACGATAATTTGAGCGGCGGACCACTTGGCCAGGGCGTGCTGAGTCATCGTCTTGCCGGTCCCAAACCCCCCGGGAATGGCAGCCGTTCCACCTTGGGTGATGGGGAAGAAGGTGTCCACAACGCGCAGCCCTGTCACCAGGGGCATTTCCATGGTGATACGACCTGCATTGGGGCGGGGGCGGCGGACGGGCCACTCGTGGCACATGGTGAGTGAGACAACGCCGTCAGTGTCGGTCTGCAGTCGGCAGACCGTGTCTTCATTGCAGTACTCCCCGGCGTCCGCGATCTCCACGACCGTGCCGTTAATCCCCGGCGGCACATTCAGGCGATGCTCGACGCTTATCGTCTCCTGCACCCGAGCAAAGATTTGCCCGGCAGACAGGGCGTCGCCGACGGCAACGGCGGGTTCGAACGGCCAGCGAGCCTCGTTGTCCAGCGGGCTGGGCTTTTCGCCGCGTCCGAGGAACGCGCCACTGTGTTCAGCAATGCGCTCGAGGGGGCGTTGGATGCCGTCGTAGATGTTCCGCAGCAGGCCCGGTCCCAGTCGCACTGAAAGCGGCCGCCCGGTCCCGAATACAGGAGCTCCCGGCTTGAGCCCACTGGTGTTTTCGTAGACTTGGATCGTGGCTCGATCGTCCGTCACCCGGATAATCTCACCGATCAGGCGCAGGTCGCCGACTTCGACGACTTCGAGCATCGATGCCCGTATCATTCCGCTGGCCTCGACGATCGGCCCGTTGACCCGGCGGACCTCGCCGACAACCTGGCCCTTCGTCGCATTCGTTGCAGAACCTGTCATGGCAGGTGCATTCTCCATCTATCGTTCAGGGGCGATATCGGCCAGATCCAGCCCGATGTGTTCACAGGCTTTGGCGCGGAGCTCAGCCTTCATCCGCCGCAAGCGAGTCGCGTACGTGTTGTCGAAACGGCGTCGACCGGCGTCGGTTTCCAGAACCACTCCGCCGCCCAGGGACTCGTCAGCCAGCACAGTGACAGACGGGACGCCTGCCTCAGCCTGGAGTTCCTCCAGTACGGAGCCTTCGAGCACCCCGGCATCCTTGGTCCTCACTCGGACCGTGACCGCTTCCTTGCCCAGTTGTCGCATTCCTTCGAGGACGAGCGCACGGAGGGAGGCTTCTGTGTCAATGCCCTCGCCTGCCTCGCTGGCCTGCAATGCCGTAGCGAACAGTTCCTCAAAAACCGTTTCACGCGTGACAAGCCACTGGCGCATCACGTCGTGGTCGATGCTTGAGGTGATGGCACGCTCCCGTTCCACGGCGCGGCTTTCGGCCTGTTCCATCCGAGCCTTGCGCGCTCGGGTCACGCGACGCTCTGCCTTTGTGGCGAGCTTTCCGGCATCCCGCTTGGCGCGTTCGAGCGCACGTTCCGCCCGACGCTCCGCATCGCGGAAGATCTCCTGCTCGAGTTTGTCTTCTTGCGTCTGCATGATTTCCGTTGCCTATCTGACTCGTCGGCTCCCGTCGCCTCTGGTCGAGGAGGCGGACCAGTGCGCAGCGCCCGGAGCGTCGTCGTCACTCATCGTCGGACTGGATGATCTTGATGCCCACGGCTTCATGGACCAGCGACTCCAGGCTCTTGCGCTGCGTCCGCGTGCCCCAAATATCTTTAACAACCACCAAATACGGGCTCGAGGCCGCGAGTCGGTGCTCAGTCGCTTCGCGTTCGAGGAAGCTCTCGACCTGCTCTGTCAGAACCAGGATGCTGCAGGCTCCCTCACCGACGACCCGCTGGAAGGCCTCTCTCGCCTCGTCAGCGTTCTCAACGGCCGAGCCCGTAACTCCGGCGAACCGGAAGCCGACCACCGTATCTTCGTCACCAATGATATGGAATGACATTCACTCTGCCCTGCCGATCAGCCGGTGCCGCAGCGGTGGCCCTGAAGCCAAGGCGTCCCGCCTGGCTCAGAGCCCACGTCCCGCCCGGGGCGGTCTGTAGTACTCAGAGTTTCATCCAGAGGAGGAAGCTGATGAGCATGCCGAGGACGGCAATACCTTCCCCGAGGCCGACGAACGGGAGGGCTTTGTTCAGCAGTTCGGGCTTTTCAGCCGCTGCACCCAGAGCCGCTGCACCGACTTTGCCTACCGCGTAAGCGGCTGACATACACGCGACGCCCATGGTCCAGGCGATGGCGAGATAAGCCGCGCTCTTGTCGGAGAAACCCCCGATGCTTCCCACATCAGCGCCAATCGCGATCTCGCCGCCGACGTGTGCACCCGCGGATGCCTCGCCGCTACCGGGGTCTTGGGCGCTTGCCACCGTGGCACCCACCATGACCAGGGCCATGAGGGCGATTCCAAGGAATGCCATGTTGCGGATCTTGCGGAACTCGTTCATGTGTTCGTCTCTCCCTGTTCTTCTGTTTCTGTTTGGGAACGTTCAGAGAATTGGAATGGCGCGTAGAGCACACCATCACCACTGAAATACTTACTGAACAACTCGTAATACTCGAGGCGGATCGCCTGGATCATGGCGATCATTCCTTCGAGCACGATGATCGTGATGTTGCCGGCCACGATCGCCAGGAATGCCCACAGTCCTCCCATGGGCATCTCTTTCAGAACGCCGGCGATCTCATACGTCACCAGGCACAGACAGGCGTGGCTGAGCGCCATCACCCCGATACGGACAAATGACACGGTCCCCCCCAGAAAGGCGGTCAGCGTCTCCATGGTCTCGACGCACGCCTCTACGAGTATGGACACAGCACCACCATGGAACGGACTGGATCGATGCAGCATGTTGTGCAGTGGCTCTCGGATGAACAAGAGGGCAAGAGGGATGACGATCACCACGACCGCCTCGATCGGCCGCAGTTCGTGCTTGACCGCTGCCTTTACCCCAATTCCGAGGGCGCCCCAGTAGAAGATGATCCCGATCACGCCGAAACGATCGAAAATCCCCTCGAAATACTTGCCCGTACGCATCTTGTTCACGATGTTCAGGAAGATCCCGATACTGATGGCGATCACGCCGAAGACAACCGCATAGATAAGCAGGCGTGTGACATCGTGGATCGGGCTCAGCCACAGGGGCTTCAGGAATGCCTCGTTCTCATATCCGAACACGCTTCCATAGAGGAACCCGAACACAACGGACGACATCCCGCACAGGACGAGCAGGAGCCCCCCATCTCTGAATGGCTTCACAGCGGGATTCTCGGTCTTCCGCATCCACAGGCCGAGAAGGGCAACGACCGCGCCCTGTCCCACGTCGCCGAACATGATTCCGAACATCACGACGAACGTCAGAGCGACGAAGAGTGAGGGGTCGAGTTCATCGTAGCGGGGTGCCCCGAAGTTTGCCACGATCTGCTGGAAAGGCTTCAGTACAGGGCTCGGAGTGAACTGCACCGGCACGGTCTCGATACCTGTCCGCACACGGTCGTCGTCGGTTGGGGGGACGATCTCGATGACGCCTGTTCCATCGGTCACATCGCTGACCAGTTGCGTCACTTCTTCAGCTCGAGTGTTCGGAATCCATCCTGAAATGCAGTAGATATGCGTGGATTTGCCGAACTTCTCTTGAGCGTGTGCTACGGCCAAAGCGTTCATGATCTGTCGATGCATCGTTGACACAGCCAGACCCTCACCATCGTGGAGTACCGTGATGTGTTGGCGCCGCTCGTCCAACGATGAGGCCAGGCTCTGTAACTGCTTCTCTGCTTCGTCCTGGGCTTCCGCCGGGCTCGAAGACATCTCTTCGGGCAGCTCAATCGATTTGAAGCCGGCCTGTTTCAGGTCAGACTCGACGGCCCAGCGGTTCCGACGGCTGGTGAGAACGAGAGCGACCGAGTCGTTCCGGTATTTTGCCGGCTGGTGCAGGAGAACGGCCCGTTCCTCCAGTTGCGCGCCCAATGGAGGGATGGCCGAGGGGGCGATGCGTCCTGTCACGATGTACAGATGGCTGAGGTCGCGGAGCGCTGCCAATCGGGTGCGCTGGAAAGGATAGTCGCTGAGCCGGCGGACCTCTTGATCCAGCATGCCTGACGCGTTCAGAAGTTGGCTGATGGCATCCTCTTCGTCGTCGATTTTGCGCTCCAGGCGCCGTAGCGTACGCGCGATCGTCTTCTTGTCGAAGGGGCTGAGGGGGGGGGGCGCTGCGTTCGGGTCGACTCCCAAGCGCTCGACCAGATGAGCGGCCCTGCGCTCAAGTCGTTCGAGATCTTGGATGTCATCCTTCCGGTCGACCCCGAACAGAAGACTGTCACGGGACTGGGATACGGCATCTATCAGGTGGACAAGCCCGGCCCCGCCAAGGCTCCGGGTCATCTCGTTCAGATACTTGTCCAGCATCAGAACGTTGATTTTCACCATGCTGACTGGTCTAAACACGGCGAGCTCCAATCATCATGCTCTGCATCGCATCCGGAGCCAACCCAAAGTGGATTCCTTCGTAGACGCGACCGATGTTCAGGAGTTCAAAACGCTTCAGGTACGGGAACGCGACGACGGCTCCACTGGGGCGATCGAAGTTGCTGAACGCCTCGTAGGCCGACGCATGGAGCAAGTCCCAAAGGTCGTTCTCCACGACGTACAGTTCCTGGTCGACCACCTGCTCGACAATCCGTGCGTAGGGCTTTGGCAAGACAGACGGATCGATTCCCTTCTCCGCGGACTCCGCCAATGCCTGAAGTGTCTCGCCCCGGATCTGTTCTCCGCCCTCGATCCAGAGCTCTTCCAGGATCTCGTTCTCCAGCTGGTACACGGCTGCATTCCGCAACGCCATGACCAAGTTCTCGATGTCGATTTCGGTGGCCACAAACGTCTGCCCCAGATGGCGGGTGGCTCGGGGGAGTCGCCGAGCGGCCTCACACATGTAGCCATAGCAGTATCGGTCAAGGCGGGACTCCGCCACGAAAAGATCCTTCGTGTCATCAAGCTCAACCAGGAGCGGGAGCATGTGTTCCATGACCGGGTGCTGGGGCAGGGCGCGGACAAACTGGTTGACGTTCCGGGCTGAGATCACACGCTCAAGATCAAAGGACGGGAACGAGTCCGACTGGATCAGGAGGTACTCTATGCCGACGTCCTGATTCGGGAAGTGGTGGTAGTGGAGGATCGTCTTGAGATTCTCGAAGTAATAGCGGTCGATCAACGCGCTGTAGAAGTCTGATGTCCGTTGGTCCAGGAGCCGGGCCACGCGGCCGAGTTCGTCAATGTGCAGTTCGGTCAGCCGCTTCTGGAAGGTACTGCGGTCCTTGACGTCGACACCAAGGCCGGCAAGGGAGCGTTCAAGGGCATCGGGACGAGCCGTTTGGACCAGATGATGGAGAGCGTCTCCAACCACAGACTTTGACCACATCCCGTGGAGCTTCGGGAAGATGAAGTCGTAGCTGAGACCGGCGACGGGGCGTTTCATGGCTGAGGCATCGCCAACGTTTGGGTCACGAACTCCTGAGCCGCGCTCAGTCTGTCACGCAGACTGGCAAGACGCTGCTCCTGGCGCTGACGTGACTCCGTCAGGGTCTTCTCACGGGCGGATTCGGCAGCGGCCACGCGCCCGCTCACCAACGCCTCCTCTTCCGTGTTGATTTCCTGCAGCTTCTTCGCCTCTAATTCAGTGGCCTCCTGCTGGCCTGCCGCCAGGATGGCTTCCGCCTCCTTTTCGGCCGCAGCAAGCAGGCGGTCCGCCTCCTTTTCAACGGCCAACATGCGCTGCAGGATATCGTCCATCATTCTTCCTCTTTGATCATGGACAGGATGTCCTCAGGAAGGCGTGCGGCGCGGACGCGATCAATGAAGCCGGGGATGGAGAACAACCGGGAGATCTCGGCAAGGGCCTCAATGTGTGGGCCGGGATTGCCGATCTCAGCAAAGACCATTACCACGACGTAGACGAGTTCTCCGTCCAGGGAATCGTACTCAATCCCGATGTCGGACGTGGCGACACTGATGAGGAGCCCATCGGCTTCGTCCAGTTTGCCGTGGGGCAGGGCCAACCACTTGGAGATGCCCGTGCTCATCTTTGCTTCGCGTTCGAAGAGGGCCTCCAACGCGGCGTCCCGGTCGGAGAGCAGGTCTTCGTCCACGAAGAGCTGGACCATTTCCTCAAAGAGCTCTTCTTTATCCTCGCTCTCGAGGTCGATCTTTATCAGCTGCGGGGTGAGAAGGTCAGAGATATTCATGAATCAGACCGTTTGCGCTCGGCTTATCAATGCTGCAAATACCGCATGTCTTGCGGGAGTCAGCTTACCAGCCGCCAATCGTTACGGGATGTTCGAGAACAAACTCACAATATACGTTGAACAGCCCTATGTACAAGGGCAATACCTGACCGCTGGAGACCTCTCGGGACGGGAAGACGGCGTGCGAGGGGGGCGATTCCCGGGTGTAGACATCCGCTTGCCGTGAGCTACATTGGTGTGTTCTGGATTCGGTCTCAGCCCCTGACGTTCATGAGTGCCATCCCAGCCTTGTTGAGCCTCTTGCCGAGAGAGCGGCGACTCAGCCCGGCTCGGACGGTGCCCCGGCGCTCCGACGCCTTATCTTCGCTGGAGCAGGGGAGGGCGGAAACCTGCACCGTCTGTAGTCTGCGGTCCCTCGGACTCGCCGGCGAACTCGGCGGCATAGAGGAACGTGGCGTCTTGCGTGCGCCCGAAAAGCTTTAAGGAGAGTTTTGATGTCAGGACACAATAAGTGGTCGTCAATCAAGCACAAAAAGGGCGCGGCTGACGCCAAACGCGGGAAGATGTTCTCGCGCCTTGGAAAAGAGATCACAATGGCTGCCCGCGATGGTGGCGGCGACATCGATATGAACCCGCGCTTGCGTTCCGCCGTCACGGCCGCGAAGGCCGTCAATATGCCGGCCGACAACATTGAGCGGGCGGTCAAGAAGGGCACGGGGGAGCTTGAGGGAGGCGTCATAGAAGAGCTCTCCTACGAGGGGTATGCCGCCGGCGGCGTGGCCATTATCGTCAATTGCCTGTCCGATAACCGCAACCGCACAGCGGCCGAAATACGCAACATTTTCACCAAGAACAACAGCAGCCTGGCCGGCAACGGGGCGGTGGCCTGGATGTTCCACCGCAAAGCCCGGTTCCTGGTCACCGGTGAAGCGGCCGACGAAGAGCGTTTGCTGGAAGTGCTGATGGACGCGGACGCGGACGTTGAAGACATCGATGTCAGCGATGAGGGCGCCGAAATCCTGGGACCACCCGAAGCATTCGCAGACATTCTGTCCGCACTCGAAGCGGAGGAGATTCCGGTTTCCGAGTCCAGCCTGGCCATGGTCCCCGAGAACACGCTGGAGGTCACCGAGGCGGCTACGGCCCGCCAGGTCCTGCGAATGATCGAGGCGCTTGAAGATAACGACGACGCGCAGGAGGTCTACTCGAACTTCGAGATGTCCGAGACTCTGATGGAGCAGTTGGCCGCTGAGTAGACGGCACTGCACGCCCCGATGGAGACGCCATCATGAAGGTCATCTCGGTCTCCAGCATGCGTGACCTGGATGCCCGCACCATTGCTGCCGGTACGCCGGACCATGTCCTGATGGAACGGGCAGGGGTCGCAGCGTACGGTGAGATGATCGCTTTTCTGCGTCGTCGGTTCGCTTTGCCCCACGTTCGACGGGCAACCTTCGTTGCCGGGAAGGGGAACAACGGCGGGGACGCTTATGTCGTGGCCCGTTGTTGGGTCGAGGATACCGGACTTCCCGCAACGGTGTATTCCGTGTGCCCGCCCAGTGAACTCACCGGGGCCGCCGCCCATCATGCCGAGGCGCTGCCTGAGTGTGTGCCTGTTGTCGCGTGTGACGAGCTTCCCACGGACGCGCTGCAGCACGGAACGGTCATCGTGGACGGATTGCTTGGTACCGGAGTCAAAGGGCGCTTGCGAGCTCCTTTTGGCCGCCTTGTCAGCCAGATAAACGCCTCGCGGCTGCCGGTTGTCGCTCTCGATATTCCGTCAGGACTGGACGGCGATACCGGGGAAGTCGCGAGCGACGCCGTGGTGGCCGACATGACGATCACCATGGCGCAACCGAAGGCCGGACTGCTGACCGCCACCGGGCTTGCTCACTGCGGCTCGCTACGTTGCGTTGGAATCGGGATTCCGGAGCTTTACGTTGCCGAGACGGAATCGTGTGGTGAGACCACGTTCGCTGAGGACGTCCGGGAATTGCTCGGACGTCGACCGCACGCATCGCATAAAGGAACATTCGGCAGTGCCCTTGTGGTTGGTGGCTCCCAATGGTATGTGGGAGCTCCCCTTCTGGCAGGGGCTGCTGCCCTCCGTGTAGGAGCCGGCCTGTCGATCGTCGCGATGCCGGCTGCGGCCCGGGCTCTGGCCTCTTCGCCTCTGAACGCGATGATTGTTAGGGCAATACCTGATGCTCAAACCGGCTTTTTTCACGTTTCAGGAATTGGCGAAATCGAGCAGCTGTTGCCCAGGGCACAGGCGTGTGTCTTTGGCCCGGGAGTCGGTCCCGGCCAAGAAAACGACGATTTCCTTCGTTGTTTGCTTGGAGCCAACATTCCGCTTGTTATAGATGCTGACGGTTTGCGGGCAGCAGCCCGGAGCGGCTTGTGTCCGGAGCGATCCGCCGTTACCGTGCTGACTCCGCACCCCGGCGAAATGCGACTGCTCCTGGCCGGCTTCGGGCTGGGAGACCTTGAGACGGCCGGGCGGATCACGCAGGCCTCTGAGCTGGCTCGCGTCACTCAGGCCGTTGTCGTCCTGAAAGGACTGGGCACGGTGGTGGCCGCCCCCGATGGGCGATGCGCGATCAACACAAGCGGCACCGAGGGTCTGGCCTCCGCCGGCAGTGGCGACGTTCTGGCCGGCATGATTGGCGGTTTCCTGGCCCAGGGCCAGTCGCCGTGGGACGCAGCCCGAGTCGGCGTGTTTCTGCACGGGCGAGCTGCCGAGCTCGCGCCCTGCGGCAATCGTGCGTTGGTAGCCGATGACCTGCTTGACCTCATCGGTCCGGCAGTAAGAGATGTGACACCGCTCGCGTGATCGCGAGCTCAAGTAGCGGGTAGCAGCCGCCCACGTGAGGGCGCCGCCTCCGAGGAGACAGACAGATGCCCAATTTTGCCCAGCGCAACGTGATGCTCTGGTTCCAGCAACTTATGCAGGATGGCGGTCCCATCATGTATATCATTGCGGGCTGCAGCTTCATTGCTGTGATCGTGATTCTCGGCCGGATTTTCCACTTTCACCGCGCTGAGCTGGATGTTCCGGAATTCCTGCACGGGCTCTTCAATGTGCTCAAACGGAACAACGTCGTGGAGGCGATCGCGATCTGTGACGAAACTCCCGGGCCGGTTGCCCACGTGCTTCGGGCCGCGATCTTGCGTTGTGACCAGGATGAGCAATCTCTGCGTCAGGCCGTCGAGGAAGCCAGCCTTTCCGAGGTCCCGCGGCTTGAGAAGAACATGAAACTGCTCGCCACGATTGCCCTCATCGCTCCCCTGCTCGGCTTGCTTGGGACTGTGCTGGGCATGATCGGCGCGTTCGATGCCATGCAGGAAGGCGGCCCCTTCGTTGGGACCGATGTGTTGGCACGGCATGTCAAGCGTGCACTTCTCACCACCGCCGGTGGACTGACTGTGGCGATCCCCGCCTACGCATTCTACAACTTCCTCGTGGCCAAGATCGAGGGCCTCATTCTCGATATGGAGAAGGGGGCCAGCGAGATGATCTACTTCTTGACGCACAACGAGCTTACTCTTGACGGCGTCTATTCGGCCGAAGATGAAGCCGGCTCGGAGAGCTGACCCTTCATGCGCATCAAGCCAAACGTCAAAGTCATTTCCGGCCCGGCGATTCTGACGCCGCTGGTGGATCTCTTCTTCCTCCTGCTTGTGTTTTTCATGCTCAGTAGCTCCCTCGTTTTCTGGCCGGGAACGAAGGTCGAGACGAAAGTGCATCTGCCGCGTTCTCGCGTCCGAAGCATGAACGCCGCGGATAAGCTCGTACTCACCATCACTCACTCGGGGCTGTTGTTCTTCAATGATAAACACGTCGGCTGGGATGACCTTGAACGGGAGCTCCGCGAACTTGTCCGGCGCAGCAAGTTGGCGGCAACGAAGCGGAATGCGTGGGCCACCGAGGAAGAACAGAAGTCCGTTCGATCACCTTTGGTCGTCGTTCGGGCGGACAGGTCCATTGACTACGCGAAGATAGTGGAAGTCATGTCGCTGGCGCAATCCCTGGGCCTCGGCGTGTACCTGGTGACCGAGCCTATGCCTGAAGCGGACCCGCTTAATGGTGGGGATCCCAGGAGGCTGGGGGAGGAGCTGTGACCGCCGCCCAACGACGCAAAAAGAGACGGATGGCTTCGTCTGCGCGAGTTTGCTCCGAGCTCGCATTCCTGGGGGCGTTGCTCTTCCATGCTGCCCTGTTTTGGGCGTTCCGGGTTGAGCCGAGCACAGAGACGAGGGTTGTCGTTGAGGAAGTGCCTGAATGCGTCTTCCTCCGCCCCTATGACTGGGCCCGTACGTGGGAGAAGGAACTCTACACGTGGGCCAACGTCTCGAACCCTGCCTTGCTGATCGTGCCCAATCAGCAGCACGGCTTTGCCAAAGTCAGACGCACTGAGCGCATGCGGCCGGTTACCGACGTTCCCGGACACACCGTCCCGGAGATACCTGCCGCGGAGACCGCACCGCCTCTCTTTGAGCTCCCCTCCCCTCTTGCGACGGTGACGTCGGAAATCCATAGCAGTTGGGAAGCGGCCCGGCCGCCAGTTCCGGAGCCGCACGAGCCTGCGCGGATCGAGGCCCGTGTCTTCTGGCGCTGGCCTGACGGGACCGAGTTGGAGCGCATCCCTGAAATCGCTCCTGAGACGATCCGGTCTGCCGTATCGGCCTCGTCCACAGCCCTTTCGGGACCTACCCGGATTGAGATTGACCGCGCGGGCGCATTCCCTCGGGTGCACGTTCGCGCGCGTTCCGGCGTGCTTGCCCTGGACGATGCCGTGGTGTCAGCCCTGCGACGGGAGTTGTTCCGCCTGGAGCGTTATCCGGAGCAGGGAGCGGCGCTGTACAGCTGTATACCTCTCCCGGGGAAGGCAAGCGTCTTCGAAGTCGAGTGGAGGTCGTTCCTGCGCCCGGTTGTCAGCGTAGATGTGGAGGTGACTCCATGATCAGCTTGGCGGCAGAGTCGGGTTTCCTCATTTACGTGCTGTTCATGTTGGCTGGGCTTGGCGCACTGGCTGTCCGCGACGCCTGGCGTGCTCATGCCCATGGTTGGCAGCTTAGCGAGGAACGCGTTGTTCATTGCGAAGATTGCCCGTGCACGTACCTCGTGCGTCGTGGGGTCAAGGTCGTACGCTGCCCACGCTGCAATGCGTTGCACTCCCGTCGTCGTAGGTGGTCGTGATTCTCGGGGCGGAGTCCAAACGTGCGCATTATTTCCGGTAGAGCTGGGGGAACACGCCTGAAGGTCCCGGGCGGGGGCGACGTCCGCCCGACAAGCGACCGCGTCAAGGAAGCTGTGTTCGCCTCCCTGGGGGATATCCAGGAACTTGCCGTCGTGGATCTTTTTTCCGGTTCCGGGGCTTTGGGCTTGGAGGCATTGAGCCGCGGGGCCACCACAGTCTGCTTTGTCGAGCGATCAGACCGGCACATCCGTTGTATTCGGGAGAACCTCGAACGGGTTCGGAAGTGCCTGGGGGAAGAGGTCCTTTCGCAGGCTGACGTCCGCATCATCAGGGGAGATGTCTCAGCGCTTCCCTCCCTGCTTGCGGGAGAGGAGGGGACGTTTGACCTCATGCTTGCGGATCCGCCCTATCACCCTTCCGGCAAAGAGATGGGACCGGTTGAACTCGTAAGCGATCCCGCGATCGCTGCTTGGAGCGGGAAGTCCCTGCTCGTCCTTGAGCATAGCTCTGACACCCTCGTTCCCTGGGCCCCGGCGTCCGCCTGGCGCTTGCTCAAGAACCGCCGCTTCGGGTCACGCCAAGTTTCGTTCGCCAGATGTGATCAACAGGCCAGTTTGGCGACTTGAATCCTGCGGCTGCCGATCTAGATTAATGGCTGCACCATAGGTGGCGGCTTAGCTCAGTTGTCCTGCCATCCGGCAGGATGAAGTTAGAGTTGCCCGGCTTTGGCCGGCATCGGAATCACCGAGTGTCCGGGTCCTGCCGTTTGGCAGGATGAAGTTCGAGCTTGGCCTGCTGATCAGCAGGCTCCCTGAGCCGAGAGAGTGAGATCGTACAAATAAGTGTTTTCCAGGTGGCGGCTTAGCTCAGTTGGTTAGAGCATCGGAATCATAATCCGAGTGTCCGGGGTTCGAGTCCCTGAGCCGCTACCATTCTTCCCCTTCCCTCCCAAGCGCTTACAGATGTTTCCTGCGTGTGCCGCTTTTCCCTCTGCTCGGCGTTGCTTGCCCCCGCTGGGCCATGCTGTGCCTTATAACGGCACAAAACGGCACAAAAGATTCTGGCACGAAATTCCGTCTACCCAGGCAGCGCCCCCTGTCGGGACTCCGAAAAAGGAAACGGGACTCCTGACCCGCTCAGAATTCTTACCACACCCCCGCCCCGTCTTGGGCTTGGGACTCCCTTGTACCTTGCCTCCGTCCTGTGACCGTTTTTGCTCCTGCCGAGGCCTATACCGCCCGTCGAACCCCAGACCCGCGCCACGAGTCGCAGAACCGGCCCGAAGGCCAGGGAAGGGCCTCTCTGCGCTCTCAGCGCGACGCTGGAGAGCTGCCGCCGTGTCGAATTCAGTGCCCAAGGCACTGATTCCGTATCTTGACGAGGATTCCGGAACTCCTGGCGTTCACACGCGACGGCCGATCCCTTCCCCCCTCCGGTCCCCGACCACTTGACGCCCCCCAGCCCCATGCGATAGAGTCACCCCACGGAAAGAGACCAAGGAACTCCAGTAAGCGCAGAATCAGTGTCACGAACGAAGCGGATCTTCTGCCCGGTTACGGCAAGCACAGAACCAGTGTTACGGAAGTGAGCAGATCTTTCCCCGGATCACACCAAGGGACTCCGGCAAGCAGAGAATCAGTGTTACGAAAAAGGCAGACCTTTCCCCAGGTCACAGATGAAGAAGAACACGATAATTCTGGTCCTCTACGTTGTGCTCGTTGCCCTGGGGGCTGCTTTCTTCGTCTTGGCGCGATTCAATGGACTCTCATTCAACTGTTACATCACAACGATCTCGATCTTGACCCTAGCGTTCTATGTTTCTGAGCGATTGGTAGAAGTTAATCTACGGGGAGCCAAACTGGTGCTGGCCTTTTGGGCGGCGGCATGCCCGGCGGGCGATCCGCAGGCATCGCCCGCGGTAGCCCCCGTGACGGTGATGCAGCTGGTCGCGGAGCTCCCTGGTGTCAACGCCAACTCTAAAGTGTACCATTTTCGGCCTTGCCTTGGCCCCACTCCAGCGAGATATCTTTCCGATCGGAAACGCCCCTCACCAGTACGGGCGAAGCCCACGGGGGCGTTTCTGAGCGGGAAGATAGGCGGGGCCACCATGTTGGCGGTTTTGGTACCATTTTAGCAGGCCGTCCGCACCCTGGGGGGCTGCCCGCGAGTTGTCGTCTTCCGGAAGGCATCAAGCCGGGCAAGAGCATCAGCGAGGACAAGCGCACAGCGGCAACGGAATACAGCAGAAACGTTCGAGCGCTCCAATCCAAGCACTCTGAACTCAAGAAACACATCCGGGTCGGTCGCTCCATCTTCGAGTACAGCCCCGTCTACTCATCCAATTCGTCGATGCTGCACCCGATCCCTTTGCGCGCGAGTCCCGCCAGCGCTATCATACCCCATGGCTGGACGGCGGCTCCTATCGGTTAAGGAAACCAAAAAGAAGGAAGAAAGGGGTTCGCAGATGAATAGGAAAGGAGTTTTGTCTATATGTGTTATGATGTGTGTGTTAGTGCTGCCTATTAGCCATGCTGTTGTAGAGCATAATGTTATCGGTGATGTAAGGGATCAAAGAGGCCAGCCTGTTTCTAATGCGTTTGTCCAAATCTATAGTACAGCATATGGTCAGATTTGTGCTTTGATAGAGTCACTGGATCCGGAGCAATATGAGGCAAGTAACTGTCCGGTAATATGTAAACTGGATGATGATGTTTATACATCGGGAGGGCATTTTTCGGAATCTCCTCGTTGGAGGATGGTAAGCCTTGGTGACCATGATAGTCCGTACTTCGAATCGCTAACTATTGGACAAGTTTGCCATGATAAGATAAGCCCATCAAGCGATAGCCTATGGATGACTGTAGATGGCAATACTGCCAATCCTGCAATTTCAGCCACGATTGTTACTGATGACAGTAGAACTTGGAGTTCGTATTTTCATCTGGAAAAAAATGCTTATAATTTTGGAGATGTTATTCTGTATTCTCCTGGGGATAATAATGACGACGGAGTTTTCGAGTTCCAGCTGTCCCGTAACGCTGTCCAGGCAGTCGACGGTACGTTCAGCACCGAGTCTTGGGGATTCCTGTGCAGCTGCAAAGCTCTTGGGGACGAGACAATCCTGTCCGGGTCCCTGACCAAACCGGTCGCCACAGCCGGAGACCAAGTGGTGGCGCTGAGCGTCTCACCGACAGGCGATGCTGCAGCCTACGACGCGGACTATGTCTCTCTGGCGGACCTGAATGTGGATATCGTGCCCGGCGACTACGAGGTGGATCTTGAGGTCGAGACGGCCCGCACCAGGTACCACCGGATCTTCCGGGTCTCGCTTCCTGCGTACAATGAAGGCGCCTTTCCGGACTTCATCACCACAGCATCGCCGGAGCCGGACGCAACCCAGGTTTCCACCACGCCATTGCTCGATTTCGACTCGACCGAGTGGGAGAGCATTCGGATCGAGGATGCCGCGACCGGTGAGGTGGGGTACGAGCACGCATGGGCCGACGGAGATAACGACACCCACCAAGTTCCCGCCGAAAGCGCGCTGGCGGAAGGTACTCTGTACCGCCTCTACGTTCACACGGGCGATTGGGGCGACACCTGGCTCGGAAGTCAGACGTCCGTGACGTTCACGACGGGCGCGCCGCAACAACAGGTGGCTTCGCCAGTGTTTGGCCCGGCTTCGGGTGCCGCGATCCCGGCGCAGGGGCTTGATGTGACGATCACGTGCGCCACCGTAGGCACGACCATCTGGTACACGACCAATGGCAGTGAACCGGCCGAGTCCGGCCCTGCGAGCACGCAATACACCGCCCCCATTCACTTGACCGAGACGACGACCATCAAGGCCAGGGCTTTCAAGGCAGGGATGAGTCCGAGCACGATCGCGTCAGCCACCTACACCAACGGCGAGGTCGCCACGCATCCTGCGGATTCGAACGCCAACCTTCAGGTTTCGCCGACCGAAATGCAGGATTACATCTTCATCCCTGTAACGATCTCGAAGACTCCGAGCAATGACGGTTGGTACCATTACGACGACAACGACAGCATTCAGCTTGGACAACCTGCTGCGCCGCGCGGAGCCGGCGAGACCACGGCCGCACGCTCGCCAGGCGGCGTCACCGCGCGCAGCCTGCCGGCATGGTACCGTCCCGGCACAGCCCTGTCCGTGACCCTCGACTTCGACCCGCTGGGGACGTACTCGAATGCATCGACGATGCTGGTGTACGAGGTGTTGCCATTCACGCCTGCCGCCGGTCAGGAGCCGTCCAATATCAGTGATTCCGGCGAGTATCGCTTTATGACCATCGATCCTGATGAGAACGTCGCCGCAGTACCTGTGATTGTCTGGCAGTTTACGACTCCGACAGAAATTCTGGCCGCGGGTACCACGTTGACCTACGATCTACCCATGCCTGCGGACAGCACGGGCCTGCTGGAATGGCCGACGGGCGCGTTGGATACGTATCAGGTTTCCTACGTTCGCCTTTCCGCCGGTCTGACGCTGGTCACGGAACTGGTGGCCGGTGACACTACGGTCAACGAACTGACCGCACACCCGGCGGACACCAACGCCAATTTCCAGATCTCGCCGACGGAGATGCAGGACTACATATTCATTCCCGTAACTATCTCGAAGACCCCGGAGAACGACGGCCGGTATCATTACGACGTCAATGGCCAAATCCAACTAGGCTCCCCGGGGCGTTCGGGAGACGCTGGGTCCGGCGCCGTGATTGCGGGAGGGGAGCGTGTCACAGCGCCAGTTGTGCGGCAACTGCCCGGAGAGCCGTACACACCCGGCGAGAGCGTGGCGCTAAGTCTGGACTTCGGGATTCTCAGTAGTTATTCGAATGCAAGCACATGCATTGTTTACGAAGTACTTCCGTTCACGCCTGCCGCCGGTGAGGAGCCGACAAACATCAGTGATTCGGGTGAGTACCGGTTCATGTCCATCGATCCGGGCGAAGTGGTTGCGGCGGTACCCGCCATCGTTTGGCAATTTGCCACACCCGCCGAGATCATCGCCGCCGGTGCGACGTTGACCTACGTTCTGCCTACCCCGAGCGATGCCACCGGGGCAATCGAATGGCCTGCAGGCACAGTGGACGACTTCCACAGCGGCTACTCGCGTACGTCAGCAGGTTTGAGTCTTGTAACTGATTCGATCGGTGGGGACACGGCTCTGCAGCAGGCATCGACCGTCGATCCCCTGACGGCGACTCCTACTCCTGGTACGGCTGCGCCGGTCGCGTTGAACGAAGACAGCGACCAAGCGTTCTCGGTCGTTGCCGGCGGCGGGACGCCGGGGTACACCTACGTATGGACCCTCGACAGTACGCCCATCGACGGTCCGGAATCCGCGGATTACACCTACGAGCCAGACTTCGATGCGGTTGAGCATCCTGCGCAGTCCGCAAGCAAGACGCTAGTCTGCACGGTCACGGACTCCGCAAGTCGGGCGACGGCAACGGCCACTTGGACGGTGAACGTGACAGACGTGGACCAGGCGCCGTCGGCGCCGGAGGTCAGCGTCACCCTACAAGCACCGACAACGGTTCAATCAGTCATTGGCTCTGCGCAGGTGAACGCCGTTGATCCGGACCATGACGACGTTACCTACAGCACGGTTTGGACCTTGATTGACGGGGAAACGGAAGTGATTGGTTCGGTGCTCCACGCTTCCGACACCCTGAAAGCACAGACCTGGGAAGTCGCCATATGGCCGCTCACCGATCCCTATGAGGCGGGTACTCCCGTGAATACACCGGCCGCAAGCATTGGCACAGCCACGGTCATCATTGCCAACACGCTCCCGCTCGCTGGTAACGTGGCGGGTGTAGCGGCGGTCAAGAACGGGGCGCAGGAGATCGTGTTGACGGGGACCGACCCGGACGAGGACGACGGCATTGACACGCTGACTTTCGCGATCGTGACCCAGCCTGAGCACGGGACGCTGACTGAGGCGGCGCCCGGCTCAGCAACGTATACCTATGAACCGGTTACGGACTATATCGGCCCGGACAGTTTCGAATTTGAGGTCGATGACGGGACGGCAACATCAGAGAAGCAGTCTGTGACGATCACGGTGCTGGAGGATCTGATCGTGTTGAACCTGACAGGGGCGTCAGTCGAGCGCCTGGAATTCGGCGTGCAAGATGGTGCCAGCCCGGCCCCCGACGCAGGTATAGATCGCACGATGCCTCCCCCACCGCCCGACGATATTGGCGAGGCGCTTTTTCTGGCGCCGGAGGGGGATGCTGAAACCGAACGCCTGCAACGCGATGTGCGCGGGGCGTTCGACGGTGAAACGTGGCAGATCGAGGCAGACGCAGTGGTTGGTGCTGACATCGTGGTCACGTGGGACGCGGCGACGCTGCCGCAGGATCGCGAGCTTTGGGTGTGGCGCGTGGCTGTACGCGATGGTGCGAGAGTTGCGGGCACGGCGGCGGCCATGGCCGACGGCACGTCTCTGACCATTCCGGGCGGGGAGAAGCGCTACTACATCATTGGGGACTTGGTGTCGTTTGATCTCGCTCTCGATGTCGGCTGGAATCTGATTTCACTGCCATTGGTACCGCTGGATTCGGCTGTCGAGAATGTGTTCGACGAGGCAAACTTCACGGCGGCTGATGGGAGCCGCGGCACGATCTATGCGGACAGCGTTTGGGCGTGGATCGCAGCAGATGGACTGTATAGGGCGGTCACGACCATGACGCCAAAGACTGGGTGCTGGATCTACGTTGACACGGCCGGCACGTTGCGGATCAATGGCCACCCGGCAGCATCCAGCACGGTGCCGTTGGGGTTGGGCTGGAACGCTGTGGGCGTTGCCGAGCCCACAGCTCTGCCGGCCAACGCCAAGCTGTTCCTGCCGGCTTGGTGGTGGAACGCCGTCGAGCAGACCTACCACCTGCTGGGAGCCGGCGACGTCGCTCACCCCGGCATTGGGTTCTGGATCTACGCTCTGGAAGCAACGGAGCTGGTGCCCGAGCCGTAGAGGCGTGCCGGTATGCGGGCTCTCCCCCACAAAACAACCCCACCCACCCGCAGCCAACCAACCGCAGGCGAGCAACATTCCAGGCAGCTACTTACCTCCAAACCGGCGGGGGCTTGCCCCGAGCACAAACTCGCCGCGTGCGCGTAAGATCGAGCGGCCCGGTGCTATTCTCAAGAAAGCCGAGGTGTCCTGCTGCGTCCGTGCTGTCGCTGCCTGCGTCGGTTGAGGAGGCCCGGGGCTTGTTGGGCAATTCTTCTTGTTTGCATGGTCGCGGGGGTGCTGGTATCGTGGAAGAGAAGAACAAGGGGAGCCCGATGAGGATGAAGGGCGGCTGGAATCCGCTCGAACCCGCTCATAGCGAAGCTGGGCTGATCGGCCGGAATACACAACCGACGAGGCCGTAGGCTAGATGAGCACGGGCTTTGCCTGTACCATCCTGGCGCAGGTCGTGCTTGCAGGGATGGCCTGAAGAGATGATATCCGCGCGACCAACCAAGCGCAAAGCCCGGAGAGCAGAGCGCATGTTGCCATTGAGCGCGTATCCGGGTGTGGGCAAGTGAGTTGGGGGGACTATCGGGATACGCGCGAGAACTCGCGAGCCCTTGCGGGGATAGCGAAGGAAGTTCGTGCAGAAGAGCACGCCGCCCCCACGATGAACACAAGCGCACAAGAAAGAGGGCCGATTGCCCGGGCAACGGCCTACACTATCTACGACGTGGGCACACTGGGAGGCAACTCGAGCTACGCATTGGCGATCAACAACCGGGGCCGAGTCGTTGGCCACACGATGAACTTGGCAGGTGTCGCCCGGGCATTCCTGTGGAGTTCGTCAGTTGCCATGCAAGACCTTGGATCGTTGGAAGGGACGACCAGCAGCGCATGGGGCATCAATGACCTCGGTCAGGTTGTGGGGAAGACGATGTATGGGGATCCCAACAAACGGCAGGTCGCCTTCATTTGGACGGCGAGCGAAGGGATGCAATCCATCGATGAGTGGACCGGTTCAAGCGATGCGTTTGCGGTCAACGATGCGGGATACGTGGTTGGTCGGGGCTACCATGCAGAGTACTCAGATAATCACGCGTTTGTGTGGATGTCAGGTGTGGGCATGGCGCACTTGGGGCCAGCAGACCCGCGCCCGTCGGAAAGCGGCCTCTGGGCGCTGAACAGGTTCGGCAAGGCGGCCGGGTATACGCATTCCCCCGAGGGCTACGGCAGAGCGGTCTGTATACATGTACGAACGGACAGACTGTCCTTCCTTGGTACGCTCGGGGGGAGCACCAGCAAGGCAACGGGAATCAACGACCTCGGTCAGGTTGTGGGCTATTCATCTACGAGCAACGGGGCCACACGGGGGTTCCTCTGGACCGTGGAGCATGGAATGCAGGATCTCGGGGTCTTGCCGGGTTTCATTGAGAGTAGCGCCAGCGACATCAACAACTCTGGGCATATCGTCGGCTCCATGCTGACGGGCAGCAGAGGGTCCCGGCGTGCAGTTCTGTGGGACGGCGACCGCGTCGCTACAGACCTCAACACCTTTCTTCCGTTGGAGACGGACTGGGATTACCTGTCAGTAGCCCGTGACCTAAATGACTTCGGGGCAATCGTGGGAATGGGCCACAAGAACGGGGAGCAGCGCGGCTTCGTTATGCTACCCACTGACGCACCTTCCGATACGGACATGGACGGCATTCCGGACGCCTGGGAAGTGTCCCGAGGGCTGACGGTCGGTGTTGACGATGCAGGACTCGATCCAGACTCGGATGGCCTGACGAACCGGGACGAATTCGCAGCAGGCACAATGCCCTTCGATGGAGACACGGACAACGACTCGATGCCAGATGGGTGGGAGATGCTCAACTCACTCGATGCTCTCACGAATAGCTCGGGCGATGATCCTGACGGCGACGGTGCGACCAACTTGGAGGAGTACACCTACGGACTGGATCCGCAATTGGACGAGGGTCAGCTGCAAATCCTGACCTTGCTGCAGGGGTGGAACCTGATCGGCGCAAAGGTCACATGCCTTCGCCCCGCCGCTTCTGCAATTCCGGGCCGGATCTGGGGATGGGACGGTTCGGCTTACTTTGCAGCGGACGGCGCGGCTCCAGCCGCCGACTGGCATATCCCCGGCAAACTCATCAGCGGACACGGGTATTGGCTCTACAGCACTGCCGCGACGGTCATTGTCCTCGAAGCGTCGCAGTGAGTTCAGCAACCAGTAATGGATGGGGACGTACTTACAGACTCACCGTGTGTATAGATGGTTAGGGCTCTATAGGACCCCTATAGGAGCCTTAGACGCAGACTATTCGTGCTGTGCGTTTTGATTTGAGCGGACCTGAGAGGCCATCTGTATCCTCAGGCCAACCCGATCACCTACCTGTGGGGATGCCGCCGGGAAGTGGGCGCCAAGAGCCCTTAGAACAAATCGTAGAGCAGGCGCCATTTCTATTTAGAGGCCTTCTGAGTCTATGCTGAAGGCGGGTCATCATTGGACTGATGTGTCTTGCGTGCGTACGTCCCCTCTCCATTCCCGACCTTCCTCAAAAAACTCCGGGAGAGGACAGGGGCGAACAAAGCCCTGAACCGTACCGTTGACAGCCGCGCGCGAACGCGGCTCCCCATCCATCTCCCAGCGCGGCCGTGCAAAGTCTCAACCGGCCTGTGCGGTCTGGCGGCTGTCAGGCTGGTCGCGTAGGGTCTCCCAGAGGCTTGCGTGGTTGAGGAGGATGTCCTTCATGCCGCGCTGGACGGTGGCGGAATTCAAGGCCTGGGTGCTCATAAGGGTGTGGGCGTCGAGGGCGCCCATGATGGCCTCCATGAGTTCGTCCTGGAGGTCGGGGGAGTTGGCAAACTGTTCCTTGGTGTTGCTTGCCGCCTGCATGCGCAGTGTCTCGGACTCAAGCAGCTTACCCTTGATGACGTTGTTCACGTAGACCAGCTTGTCCTGCTCGGTCAGTTCGCCCTCGAACAGGTCGTTCACCTTCTGGATCAGCTCGCTCAGGTAGACGGCCTGCTTCTCCTGGACACTGCCGCCGCCCGTTTCGGTGATCGGGGCCAGTGCGGGCGTATCGCCGGCACCCAGCGCCATGGCCTGCTTGCCACGGTTCTTCAGGTGGTGATGAGTTAGGACCACTTTAGAGAGGTCGATGCCCTCGCGCTCGCGGCCGAACTCCAACAGCGGCAGCAGGCGCTTGTAGAAGATGGTGCGCTTCTCGACGTCAGTGTTCCCGTAGTCAAAGATCTGGGAGAGGAAGGTGTACAACCGGACGAACGCCCCCATGTCGCCCTTGAAGAGAATCAGGGCGTCCAGCTCGTCCTTGGCGTTCTTGGCGGTTGTCTCATCCCCCATCTCTTTCGCGGCCTTGAGCGCTTCCTGCGCGGCCTTGTAGGCCTTCATCAGTCGGTCCTGTACGGGTGCGATCGCCGCCACCAGCTCGCTCTGCTTGGCGCCCTTCAGTTCCGCATCCACGACGCGATTCACCTCGTAGTCGTCGTAGTACCCGGCGGCGTCCAGCTTGGCGCGCAGATTGTAGACTAGGTTGGGGTCGGTGGCCGCCGAGACCTCAGCGGTGGCGTAGTAGGTCTTGAAGGAGGCGAGCACGTCCTTGGCGTCGTTCATGAAGTCCAGGACGTAGGTGGTGTCCTTGCCAGGGAAGGCGCGGTTGAGGCGGGAGAGCGTCTGCACGGCCTGAATGCCGGCCAAGCGCTTGTCCACGTACATCCCGCACAGCAGCGGTTGGTCGAAGCCGGTCTGAAACTTGTTCGCCACGAGCAGGATTTGGTACTCGTCGCCCCTGAACGCCTCGCGGATGTCGCGGCCTCGCAGGTTCGGGTTCAGCGTGTGGCCGTTCTCCGAGAAGGGATTCGGTCCGGATTCCGGGTCGTTCACCTCGCCGGAAAAGGCCACCACGGTCCCGATCTTGTAGCCGCGCTCCTTGATGTATTGAGTGATGCTCAACTGCCAGCGCACGGCTTCCACACGGCTGCCCACTACCACCATGGCCTTGCCTTCCCCGGCCAGGAGTGGGGCCACGTATTCACGGAAGTGCTCGACCACGATCTGCACCTTCTGCGCGATGTTGTACGGGTGCAGCTTGACCCAGCCCATGATGCGCTTGAGCGCGCCCTGGCGCTCCACCGTGGTTTCGTCGTACTCGGCCCCCTCGTGCGCCAGCTTGAAGGCCAGTTTGTAGGAGGTGTAGTTGTGAAGCACATCGAGGATGAACCCCTCCTCGATGGCCTGCCGCATGGAGTAGACGTGGAATGGCGCGGGCAGGTTGCCCGGCCCGGCGGGCTGCGTCGGGTCGGGGCGCGTCCCGAACAGCTCCATGGTCTTGGTCTTGGGGGTGGCGGTGAAGGCCACGAAGGTGATGCCCCGGTTGTCGGCGCGTGCGGCCATCTGCGCGGCCAGGATGTCCTCGGAACTGACCTCCCCGCCGTCGTTCAACTCCGCCAGTTCGTCGGCGCTCAGCACGGCCTTGAGCTTCGCCGCCGCCTCGCCGGACTGCGAGCTGTGGGCCTCGTCGGCGATCACGGCGAACCGCTTGCCCTGGGTGGCCGCCAGCTCCCGCACCGCCTCCAGCGCGAAGGGGAAGGTCTGGATGGTGACGACCACGATCTTCTTGTCCCCGGAGAGCGCCTCGGCGAGCTTGCCGCTCTTGCTGCCGTCTTTGTTGGTGATCGTCGCCACCACGCCGGCGGTGCGCTCGAAGTCGAAAAGCGCTTCCTGCAGTTGCGAGTCGATGACGTTTCGGTCCGAGACCACCAGGACCGTGTCGAAGACCTTATTGTGCTTGTCGTCGTGCAACTCGGCCAGGAAGTGCGCGGTCCAGGCGATGGAGTTGGTCTTTCCCGAGCCGGCGGAGTGCTGGATCAGGTACTTGCCCCCGGCCCCGTCCCGGCGCACGGCCGTCTGCAGCGCGCGGGTGACGTCGAGCTGATGGTAACGAGGGAAGATGATCTTCTCGATCTGCTTCTTCTTGTCGCGCTGGGCGATGATGTAGCGGCCGAGGATCTCCAGCCAGCCCTCGCGCGCCCAGACCTGCTCCCAGAGGTAGGCCGTGCGGTGACCGCCCTTGGGGTTGACCGGGTTGCCGGACGCGCCGTTGTCGCCCTGATTGAAGGGTAGGAAGGCTGTGGCCGGCCCCGCCAGCTTGGTCACCATGTGCACCTCGCTGTTACTCACCGCGAAGTGTACCAGGGCACCGTTGGGGAAGGACAGCAGCGGCTCGGGGGCCTGCCCCTTGGGGCGCGGCAATCGGTCGAAGCGGTACTGGTCGACGGCGTCCCCGACGCTCTGGGTGAAGTCGGTCTTCAGCTCCACCGTGGCCACGGGGATGCCATTCAGAAACAGCACCAAGTCGATACTGTTCTCACAGTGCGTCGAGTAGTGGACCTGCCGGACCGCGCGCAGACGGTTGGCCTCGTAACGGGCCAGGATGTCGGCATTGATGGCGAGTGCCGGCTTGAACTCGGCCAGCTTCAACGGCCGTTTCAGCCCCAGCAGTTCAATGCCGTGCCGGAGTACGCCCAGCGTCCCGCGCTGGTCGAGCTGCTGCCGCAGGCGGCTGAGCAACGTCTCGCCGGCCTGCGCGCCGTGGTTCTTGGTGAGTGTCTCCCAGACCTCGGGTCGAGCCGTCTGCACCCAGGTCAGGACGTCGGCCGGGAACAGTGCCCGGGCCCGGTCGTAACCCGCCGCGTCGCCCTCGGCGTAGAGCCAGCCGTGCGCGCCGAGGTGTGCGCAGATCTCGGTCTCGAAGCTGATCTCTTTATGCAGGCTCATCAGGCTTCTTTCCCTGCAGTTGGCCTTCCAGGCGTTTGATTTCGCGGTCGAAGTCTGAGATGTAGTCCTGGTCCTGGCGCTGGCGGAAGACCGCGAGCTGGGCCTCGGCCTTGAGTTTGGCCTCCAGGGCGCTGACCTTGCCCTTGTCGCTCAGGATCGGGTAGTCCGCGAGTTCCAGGAAGCGGTTCAGGAAGACGGCCCAATCCGCCATGGTGGTGACGATGCCGCGCTGGGCGCGGTTCTCGGCGAGATCCAGATAGGCCGAGACGATGCGGTTGAGTTCCTGCACCTGGGCCTGGTTCAGGTAGTTCTTGGCCACGGTGACATCGGATTTCAGCACCTTACCGTGCGGGGCCTGCTTCCACGTGCTGAGCCCCATGGCCGGCTTGGTCGCATCGGCCGAGGCATGGATCAGTTCCGCCGCCGTCTTACCGGTGATCGCCCAGTGCAGCTTGTTCTGCACGGTGGCGAAGAACTCACGGGTCTGCGGCGCATCGGGCGCGTAATCCGCGGCAAGGGCGTAAAGGTCGGTGATCTTCTGATAGAAGCGCCGCTCGCTCGCGCGGATCTCACGGATGCGTTCCAGCAGCTCGTCGAAGTAGTCCTGACCGAAGAGCGTCTTGCCCTGCTTGAGGCGTTCGTCGTCGAGGACGAAGCCCTTGGTGATGAACTCGCGCAGGGTCCGGGTCGCCCAAATGCGGAACTGGGTGGCCTGAAAACTGTTGACCCGGTAGCCCACCGCGATGATGGCGTCGAGGTTGTAGACGCTGGTCTGGTAGGATTTCCCATCCGCGGCAGTTATTTCCAAAATGGAAACAACTGCCTGTTCAGCCAGCTCTCCCGTGGCGAAGATGTTCTTCAGATGCTTGCTGATGGCCGGGACCTTCACCCCGAAGAGTTCGGCCAAGGCCTTCTGGGTCAGCCAGACCGTCTCATCCCGCACGAACACCTCGACCCGCACGGCTCCGCTGGGGGTGGTGTAGAGAATGATGTCGCTGGGGTCGCTCATGCGGCGCTCCCTTCGTCGAAATGGCGGACGTCGATCTGGCCGGTCACGGCGGCGGAGATCAGCGCGGTCCGGCGTTCCTGCAGCAACTCGATGGCACGCTGGGCTTCGGCGGTCAGGGCGTCGAACTTGGCGGCCTCTGCACTAATGAAAGCTACGATGCAGGCTTGCTCCTTGATTGGCGGCAGCAGGATAGGTGCTTCACGCACGTTCTCCAGGCTTAAGCCCTGCTTCAGGCCATACTGGGAAAGCTCGAAATAGGTCTGCCCCAGCTTGCTCTTGAGCGATGTTCCGACGTAGCTGGGCAGAACGCTCTGATGCGGGCGGATCAAGCACAGATGTTGGTTGACATACGCTGCCTCGGGGACGCACGCACAAACGGCCACATTGCCCGTCTTTGCCCCGGTAATGCAGACCACTACATCGCCATCACATAACCGCGTACGGCTGGCCTCTGCGTCATCGCCCGCTTGCACTCGCTTGGCGGTTTCGAAGGAAACCTGAAGGCAGTCGTTGAGATCGCCACTCTGGATGAAAAGGTCCCCCTCGTCACCCACGCGGTCCGACCATCCTCGCGGCCCACTCGTCGTGAATGTGCTGACGGCCTTCACACGCACCACCTCCCAATGCTCCGGGACGTCTCCGAGCCATTCGATGCCGGAGGGTTTCATGGGGGCGTTGGGGTTGAGGCCCTTGGTGACGGCGTGGGAGATGACGGCCTGGCGTTTCTCCTTCAAGAGCTCGATCAGCCGCCGCTGCTCCGCCACCAGCTCGTCGATCTTCCCCGTCTCCCGGTCCAGGAAGGCGGCGATGGCGGCTTGCTCGGCCCCCTGAGGAACAGGGAGGAGCACGTCCTTGAATGCGGGATACCTGAAACGTGGGGCGCGTTCCCGAACCGATGGGCAGATCACAAAGACGAAGTTCCGTTGCGCCATCAGCCGAAGAACAGCTGCAAAGTAGCGGCTGTCGGTTTCGGAGCGATGGGGAGCCAGGACGGAATACTCGGGAGTGCATTTTCCTGTCGATTCTGAGACTCCAATTGCACCGGCGAATGCATCCATCCCGTGAATCACCAGATCGCCTCTGCGGACCCGCTGATAGCCATGCTCAAGAACTGCAACGGTGAACCCCTCTGTGCGCCGATTCTCTCGCAGCGTCACTTGACCGTCTCGGAATGCAGTCACCACTCCGTCCTCTGGATCTGTGGGGAGTTCGAGCTTCTCGAACAAGAATCGCCCACGCTCGACACTCCAGTGCTCTGGCACCGCGCCGATCCATTCGATGTCAGTGTCCTTGTACGCTGGGTAGCGCGGGAAGCTCATTGCGTCAGCCCCTCGATCATGGTCAGGATGCGGTCGGTGCAGGCCTTGAGCTCAGCGTCGATCTCGTCCAGGGGGCGGGGCGGCTTGAACACGTAGAAGTGGCGGTTGAAGGGGATCTCGTAGCCGACCTTCGTCTTGTCGTGGTCAATCCAGGCATCGGCCGCGTGGGGCAGGACTTCGCGCTCGAAGTACTCTCCCACGTCCTCGCCGAGTGGCACGTTCTCGGTGTCACGCAGACTGGAGTCCGGCACGGGCTTACCTTTGGCCTTGCCCCTGAGCCCCACCACGACCTTGCCCTGCTCGTCGCGCTGGGGGCGTTCGACGGTGATGGTGCGATAGCCGAAGTCCTCGTTGCGGAAGATCCGGCAGATCGGCACGTCGTCGCGGGTGACCTCCCGGAACTCGCCGAAGAGTCGGGTAATGTCCTCGATGTGCTCCGGGCTCAGTTCCTTGCGTTTGCTGCCGAGGCCCTTCCTCATCTTCTGCCAGAAGCTGGAGGCGTCGATGAGTTGGACTTTGCCGGCGCGCTTGGCGGGCTTGCGGTTACTCACGATCCAAACGTAGGTGCTGATGCCGGTGTTGTAGAACATGTCCGTGGGCAGGGCGATGATCGCCTCGACCAGGTCGTTCTCCAGGACATATCGCCGGATCTCGCTCTCGCCCGAGCCGGCCCCGCCGGTGAAGAGGGGCGAGCCGTTGAGGACGATGCCGAACCGACTGCCGCCGTCCACCGCCGGGCGCATCTTCGAGACCAGGTGCAGGAGGAACAGGAGCGAACCGTCGCTAACTCGGGGCAGGCCCGGACCGAAACGGCCGTTGTAGCCCTGCTCCTTGGCTTCCTTGCGGATCTCCCGCTCGATCTTCTTCCACGCCACCCCGAAAGGGGGATTCGAGAGCATGTAGTCAAAGCGTTTCCCGTGCAGCCCGTCGGCGGAGAGCGTGTTGCCGAAGATGATGTTGGCGATATCCTGCCCCTTGATGAGCATGTCCGCCTTGCAGATGGCGTAGGACTCGGGGTTCAGTTCCTGGCCGTACATGACCAGGCGCGCGTCGGGGTTGAGACCGGCGAGGTGTTCGTCGGCCACGCTCAGCATGCCGCCCGTGCCCGCGGTGGGGTCGTAGAGCGAACGGACCACGCCCGGCTTGGTGAGGGCCGCATCGTCCTCGATGAAGATCAGATTCACCATCAGCCGGATCACTTCCCGCGGGGTGAAGTGCTCTCCGGCTGTTTCGTTGGAGAGCTCCGCGAACTTGCGGATCAGTTCCTCGAAGACCGCGCCCATCTGGGCGTTGCTGACCGTGGCTGGATGCAGGTCGATATTGGCGAACTTCTCCGTGACCATGTAGAGCAGGTTGGCCTTGTCGAGCTCATCGATTTGCGTGTGGAACTTGAAGCTCTCGAAGATGTCGCGCACGGCGGGCGAGAACGCCTGCATGTAGGCCCGAAGATTCTCGCCGATGTGGTCCTGATCGCCCATGAGCGTCTTCAGGTCGAGCGGCGAAGTGTTGTAGAAGAGCTGGCCGGACGTGCGTAGCAGAAAGGGCTCGGGGTTCAGACCGGCCTTCTCCCGCGTCTTCTTTTCCGCCAACACGGCGGCTTTGGTCGGCTCCAGCACGCAGTCGAGACGACGCAGGATGGTGAACGGCAGGATGACTTTGCCGTAATCCGACTGCTTGTAGTCTCCGCGCAGCAGGTCGGCCACGGACCAAATGAAAGAAGACAGGTTCGTATCGCTCATCGCAGAACCCCATGTGCCGAGTGAAACGTGCAAGAGGACACGCACGACTTCCTGAACGGGTATCGGCCCCCGGCGCCGGTACCGGGCCGTGGGCAAGACGCATCGCCGTAGCGTGGAATCCTTCCCTCGCGCCATGGGCCCACTCCGCTCCCCGTTCCGCCGCATCTCCGACGATGTGCGCGCCGGCTGCGGTCGGTCCGTGCGGGTGCAACAGTAGTCGAGACGAGCGGCGATTGCAAGGCTCGACGCACGATGTACTGGGTGGTGTCCTGAGTGGCATGTCCGTGTGCAGAAATAGGAGTCCTATCCATGCCTGTGAGGACGCAGGCGCTCCATCGGCGCGTGCTGAGACGGCGCGTCCTCCTCCCCCACTGGCTGGCTGATGTCGGCAGAACGCCTGGGCTTGCCGGCCACGAGAGCGACCTGTATACTCACGGCCGTCCCGGTTGCGACATTGCGTGTCTCAAGGACGAAACATGACCGCAGCCACGACCTTCGCGGAAAGCGGTCCGCTTTACGCCTGCCGGTCCTCTCAGTCCCTGGCCGACACAAGAGCCACCGACTCCCGCGACGCCTGGCCCGCTCTGCTGGTCGAACGCGACCACAACGCCGCCGAGGTGGCCGAGCTGCCCACGATTGACTTGGCTCGTATGCTGAATGCTGCGTAGGGATCGCCACGGCCCCGGGCTGGCCAATGAGCACCGTTCCAGCCCGGTGCTATCACCGGAAGATTCACCAATGACGAATCAAGGGACGCAAAACAAGCAGACCTCTTTGACGATGAAAGAGGCAGCGCAGCAAGCACTGCAGAATCCTCAGAGCCCGATGCAGCGAGCTCTGGCGTTCGCAGTAGAGGCAAACGCCGACGAGCTGTCGGAGACGGCGAAGTTGGCGCAGCAACCGAACGAGAGCCAAACCCCGAAGAGCTGAAAGCCGAGAAACTGGCCAGCTGAGCACAAGCAGCCTGGCCAACCTGAGCACAGTCGATGCTCAAAGCGGGCTCCCAGGCGCTCCGAGAATGTGCCCCCCCCCGCCTTGAGACTTGAGGCTCTTAGTTAGCCCGTCCGCCCCACACACATACTTCTGCGGCCCTCGGAGACTGCCACTCTCTCCCTCGCTCACGGCTCCGACGTCTCGCCCATTTCCCCCTCATCTACTTCGAGCAAACATCTCTTCTGGCGTTCATTTGCTTGCAGATAGCAGCACACCGCATGGGGCCTTGTGTCTGTTTGCGGTCTTTATTATGGCAAAGCGTAGACAAGCGTAGACAAGCGTAGACAAACAAGACAAAAGGCGGACACAGATTGCGCGCCAGGTAGTTATGACTCCTGTATGGCGGTATTCTTTGTGTATTCAGGAGGTCTCAACGACCCGCCACCGTAACCACCCGGAAGCAGAAAGGATCGACAGTGAAAACACGAACACCACCCCATGCAATCCTCCAGAGCGCAACTGGTCTACTGGGGCCATTCTGGCCCGAACTGAACCCGCGCAACCTCGTGGCGGCCCTCAACGGTCTGGGCGAAGACAGCAATCGACTGCCGAGGAAGTCCTACTCCATGCGTCAAGCGGAGGAGCCGACAGGGTTGTCCCGGTTCACGATCAAGCGCGAGATCGAGCGGGGCAACCTGAAAGCAGTCAAACTCGGCGCGCAGTGGCGAATCACCGAGGCTGCGTTGCGAGAGTATATGGAGGGCAAAGAGAATGAGTAGCTCGGAGAGAAAGAGGCCCGACGAGGTCGCCACCTCGTCAGGCCAAAGCGTCCTGAACCACAACGCACTTACCCATTACCACACAGGAGAATAGCTATGATCAAGGACAGTCACAACATACCACCAGAACGGCCGTTAGGTCAAGCTCCGACTCTGGATGACTCCGAGAGGGAGCTCCTCACTGATCGGGAAACGCAGCTCATCCTTGTGGGGGTCACACGCCAGGTGTCCGCCGTCTCTCCCACCTCCCAAACTGGCGGAGGACTCTTCTACACCGATCCCGCCGACAGAGCGGAGATGCAGCGAATACGTGGGGTGTTCGACGGCCTGCTCAACTCGGAGAACGAGGCCCTCGCTCTCTCGGTGTCCGTGCTCTTGGCCGACGCGCTTTTCTACACGCTCAGCCGCATGTTCCGGTTAGGTTTTCTGCGGGTGAAGGGAGGTGCACTCAATGGCTGACCACTACGAATGCGCTATCGCCTATGCCAAGCGAGACTGGCCCGTGCTGCCTTTGAAGCCCGGCGAGAAGACGCCCCTGACGCCCAATGGATTCAAGGCAGGCACCACCAACGAGCGCCAAATAGAGAGATGGTGGTTGGATCGCTGGCAAGACGCGAACATCGGTATTGCGACCGGCGAGAATGCCCGCTTTTGGGTGCTCGACATCGACGGCGAAGATGGCGGCAAGTCCCTAACCGCCATGGAGGCCGAGTGTGGCCCCCTCCCCGAGACGCTGGAGCAGAAGACCGGAGGAGGCGGACGGCATCTGCTATTCGCCTGGCCGACAGATCGGGAGATCCGGAACAAGCAGAGCATCCGCCCTCATATCGACGTGCGAGGCAATGGCGGGTACGTCGTCGTGCCTCCGTCGATCCATCCAAACGGACAAACCTACGCTTGGGTAGACGAGAAGGCGGACACTGCCGAAGCTCCCACCTGGTTGCTGGACCTCGTGTCACCACTGACAGACGATGGGCCGAAGCTGGAGCCCACCAAGCGCAAACTGCCGCCATGGGAGCGAGTCTCACCACCGAAGAGCGCGCTACCGCCGTCCGTGAAGACGGCACCGGCTCCGATCACCACGGGAACGCCGATCGTCGAGCGGGCAAAGCTCTACCTTCAGCAGTGCGATCCCGCAGTCCAGGGCTCCGGCGGACATGATGCCCTGCTTTGGGCCGCCCGTGCTCTCGTGGTGGGGTTCGAGTTGGACGATGGCACGGCCACGGGGCTACTCTGGTCGGACTTCAACCCGCGATGTAACCCGGCATGGGACCGAGGCAGCAAGGCCGACGTGCGCGACTTCGAGCGCAAGATTGATGAGGCCCGCAGGACACCAGGCAAGAAAGCTCGCGGCTGGTTGCTCGATGAGTTCGGCCTGCGGTCGAGCCAAGACGCTATGGCCCTCATTGTTGGCCAGAGGTCTGCCGCCGCCCTGCTGGCCAAGGCGGGAGGCGGGAACGCCGAAGATCCTGACGACATCGACAGGCCCACCCCGCAGGCCAACCATGCCGCCTCGGCGATGGACGCTGAGGCAGAGCCCACAAACCCCGAGCCCGAGCGTCAGCCTTTGCCAATCCACTGCCTGCCTCCGAAGATCGCGGGCTATGTTCAGCAGGTCGCAGAGACTCAAGTTGTCGACATCGCCTCCGTGGGAATGTCGGTGCTGGTGGTCGGTGGCGCTGCCATGGGCAACGCATGGCGACTGAAGGGGAAAGACGGGTTTCTTGTACCGCCCGTGCTCTGGGGGGCTCTGGTCGGGCACTCCGGCAGCAACAAGACCGGGGCATTGCGCCCGGTCGTGGCCCCGCTGCGTGACGTGGTCCCCATCGAGGCCACCGACGAAAACGCCCTACTCACTCCCCAAGGGCGCATCGTCGTGGGCGACGCGACGATGGAAGCGGTGATAGCACGTATGAACGAGAGCCCTCGAGGGTTGGTGTGCTTCCGAGGCGAACTTGCGGGGTGGGCCAAGGGCTTCAACGCCTACAAGAAGTCCGGGGGCGACGAGGAGGCGTGGCTGGAGTTCTATGACGGCGGAGAATATGAGCTCGACCGGAAGACCAACGACGAACGGATCAGAATCCCCGCTGCGAGCGTGTGTGTGCTGGGCGGCATCCAACCCGGAGTGTTCGCGGAGTGTTTCGACCCCAAGCGGTTCCTGAGCGGTCTCGTCCCACGGCTTCTGATAGCCGAGATGCCGAAGCGCCTGCGCCGGTGGTCGGACACTGAGACGACCGAGAAGGACACGAAGGTCTGGCACGATGCTGTCTTGTGGCTGCGGACCCGCCCGTTTGCCGACTTCGATTCCAACACCGGTTGCTACAGGCCTCATGTGCTTGGCCTCAGCGACGAGGCCAAGAAGGCTTACGTGACGTTCTTCAACGCGTTGGCCGAGAGATCATATGCTGCCGATGAGAGGGCCGCGTTGTTCATCGACAAAGCCCGAGGTCTAACGCTACGCCTTGCCTTAGTGCGCCACGGTCTCGGCGCTGCGGTGGAGGAGTGCAACATCAACGGGGACGTGTCCCTACAAGTGATGAAAGACGCCATCGAACTCACGCGCTACTTCCTCGGTGAGCAACTCCGCGTGTATGGACTCACTACCGGCCAATTCGAAGGCGACCGGGTTCAAGACGTTGTTGCCTGGCTGCACAAGCGGGGAGGCGGTGCGACGTCTCGCGAGTTCCACCGCAGCCACACCGGGCGCTACTCCACAGCTAAGGAGGCGACGGCCGACCTGCAGCTGGTAGTCGATGCCGGCTCGGCACGTTGGGAAGGCAAGACGTGCATGCTCTGCTGAGTGTCGACTTCTGTTGTTCCTGTCGGCTTCTGTCGGCCGTGTCGTTCAGTGTTGTTCGCAAAAAGCGGCACGGTTGGCAGAAACGACGTTCATGTCGTCTGTCGTCTCGGGTGTTCCCCGGGAAAACAGGGGGTGAGGGGGAGAAAACACGAGCGACAGTGAACGACACGAAAGACGATAGAAGACAAAGAAGACGGACGACAAAGCAGACACTTTCTGAAATGAGAGAGGGCAGGGGGTAGCCTCTGGACGACTTCTCTCGCCTCGGGCGCGCGCGAGGCCCCGAAAGACTAATCAAGAACGGAGAATATGACCGATGAGCGGACAGATAGCTGACAGCGTAAAGCAGACTCTCAAGGATCAGGGACTGTGGCCAAGATTTCTCGAACGCCGCAACGAACTCAGGGAATCCGGCATGCCGCCCAAGCAGGCAACGGAGTACGCCCTGGCCGAGATGCAGAACGGGTATCCTGTTACCGATGCTCAAGGCCCTCAACTCCCCATTGCCCCGGCTGCCCTGGCCGGCAAGACAGCTTCGGAGGCCGTGGTAGTCCGGTGGGTGTTCAACCACATCGATGACTCCTCGACGACTGCCGACGATTGTCCTTCCCCTGGGGCCTGGACGCTTCTCAGGCAGTGCCGCGAAGCGCCCGGCTTCTGCACAATGTTCATCAAGGACATCTGGACGAAGCTGCTTCCTAGCCGGGCTCAGCTTGAGGACACTGCTGGCGGCGACGATCGGGGAGATGGCAGGGTGACTCAGGCGTTGATTGCGCGGATTCAGGCTGCCGGCGAGAAGGCCAATAGAGATTGCGGGGTGGAGCAGGTAGGAGCGCGTTAGGCGCAGGCCGTTGGCGGCGGGCTTATACCGCTCTGTCATGCTGGTCAGCAACCTACTTGCTGGCCAGCGATGCGGCGTGGTTCAGAAGCGCCCGGACCTGCACAATCGGCAGGGATCGGGCAAGGCCCGCGAGCCGGTCACGGTCGGTGTGGTCGGTGTGGTCGGTGGATTCGGTGTCGAGTTCGGTAATAGCAGGAAAAGCGGCGATGGCATTGCTGGCATCCGTCGGGGATGCGTGCAGGTACAGCTCCTGAATCTGCGGGCTTGCATGGCCGCACAGGGCTTGTACCACGTGCAGAGGGACGCCTTCACGGGCGCAGATGCTCACGAAGCTGTGTCTCAGGCTGTGGAAGCCGACCTCGACCACGGCTCGCCTGCCGGTGTGTTCCTTCTCGTTGGAATTCGTCCCGGTCCGCTTGATCGACCCGTTTGCATTGCGCACGTAACCGGTTCCGGGCTTGTGCAGCCGAATGCCGCACGATCGGAAGTGATCCTGGATCCGCTTCGTGAGGGCGCTACGGCTGTCCCGGTAGACCGCCGCCAGGCTCGGCATGACATCACCTTCCCGTTTGGGTGCCGGGGTCTCGGCCAGGATCGCCTGCAAAACGGGGTGGAGCGGGAGTACCAGCTTCTTGCCCTTGTACGATGTCTTGGACGGTTCGCGGACCAACTTCGACAGATCATCCGCTACCTCGGACCAATCAAGCGTCGCGGAGTCGCCCAGCCGCAAGCCGGTGTAGAGCCCCACGGCCAGCAAGGCCCGCAATTCACCGTCCGCCGACTGACACACGGACTTGAGTTCACCCGTGGTAAACTCGCGGCGTCCCTGGGGCTTGTGGTTTCGCTTGCGCAGCCCCGCGAACGGGTTTGGTTCGATCCCCGCAAGCTGGAACATGACGCGGCAGAGCAGGACTATCTTGTTGATGCGGTCTCCGCTCACTGTGCCGGAGGCGAGAAGGTCCTTTCTGAACTGGCCTGCTATGTCCGCCGTCACATCTTCGGCGAACCGAATGCCCCCGGCTTCGGCCCACTTTTCGAACTTGGACCACTGCGAGAGGTTGTCCCTGACGGTAGTGGCGGACAGGGAGCGTTCAGTGGTTCCCCGCGTGTTCGTTTTGTAGGGGTGCCTCTCCCACATCTCGGCAATCGGCAGCTTCGGTTTGGTTGCCTCTTCAGCTGCCTGAGCCCGCGCTTCGGCGTCTCCGAGGGCATCCGCCGCCAGGCGTCGCCTCTCTGCATCGGTCTTTGCCGTATAAGGCCGCAAAATGCGGTCAGATGCTGCCTCGGCGGGCTTTTCGCGGGTGATCGGTTGCCCGTCGTCATCGGTCAGCTTCTGCCGGAAGCGTTCGCCGTTGATGGAGTAGTCGAGCCAGTAGATCGCCCCGTGTTTCTTGCTCCGCCGGGTGTAGAGTCTGCCCTTCGTCCGTCGTGCCATGGGTCCATCTCCAAGGTTGCTTGTGGCCACTAGGTCATGCTTTACCATGCCATGTCACAAGCCGGACGCAAGGGCTATAGCGGCACAAACCGACACGAAATACATCTACCAGGCAGGGAAGACGCGGAATCATAATCCGAGTGTCCGGGGTTCGAGTCCCTGAGCCGCTACCATTTTTCTCTTCTCACAGTGAGTGCCTTTCAGGGGGAAAGGCGGATGACCACACTGTATGTCCTTCGAGACCCCGACTCCGGCATGCGCTATGTCGGGATCACGAACGACCTATCCCGTCGCCTCCGCGAACACCGCAAGAAGCAGTCGGTCGGATCTCGTCGGCTCGGGAACGCCGAACTGGTACACACTGAGGAATTCCCGGACTACACGACGGCTCGCAAGCGAGAGAAGCAACTCAAGTCCGGAGCAGGCCACCGTTGGCTTACTGCATTCCTGGCTGAAGGCACATCGTGTCCGTGTCCTGCCGTTCGGCAGGATGAAGTTCGAGCTTGGCCTGCCGAACGGCAGACTCCCTGAGCCGCTACCATTTCTCGCTCCTCTTCCTTCTCTCCTTTTGCTGATGCTTGTTCTGCCCCTCCCATGCGGCGGAGCAGTACAGCAGAAAACTCTTTCGAGAGCCCTTCCTGTATCGACCTTGGCGAAGTGTCTTGGACGTGGCACGTTAGGACGCCCCGAGGAACGGTAGACATGTCGCGCCAAGTGAGAGACCAACGGATGCATAGGACGGGTGATCCAAGTGTGGGCCTTGAGCAGGCTCTGGAGCAATTGCGCCCGTATGCTCAGGACGTGCCCAGTGCGGCGCTGGACTGGATCCGGGCTAACTGGAGCGAGGCTGAGCCGGCGTTCTTGGGCGTTCTGGCCGAGGCGTTGAAGGACCCGTTCGCGGAGACGACGGCTCTCTTTGTCTATTCGCTGTATCTGTGCGCCGAGATGGAGTCCGAGCCGGCATTCGAGCGTTACGTCGCGATCTGTCGATTGCCCGGACCGCAGTTGAGAGTTCTGACTGGCGACATCCTGACCGAGCATATGCCGATGTTCTTGGCGCGGACCTGTGCTGGCCGTGTCCCACAGCTCAAGAGCTTGATCGAAGACCGCACGGTTGCGGAGTACGCGCGCAGCATGGCGTTGCGGACCTTTGCACGTCTTGTTCTGCATCGGGGGGAGCTGCCCGTTTCAGAGTTGGAGGTGTACGTCTTGAGCCTCCTGGACGGTGGCCTCGAGCTGGAAACGTCTCATGTCTGGGACACCTGTGTGTCGCTGTGCTGTGACATGTGCTTCAAGAAGGCGCTGCCTCTCATTGAGGATGTCTACACCATGGGACTGGCTGATGAGGGGTGCATCACGCTCGAGGAAGTGAAAGAAGATTTCAGGGCCGGGGCCAAGGCGTGTCGAGAGGCTGCGGTTAAGTACCATTGCCGACCGCCGTTGCCGGCAGAGGAAGCCATGAGTGTCTGGCGGAGAGGCTGGGGCGAGGACCACAAGCCCGACCCTGATGAGCTGCTGGCTGTCCTTTCTGCGGCGCCACGCCCGTTGTCACATCGGCAGGGACGCAAGATCGGACGCAACGAGCCCTGTCCATGCGGCAGTGGGAAGAAGTTCAAGAAGTGCTGTCTGAACAAGATCCCGGTCCCTCAGTCTGTGTACGGACGCGACGTGCCCGAGAAGGACCGTGGACTGAATCGCTGGCTGGAAGCCGGCTACATCCACCTCAGGGCCGACTCTCAGTGGGAGGCCATGGAGTGTTGGCTTCGCTTCTGGGAAGAGCTGATGACGCGCATCCCGCCGGAGCTGAGCGATCCGGCGGATGACGCGATGGAGACCACCTTTGAGGGTCGCGAGTTGATCGGGGTTTGGCTGGATGAGTTCAAGGTCCTGCTGGACGATGTCGCTGGTCGCAGCACGTGGGCCGCGGCTCGGGCTTTGCGGTTCACTGAAGATGTCCTCACGTGTTTTCCGCGTATGTCGGAGGACGCCGTCTTGAGCTTCTCCGAGGCACACGCGGAGCATCAACTTGAACTTGGGCGAACGGCCGAGGCCGTCAACGAGTTCGAGGAGCTTATGGAGCGCTGGCCTGACCATGTGCCGCCATACTTGCGTCTGGCCGAAATCCTGAGCATCGAGGCAACCGACCACGACCTGGTCCCTGACCTTGATCGCGCTGAGGAGCTGTTGACGCGGGTTGATTGCCGGACGCAGGAGGACGACACAAGGCGATTGGACTGTGTTCGGGGCGATATCGATGCGTTACGAGAGATCCAGGAGGCCAGATCCGCGTTTGTGGCGAACTCGCGCGAAATGAGCGTGGTGCATGCCCGCCAGGCGGAACACCGGGCTGAACAACGACGTGAACGACGGCGACAGAAGGCCGAACAGGAACGTCGGCAACTGAGTTTCCTGCCAGAGTTGGGAGCTTCCGAAGACACGGCAAGCTCCCCGGATGCCGCTGAGTGACTTCTCCCTTGCTGAGGGAGAACGCACAGTCTCAATCGATCACCGGCGTTGCTTCTCGCTTTCTGAAGGCCGGTTCACTGATCCGGGACAAGCCGGTCAAGGATGACCGGAGCTCCAGAGCGCTGGTTTGGTTCCGTCAAGCCGGTCAGGGATGACCGGAGCTCCGGAGCGCTGGTTTGGTTCCGTCAGAGCCCTGACCAACGGGGGGGGGCGGCAGCGTGAAGACCGTTTCGTTGTGCGCGGCTTGGTTTGGACTCTCCGGTCACGGCACGTTCAGGAAGGTGACCTGGCCACTGCTCGTCCCGACGACCAGTCGTGGCGCGCCTTTCCCAAACTGGTGGGCCTGGAGAACGGTCGGTCGCCCCTTCACGCTTGTCTCAACGACCGGAGTCCCGTGCGCATCCAGCCCGATGATGGAGCCATCCTCGCATGCCACCGCGATGCGACACGTTCCGGACGCCGTGCACGCGATCTTGACAGGCGGACTGTTCAGGCGTCGACTCCAGAGCCGTTCGCACGTGTGGCTCAGGCCGACCACCAGTCCACTTGCCACGCCTGCGATGATCTCCTGCTTGCCATCGCCGTCGATATCTGCCACACCGAGGGCACGCATGGTCGAGTACGGGGCTTTGCTCTTGCCCGGTCCGAACTGGGCGTTATGGATTGGCGTGCCAGCGCCGTCATAGACCGTGACGCGGTTCCATGTCCCATTGGTCGCGGAGACGAGTTCCTTGCTGCCGTCACCGTCCAAGTCGGTGTAGGTGGTGCCGACTCGGTTCTGCGCAGCCCAGCCCCCTACCATCGTGTGGCCCTTGGGCACACCGAAGAAGCCTCGCCCTACTTTGAGCGTCTTGCTGTTCACGGTGGCCAGCGTGTCGTTGCCGTTGGGCCAACGGGCAATAAGCAGGTTCCGGCTGTCATCCGGGCCGTCCACCAACTGCATCTTCCATCCAGGGCCCCAGAAGACGGGCAGGCGTTTTGCCAGTCGCCCGTCCGGGTTGAGGATTTCCAGCGTGCAGGCGCTGCCGACGAAGCACTGGCTCTTGCTGTCCATGAACGGCCCCGTCAGAACGCCGTGGATCCCTTCGTGGCCGGGAGCCGTCTTGAACCAGTACGTTTTCGCGGCTCGGAACACGGCGGGGTCCATCACTGACACATACGTCCAGGCTCGTTTCCCGGTCTGGTCAAAGGCGATCAGCTTTTCGTCTGCGCAGCCTGCCAGCAGCAAGCTGTGTTCCTGCCACCAGTGCACTTGCCGGACGAGTCCTTCGGTCTTGAGCACGCGGATTGTCTCACCCTTCGGCGACAGAACGTGAACGTCTTTCCCTGCGGCAATTGCCAAGCTTGTTCCACCTGCTGCATCGCAGCGGGCAATGGCCCTGACGCTGTCCTCTGCTTGCGCCCGGCCGATCACGCTCAACGTCGCCAGCGGCCGGCGTTCCCCGGCCGCCCTCTTTGCGGCCAGAGATTTCTGCCGTTCGCCGCCCGCTCTTGCGAGTTGGTTTTCGAGGTGCCTCACCAGTTTCGCGTGCACGGCGGGGGCGGGGGTGGCTCCGGTCAGTGTGTGACGACCCGGCGCGAGAGACAGCTCCGTGAGGCCGTCAGGGGCCGGCTTTGCCTCCGCGCGGACACCGTCCAGGACCAACGGCCGGTCGGAGGCCAGAGCCACACGGACCTTGGTCTGCGCGAGGGCAACGATCTCGAGCGTGCCGGTCGGGAAGTCCCAGTCTATGTCCACGGCCGGGGTGGCCGAAAGCAGGAGGCCCTCGGTGTTCACCTGTGTCATCTGCCATCCGTAGACGTGATCGGTTGCCGCGATCCCGAAGGCCGCTTCCATCTCTCCGTGGGCACCCACAAACGCCGCCGCCGCTCCGGGCAGGGCCAACGCCGCTGCGTTTGGCCCTGTCTGGAGGCACGCGACCGATTGGTCGGCGGCCTTACCACCGCGTGCGATCAGATAGAAGGCGATTCCGTGGTCTCCCTTGCTGACAGGCTTCGTCCAGCTCATGTTGATCGTCTGTTTGCCTCTGACATCCATGAGCTGCGAAGGCATGAGCTGAAGATGTTTCGGGCGTACTGTTGCACTCACGACACCGTCGGCGGGCTGCAGGGCGAGGCCGGTGAAACCCACGTAGCACTTGGTGCTGCCCGAAGAGCCGATGACCTCGATCCGGACCGTGTGCCGGCCTGCACTGAGTTTTCCTTTTCCGAGGTCAGCCCGATGCTGGGCCACGCTGGTAGCATTGAGGTCAACGTCTGCCGCGACTTCCTTGTCGTCGAGCAGGATTCGGACCCGTCCCCGGTCTACGTATTTCACGAAGTCTGCGAACACCTGGCCTCTAAACGGCTTGGCCAACGTGAACGGCATTTCCAGCCATGTTCCCTTTTCCGTCGCACGCAGGAGCATAATGTTGATGCTCCCCAGCCGTTTCAGGAGATCTGACGGTCCGGGGCTTGCCGTGCATTCTGCATCGAGGGCGCGGAAGGAGAGCCAGCCCGCGGGAGCTGTATGCTTGCCTTCCCCGGGGAGGGCGACGGCCTGCTCTGCTTCGGACCAGACCCCACCCAACGTTTCCCAGGCTGTACCGATTGTCATATTGTCGCTATCGGTTCGGAAGGTCACATCGTCTGCGAAGAGCGCATAGCGACTCGTGCGACGGACGACGTATCGTCGCCAACTGCTGTACGCGGCTCGGGGGACCTCACCGACAGCTATGATGGTCTTGCCCAGAGCATCGCGATGCAGGAGAGCCGCATCCATGGCCACTTGCGGCTCGACCATGCCATCGGCACTGGTCTGGACTTGCGTATGGTAGCCGCGGAGGACGGTGACACCGTCCAGGCGCAGGTCGAGGACTCCGAACGTATGGTAGGGGTTTCGCGAGGCTCCGTTGAACCCGTCGAGCAAGATAAAGTCGCCCCCCGGGCCGGTCTCGTTTCGGTAGCTCCCGAACAAGAATGACTGGCCGAGAGGAATGCCGCTGTTCCGTCGTTCCCAGAGAGGTGACGGGACGGGGTTGATGCTCCACGTGCCGGTGGTGCCGGTTGGGGCGGCAGCTTTCAGCGACGGCTCGGGCCAGAAGGACTGTCCGACGCGGAAGGCGTCAGTTTTCATGCCCGTTTTCTCGCGATACCGGATCCAGCGCCCGTCCCCCGTGATATAGGCCGCTTTGTTCAGGAATCCGAGCGAGGCGTAGCGCAACTGCCGGTCATCCTTGAGGCCGGACAGAAGCATGTCCTGACCGCTCAGAAGCGTTGCGATGACGCCATTCTCCACGGGTTTCCGATCGCCCGTTATTGTTAGGTACGTGAAGATGGGAGCGGTGCCGGTGCTGTACCAGAAGAGGTTGTCGCTCTCTCCATATACCCAAGCATGTTCATGCAGTGATGCGAAGGCATAGGTGGCCGACTGGACACAATGAGCCCAGACTGGGTCGGGATAGTCCTTCTGGAAGTAGCGGCCGAGGCAGTAGAGGGTCATCGCCGCCCATTGACCGTGGCGCGAACCGACGGCGGAGGCAGCCCGCCCGAGCCTGAAGACTCCTTCGCGTGCGTAGTCCTTGTGAGTGAGCTGGCCGGCCAGTGCGTTGGTGACACGAAGCCGTTCATCATCACTGAACACGGGACTCTCCTCGATGAGATCCCAGTACAGCGTGGCCATGTGGGCGTTGTAGTGGTAGGCGCCGCCTAAGGGATTGGCCTTGTTCTCGATGCGTTCTCCGTCGATTTCTGAGATCTCTTTGAGGGCCTGCTTGTCCGGGAAGGCAAGGCGGACGAGTTCCCGGGCGTGGAAGGGGTTGCCGGTCATGTAGTACAAGGCCATGCGCTTGCTGAGGCTGTTCCAGCCGAAGTAGCCGATCGAGCCATATCCTGCCGAGGCTTCCCAGGTTTCGACATCGGTGATCTTCTCAGGCACGCGGAAGGCGGGGTTCAGCTGAATGTCCATCAAGCGTCCGACGTGCAGCCGGCCAGCGACTTTGTCTCCGGCAAGGCTCTTGGTGAAGGCCCTTCCCGCAGCTGCGACGCCTTGATCATCGCTGCCGCCGATGAGGATGGCATTCAAACCGTCTCCAAACGGGTTGTGCAGCGAGCGGACGACGTGTCCACCCTTTCCGGGGTACGTGAGGTCGAGGAGGGTGTAATAGCGGTCATAGAGTGTGTTGGTCGTGGCATTCGTGGAGCGGTTCCCGAGGACGATCAGATGGGTGGTGAGCGGGATGACTGCTCCTGCGGCTTTCTCGCTGATGATCGGTACCGTGACTCCGGTCAGGGTCTGGATAGCCGCCTGGATGGCCCGGGCTGTTAACGCATACCGATCTCCGGTGCCATCGACGATTCGGCACGTCGCCTTCCCATCGGCCACGAGCGGTGTGGTGAGATGCAGGTTCTTGAGGACCGTGATGTTTGGCTGTTTGAGCTTAGGTGGTGGTGGTGGTGGCGGAGGGAGCCCGCCGTTCACACGCACACCTTCAACGAGAACCGATGGTGTTGGTCCCCGATGGGTGTAGAGGTAGATCCTGGCTCGCCTGCTTCCGGGCGGGGCTTGTCCCTTCACAACGACTTCCGTTGCTTCCTTTTCGGACTTCGCGGCCAAGCCCTTCTGTAACAGGAGGCGGGACGGCTCCAGGAAGTTGAACTGAATGTACGCACCGCCCGGGGCCGGGGCACCCGCTGCTCGACGGACCGTTACGCGGACTTCGTACGTCTCGCCGGGCTTCACCGGGAACTCCTGGTACACGCCGATCTCTTTCCCGATGTCTCCATCCTGGAGCCAGAGCGCCTGGCCTCGACCCTTCGGCAGAGGAACTATGTTCAGCTGCATGTCCTCGGTCAGCTTGCCATACAGGCTCCACCCGGTCGGAATGCCGGCCTCGCTCACGCCGCCGTCGAACGATCCGTTCTTGAGGGGAATAGGGAAGGGGGCTCCGTGGGTCTGCCGCCCGAGCGACAGGAGGACGACGAGCGCTATGATCGCATTTCGTACAGTTGTTACCTGAGAGCGTCGCACGTGTCGTCTCCTCTTGATCGTGTGCAGCGGTTGCGGGGAGTCCGCGGACCGGCCATTGGTTCGGAGCATTCAGTTAAGAGTGTTGTTTCGAGGACGTGATCGGCCCCCAAAGCAGTTACTCTTAGTCAGGGAGAGCCCTCTATTCAAGGGCCCGGCCATGACCCCGGTCGCTCTCGGAAGTATATTATCCAGACGCGCACACTGCATGACTCGATTGCCCTGTTCGGGCCCGGCTGCTCCAACCACTGAGTTTGCCGTCGGGCGATTTGAAGGATACCGGCACGATGCTTCAGCCAAGTGAAGACTGGACCGAGTTTGATTGGGAGCAAGCGCTCCGCGAGAGCGATGAGTTCGCTGCGCGGTACTTTCGGCTCCTCAAGCGATTCTGTGATTTTCCAGGGGCAAATGAGCTGATCGCGACTCATATGGGGCCCGAGTTCAAGGACGAGATGCCTGACTGCGATTTCGATTGCCAGGACTGTCAGCAGCGCTGGGACTGTGAGTTTTCCGCCGCGATCGAGTGGGCCTCCGGTGAGGAAGGCCTTGCACCGGCGGAGGAACCTGCGGGAGAACCGGACCCGGAAGAAACCGAGGATATGGAGGAGGGCGAGCCGGCGATGTACGAAGCCGATCCGGCCTTCGTCGTTCTGCGCCAGGCCGCCATCGGGTGGTGCAACATCTACGCGGCCATTCTCTCGCCGGATGCGCGTCCCCAGGGGCTCAAAGTGCTGTATCACATCGGGCGTTCCCTCGCTAACCTGGCCTACAGCATCAACGATGGCATGTTTGAGCAGTCCGACGCAAGTATCGCGTTCGCCAAGCGCAGTTTGGCTCATCTCAATAAAGCTGTCGGCCTCCTCAACGATCTGATTAACGAGAAGAGCCGATCCAAGAAGATCCTTTCGACGATCCGTTCGCACCTCATTCGCGCCAATGACGCTCTCATTGATCACCTCCACCGGTGTCGCAGCGACGCAGCCGGGACTACCGGGGCGGAGGACGAGGCCGAGTGAGCATTGGCGTGGCGCCCGACGGCGGACGTCTCCATCGCGAGGATGAGCAGTGCCACCCCGTTTGGGCGCTTGCGGCAACTCCCTGCGGGCGTATATTGTTGCTCAATTCTCAATGAATGTGTTGGGGTGTGTGCCCCAACACAACAGCCCGTCTGAGAACTGGAAAGGGAAAAACGATGGCCGCGAAGATTGATGCTGAGAAGTGCACCGGTTGTGAGTCCTGCGTTGATGTGTGCCCCGTTGAGGCCATTGCCATGGCCGATGGCAAAGCCGTTGTCTCCGACGAGTGCATTGACTGCGGTCAGTGTGTAGACGAGTGCCCGGTCGAGGCCATCGAGATGGAGTAAGCGCCAGCTTACGTGTTTGACTCAAGGCGGAGATGCTGTAAAAGGCGTCTCCGCCTTTTTCTTTGTGGACGATTCGCATGTGGTGGCGTACCGTTGTGTCAACCGCTCAACCGCTGAACCGCTGAACCGCTGAACCGTTGAACCGCTGAACCGTTGAACCGTGAACCATGAGGCAGGAGAGGCACATGGCCGTCCAATTCGACATCGATCGGTTACTGAGCCACTTGATCGGGAAGCGCGTCGGTGTGATCGCGACCCCTGCGGCATGGTTGCCCGGGCTGGGAACGCTGACCGACTTCCTTGCCGAACGGGCCGATGTCAGAGGGTTCCTGGCTCTTGAACATGGGTTGCGGGGAGAGCTTCAGGATGGTGTTCACTTCGACGCCTACACTGACCCCCGCACGCAATGTCCCGTATTCAGTTACTACGGAGGCAGCCGGACGTTCCCGCGTGACTTTCTTGAGGAGGTCGATGTGGTCGTGTTCCAGGCTCAGGACGTCTCCCACCGGGCCTATACCTACAAGGATTCTCTGGCTGACACTCTGACAGCCGGCGCGGAGACAGGGACGGAGGTGGTGATCCTCGACCGCCCTTCTCCTATCGCGCACTGTGGTTGCATGGGCCCCCTTGCACCTCAGTTCTTTCCTCTGCCCATCCCCGTGCTCCTGCCCTACACGCTGGGGGAACTCGGGCTCTGGCTCAAGAGGGAGAATGGTATCGATGTGGATCTGACGGTGATTCCCGTTCTCGGATGGTCCCGGGCGATGACGTGGCCGGAGACCGGACTGCCATGGATCCCTCCGTCACCCAACATACCGACCATCGAGTCAGTCTACGCGTATGCCTGCACGGGACTTCTGCAGCACACGAACATTTCCGAGGCGCGCGGCACCTGCAAACCGTTCGAGTACATCGGGGCGCCATTCGTGGATGGCCAGGCGTTGGCCGCTTACGTATCCGAGTTCGATCTCCCTGGCCTGGCCATCAGGGACGTATACTTCCAACCCGCGTTCAACAAGTTTGAGGGGGAAGTGTGCGGAGGCGTGCACCTTATGTTCACCGAACTCAGGGACGTCGACCCTTTCCGGACCATGGGAGCCATTCTCTCAGGTCTGGCCCGGCTCAACCCCGACAGCTTTGAGCTGCTCAAGGGATTTGCGCGCTGGCTTGATGGAGATGGAGAGGCGTGGACGCGGGAGAGAGTCGCCGAACTTGGTGTGCCTGAGTTCGTCGCGGAAGCCGAAGCAACGGGCGATGCGTTCAGCGAATCAATTGCCGATCTGGTGCTGTACTAACCCGCATTTCTCATAGACTTGGGGTGCGTCGAGCCTTGCTTTCGCAAGCGGGTGCTGTGGAGCCGAGCAGAGCGAGACGGGCTTCACGGCTTCTGTGGAGCAGCGAGGGCCCCGACGAGCGTCAAACCACTGCCCCGTGCGGTGAGAGCGAGGACCGGCGTGCCGCGAGTTTACCCAACGGGTGGGCATTGCCTTTTGGTCTCGGAAACACAGTGTCTCGCCCGAGGATCGACCGCTGATTCTCAATGGCCTCTGCCAAAGCGAGAAACGAACACCACAATGTCCTGCCCATGAGAAATGCGGACTAACGGAGCCGCTTGCTGCCGAAGCGCTGTTTGACCTTGACCGGCTTTGGCGTTTCGAGGTGCAGCGCGTACCACTGGTCACCCAGGCCGGCGTTCGAGAAGCGCCGGAGCCGGCCGTTGGCAATGTGCTCCCAGTTGGTTCGAATCGTCTCGTCTTCCGTCTTGTCTTTCCCCTCGTCCAATAGCACGAGCGCATCGTCGGCACGCTCTTCTTTCAGCAAGATCCAGGAATAGAGAGCGTACAGGATCGTCGCCTGCTCATCTTTGAAGCGCTTCACGCCCTTCTCAAACCCCTTCTCGACCGCCTCCACGCCATCGGTCTTGTACTGACGCGTGAGTTTCATGGCCAGTGTCAGTGGATCCATGACGAAGCACTTCTTGAAGTACTCATCCGCCTTCTCGAACTCTTTGATCTGGTAGTGCATCTGGGCTCGCAGCGTGTTTTCCTGGCGCTGGGCAAGGAGGTTCCACTTCCGCAGTGGTGCGACCCGGTCCAAGATCTTGATGGCATCGCGAATGGATTTTGCCTGTTCTTTCTCCAGGCGTTTCTGCAGGCCCTTGCCGCCGGAGACCATCTTGGTCTGCATCATGTTGACCTTGCGGCGCATCTGATCCTGCATCTCTTCCACTTCGGTCTGAACAGCGTTGAAGATGGTCTCCATACGCTTCTTGACCAAGAGGTTGATGACCACCGCCGGGACGAGGAACCCAACGAATCCGAGAAAGATCGCCCAGCCTATCCCCAACGTGGGGCCGGCCACTGCGCTGCACAGCGCGGCAACAGCAATTCCAATCACCAGAGTAAGCACGGAAACACCCTTTCAATCAACCAGTTACGCCTAGAAAGGAACCAGGCAGGACCGATCTCGAATCGGCTCAGATACGCGGTCGCACAGGTTGGAGCTCAAGCTGCCCTTTAACCGTGTCGACGCGACGGATTTGCACGTATGTAACATTGCCGCATTTGTAGCTTTTGCCAGGTCCTCGAAGCGTGTGACGGTCGCGCCCGGAGCGCCACCCGTGCAAGATGCTGAGTGAGATTGACCCGTACAGGCACAGCTTGGGGAGGTAGACCAGGACAGCGTCCGGTAGAATGCGGGCCACCGTCCCCTCGAACACGAGATCCGCTTCTCCGTGAATCATCGTGTCAACGTACCGCAACTTGAGTCGGTCTACAGCGGCATAGAACGCCTGGTCACCGTTCTTCTCAGCGGCTGTGCACCGGCCGGCGATGTCGGCAGCATCGGTCTGGGGAAGAGGTGTCTCGCCCTGGTCGTGAGCCCACAGTTGCTGATGTACCAGCAGGTCGGGATAGCGCCGAATCGGGCTGGTGAAGTGGCAGTAACGCTCTTTCCCCAGGCCGAAGTGAGGATGACATGATCCCTCGTAGACGGCTCGCTGGAGGGTGGACAGGAACGATGAGGTCACGATGTCCCCGACTGGTTCTGTGCGCAGCTTGGCCAGGAAGTGGTTCAGGCGTGAACGGTTCTGGAAGGAAGGGACTTTCAGGTTGAATGCTTCCTTACACCAACGAGCGAACTCGGACGTCTCCCGTGGCTTGGGGGGCTCGTGGACGCGGAATGCCCCCGGGAGGCACGTGCGGACCAGTTCCTCGGCAACGGCGACATTGGCGGCCAGCATGAATTCCTCAACCACGGCATGAGCCGTGGCGGCCTCTGTCCGGACGACATCCACGACGGTCACCGGGTCCCCCGTGACCACCACCTTCGCCTCAGGGACAGAGAGATCGAGAAACTGTTCATCTTCACGCCGTTGCCGACGTATCAGACCGTGCAGATGGGTCAGATCGGCCAGGACTGCCGCGACATCTTCGGGGAACTCGGGTTTGTCCTCCGCGTCTACCAGGGCCTGCACCTCGGCGAAGGTCAGGCGGGAGTTGACGTTGATCGTTGTTCGGGCCCGGCGGCTTCCCAGAATCCGACCAGTTGCGCGCTCGATCTCAAGGAACACGGAATGGGCCAGCCGGTCACGACCTTCGATGAGGCTGCACTGATCTGAGGCGAGCGGGGTTGGCAGCATGGGCAGCGTGCGCCCGGGCAGGTAGATGGTTAGCCCTCTGCTCCGCGCTGCTGCATCCAGTGTTCCTCCAGTCGGCACGTAGGCAGCCACGTCAGCTATATGTACACCGATCCGCACAGTCTCGGGCGTGTCGCCGGGGCTGACCGAGAGGGCATCGTCGAAGTCCTTGGCGTCGTCGGGGTCGATCGTCACCGTGGTCAACTCGCGACAGTCTTCCCGCGTGATGTCCAGCGGCTCGATCCGCTTCGCGTCCCGCTCTTCTTGTTCGGTGTACGGCTCAGGGAGTTCAAACTCGGCGACGATCGCGTCCAAGTCTGCAGCAGCGGAGTCTCCGCCGGCAATGCGCCCGACCACCAGAGCCGTAAGTGGATCGTTCAGATCGGTCTGCGGCTGGATTTGCACGATGACCCATTCGCCGGGGGGCACATCGTCTCCGGGCTGTTCATCCTGACGCCACACCAAGGGGATAAAGTCAGGGAGTTCCCGGCGCATTGGACGCACTCCCCGTACCCCCTCCTGTTCGCTGAGTTGGCCGGTGAGTACACTGTGACCACGCTCCAGGACTTTGCGTACTGTTCCCGCAGGCCCGCGCTCGTCCCGGGATTCGCCCAGGGCCACCAGCACGTGATCGCCCGACATGGCGCCACCGATGCCCTTCGGCGGAATGAAGATGTCCGGATCGCTCCCCTCAGTCGCCACGAATCCGAATCCACGACGGTTGACGGTGAGTTGGCCGGAAACCAGTTCCAGAGCGGCGGCAAGGGCATAGTGCCCTCGTCGGTGTTTGGCGATCGCCCCCGCGCGCAACAGGCTTCGGAAGGCCTCCCGGAACGCGGCCGAATGTTCCTTGCTCTGGATCTTAAGTGCTCGGCGGATGTCGGCCTTGCGGAAGCCCTGCTCCGGTCGTGTCCCAAGGAGTTCCAGAATGGCATCGCGGATTGGCGTATGAGGATTGGGCATGGCGCAAATATAGCGCGTATATGCGTTCCACAGGCTCTCGGAGTCCGAATCCGAGTCTCAGGTTGATTGCCCCGAAGCTGCAGCGATAGTGATCTCCGAAACAGCGTACTCTTTTAACTGGCTACGAAACCACAGCCCTCAATGGCTGTGAGCTGCAACGGGAGATGTTGAGTTATGCGGACCCTCCGATTCAGTTGCTTGTTTGGGGCTCTCATCCCCGGCGTTCTGTGCGCACAGGGGTTGGCCGGATCAGCATGCGTCACCGTTCATCCAGCGGAGTATCGGACACGACCGGAGGGGCGACAGGTGGTGCAGGATGTCAGCCTGTCGTCCGCAGTCGCCACGTACACGCTGCGCTATGAGATTGTTGAGAAGGAGGACACTCCCGATCGCGTCGGTTTCTCGAAGTGGGCCCCCACGCTTGGGTACACCCCGCTCGGCATTGCCAGCCCTTCGGCGGCCTGCTGGTATAACCAGGGGTTCTTTGTGTGGACCCTCGATGATCTCAATATCCAGGACTACCGGGCCTCCTTCCGGGTACTCCGGTCATCCGCTCCGGATGCGATGGTCGAGTACACGTGGGACACTCCCAAGGCCGTCGTCAGCGCTCGATTCGCGTTGGCCCCAGGCAGCGACAAGCTCCTCTTTTTCGGCCGCTACGAACCAAAGGAGCCTGTGAAGACGTGCACTCTCCGACTCATGGCCTATCCGGCGACTTTCGCTAAGCCTCATGTTCGCACGATGACCACAGCAGTTCGCACGCTTGCCGGCGGAACGGCCCGGCTGGACCCGGGTCAGGAGCGCTGGCTGCTCCTGGAAGACATGGCCGAAGGACGAACGGCGGACGGTTCTGCTGGGCTTCTGCTCGGAGATGTCTCGGCGTTTTCCCAAGTCGAGGTAAGTGGCATTGGGGGATACGCGACCTATGTCGATATCCAGCTTGCCCCTGGGCGTCGCGACTTTGCGCTTGCGCTGTATGAGTTCCCCGCCCTTCCGGATCCCCTCCAGACGCGGCGCTATTTCCAGCAGAGCGCGGATGTCGAGTGCGCCGCTGTCGCCGCGATGAATGGCACGGATTTGGCCAGCCCTCTGGGGCCGCTGCCTGTTCCGCCGGATCGCCGGCAGGCGGTTCAAACGCGTGATCGGGACGCCCTGGCCCGTCCGGCCGAGAAGTGGTCCTCCCAGCCCGATAGTCCGGACTTCCCCTGGGCCCGGTCCGTTCCCGGGCAGCCTGTGCGCATTGCCCTGTTGTGTCCTCGGTGGGCTGCCTACGAAACCACGGAACTGGCGTCTCGGATGGAATGCACGGTTCAGAACCAGTACTTCGACCAGCCGGACTCGATATCGACAGAGAGATCCTGGCCGTACGCCCGGGCCACCGGGATTGGCACATTGGGGCCCTGGCTTGCAACCAAAGAGGCCCTGCGTATCTGCACAGAACCGCAGACAGAGGTCTTCGTTGTCAGCGGCATTGCCGCAACGAAGATGCCGGAGCCCATCAAAGTGGCGATCCTCGAAGCTGTACAGGCGGGGAAGGGGTTGTTCCTTGCCGGGAATGCCAAGGTCCTGCGAGGCTGGCCAAAAGCGCTCACGGCCAATCCACACGACGATCTCATTGCTCCTCTTCTCGAGTCCATGCCCTGGGAGGAAATACCGGGGTTGAAGCGGGGCGATTTCGGGCGAATCACTGAGGGTTCTCCCTGGCGTGCGTATCGCTATGGGAAGGGGCGAGTCGTTGTGTTCGAGGCCAATCTGGGGCGCTACTCGGCCCTCGTCCCGATGACCGACGTAGCCGAGGGGCTCGAAGGGGCAACTGATCGCATCCTGGCTCTCCAGGCTCAGGCGATTCGGCTGGCCGCGGGACGGTTACGTTCTCTCCCGATGCGCTGCACAGTGGCAGAGCGGCCCGTGCTCCCCGGAGAGCCGTTTGACCTCGTTTTTGAAGGTGTCCCTTCCGCCTCTTCCCGGCTGAACGTGCGCATTCAGGACGGTGCCGATCGCATACTGTTCCGGGAGTCCCTGCCGGTTCCGGCTGATGGGCGCTTACCCCTCCCAGGCCTTCCCGCCGGCCCCGGTTACCACGTGGATATGGTCGCTGTGTCCGATCAAGGCGAGACGCTGGCGATGGCCGGAACAGTGGCGACTGTGGAGGCGGTGGGACGAATCGATTCGGTGCGACTGGCCCCCGCGACCATCGCCCACGAGAGCGCCCCGCCTCGCGTCGAACTCCCGGGGGGAGGGCGGATGTTGGGACGTGCCCGCATATCTGGATTGCAGACTGTGGGAGTACTTAGCTGGACCGTCCACGATTGCCTTGGTCGACGCGTCGCCGAGGGGGACTTACGGGACGTCCGTAATGGCGTTTCCGAACTCACCATCGACCTGCCCCGGCCCATGGCGATCGCACACTATCTGGATGTCTGGCTTGGCCACGATGGGCGCAACGCATACGTCTTGCGGAAGCACTTCACCGTTACTCGGTCCTACCCCTATGATGACTTCACCGTTCTCCTATGGTCCTACGCACGTGGAGAAACGGTGACCCGGCGTGTTCAGCGTGCCTGCTACGATCTGGGTACCGATATGATGGACTTGTGTCACATCGGGAGCTACTCCGATGTGGGAGCAGCTCGGGAATACGCTGTTGCGTCTCGATCCGGGCTGTGGATCCTGCCTTACGTGACCCGACTGGCCTTTGATTCCCGGGAAGACCACACGCTCAAGCCTGGCCTGTTCGAAACGGCCTGGTTCGAGTCCAGGCGTGAGTCGATGGCTCCAGCGTGCAGGCAGGCAGCACCCTACTCTCCTCCCGCGTACACCCTTGGCGACGAGAACTACATGTCTCGGGGCAAGCACGAATTCGGCGCGGCACCGGAGACGATGGCCGCCTACCGGACTTTTCTGCGGGAACGGTACGGCACCATCGACCGGTTGAACGCTGTGTGGCAGACGGACCATCCACGATTCGCCGCGATCGGGCGCCCCGTCTGGCTGGAGGAAGCTGCAGCCCTGCAGGACAGCTATGCCTCCTGGTTTGACCATCGGGACTTCCTCGACACGGGGTTTGCTCGTGCTCATGAAACGTTGGCCGACATGGTCAGGGAACAGGATCCCAGGGCGAGGGTCGGCTGGGATGGCTTCCTGCGGTACCATTGGCAGGCGGGCTACGATTTCGACAAGTTGACCCGCAACCTTGAGCTGAATCAGGCCTACAGCTCACACCCGCTGCAAGGCGAACTGATCCGCTCGCTGGCGGGGGCCGAGGCCCTCACTGGGGAGTGGGGGAACCAGGTGGCGGACAATGAGGCGGGGTTCTCGGCTATCGGTTGGCACAACCTGTTCCGCGGCCATAATTCCGTCTGGTGGTGGACCTCATGGGGATGCGATTACATCCCATTCAACCCCGATGGCTCCGTGTCGCACATGGGGGAGTGGTTCTTTCGCTCCATGGAGGAGATCAAATCCGGCCCGGGCAAGCTCCTGGTGCACGCCAGTCGAGACCCGGGAAGCATCGCGATTCTGTACAACCAGGCCGACATTTTTGCTGCCAAACTCGTGTCCCAGTTCAACAAGGGCGCCGCGTTCGCCGGTGACGGAAAGTGGATCAAGAATCACGAAGGGCTGAGGCAGGCCATTGAGGACCTGGGGCATCAGTGTACGTACGTGGCGGCCGGGCGACTGGCTGAAGATCCCACCGTTCTTCGTCCCTACCAGGTCCTTGTTCTGCCCTTTGCTACCTGTCTTTCAGAGCGTTTGGTGAAGACTATCCGGACGTTTGTCGAAGCCGGAGGATCGGTTGTGGCTGACGGACGGACCGGGTTGCTCTCCGGAAACGGTGTTGTTCAAGCGCGACGGTCTCTGGGGGAGCTTTTCGGTGTAACGTTCCCTGAAGGCGATGTCGCCTTCCGCGCCGCTTCGGGCACTGGAGTGATTGGGACCGACCATGGTGACGTGCCCACGAGTGTCCTTGAACCGGGCGTCCAACTCACCACCGGGCAAGCCCAATTTCCCATAGGTGAAACGCCTGCTCTGATCGCCAGCAAACTGGGGAAAGGGAGGGCTTTCTTCCTGAACGTGCCGTTCAGCGCTTTCTCTGCCGGCCGAGCACGGTCCGCCGGAAGCCCCCTGCAACCCATGCTCGGGGATGTGCTTTCTCAGGCAGGATGTCGCCCTTACTGCGAACTTCGCGGAGAGAAGGGGGCACCGAGGTGCATCGAACAGACCCTCTTTGTCGAAGGCAACACCCGGTACCTCTGTTTACAGCAGGATATCATGCTTCCCGGGCTCGCCGATCAGGATGCCGAAGTCGTTCTGCCGGAACCCGCCCTCGTGTACGATGTCAGGGCCGGCCAGCCGGTGGGCGCAGGTCCCGTCTCATCATGGCCGGTAAGACTCTCGCGTGGTCAGCCGCTCTTGTACGCTCTGCTTCCTTACCGAGTCACCGAGCTGTCCCCCGTCCTCGCGCCAACGGCAGCGTTGGGTGGGCGTGTTGATTTGCGGGTCCGGGTCATCCCGGTGGCTGGCGAGGCGGGTTTCCACGTTGTCCACGTTGCCGTTTACGCTCCCGGCAGTGAGCGCAAACACCGGGAATACTCTCAGTCCATCGAGTGTCCGGCAGGAGAAGGGACCGCGGACTTCCCGTTGGCGTTGAGCGATTCCCCCGGGAAATGGCGCCTTGTCTTCCGCGACGTTGCCTCCGGCACCACGGTTGAGAAAACGGTCACCGTTGCGGATCTATAGGCCCTACCCGTCAGCCTGACCATCGGGAGGGGACCGCTTACGCTGTGCGTGGCTCGGTTCCGGCAGAGCCCTGACCACCGGGAGGGGACCGCTTACGCTGTGCGCGGCTCGGTTCCGTCAGAGCCCTGACCACCGGGAGGGGACCGCTTACGCTGTGCGCGGCTCGGTTCCGTCAGAGCCCTGACCATCGGGAGGGGGCCGTTTACGCTGTGAAGGCGGCCCAGCCCGTCAGAGCCCTGACCATCGGGAAAAAAGCACCCCGCATCTGAAACATTCTCTCTGTCCACCCACTGTATAGGGTGATACACGCCACTCAGACGAGCCGGAAAGGGCGTCCGGAATGCGCGGACTCGACGATGACAGCTTGGTGGATCTGTTCCGAGGAGGCGCAGCCGATGCGTTCGAGGCCCTCTTCGCACGCTACCACCGAATGGTCTTCAACTACGCCTTCTTGATGACCGGGGACCGACAGGCCGCCGAGGACATCCTGCAGGATACCTTCATCGCTGCGGCACGATCCGTGCCCCGGTACGAGCCTGCCGGACGCTTCCGGGCATGGTTGATGGCCATCTGTCGGAACCGATGCCTGGCGTTGCTGGAGCGCTTCCGAACACGTCGACGACTCATGGATGAAAGTGGATTCGAGCTCCTCACTCCTTCGATTTCGTCCGTTCGCGCACACGAGAGTTTGGCCCGCCGGGAAGAACTGGACCGGCTGCGTGTGCATCTGCAGGAATTGCCCGAGGCATCGCGTGACGCACTCTCCTTATACGCCTTTGACGACCTGAGCTATGCGGAGATCGCACAGGTCTTGGGATGCCCGATCAACACGGTTAAGACGCTCATCAGGCGCGCGAGGATCGCGCTGGCTCACCAGCTTGCCGCAGACCACGAGGACTTGCCATGAACTGCCCACTCACCGATGATTCGCTTTTGAACTACGTCGACGGTGACTTGCCCCCTGCCCAAACGACTGCTGTTCAGGAGCACCTGGCCGGTTGCCCGACGTGCCGTCGTCGGCTTGGGGCGCTGGAACAGGCTGACGCCTTGCTGCGAGAGGCAGCCCGGGAAGATGTCTCCGCCGGTTTGCTCCACTCCGCGCGCCGCGCGCTGTCCGACGAGACCGGGGTCGGGCACGTCTCGGAAATCCTCACGCTCGAAGAGGCGGCTTCCTTCCTTCGGATAGAGCCTGGTGACATGGACGAGATTGCCGCGGAATTGCCCGTGTTTGAGCTGGCTGGGCGGTATCGAGTCAGGCGCTCCAAGCTGCTTGAGTGGGTCGCACAGCGTGAGCGCGCTCAGACACAAGCGCGGCTGAGCGGCGAGTTGAGTCGGCAGATTGCCTCCGGTGGAGCATGAACGCGGGCGCTGACACTACCAAAAGGAGATGACCAATGAGTATCTCGGAAGAACAGACCATCAAAGCCGTGAGCGAGATCATCAACAGGGCCTTCCAGGACCGTGCCAGCGACATCCATTTCGAGCCCTTCGAGGATGACTTTGCTGTCCGGATCCGGATAGATGGCGTGCTGCAGCGCGGCCCTGAGGTGTCGCCCGAAGAAGGCCGTGCCATGGTCAAGCGTGTCAAACAGATGTCGGCCATGGATACCGAAGTCAACGACGTTCCGCAGGATGGTCGAATTTTCGTCAAAATCGGCGACCGAAAGCTCGACTTGCGCGTGAGCGTTGTTCCCACCCAGTTCGGTGAACGCGTGACAACACGGATTCTCGATCGCCAGTCCGTTTGTCTTGCCTTGGACGACTTTGGTCTCCCTGAGGACCACTTGGGGCAGATCAGGGCCCTCTGCCAGTTGCCGAATGGCATTGTGCTTAGCACCGGGCCCACCGGGTCCGGTAAGACCACCACGATGTATGCGATGATGATGGAGCTGGACCGCGAGCACTGTGCCGTCTTCTCGGTTGAGGACCCCGTTGAGTATGTACTCCCCGGGGTATCCCAGATCCCGATACGCCCCGCCAAAGGCGTCACGTTCGCTCGGGCCGCCCGGGCGATTCTGCGTCAGGACCCGGACGTGGTGATGATCGGCGAGCTCCGCGACGGAGAGACGGCCCAATTGGCGGTCCAGGTATCGCTGACCGGGCACCTCGTCTTCACGCAGCTCCACGCGGGAACCGCTCCGGGCGCGTTGAAGCGCCTCCTGGACATCGGCGTTGAGCCGTTCATGCTGAACCAGTCGGTTGCGGGAGTGATCTCGCAGCGCCTTGCGCGCAAGCTCTGCCCCGCCTGCAGAACGGCAGTCGATCCCAACCCCGATATGCTTCCCCCCGCGGCCCAGACTTTCCTGGAGAAGACCGGTGGGCCGTTCTTCGAGCCGGTCGGCTGTGATGAATGTCGTGGAACGGGGTACCGCGGGCGGATTGCCGTGCACGAAGTTCTGATCCCCGATGACGGGGTCAAACGGGCTGTCGTTTCTGGGGACATTGCCGCAATCCGAACGGCCGCCAAGGCTGCGGGGATGCGGACGTTGCTGGAGGATGGACTGCTAAGTGCAGCCCGCGGATTGACGTCAGTGACGGAGGTCCTCCGGGTGACGCTTGTTGGCCCCAGCGAGTGAACGGCCTCCCTCATACGCAAGTGGACATTGCGGCGGTACATTACCTGCTTGTATCCCACGTTGGTGGAGCCACTGCGGCTCGCCGGCGTCAGGCGTCCCCACTCGCGGGGGCGAATCTGCAGCCCACACTGGTTGAGCGACTGACACATGGATCTTGGCATTATCGGCCTGCCGCAGGTAGGCAAAAAGACCGTTTTCGAGCTGCTCACCGGTCTTCCGGCTGAGAGGGCACCCTCGCGGTCCGGGATTACCTACGGCATCGCGTCTGTCCGTGACCCGCGGATCGACATCCTGTCTGCGATGTACAACCCAAAGAAGACGCGGTACGCAGAGTTCAACATTGCCCTGCCGCCGGACATCCAGCCGGATGCGGCTCGTTCGGCCGACTGGCTTGAACCGTTGCGCAAGGTGGATGCACTCCTCCACGTCGTCCGGGCGTTCGATGCCGATCACGTATTCCACATTGCCGGTGATATTGACCCCGCCCGGGACCTGACACTGGTCGAGACGGAATTGCTGCTGGCCGACCTGGCTTTGGCGGAGACCCGGCTGGAGCGTATTGAGAAGGACGCCAAGAAAGGCCTTGACCTTGGTGAAGGAGCCCGTCAGCAACCCCTGCTCGAGCGCTGCAGGCAGCACCTCGAAGACGAGCGCCCTTTGCGCACCTTGGAACTGACGGACGATGACGCGGAACTGATCCGCAGCCTCGCCTTTCTCACCCTGAAGCCTGTGGTCGTCGTTCTCAATGTCGGCGAAGAAATGGTAGAGGCGGAAGGCACACTCGCTCCACTGGCCCGAGGCGTCGAGGAACAAGGGGGCTTGGCGGTGCTCCTCAGCGCCTCCATCGAGGGCGAGCTCACCGACTTGGATGATGACGAGCGGGCTGTGTTCATGGAAGACCTGGGCATCACGGAGCCGGCCGCGCATCGGCTCTCACGCGCATCCTACGCTTGCCTTGGCCTGATCAGCTATTTTACCGTTGGTCCGGACGAGGTCCGTGCGTGGGCCGTCCGAGATGGGGCCAAGGCTCCTGAAGCCGCCGGTCGCATCCACTCCGACCTGGAGCGTGGGTTCATCCGGGCTGACACCATTGCCTACAATGACCTGATCGCAGCCGGTGACGAGAAAGCGGGCCGGGAACAGAATCTCTACGTATTGAACGGCAAGGATTACCTTGTCAAAGACGGCGATATCATGGAGATCCGTTTCAACGTGTAACTTCAGTCGGTCACCCGTTGTCAAAGAGAGCGGGGCCAACTGAGAGGCGTTTGAGCGGATGACGGTGGCCAACAGGCAAGCAGAAGGGCTCCTCCTATGGCAACGATCGCAAAGAAAGCCGGGCTTGATGTCGCGCTGACACACGCGGAAAAGCGCAGTCTCATCAGTGAGGCGCTGCCCCGCATGACAACCGAACGGCCCAAGCGTGTCCTCATCCTTCCGCCGGACTTCACGCGCTTCAACTCGAATGCCGGCGAACTCACCGCGATTCTCTATGATCTGCTTGCCCCAACCACGCAGGTCGACATCATGCCCGCTCTGGGCACGCATTTCCCCATGGCCGAGACTGAGATTCGTGAGATGTTCGGAGACGCCATTCCCCTGGATTGCTTCAAGGTCCACGACTGGCGGAACGACGTCGAGCCTCTGGGTGTGGTGCCGGGGAGTCTCATCAGCGAGTGGTCCGGCGGCATCCTTGACTACGACGTCAATGTGCTTGCCAACAAGATCCTGTTTGCGGGCTATGATCTGATCCTCTCGGTTGGTCAGATTGTCCCGCACGAAGTGGTTGGCATGGCCAACTACAGCAAGAACGTGATGGTTGGTGTCGGCGGCCCCGACATGATCAACAAGTCGCACTTCCTCGGTGCCGCGTACAACATGGAGCGGATCATGGGGCGCATTGATACGCCCGTCCGCAAGCTCTTCAACTATGGCGTTGATACGTTCCTGGCCGACCTCCCCATCCAGTACATCCTCACGGTCATGGCCAAGAACGTCGATTCAGGTGAGATGGAAATGCGCGGCCTCTACATCGGCGATGATATGGAGACCTTTTTCGAGGGGGCCCGACTCAGCCAGCAGGTGAACCTCGACTTGCTCGACGAGCCGCTGAAGAAGGTGGTTGTCTATCTGGATCCACACGAGTTCAAGAGCACCTGGCTGGGCAACAAGTCCGTCTACCGCACGCGTATGGTGATCGCCGACGATGGCGACCTGATCGTTCTGGCCCCCGGGCTCCGCGAGTTCGGTGAGGACCCCGAGATCGATCGCTTGATCCGCAAGTACGGTTACCGCGGCACTCCCGCCACCCTCGATGCGGTCGAGAAGAATGACGACATCCGCAACAACCTGAGCGCGGCTGCCCACCTCATTCACGGATCCAGCGAAGGACGTTTCCGCATCACCTACTGCCCTGGCGACAACATGACCAAGGATGAGGTGATTGCAGCCGGATTCGAGGCCGGTGACCTGACTTCCATGATGGCACGTTACAATCCCGAAACGCTCCGCGACGGGATGAACACGTTGCCGGACGGCGAGGAGATCTTCTACATCAGCAATCCGGCCTTGGGCCTCTGGGCTCTCAAGAGCCAGTTTGAGGGCGAGGAGTAGCGTAATTGGCCCAGTTTTCTCGCTTTTCTGTCCGCATGTTCCTTGCGGATGGGTGAAGCGCGTGATACCTTACTTGCCTGCTCACAAACCTGATTGCGGGGTGGAGCAGGGGCAGCTCGTCAGGCTCATAACCTGAAGGTCATAGGTTCGAATCCTATCCCCGCTACCATTCAAAAGGCTTGGAATTCGTTCCAAGCCTTTTTCTTTGTGCCTGTTACGACTGTTTGCCACCCCAAGGCCTTTTCCTGCCTCAGCTCTGCAACACATTGGAATAACCTGCAACATTTTGGGTCAAAAGGCAAACAATCGGGCAAACATTTCCGGTCGCCCAGAACACATGTAACCTGCATTTTCCCGAGGAGGCGTGACGCAGAAGGGACTGGGAAGAACGCGAGAGAGAGCTCGTGGGGAAGAAAAAGCGGTGGGAAGGGCACGACTTTGGGCTCAGGCCAACCTCATCGCAACTTCTTGAGAATGGCCCGGGAAACTGAGTCCTAGCCGTGTCCGGCCGATCGGCCACGCCCTTGTCTGTTAGGCGTAGTTGGCGCTGAGCACATGAAGGTCTTCGCGTCGGATGCGTCGGATGCCGGGCATAATCTCTACGGGCTTGACAGCCCCCGTCCTCACCATCCGCCAGAGCGTGACCCGACTTACTCCCAAGACCCTTGCAGCATCCGTCATCGTGAGCAGCAGCGTCCCGTCGTGCTGAGTTGGCGGCTCGGGCAGGTTTCCCTCTAACACTCCAGCAATCACTTCCCGGATGGTCGGCTCGATTGTCTCGTCGCTTGCCAGCGCCAATTCTATCATCTGTTTGGTCGTGGTCTTCATGGCGTTTCGGACTTCCCGCCGTTGTTAACCGACTTAGGGTCTACGCGCCAGTGGATCGGGCACTCGGCAGAGCAGAAAGGCTTCACTGCAGGCTCATCGCAACCGAAGCTTCGGTAGGACTTCTTGTAGGCACAGTCAGCTTGCTTCTTGATCTCGGTGGCTGTGATGACCCCTTTGTCGTCTGTCGGTTTGTTTTTCTGAGCCCATCGACTTAGAGCTGCAACAGTGATATCGAAGGGAATCCCCAGTCGGTTGAAGTGGATGGCCAAACGGAAACAAGCCACGCGCTGGTTTTCGGTCACACCCTCGTTTAGCATTCGTTGCGCACATATTGGCAGGGAGGATCGCGGGAGAAATCGCGGGCTTGGCACCGTGCGGGGCTGTTCCCCAAGTACAGCGTGAACCGGAGAGACGAGGCGGTCGGCTGCGATGATCTCGTCCAGTTTCACTTCAGGCACCAACCTAACCTGTTCTAGGAAGTCCCACTGGTTCGGGAAGGGATCCATGGCATTCCCAGGATCTACGAAAACCGTTCGGCCCTGCGGCACAAGGGCACCGAAGAGCGGAGCATTGATGAAGTTGCCGTATTCGATCCCGTTCCTCAGTGAATCCTGTTTTGGGAACACCTCGGTGTCAGGAGTGCCCATCTCCCGCAGAATATGCCGGACGACAAGTCTGGCCTTGGCAGCCTTTACGCCTCCACGGGAGAAGAACAGCCAGACATGATACCCCTTTGACTTGCTTCGTTCGATGTAGGATGAAATACCATGTTCCGCAGCACGTGAGACGAATGCCTTGGGCGTTTCCGGATCATTGTCATCAAAGTCAATTGCCGCAGCACACGTGAGATCCTGTTCCAGCAGGTATACACCATAGGGACGCTGCCCTTTCAGATGCGCAAGGATTACTTCCTCCGTGACTGGTTCCTTGACTTGGCAGACCCGTCCCGTCTTCGGGTCATAGGTGCCATACACATTCTTCAGTCCAGTGAAGAATCGACAGAACAAGGCCACCTTGTCCCGGGTTGTCCTCTTACATGTTTTCGCTTTCATCTGTGCCTCCTGAACTAATGTCTGTGCCGCTCTATTCGCGGCTCTTTGTGAATAGAGCGGTAGGAAGCACAAGGCCGTTTCACGTGGCATCCGATGGATGAGGCTAAGCAAGGAAGATTGTCTGAGGACTGTGAGCTATAGGGGCGGTTTTTGCAGGCGGGAGGCCAAGACGTGACGGAAGGGCCAGGTCAGCTGGACTTGGGTCGCAAGATGCAGGTCAATCAGACCGCGAAGGGAGTCGACCAACTGAGAGCTCGCGCATCTTCGCAGGTCGTCTGGAACGGAATCGCTGTTGCGAACCATGAACGCTGTGGCGAGCTCACATTTCAGCTCCCAGCTCAATGTTTCAATCCTGCTGGTGTAGACCCAGTTGACGTACGCTACCCTTTCCCTTTCCTTCAGGGCTTGGGCAATGCAGGAGACTATGTTCTCAACGACGCCATGTTCACCGTGCATGGCTTGAAGGAGAACCATGTCGTAGCTACACTCGGGGCCAGAGTCACAGTGGCGGTCGAGGAACGACACCGCTTCCGCCCACGCTTCCGGGTCTGAGAGGAATCGCCGGAGGCGGAGCCCATCAATGTGAATGTTGCGCACAAGTCGCACGAGCAATCGGTTGAGGGTTAGTTGCCCAAACGGTGGTTTCTCCAACGGACTGAACCTCGCCACGACCTCATCAACCGGGGCATCAATCTCCCGAGCAAGGTGATCCTCGCTTAGGAGGTCATATAACTCGTCAAGGGTTCGCTCTGCATCTGGCGATATGTCTGGTATCATGGTCTGCTTGTTTTCCCGCTTCTAGCATTGATGCAGGGGATTCACTGCAACCTTCATGCGTCTTCACTTGCATGGGGTGTTCCCTTGCCGTTCCTGAGGCATGGACCTTCTTGTGTGAGTCCGTGAACTCATAGCTCATCGTACGTAAAGTCAGTGGGCTGCGTTCCTTCACGGTCCAATACTTCATTCAATGGCGAGAAGCATCCCCTGTCCCCTCGCGATCGTCGGGCGATGTCCCGTCGAATCTCACTTACCGGCCTGCAGTAGCGCCGCCGGGATTCCTCAACAATCGCCGAGGGGTCCGCGTCTGGCGGCTGGACTGGTGGCGGCAGGCTCCACATTCTTACTATTTCGGTGCCCATGCGTGCGATCATCTGGTAGGGCTCGAGCGCCATGATGTCCTTCGGTTCTACCATGTCCCGAAGGTCCTTGGCGAAATACTGGCTGTCGCGCTTGTCCACTCGGCCAATAATCGTGCATCCGGTTGTAGACAGCGCATCCACCCTCGTGGTCCCAAACTGCTTTAGAAACTGGTGGGCGATACACCTAGCCTCCGGAAAATGTGCTTGGTTGGGGAATTTGGCCGCGCAATCTGGCTTTCTCTGTCAGAGCGGTTTCAATTGGGTCCGAGACGTCTGAAGAAGGAGTTTATTTCGGCGTCGCGCAGAAGCAGCTTGAAGCGAA
>JABHEG010000238.1 GCA_018676675.1 Lentisphaerota bacterium
AAATGGCACGAAAACGGTACGATCTGAGCACAAAAAGCGCCGGGATCATGTGGGGATCAAGCACGAAAGATCTTGGGTGTCGTCTCCGTGCGGCGACCATTCCACTTGTACGGCGAGCGGCCCTCCGATCGCCAAGAGTAAATGCCGCCTGGGGGGCCGTGCGGCGTACGAAGAAAAGTGGAAGGCGCTTCCCCATACGGCGACCGAACCGTGCTCAAGCGCGCTGGAACTACTTCCCCGCAGGCAGCGTCACCGTACAGCTTTCACCATCTGCTGACAGGGCCACCGATGTGGTCGCTTCCCGCTTCCCTTCCTTCGCCGTGATCTTGTATTCTCCGAGGAAGCCCCGGACCGTGCAGTGTCCGGCCGGATCCGTCCTGACCGTCTCACGGGTCCACCACTGGTTCAGGACGAGATCATCCCAGGCTTTGCCGGCCGGTTTGATCGACCAGTCCTTCCGGTACAGCGCTGCTTCCGGTTTCCAGTGCTTCCCGGCCCAGAAACCCCACATGACGATGCCGTTGACGTGTGGGTGGCTGAAGGTGATGGTCATGAAGTCCCGCAGATAGTCGGCCTGCAGTTGTTCGTCACCGCCGACATTCACATCAAACTCGGTGATCTGCAGGTTGGGGACCAGCTTTGCGTACCGGTCATAGACGTGGTAGATCTCGGGTATGGGTGTCAGTGAGCCGGTCCCGAAGTGGCCCATAAAGCCAATGCCGTCGGGTGTCTGTCCGTGCTCGATGAGGTAGCGGAGGATCCGCTCATAGTCGCCTCTTCGTCCTCCCCCGGGCAGGATCTGACCCTCGTTGATCCAGAGTCCGATGCCTTTGGGGATAGCCTCTCGACAGAGCTTGAAGATGTCGACATGGAAGTCCAGGCTGCCGTGGAGCTCTTCGTAGGTCACGCCCCAGCCGACGGGATGGTTGATGACATCCCATTCGCAGACCCTTGTTCCGACGTGGCCGACCTTCTCACGGATATGGGCAAACAGGTCGTGGCGGTGTTCCGCGGCCTTGCCGACGTATTGCTTTTGGCCTCCACTTGTGACCGACCCCCAGGACAGCCAGTGTCCCCGGGCCGGGATGTTGTTGCTCTGCAGCCAGCGGAGCGCCTCATCCAGCCACTCCTTGCGGAAGGTCCGATGCTTGTTGTCCTGTGATACCTTCCAGGGCCCCCACTTGAGATCATTTTCAAAGACCATCTTGTTGTAGTGGCTCTTGACGATTTCCCGGTAAGCGTCGCCATTTGGCGTGTCAGACGCCAGCCATCGCGCGGTGAGAGCCGTCCCGAAGCCAAACGCGTGACGGGTCATCTCTACTTTGACGTCCGCTTCGACAGCCGGGGTTCCGTCCGCGTTCAGCACGGTGACCGCCAAGTTGCCCTTGCGGTGCTTCTCTATTCTGTCTCGTGCTTCCTGGCGCCATGCCGCGGCCGGCTCTCGGCCTTTGTAGGTGATCTTCATTCGTGGAAGGGCGGATAGAGGCGTGTTTTCTCCGTAGTTGAGGAGTTGGAAGCCGCCGATTTCCAACGTTTGCGGGTGGAATCCAAGGTGGAAGCCACCGTTCGAGGCGCCCATTTTCAGGTTGAGTTTGGATCTGAACGGGAGGGTGATCTGTCGCCACTCTCGCCCGGCTGTTATCCTGGCCCGCAGGATCTTGGTGTGCGGAGCGCTGTTCTTCTGAACGAAGGGGGCTGCCACACCGTCCCCTGACTCGTCTGCTGATTCGGGACTGCGAACCCAGAACACCATGAGACAGACATCGCCCTTGCTGATGTTGCCGTTCAGTTCGGTCACGGCCTGGATACTCCAGCTTTGTTTGGGACGCAGCGTGTGTGTGAGGCGGATGGCCTGGTTGAAAGGCATTCCGGCGACGTCAAACACGGCCATCTTGGCGTTGCCGCCTCCCGCGCTCGAGAAACGCCAGGTGGGGCCCGTCTTGCCGAGTAGAGACGTGCTGCCCTCAGGGATTTCTGCGGGCTTCGGGGTTGCCGCCAGGAGCCGGCTGCCGACAAGCATGAGCATGAGAGCGGAACGGCGACGCATGGGACATCTCCATTCAGTTTGCGGTGGTTGTTTGGCGTGTTCCGTGGGAACAAGATAGGTGATCGGGCGACATCCCGCCACGGGAGGAGAACGATGCCGGCCTCTCGCGGCTCCGTGGGCTACTTGCTGACCTTGATTACCTCACCCAGCCACGCCCGAGCGTGTTGTCGATAGGGACTGTCCTTGCACATCCAACGGTCGGTGTGCGGGTGAATGATCCTGCCTTCGGGGATACGGAAGAGCTCCCCGACCGGCACATCCAGGAACTCGAATGCTGCCAAATCGAGGTGGGGAGCTAGGAACGCGTCTCGAACTCGAGCTGCACCGCCATCGCAGATGAGCACCGGGCGGCCTCTGAGTCGGGCAAGGCGTCTGAGAGCCGAGGCTCGGTCACAGTGGGGATAGCCCCACTCTCGTTCACCGTCGAAGTGATCGTGAGTGAGGAGACCTCTCCAGAACGCGGCTATCTCATCGTCTGCCAGGCCGATGTAGCTGGTCGCAATGGCTCCACGCGAGAACCCGCAGACAACAACGCTGTCCGGATTGCCGCCAAACTGCTTGCAGATGCGGGGTAGATTGGCCTTGCAGTAGTCCACCGTTGCCTGCTTGTCTCCCCACCATGTGACCGCGTTCCTCTGCTTGTCTTCCTCCACGTAAGGCATGCTCACCCAGATGACGCCCTGGCCTCCGGTCAGCCCATAGCCCAGGTTGGCGTCTCCGACTCTCCCGGTTGAACCGCACATGGGGGAGTGGTTGCCGGTGTACTCCACCACGACCGGATGCGTCGCGTCTGGCTTCCAGTCGGTCGGGAGATAGAGAGCATGATGCACCTCTGTACCTTCGTACTCAGGGGCAGTCTGCCGTACTCGGCGTCCGGGGGCGGGAACGTCGTTGGTCATGAGCGGGGTAACAAGAGGCTCATCCATGTCTCGTTCCTCGAATCCAGTGTCTACCTCGGTTCGGGAGTCTCCCTGCGCGGCCATGGGCTTCTGCCCGAGGGCGCGTTGTTCCTCAACGACGCTCCACAAGGTAACGCGTCTCGTGGGATTTGGGGAGTGACGATGTAGAGTTGGGTGGCGTCAACTCTGGAGGCACGCATGGGCAAGATAGGGCAGGCGTTCCCAATGTGGGAGGCAGCACCTACTGGCGACTCCCCATACCGGGAGTGCTCCCACATTGAAGCAGAAGAGGCAGTCGAGGCCATCACATGTTGTACACTGGTTCGAGGTCGCTCAGACGCATCACGGCCTCAGTCGAGCTCTGGGTGATCTGTCTCCTCGCGGGACTTTCGGCGGGGTCCCATGGGCGGCCTTCGCTGCCTCCCCCAAAGCACTTGGCTCATCAGACGTTCTACGCGTCATTTGACGAGGGACTAGCTCCCGATTACGCCGTTGGCCTGGGGATTCCGCTCGCTGCAGGCTACACGCGCTGTGACACGGCGGGACACGCTGGCAACGCACTGACTTACGACGGACGTAACCCTCGGCACGCTCGGGTATTCTACAGTGCACCGGGGCACATCCACGCCTCGCGGGGAACGTGCTCGCTTTGGTTCAAACCTGACTCAGAGGAGGATGGTGCACCCTACTGTCGTCCCGTACTGCTTGGTGTCAGCACGGCGGTCGAGGGGTATTGGGGGTGCTTGATGATGTGGGGGCCGCGCATGATGTCCGGCAAGACCCCGATCGGGAGCTGTTACGCGAGTATCTTCGAGGGGAGCCGCGGTTTGCATCTGGCATCATACCCCATTGGGGATCGCTGGCGCAGGGGGGAGTGGCGTCATCTGGCGTTGGTTTGGGATTCCCGAATGGGGACGCGGATGTACGACAACGGGGAGCTTGTGGCGTCGGCGTGGGGGCCGGAGCACGGGTGGGCAGAGGTCCCGGACTGCCCCGCCCGGCATTTCTCACTTGGCTTCTTCAATCACAGCTTCAGGGGGGGAGGACGCCCTGGATACGCCATTGACGAAGTCCGGCTGTTCGATGTGGCGTTGAGCGGCGAAAGCGTGGTTGCCCTCAGGGCAGACGCATTCGCGACCCCGATGGTCTCCGAGGCAATCCCATCCGAGACAGTGCAGCGAACGCGCGAGCGCATGGGCTGGACGGGGAGAGACCGGACCGATCTTGTGCCTTTGGTCATCACGCCGGGAGGCGGGAAGCCCACGTGCATCCGGGTCAACGCGATCGACGAGGCCATCGACGCCGGTCGCCCGCTATCACATCTGTCCGACGGATTGCCGACATCGGGCTGGCGTCATCCGACCTACGGAGCGTCTTCGTCCGGACAGCGTGTCGATTTTCGGTTGCGGGAGCCTGGTCGCTTCAACCATGTTGAGCTTGATGTGTTTCATCAGTTCCATGGCCGCTTCGCCCGGGCTTCCTTCGCCGATGGTATCCCTGCCGATCCGGACATCCGTGTCGCTGATGATCGCATGCACTGGCGCTGGTCGTCTGATCACTCCCTGGAGGCGCGGACGCTTCGGATCGAGCGCGAGGAGGGCCGCCTTGCGGAAGTCCGGCTGTGGGAGGTGCGACGAGGCGACGCACCATTTCGTCTTCCTTCCGGCACACGACAGAGCTGGCTGCCGGTTGCGTTACTCGACCGCGAGGAGGACCTCAGGACGTTGGCGGGGCGGGCTGTGCGGCAGAGCCACCCGCAAGCGCCGAGCGGCTGGCGACTGGTGCAACGGCAGACTGGCTCTCGGCTCGACCCGCTGCGGTTTCAACCCCTTGAACCCGTGTTCCTCATGTCAGATGGGATCGCTGTCGACCTCGCAGTCGGGGCGGTGACGTTCAGGTTCCACCTCGAGGATGTGCCTGCCGATGGTGTGCTTCATTTGGAGCTTCGTGATCCGGTGTGGCCAACACGACGCCTGTTCGAGGGGGATTTCCGCTTTGACGGCGACCAGGACGGAACGGCAGAACTCACGGTCGATCTCCCGGATGTGTTCGTGGCCGGCCGGACCATCGACGAGCCCTTTCCGGATGACGGGCGGCAGGTTCCCCTATGGCAGGCTCAGCAGCCCCTGCGCCTGCTGACCGTGGTCACGCTCAGCCATGCTGCGACGTTGGCTCAGTTTGAGCTTGTGGTACACGAGACGGACCGAGACCAGGCTGTTGCGGCTCAGAATCGCACCCAACTGCCGTATATCCGCGAGGGCTATGCGGACTCGTCTGAGGCGCGTGCCTACGGATGGCATCCCCTGGCCTACGAGAAGCTCTTCTTTCCGCTTCAGGCATTCCTGCAGCGGGATCCTGAACGCTCCGAAGTCAAGGCTGTGGCCGGGCGGGTCGGGCTTGTGGATAGACCGCTCACAGCGGTCGTGCCGCCAGTTGTCCCTGGAATTCCCCAGTGGGTGTCGCTGCAACTGGAGTTGCTCAGACGGTGCAGGGCGCTTTGCCACTACTGGATCGATGAACGCGAGCTCCCCAATGGGGAAGTGGGTGGCGGACTGGGTGATGACACGGACTTCAAGGATGACTGGGTCAACCTGGCTTTGATCTCCGATGACGACGGCAAGATTGCCGCGTCGATCCGGCGTCTTGCGGACACCGCGTGGACCCGGGACGGTATGGATCGTGGTTTCCAGCTGTGGTGGCGGGATGCACTGCATGCGGTGGAGGAGGGGGCGAGTCTCCAACCGCACCTCATGCACCTTTTCCCCGGAGACCCGGTGGGCATCGAGCGCTCAATGCAGATGTGTGGTCACCTCGACGACTGGATGGGGGTGACCGCGACCGGAAAGCTTCACTTCAAGAGCTGGTTTGTGGGCGGCAAGGGACGTATTCGCACGGATTTTCGCTACGGTGAGGATCGTCCCATCTGTGGGCTGTTCCTGGTCATGCCGTCTCAATACGTCTGGTACAGCCGCCATCCCCGAGCGGGCCAACGGATTGTGGATTGGTGCGACAGCTGGCTGAGCTATCTGGATGAGACCGGTCCGGACGACCAACTCCTGGGGCTCCCGTCTGCGGTGAACTGGGCAACCGGCGAAGTGGTCGGGAAGCGGGCGCAGGTGCATCGGGGCGCCAGGGGCTTCACTCGTATGTTGGTTCCGTTCATCTGCGCCTATCACCAGACAGGGGACGAACGCTACCTACGACTCCATCGGCTCGCGGCCGAGGGCCTGGGCCACGCCAAGAACCCCTCGCCGGGGAACTGGATGGCCGAATTCATTCGGCTGGGAAACGATGTGGATCGGGCGCTCATCAGCAAGGCCATGCTGCCACTGGCACACACACGGGTGGAAGATGTGCCGGCGATCAAGCGTGATCCATCCCATCTCCGGACGCAACTCATTCCTCAGTACGTGGCCTGGCAGTTGACGGGAGACAAACGCTACTTGGAGGTCGGCCTGGCGTGCGCGTTGGCGTTCCTGGATGAGCAAATGCCTGCGCTGACCTGGGCTCTCCCATCGACGGACAGGATCCCCCAGCCCCGAGAAACGCTGGACCGTATGGCCCTGGGGGGGCTCGCTGCTCTGCGTCCCGGCTATGCGCCAACTTATCCGGAGCATGCGGTCAGTTACCGTGGGCTTGGGGAATCGGTGGCTGCACTGGTCACCATCAACCGGCCCGACAGGGTCCGGATCACCTTTTTTAATACCGACGCGACGCCCCGCCCTGTCGTTCTGCGTTTCTGGCAGATCAAGCCCGGTCGGTACGTGTTGCGACAGGGCCCAGCCGGACCTGATGGGGACAGTTTGGCGCCGCCCCCCCGGTCGCTGGGGACATCGACCCTCCAACGGGGAGAGCCCGTGCCGCTGGAGATTCCCCCCGGGGGGCTGCATGTCGTCGACCTCCGGTTGGAGAAGGGAATGCCACCCGTCGGCACAAGGCCGGATCTGGCGATCTCGGCATCTGAAATCGAGACGGATCTGAATGCAGGTCACGCCACCATCGTGGTTCACAACGTGGGGATGGCCGGTGCAAGTGACGTTTGTGTCCGTTTGCTTGACGCGAAGACAGGGCGACGGATGGACGAGAAGCGCATCGCTGAGATTGGCGCCCCGCTGGATCTGAAGCCCAGAGCTGTACGGTTGCAGTTCTTCAACGCGGACACGGCTGTGCACGGCCGGGTGCGGGTGGTCGTTGATCCGGATGGAGAGGTAGCAGAGAGGGATGAGGCCAACAACGTTGCGGAGTTCGCGTTCTGAGGAGGAGGGGCGAATTGGAGGACTGATTGAAGCTCGGAGAACGCGAAGACGTTGCCCCGCTGGAACCCGTCTGTTCTCCTGCCCCATCTTGAGCACGGTTCTCCCGATGGAGAGCGGCGGTCCCCGCCGTGATCTTAACCCACTTTAGACGGGCAACCGCCGAGGACGGCGGCTCTCCAGGAAGACAGCCTGATGCCGGAGCTCTCACAGCAGGTTGCCGGTTTGGCGGACCGCGGTGTCGGTTTCCCACGCCTGACCGGCGCCGGTCATGTCGTTACCAATGCAGTGCACCTTCGCTCCCGGTGGAGACTGTTCTACTTTGAGGAAGGTGGTCGTGCCTGCAGCGGCGTGTGAGCTGGTCAGGCTGAGGTCCTTACAGTCCCGGCACCGGACCGCTGTTCCTGCTGAGGAGGTCGGTTGCCTGAGGTCAAGCCGATCCAGGGCCAAGCCGGAGACGTGTTCGAAGACGAGTCCGTCTTTCCACACGGGACTCAGGTCGTCGTCCCAGCGCACCCGGAAATCGCTCAGCGTCATGCCTTCCAGGTATGTACCGTGGATAGCGGACGGAAGTGCTGGGCGGTCAGCTGTTCCGGGATGGCCGAAGATCGAGTATGGGTATGGCACGGCGTTGACCAGCTCGCAGTTGTCGGTGCCGCCGTTCAGGTTCAGGTCCCAGTTGCTGAAGCGGACGTGACGGATTGGGAGCTCCGGGTTTCCCCCGATGTAGAAGCCGGCCTGTGCTCGAACGCGGAAGTTCGAGAAGCTCACGTTCCGGATTCCGGCCTCCGGGGCGGCTCCGACTCCCACGATCACCTGGAGGGGCAGGGCCGTGTCCATGGTGACATTGGAGAAGTGGACGTTCTCGATGGTCGTACCGTGCGGGACGCGATCGGAATACCGGCACACCATACTGATCCCGGTTCGGGAATCAGTGATCACGATGTTGGTGAAACGGCAGTCTCGAATGACCCCGTCGCCGACTCCGACCCGGATTGCGTTGCAGGGCGAACTGAGTACGCAGTTTGTGACGACCACGTTCTCGCATGGTTTTGACACGCCCAGTCTTCTGGTATTTCCGCGGAGGGTGATCGAGTCGTCTCCTGAGCGGACGATGCAGTCGCTGACGGTGACGTTGGCACAGCAATCGATGTCGATTCCGTCACCGTTGGGTGTCTCGGGTGGGTTGATGACCGTCAGACCGCGGATCTGAACGTCGTCGCAGCCGTGGAGGAAGAGGGTCCAGTAGGGGGCGTTCAGCAGAGCCACGTCACGTACGGCAACCGCCTGACAGCAGCAGAAGAACACCATCTGTCCCGGGCGCCAGTCTTTGATCTTTTGGTTCCCCGAGTGTGATCGATAGAAGGAAGACGGCTCTTTGTCGGTCGGTTCCTCGAAGAACTGTTCTGAGCCGCCGTCGATCGTTCCCTGGCCGGTGATCGAGACTCTCTCAGCCCGGTACGCGATCACGAGATGTGCCCCGGAAACGTGTTCGGTGGTGAAGACATTGTTCTCGGCGAACACGTCGTCCGCATTGTAGTCGTCGCGGTCGGGGCTGCCGCGCAGAACAGCCCCCGCCTGCAAATGCAGCTCGGTGTCGGATTTCAGGTGAATCGTGCCAGTGACGTAGGTCCCGACCGGCACAAGGATGGTGCCTCCACCAGCCTCGGAACAGGCGTCGATGGTGGCCTGCAAGCTGGCAGTGTCCCTGGTCACACCGTCGCCCGTGGCTCCGTGGTCGCGAACGTTGAGCGTACTTGCTGCTGCCATGTCGTTTCCTGTCACCTTACCGGGCGGCCAGCTGGGGTGACACGGTCGAGGTGGTGAACAGGCGGCCTCGTTTCCCGTCAAGAATGAAGTCGAGCTGGGCGGCGATGTAGCGATTGCCTTTGCGCCAGTAGTCGCCGGCTTGTTCGTCCGCAAGAGGAATCGTGGCTGACCACGTTGCTCCTTTCTTGAGATCAGGGCGAGTCTGGCGGAAAAATCCGGGCTCGAACGAGGGCGGCAGAGATACGGTGAGGACGGCATCGGTCAGGGGGGCAGCCGCACTGTTCGAGAGGGTATAAACGACCTGTCCGGTCTCGGTGTCGAAGGTGAGGGCGGTGTCGAGTCCGGGAAATGCGGGGCTCTTGCCGGCTGTAGCTTCGTCGATTGTCTCCGGCAGGCCCTGGCGCGCGGCATGGGAGATGTTCAGGAAGGTCTTTCCTTCCGCCTTGCGCATGGGACACACGATCCCGTCCACTGTGGCGGTCGCGATGCCTTCACCCTCGAACTCAAGGGTGAGGGCGATGTCGTTCCCGAGGTCATAGGCTCCCGGCCGTTCGATGGTGAACGTGTCTGTCCCGGTCTTTGTCACGGTTGTGTAGTTCCGCTGCTTCACGAAAGCGGCATACTCAGTGTGCGTGCAGTGCCAGAAATCATCCCAATTGCGGAGGTCGCTCATCACGTTGGCCAGATCCTCAAGAGCATCGCCCTTCTGCCAGGGATGGACGCCGAGAAAGATGCAGTCTGACTCTTTCCTGTATCCCTTCTGGAACTTCCGGATCTTGTTGATGCTGGCCCAGAACTTCTCAGCGTTGACCTGACGGTCTCCCGGGACAACCTGATGTCCGGTTGAGATGAGGCCCTTCGGCAGGTTTGGGTTACGGGTGACGAAATTCTTGTAGACACAGTGGTGATAGCCTGTTCGGAGGACCGCTTTGGTGATGGCTTCGAGCACTTCAGGTCGATCTTTGGCCTGGTAGGCTCCGTAGGGGAATGCCAGCGAATTCACCGGGCGATCGGTCAGCACCTCGAGCGTGATGCGGTTCGCCATCAACTCGCGGAAGGCGTCATTGGCGGGAAGCTCCGGCAGTTTGGGGTGTGACACGCTGTGCCCGCCGACCGAGCACTCACCGGCGCCCGTGAGTTTGCAGGCCAACGAGGTTGCCGGGGTTTTCTCCGGCTTCCGGGAGTTGAGGTAGAACGTGCCCCGTATGCCATTCTCAAGCATCTTCCTGCGGACGTTCAGCGCGTTGGCGTTGCTGTCATCCCAGCGAGTGGAGAGAGCCCAGTTGTGACCGTTGTACACCTTTGAGAGCTGCGGAGGCTGCAGGTCATCGGTCCCCGTGGCCCGTTTGATCACGAGAACTTGCTTGTACGTTTCCACCTGGCGGTACGTTTCGGTGGCGTCACCCGTTCCATCGGCTCCATTAGCGTCAGTCATCGACAGGCAGACCATCATTCCTCCGATCAGCAGGACAAGGTGTCTCATTCGCATTCTCTTTCGGTAGTCAGCATTTCCTAAAACGAAGATCCGACCGTGTAATGTAGGTGGTCTAGCCTTCGGAGGGTAGCCGGGCGGGCTTGTTGAGACCGAGGCATCCATCTGGGAAGACGGATTCATCAAGCGGTCGGTGATGTGCCTGTTGGTGAAGCGATGAGCCGGGCAGTACCTACCCGCTGAAGAAGTGCTGCGTCTTGCTGTCGCGGTACTTTCTGGGTGTCATCCCGTATCTCTGCTTGAAGGCCCTGAAGTAGAATCCCTCGTTCCCAAATCCCACGTCTTCACAGATGCGACAGATGGGGACATCGGTTTCCTTGAGCAGGACAGCCGCCCGCTCCAGACGCTGGTTGAGAATGAACGACTGCGGTGCAACGCCATACGTGTTGCGGAAAATCTTCGAGAAGTAGGCGTGACTGAGATTCAGCTTGTCGGCAAGCGTACCGGCCCGGAGTTCGCCGTGGATGCCATCTTCGATACAGGCCATAATTTTGGCTTGCTCGGACTGGTTGAACCTCCTGACCGCGTTACGTCCGGTTTCCTGCTCCTCTGCCGCGAAGATGAAGGTGTTGATCAGCAGAGCTCGCATACGCTGTTCCCAATGCCGGCCTCTCGTCTTGTCGATGAGGTAGACCTGTTTGACGGAGTGGATCAGGCCGGGACAGCCGTCGAAGACCATGGGGCGAATCAGAATCTGATCGTCTCTGCGATCGATGGTGTTGAGGTAGATTCTGTAGTTGAGGCAGTGCGCCGTCGGTTCACGGTTGTAGAGATGGAATTCGTTCCCGGGGGGGATGAGAGCGAGGGTTCCCGCGGTGAGGAGCCGATCATTCCCGTCAAGGTCAATGGTCATCTTCCCCGCCTCGATGAAGATGCATGCATAGAACTGGTACGTTCGGCGTGTCCCGACCCAGGGCACTTGGTGTAGGAAGCTCCCCACCGCCAGGAATCGCACCCTCCTCCGGAAGTCGAAGAAGTAGGTGAGCCATTCCTCGTACCGGTCCCGTTCTCTCTCTGTCGGGGGCTCCAGGGGCATCGCTGCGGTTCCTACGATCTGAGAACACGTCTCGTCGGCGTTAGTCGGGAAGGTAATGCCGGACCACCCCCTATTCACTGTTTAGTGTAGTTTTCTCCTTTGCTGCTGCAGTTGTGGGACTCATCAGCCGGTCTTAGCTTTGGAGGAGTGGTTTCGCCATCCCTCGTCGGGCAGGATAGGATGATTAGACAACGGCGATGACGGCTCCCGGGCGGGACGAGGGTGAGTCGTGACCCAGGTAGCCACCCCAGGAACGAGCATGCCATGAATTCACACAGACATCACCTGACACGCAGGAAGTTCCTGCGAGCATCCGCCCTGACCGGTATCGCACTCCATTTCTCGTCACGTGTCCTGGCCGCGGGGAACACGCTGCAGCCAAACATCCTGTTCATCTTCGGGGATCAGTGGCGCCGACAGGCACTGGGGCTTTACAAAGGCAACACCGACTACAACATGGGGGATCCGGTTCAGACGCCCCACATCGACGCGCTCGCGAAGGAGGGGGTGGTGTACGACAACAGCTACGCCTGCGCCCCGGTCTGCTGTCCCAACCGAGCGACGCTGGTGACCGGGAAATACCCGGCCAACCATGGGCTCACCGAGAACAAGTATGCGGACAACTTCACGTACGACGAGCGCACCATCGCCCACATCCTGGCGGATCGAGGCTATGACACCGCCTACATCGGCAAATGGCACCTGGCCAACCATCACAAGAACAAGAACACGTACCTGACTGAGGAGCAACGGCGCGGCTTCCAATACTGGTATGGCAACGAGATGTGCCACCACCATTTCGATGGCATCCACTGCCACGCGCCCGACGAGAAAGATTCACTCCACGGTGGCAAGCTCCCGGACCTTTTCACGCCCTCGGTCCATTACTCCAAGAAGAACCAGCAGAAGGAGAAATGGATGCCGGAGCACATGACGAGGAAGGCGGTGGAGTATCTCCGGAACGCTTACGGCAGAAGAGCCACCGAGAAGCCCTTTCTCTGCTACCTGTCATACTCCCCGCCTCACACGATCCACGGCCCTGTGCCGCTTGAGGGTGAAGAAGAATCCTACAGCATCGCGGGGAAGCAGATGACCAAGGTCAATGGGAGGCAGCGCCCTGTCTTCTACGGCAAGTCTGGACGCCTGAAAGGCATCGAATACACGGTCACCCCCTACTCCAAGGCGGCCCCCAACGAATATCGCGCACCAAACAGCTACGAGGCGCGGTACCGTGCAGGGGGCGCACACGACGCCCCCCCCATCGACATGGGCAAGCGCCCCAATGTCTCTGACCGCTACTATCGGCACTCCATCACGGCCCACCCCGGCTACTACGGGGCGGTCGACTCACTGGATGATTGCATCGGGCGCGTGCTTGAGACACTGAGATCCACCGAGGACCCGCGCAATCCGGGACACAAGTTGATCGACAACACCCTCGTAGTCATCACATCCGATCACGGCGAACTCCTGGGAGCCCATGACTCAATGGGCAAAGGAGGCCTATGGGAGGAGTCGGTCGGGGTTCCGCTGGTTATTTACTGGAAAGGCCGTACCGGTGCAGGCATTCACAAGAAGACCATTTTCAATTCGGTTGACATGGTCCCAACCCTCCTCGGAGCGCTGGGGATACCCAAGCCCCATGGTGTGGACGGAGCGGACCTCTCGGCTGACCTTCTGAGCAGGGACGCCGGCAATCACGAGGGCTATGCCTTTCTCCGCCTGTACCGATGGGCGGCGGTTCGGCATCGGCACTACGTCTACGCTTTCGATCGCCGCATCAGCCGGGAGTGCGTGCTTTTTGACCTCGAGAAAGACCCTTTTCAAATGAACCCCATAGCCGGCAGTGAGGCAACCGAACCGGCACACAGGCAGATGATCTCCCATCTCCACGAGAAGCTGAAGGCGCATCTCGCAGGGACAAAGGATGCGCTTGTGTTGCCGGGGTAACCCGAGGCAATGTGCAATGAACCAATCGCCCCGAAAACTCTCGTTGATGGCAGCGGCCCTCGTAGCCACCTGCAGCGCCTACGCTCACGTTCCGCACGACATCATCTACTCGCTGGGCGTGAGCCCCAACTACCAGGAGGATGGTCTCGTCTTCTCCTCGTCCACTCAGTTCGGCGAATCCCATCTGATGTCCTCGAACGGCGGCGAGACGTTCGAGGAGTCGCATGTCGGGATGAACCGGGCCCTGGTGACCGGCCACGCGTTCTCCCCGGACTTCAGCGAGGATGGGGTTGTCTACATGGTCAGCAAGCAAGGTTATTACAGGTCCTCCGACCGCGGTAAAAGCTGGGTGAAGCAACCCCACTTCGGCGATGAAGAGGTCCTCTCCGTGTGTGCGTCGTCTGAGTACGCGGTAAGGGGAGATCTGTACATCCTGACAACGACGGGGCTCTACGTCACTGGAGGCAATGGCCGCGACCTGAGGAAACTGCAGGACTATGAGAAGGTCAGCACCGGCAGACTGGTGATCCTGGATGGGAAGCTCTTCGCCCATCGCGTCTTCTACAGACCGGCCAAGAAAATCAAAGCGATGGAGCACATCGACTACCTCTCGGGCGTGGTCGAGGCGCATGATCTGGAATCGGGAAAGCTGTCGATTCTAGAGAGTCCGGTTGCCGCATCCATCATATCCGACTTCGATGTGTCGATGGTCGGGGATGCGCTGGCCATGGTCGTTGCGCTCAAGGACGGGACCGTGCACCTGAGCACAGATTCCGCCCGCACCTGGCAACGGTCTCTTCAGAGGAACGATGACTACGTGAGCAAGATCCGTTTCTCTCCGGATTACGCGAACGATCGCACCATCCTGGCCGGCACGGCCAAGGGCTTCATTTTCTTCTCTGACAGCGCCGGGGCCGAGTGGGAGACACGCTGCAATGGGCTCAACCGCTGGGTTCATCACACCGACATCCTGACGACGAAGTTGGTGTTCTCCCCGGATTACGCAAACGACAAGACCATCTTCCTGGGCCGGACCACCGGCTTCTACAAGACGACAGATCGTGGGGCTTTTTGGCGGCATATCAATGTCTGGAACACGAAGTGGGGGTACTTCGTCTGCCCGGCACCGGGGAAAGGCGAGCAAGATGTCTTCACCGCGACCTATAACAGCGGCCTATCAAGATCCCGTGACAACGGCGCCACCTGGGAGCCGGCGAATATCGGCATTACGTCTGCCTTCGCTAACGGGCTGGTCTTGTCCCCAAACTACACTGAAGACAAGACCATCTTCGCGCTGGACATCTCCACCGGCCTCCATCGGTCGACCGACGCAGGCACGTCCTGGAGCAAGATCGAAGCTCTCCAGGCCTCGAGGCTTTCCGACAAGCCGTTGCTGCAGCGGGAGGTCGGCATCTCGCACCACTTCAGGGACGACGGTCTCCTCTTCCTCTTCGTGGTTCCCAGACGCATCCTCGGCGTGTCCGAGAAGTTCGTGTGGAAATACAACGACAAGACCAAGGAAGTGAAGCGGGTGATGATGGGGAGCGCGAGGAACTACATCCATTCTTTCGCGTTCCCATCTCCGTCCAGCAAGCGCAGCATCATGTTCTGCGCTTCCGCCCAGGGCCTTTTCCGGTCAACGGACAAGGGAGACACATGGGTGAATGTCACCAAGGGGACGGCCGCCGGCGCCGCCTATGTGTCACCCAATGTGGACAGGGACGGGCTCGTCTATATGATGGACTGGATGGGCCGCATCCACATGTCCACGAACGGCGGAGAGTCCTTCGCGCAGACCGATCTCGGCCTCGAGGGCGAATACGTCAACAATATCTCCTTCTCACCGGACTATGCTGCCGACAAGGCCATCTACGCAACGACGTTCGGCAAGGGCGTTCTGAAATCCACCGACCACGGCAGAAACTGGAACTTCTTCGGGTTGCGAGGGAAGTTCCTCTACACGGGCCTGTCGTTCTCTGCGAACTACGCAATGGATCGGACCATCTTTGCGCCGACCATCAACGGTATCTACCGCACCACAGACGACGGGAAGAGTTGGGCGAACACCCTCAAACACACGCAGTTCATGGCCAAGGTCCCCTTTCTCACCTTCAAAGACCCCACGGGCAAGGCCCTTTGTCTCAATGCCGGTGTCCTGGGCATGGTCAAGCGGTACAAGTGCTTTGATCCGGAGATCTCGCCCGAACTCCATCAGTTCCCCGGCGGGCTGGTTAAGAAGCTCCACAGCCCGAAGGCTTACCTCGCGACCTATTACAGGTTTACGGCCGGCCCGGGGTATGCCGTCGAGGTCTACTTCTACGGCACGTCAGTCGATTTCAAATGCGTCCAAGGCCCGGACATGGGGATCGTTGACATCTTCCTGGACGACGGGGGTCAGGGCAGTTTTGACATGTACAGCGAGACGTCGCGCTTCGACGTCACAGCGTTTCGCAAGGACGATTTGGCGGAGAGCTTCCACACTCTGAGAATTGTCTCCACCGGCCGCAAACGTGCGGGGTCCGCAGGCATCGCCTTCACCTTCAACGTCGCCACCATCGAGAACTGAGTCTCGCGCACTGGACACACATGAGGAATAGACACGTGAAACACGCAGGCCTGACGCTTCGCACGCTGGTGACGTTGGGGGCCATGCTTACGGCAGGGCGCCGTGTCGGCTCCCAGGAGGCAAGATCGCCCATTCAAGGCAAGGAGGCCGCTGTGAAACTGAGTCTGTCTGAGCTCGCCGAGAACGTGCGCCCTGGCTTCCTCCTTGGCGCGCATGTCGCGCACACGATGCAGCGGGACTGGGACAAGCTCCCGCAGTGCCGGGAAACGCTGGCGGAGGAATTCAACGTCCTCTCGGTGGGCATCTATCAGAAGTCGATGCAGCGGACCTCACGCGATGGCTGGTCCTTCGGCAACGTGGATCGAACGGTTGCCTTCGCCCGGAAGCAGGGCATGCAGGTGTATGCCCACCCGCTCTTTGGCTCCAACGGCTACGTCCCGGATTGGCTCCTAAAGGGTGACTTCACGGACGAACAGCTTCTGGATGTCGTGGAGGAGCGGATCAAGACCGTCCTCACCCGTTACCGCGGCCAGTTCGACATCATAGATGTCTACAACGAGGGGCTGGACCGGAGAACCGGGAAGTGGCGTCCGGAGAAGGACAACTTCCTGAACCGGTTGGGCATGCGCGAGACTGAACATGGTTCGTTCCCGATTATCCTGGAGAAGATGTTCATCTGGAGCCGCAAGTACGGCGGCGACGACCTTAAGCTTATCTACAATGACAACAACAACACCCACTTCGGGATGGGGCAGACCAAGGGGTCCATCGCGCTCTTTAAGGCATTCAGAAAGGCCGGAATTCCCATCGACGGACTCGGCATTCAGACCCACACGGGGATCAACGCCAAGGGTGAGCATCGCTTGAGTGGCCGGGCCCAGGGCCCTCTGTTCAATGCGGACCTGTTCGCCCGCAGCTTGAAGGCAATGGGAGAGGCGGGAGCCGAAGTCTACGTCACCGAGTGTGATGTTCATCTCTATTCGGAGGCTGACAGCGTCACTCTTCTGAAGCAGGCCGAAGCCTATCGAGCCATCCTGAAGGCCTGCATCGAGGAACCGGCCTGCAAGATGTTCAAAATCTGGGGCTTCAACGACGCCCATTGCTGGAAACCCGCCAAGGACAAAACCAATGAGCCCCGTCCGCTGATCTTCGATGCCGGGAACAGACCGAAACCGGCGTACCACACCATGAGGCAACTCCTCCTCGATATGCTCGAGCAGAAGTAGCGCGTCCCTCACACGGAACGGGGCCCAGTGCCCCGATCAATCAAGGTACGGAGACCACGATGAACCAAGGCAACGACACAGCTCCTCCGCAGGCAACGGCCACTGAGCTCGACAGCTACGGCGGCTGGACCGGCATCCAGGGAGAGAAGACCGGCTTCTTTCACTTCGAGAACATAGGCGGGCGCAACTGGTTCGTGACGCCGGAGGGCAACGCCTTCTTCGGAGTCGCCCTCAGCCATCTGTTCTCGGGTGAAAGCGACTTGGCTTGTGCCAATGTGTACGGGGGCGACGTGGACGCGTGGATGCGGGATTCTCTCGAGAAAGCCAGGGCCATGGGCTTCAACTGCGCGCTGGGCAGCGCAACCAGTCCGGAGCGCAACCTGAACGGCTTCGTGGACAGCGAGAAAGCGGAGGCCCTGTTTCGCGAAGCCAACTTCCCCTTCTCGGTGGGCGTAATCCTACTCAAGCATCCGTGGGAGTTCGTCGAGGGTGAGACCCTGCCGGACATCTATGAACCGTCCTACAGGGAGCTGATCGAGTCACGCGCTGAAGCGGTCTGTCCGACGTATAAGGACGATCCGCTCGTGATGGGATACTACTACGGCTTCGGCGCCTTCAATCAGTCCGACGTCTGGGTGAATCACCATATGTCCCTGCCGCCAGGCAGTGCGGGGCGTGAGGCCATCACCGAGTTGCTGACGAAACGCCATGGCAATGACGTCGCCAAGTTCAACCAGCTGTATGGCATGTCGTTGACATCCATCGCCGACCTGAAAGACAAGGCGCTCCTGGTCTACGGGAAGGAAATGGACCGCAGGAACTACCCGGAGGTTCGCAACGAGCTTAACCGGCAGAAGTTCGATGATTTTGAGGCGATCATTTCTGACATGTGCACGCGCCTCTACAAAATTGCCCACGACGCGATCCGCAGATGGGATACGAACCACCTGATTCTCGGCTCCTTCATCAAGGAATGGGCGCTCTCCGAGGCATCCTGGAAACGGGTTGCACCTTATGTCAGCCTGATTTCCCCCCAGCATCTGAACCGTACCATCTCCCTCGACGAGATTGGCGCGGCCGTTGATCTGCCCATCGTGGTGTCTGATGAGGATGCCGGCTGGTCGTATCCTGGTGGTGCTCCCGGGTACTGCGGGATGGTATCTCACGATGCCCGTTGCGAGGTCTATGTGGCGAACCTCAAGCGGCACTACAAGGATCCCCAGGTCCTCGGCGTTTCCTACTGCGCCTGCATGTATGACCAGGGCGGAAACACCCTGAAGAAGAAACTGCAGAGCGGCTACCATGATCTGCAGGGGAACCCACGCGAGAAGCTGATTCAGGCCGCAACTGAGATCAACCACGCTGTCTATGAGGAAGCGTGCACCCCGGCATCTCCGGAGGAGCTGCAGGAACTGACCGACGCGTTCTTCGCGGCATGGGACAGGAACATAAGCCCGTGGAACAGGCCTTAGGGAGCCAGGATCGGTGGCTCGGACCTCCGGAACCCGGGGCGATCAGCTAGTCAACCACGGTGCGGGACGGCCCGTGCCACCGCTCACAGGAAGTCAACGTAACATGGAACGCGAATCTCAGGCCCTGGCCGCAACTGGTTACGTTCGTGTGGAACAGATTGACGGCGTCTGGTGGTTCATCGGGCCCGACGGCGAGCGCTTCGTGAGCATGGGCGTGAATCACATCGAGCCGCACCTATGGCTGGCGCCGTATAACAGGCAGGCCACCCTTGAGCGCTACGGCGAGGACATGGTGTCTGCGGACGGCTTCTTTGATACACGCAGCGTGGCGGCCCAGAAGTGGATCGACCGGCAGATCGAGACCTGTGCAGATCTGCATTTCAACACCTTTGCCAAGCACACCCACCCCTCTATCGACAGTGCGCTTTACCGCGACAAGATCTACTACATCGCATCGCTGGAGACCGCTCCGCTGGCAGGCTGGCGAGAGCGCAACGGGGAGGGGCCACGTCCGGATGTGTTCTCCACCGACTTCAGGCGCTTCGTGGAGCGACGCGTCCAGAGCATGTGCGCGCAACACCGGAACAGCCGCAACTTGTTGGGCTATATCTACACCGACATCCCGAGCTGGATCCTGGGCAAGTGGGAACAGCAGCCTGACCAAGGCCCGATGATCTACCCTTGGGTGAACGCCATACTTCCCCTCGGCGAGACCTCGCCTGGGAAATGGAAGTGGCTTGAGCACCTTCAGCAGCGCTACGTTGGCGCCACGGAAGCCGCGGAGGTCTGGGGGCACCGTGTCAGCTCTGCCTATGGCATCTCCTGGGAGCGAATGGCGCGACTGGTGGACTGGTCCAAACCCACCGATCCGGCGCGAGCACAAGAGGACATGCTCGCGTTCATGCCGACCATCGTGGAGCAATGGTATGCTCTCCACCACGATCTGGTCCGCGAACATGATCCCAACCACCTGATTCTGGGCGACAAGAACATGGTCATGTGGTACTACGACTGGACGCTTCCCGCGATCAGAAAATACACCGACGTTGTCACCATTCAGGCGTACGGCCGGTGGTCGGAGGACGGGAAAACAACCGACCAGCTCTATGAAACTCTCGGCAAACCCATCTTCAACGGCGATGGGTCGTTCGGATTCGCAGGCCCCAATCAGCAGAAGCTGGGAATCAAGGGCTTTAGGACCGGCGCCCGGAGCATCGGCGAAGTCGCGGAGTTCTACCGGGAGACACTCATCGGCATGATGGCCAAGCCCTACATTCTGGGCTGGCATCACTGCGGCTTCCTGGAACAGTGGGACGAATGTGAACGCGGCGATGCCCCCATGAACGAAAATGGCTTCATGGATCCATTTGAGAACTACCACACCGAGTGGACCGATGTCATCAGGGAAATCAACGCCCAGGCCCATGAACTGCACACCCAGGCCGCGGGCTGACCCCAGGTAGAAGAGGAACTAGACTATGGCCCCCCCGAGTTTTCCGGCCATCATGCCGCCAGAGAAGCCTGCCGACCGCGAGCTCAGTGCCGCCATGCACCGGCTCTACGATCTGTGGACACCGACTGAGGACAAGGGCAATCCGTTCCACACCAATTTCAAGTATACGCGGCTGACGGGACTTGAAGGCGTGGACGATCGCTCTATTTCCCGTCGCGATCCGTCGAAGGTCTTGCGCATCGACGGCACCTACTACGTCTGGTACACCTGTCGCCGCACGAAGAGCCCCCCCGTGGGGCCTGAGCGGGCTGACGACGCGACGCCATCCACTGACTGGGATCTTGCGGAAGTGTGGTACGCCACGAGCAAGGACGGCTTCCACTGGACAGAGCAGGGCCGTGCCGTCGAGCGTCCGCCCCAGGGAGAGTACGGGGGGCGCTCGAACTGCACACCCGACATCCTTGTGTGGGGTGGCAAGTACTACCTGTACTACCAAGCCTACTCGAAGAAGATCCGCGCCTTCGATGCATGCGACGTGACCATGGCCGAGGCGGACTCCCCGAACGGTCCTTGGAGGGCGATCGGTCGGCCCGTCGTGGATCAGGGCGAGTCGGGGGCCTGGGACGAGGCCTGCATACACGATCCATTCCCGCTCGTTTACCAGGGGCGCATTTGGCTCTACTACAAAGGCCAGAACCACAATCGCTCTCTTGAGGCGCTGGTACGAGCTCAGGGCGTCGCCATTGCCGATCACCCGGCCGGCCCCTTCGAGAAGCCCGCCATCAACCCACTCCTCAACTCAGGCCATGAAACCTGCCTCTGGCCGTACGAGGGCGGAATCGCGGCACTGCTCATCCTCGATGGTGCGGAGAAGAACACGGTGCAGTTTGCACCTGATGGACTCAACTTCGAGATGAAATCGCACGTCGCCGTGCCTCCCCTCGCCCCGGGGCCCTTTGTCCCGGACGCCTATGCCGACAACGGTGACGGCCGTGGCATCTCCTGGGGACTGTGTCACATCAACCCGGCCGCGGCCGGCTACGCGGCCCACAGCATGCTGGCGCGATTCGACTGCGACTTGAGTAGGGATGTCGACCGTCCTGCGTTTCGCCACAAATACGCCATGCGGTTTGAGCCCGAAACGTACTTCAAGGGGGCGCTCGCGTTGCCGGACCACCTTCGCACTGAGACCGGCGGGACTGACCGCGATACGGTCATGCCGAACGACGCCTAAGCTGCAATCATGTGGGCGAGATGAGAAAGGTACCTGAACATGCAGAGAATTCCGTTGGGCAATACGTCCCTCAAACTCACGAAGCTGGCGCTGGGTGGCGGCCAACTCGGCACACCGGAGCTTGATGAGCAAGGCGCAGAAGCACTACTTAACGGCGTCCTGGATGCCGGCATCAACGTGATCGATACCGGTCGCTGCTACGGTGAGTCCGAAGTCCGGATAGGCAACTACCTGTCGCATCGACGGGATGACTTCGTTCTCGTCACCAAGTGCTGTCCCCACTGGGACCCGGAGCTCGGCGGGTGGGGTAGAGACGCCGTCCGCAAGAGCATCGAGTCCTCGCTTGTCCGCCTGCGGACGGATCATGTCGATGTGCTCCTGCTGCACGGATGCCCCGGCAACGTCATCCGAGAGGGCGATGTGCTCGCAGAACTGCAACGCTGCAAAGACGAAGGTCTGGCTCGGTACATCGGCTGCAGCGGGGACAATGATGCCGCACTTGCTGCTGTTCGCTCCGGCGTCATTGACTGTCTTGAGACCTCGCTCAGCATCTGCGATCAGCGAGTGATCGATCTCGTCCTTCCCGAGGCCAGGGAGCGCGGTGTTGGTGTACTGGCCAAGAGGAGCATCGCAGGGTCGTGTTGGAGGGATCTGTCCGGCTACAGCAAAGGCTTCGACTACTCCCAGTACAACCAGGACTACACGACTCGACTTGCCGCGATGGGGTTCACTCCTGAGTCGCTTGGCTTCGACGGTGACTGGCCGGAGCTGGCATTACGTTTTTCGCTCAGTCATGAGGAGGTCTCTTCGGCTTTGGTTGGCTGCAGAACCGCCACGCACGTCCCAGCCAACATCCAAGCTGCCGAGAAGGGCGCCCTGCCAGCGGACGTGTACCAAGCTATTCGCGAGGCCTGGCAAAGAAGTGACGACGGTTCCTGGGCAGGACGCGGGTAAGAATAGCCGCAGAACTGCGACCACAGAGATATGCCATGGGCTTGAGCATCAACACCCGGATGATCCTCCGCTGCGGCCTGCTCATGGGCGGGTTGGCGAGCGGGGTGCTGACGCTCCCTTCGAACGCTCAGACGGAGAAGAGTATGCCCCAGTTAACCAGCCCACACCTGCGGCGCTCGGACGTCGCGTTTCCCCAACCGAACTCGCCTGACGTCTACCGTCGTTACGGTGCCACTTTAGTCGCTTGGGGATTCCGCCCCTGGAAGGCGACCGGCGAGGAGCTAACGAAGAAGTGGCGGGCTCAACGTGATGCCGCACACAAGGCGGGGGTTCGCTACCAGGCACGAGTGGAGCTTGACGCGGGCTGGCGGCGCTGGATTGATGTCGATCCGGACATCATGGAATCGGTGTGCCGCACGCTCGAAGGGAAGCCCATTACGTACCACTTCTGGAAGCAGACCTACAAAGGGCATCCATCGTACCAGGGATGCACTAACGCTCCGGGGTATCGGCGCTTCCTGCTGCAGCAGGCTCAGGAGGCCCTGTCCAGCAAACCTGACATGCTGCTGATCGATGCGATCCAGGTGACCCCCGCCACAGTTTGGCGGGCCGGGTGCTTCTGCCCGTGGTGCACGAAGGGCTTCCGCGAGTATGTGCGGACGAACGTTCGCGCAGAAACACTTGCGGAAGTGGGCGTGGGAGACCTACAGATATTCGACTACGGAGCCTTCCTGCGCGCTCGTGGCGTCACGGACAAGACAGCAGGGCGACAGCTGACCTTCTGGCCTCCGAAGTTGCCCTTGGCAGAGGAGTTCCTGACCTTCCAGCATCTGGCGGCCCGGGCGTTCATCGCAGACTTCCAGCAGCGGGTTGAGAAGCTCGCCGGGAAGAGTCTCCCTCTCAGCACCAGTACGGTTCTCCGCGAGCCCAGAGACTGGTGGGCATACCCCGTGGTCGATCACTTCACCATCGAGACTGTACTGAAGGCCCGAGACCGGCAGATACCGCAGGAACCGATCTTCCGTTACAAACTAGCCGACGCTCTCGGGATGCGGGTCCTGAGCACGGGCATCCCGGTACAGGATCTGAATTTCGTCCGCGATGAGAAGCTACCCGGGTTGGTGCGGACCTGGATCGCTCAGTCCTACGCCTACGGGCACAACTTCATGGTCCCACACAGCATGTGGTGCGGCGAAGGTGAGAAGGGCCGCTACGAAAGCAAGCCTGGCGATTGCGACGATCTCTACCAGTTCGTCCGCGCCAACGCCGGCTTACTGGATGGGTATGAGACCAAGGCTGAGGTCGGCCTGCTCTACAACAGTCAAGCCGTCCGTCAGCGGCACCGGGGGGTGCGACAGGCATGCCGTGAGTTAACTCGGCGCAACATCCCCTTCCGCATGGTGGTCGCTGGGGACCTATGGATGCCCAAGGTCCTGAAGGTGGGGGATCTCGCTGGGCTGAAGGCCCTTGTCGTTGCCGGGCCGACGTCCGTCAGTCCGGAGCAGCGTGCCGCGCTCAACACAGTGGAGACCACGACGGTGGCATGGCCGGACATGGAGCGTCTGACATCTCTGGTCCCGTCTCAGGTCACCGTGGCTGGCACGTCGGGGATCACCGTCCTTCCACGAGCCAGGAGTGATGACGGGCAAGCTCCACTCGTCTGTCATTTGTTGAACGGGGCCTACCTCCCCGACGCGGACGCCATGCAGACCGCCCGGGACTTCAAAGTGACACTTGCCGATTCGCTGCTCGGGAGGCAGGTCTCAGGAGTTAGGCTGCTGGAGCCCGGACGGCAGGCACTGAGCTGCCGGTGGGAGCCAATCAACGGTGGCATCCGCATCGACATCCCACGCCTTGAGCTCTGGGCCATTATGGAGATCCGCTGAGCGCCGCAGAAAGCTCCAGAGGTTCAACGAGCCGTACCGCTAGGCCAGGAGGTGTATCCGGGAGACTCAGGAAGGGAGAGTGCTTGATGAACATAACGAAGCAATGCGCAAGCCTGTTGCTTCCACGACGAGCACTCCTGGAAGCCGGCAAGAGAGGCGCCCAAGACGCGGTGAAGAGAATCAGGATATTCGTCCTCCAGGCCTTACGGGGCCTCGATCAGCTCCAGACGCACATCGTCCAACCTCAGATCCACCTGGATTGGGACGGCATTTACGCCCTTCTCCACGGCCAGGTTGCCGCGCACGGCCTCGGCCGGGAGGTCCGCAAACCCCACCAGTTCCTGCCACGTCCCGACCTTCGTCAGGTTGTACTTCGCCGTGCCATAGTTGTCCAACCAGTTGCCGTGGACGTCATACACGCCCAGCTTCACAAACGGGGGGTGTCTTGACGTATTGATCTGGTCGACACACATCCAGACCGTGAGTTTGTATCGCCCTCCGAGAACGAGAGGCACGTCCAGTGACTTTGCCGCATAGTTCCAGCCCGATTCCTGCTTGCCGGCAATGCGCATCGCGTTCCCCGAGCGACCATCGGTCGCCGCCTTGATCGTCATTCCCGCAGTCCCCGTCCAGCCATCCGGCCCCGACCCAAAGTCACAGACATAGACATCTCCGCCCCCATCTCCTGTGGCGGGCACGCCGCTGATCGAGCAGACCTCGTAGCGTCCTGCTGCGTCTTTGCCCCCCATGGCCAAGGCGATCTTCCTCCCCGTCTCGGGACAGACCACCGCCACCTTCAGCTGGTAATCGCCGACCGGTGTCTCCCCAGGCAGGCTGAAGAGCGAAGCCGCCTCCACTCCCGCTGTCCCAGGCTCCCAGTTCGACGTGGGAACTGATGGGAACTGCAGTTGCGAGGCCACCACCTCACCATCAGCTGCCCGGTGAAGTGACCACTCGACGGCAAAGCTCTCCGGGCACGGAGCCAACCCCTCGTTAACCCATGTTTGCCGAAGCGGAATTCTCGATCTCCGGCCTTCACGCAGGCTGAATGTCTCCGGAACCTGAAGCTCGGCCAGACGCAGCCGATATCCCAGTCGAGAAGCGGCTAGGGAAAGCCAGCGCTTCGCATCCTCCGGAGCGTCTCGCAAGCCGCCGCCTCCCAACCAGCTGCCGGTGTTCAGATAGCTGATCGGGGCCGCCAGACAGGCCTCGATCGTCGCTTCCGCAGACCACCCTTTCTTCAAGCTCCCGGAGTACGAGGAGTGGAACTCGAAGTTGCATAGCACGCCCTGCCTCGAATAGGGTTTGAAGAGCCACTCGCCGCAGTTGTAGCTGGCGCCCCCGGGCTTCAAGCCATCCTGCCGGAAGTGTATGCCCCGCAACGCGGCGTAATCGTTGATCGTGTGATGCTTCTGGCCGCCCACATTCAGGAAGACATGCGTGCCCGGGAAGGCACAGGCGAACGCGTCGACCATGCGCCGGTAGGCGAGGACGTATGCCTCATGCGTGAAACCCGTTTCCTCAAGCTGCTTCGGCGTCCAGCGCTGAAGATGCAGCTCTCCCCATTCGCCAATCCCCCGCATGTCCATGAACTCCAGCCCCTGACGACCGTCGAGATACTCCCCCAGTTTCGCGGTGAATACCTCAAGGTCGTCGAGGTACCTCTCGTCCCAGAAGACGGGATTGACTTGGTCGTCCTTGAAGTAGTTGCTGTAGTGCACCACACCCGGAACGCCTTTGTCATACACCCACTTCGGTGTCACGTATCTCATCCGTCCATGTTTGCTCTGGGACATGACGCCAAACGCCACGCGTTTGCCGTGCTGTTTGACCCACACGTCGAACTTGGGGCCGAAGTACTCGTCGAACGTGTAGACTCCCTCTTCCGGATTGACGTCGGCCCAGTGAAGGCGGTAGTAGGCAATGTCGCCGATCTGCATGTACCACTCGTCAGCGCCCGAATCCATCGGCGGGTGCTGAAGGTACAACCCCATGCCCAGATTGAAAATCGGGGCGCCGTACGCTGGCGGAGACACCGTCCGCATCTCGCCACCCTCGCTCAGCAACGGGACGGCCATCGCCCCGATAATCCACATCCAACACACGACACGAGCCATATCCGCACCTCTCTTCTTTCCTATATAGGGTACTAGCCAAGTCGTACACGGCTCGCCCACACTATGCGCATAGCTTAGCACAGCACGTCCATACGCGAAACGGGCATACTGGCGAACGGCCCCGGCTGATCGTAGCACCGTCGGGATGCCCCATCATCATGCCAATCTCCTTCACCGCCTGTCGGTTGTGCCCAGTTGATTTTTGTCTTCTTGTGCACAACGCTTCTCGGTTTCGTGCTTTATGTCTTTTGCCAGGCTCTCCCGGCAAACAGACTATTCTTGTACAGACACTTCGGAAGTGGGACGTGAGGCGGCGGGAGCT
>JABHEG010000059.1 GCA_018676675.1 Lentisphaerota bacterium
ATTGCTTGTCTCGTGTGGTACTTATCCATGGTGAGCCGTCTCCTTGTGGCGTTGCAGGCTCTTGTCCAAGTTGCCGACGTACTTGTTGTTCGCTGCGATCTCCGCAGCCTGTTTCGCCGTTGTCTCGGCTATCCGGTCCATTTTCAGATCCAGCTTGGTCAGCATGCCGGTCGCGTGCTCGAGCTTCGCCAGCACCTGGCGCCCAACTGCGCACCCGTTGTCCTCGACCCGGTCCAGGCGCCCCTCGACCCGCACTATGCGCTCATCCCTGAGCTGTGTGACATCCCGATCCAGTTTGTCGATCTTCGCATCCGGACGACTGACACTGCGGCCAACGAACGCCCCGACCACTGCCGCGATCGCGGCCGATATTGCATGGCTAACCCAATCAATCACGCTGGTGCTCCGTCCAAAGAATGGGCCTCCCCCGGGGCGGGGGAAGAAGGGATGGGATCCACCCCAGGGGAGGCCGAGATTTCATATTCGCCGATCGTCCGAAACCGTGGGGACATCACCATGCGCGCAGGATACCAGGCTTCGGGCCGCTCATCCGGTGTGTTGATCGTGTCAGCAAAGCACCAGGCCTGCCGGCACCAAAACCAGTATCGGCCGCTGCACACATCCGTGGTCTTGCTCTCGAACACATCCACGAAAGACCGCCCCCGCCAGAGCTTCTGAATCTCCCAACTCCACAGGTAATACGTCAGCAGCTCACGGGTCGGGTACTTGGTCTTCAGGAGGACGTCAATCTCCGCCTTTCTGGCGATCACCCTCCCACCGTATGCCTCAATGTCCGCCGCCGGGCATGGTACCCGATGCAACGCGTTCAGAACCTGCGGTCTCCGCACCAGGATCTGCGTGCCTGCCGACAGTGCCGCACCCCATTCCCGGTACCGGGCTTCCGGGTGGTACATCTCGGCGCAGCGCGTCACGTCATAGACACACGCTGCATGAGTGTAGGCTGCAGCCCGGGCCACCACATCCTTGGCAGCATCCGGATCCAGATCCCGGATCATCCGGCCCTGGGCCCGTCCGATGATCCAGTTCAGGGGCCCACGTTCACCATTCCGGAACAGCACCAGATCCCCCGGACGGATCGAACCGTCGCGGATCATCTGCTGGAATCCCGATGTGGTGATCGTGTCAGGCATTCCCCCCCCGCCGGCTCAGAATCCGAGCAATCCGGTCGAGCCTCGTGTAGATTGACCAGCATGACCAGCAGCACACGAGCATCCCCCCGAAGAGCGCACCACAGATCCTGTTGAGGTTCCTCAAATGTCGGTCGATCATTTCGAAGGCGCCCTCATTGCCGTCCTTACCACGTTCCTCGCGCGCCGCCTCCACGCGTGGCTCACCCGGCACCAGGACCGTCAGGACTATGCCACGGAGCTCTCCCGTCGCCGGATCGCCGACGCTCTCGCCCCGATCGCGGACGACTTGAGCCGGATCATCGTCAGGCTCGAAGAGATGGCTGCCGGCCTTCACGGTACGGCCCAGTATGCGGGTAGGGATCTGCTCACGGCCCAGCGCCTGTGCTGGCTGGACGCTCTCTCGCAGGCCGACACGCTCCTGGACCAGGACACGGTCGACATCCTCCGGAGCCGCATTGAGCAGTGCTGTGCTCGCGACCCAGACTCCAAAGCATCCGCCCAGGAAGCCGCGACGGCCTGCCGTGCCTTCCGAGAACGGATCGCTGCCCTCTAAGCGCTTGCCCATCATTCGCTTCCCCCATCCTCACCGATGAAGCTCAGCTCCATCCGGACCCCCGGCAGCAGCATCCGCGCTGCGGCTTCCAAGACATCAACCGCTCGTGCCTCTCGAGGGCCACGCTTCACATAGAGCGAGCTCTCGACCAGGTCGCGGATCTCTTCGAGCGTTTCCGCCCGATCCTGGCGTTCAACCGTCTCACGCACAGAACGCTCCGGAGCGCCCGTGTCCAGATCGGTCAGGACGCCGTCCGGGTTCCTGATGTCTCCCGGCTTCAGGTTCCTCGTGTCTGCTGGTCCCATCCTTCTTCCCTTTCCTTTCGCGCCCCGATCGGCGCCCTGCCGTTTGGCTGCGGAACCCGCAACAGAAAGCGAACTCCGCGCGGACCATCCGCCCGCTGATGCCCCTCATAGACGAGGGGCTGCCCGACAGACTACTAATAGGCCTCCAGCGGCCTACCCGCAAGCCCGCGTAGACAAAAAAAAGGCCCGGCTTTCGTTGCCAGGCCAGGGGGAGAAGGGGGATTGTTGACAGCTGTCAGGTGTTGAGTTTGCGGGCTATCACAGCCCCTAACGCCTCTTCGTAGGACATGTCAGTTGCACGGGCCAACGCCTTGGCCGCCGCCTGAATGTCGGGGTTCTCGGCCTCCTTTATCGCTTTCACAACCACGGCCTCGGGGATAGATTCCCGTCCCACTGAGGCTAAATCGAGGGGGGGGGATGTCTTTCCGGCTACTATCTGGGACGCCGCGTTCTGCCAAGTTTCCTGCTCAGCCGTGGCTACCCTCTCGGCGTCGCACATCGTGCGGGCCCCAAGGCGCTGTTGGCCGTTCTCGGCGTTCTTTAAGGTTGATGTACTCACGCCGATCCGCGCGGCGAACTGGTGTCGCTCGAGCCCGGTCCCCTCCCTAAGCTCCCGCAGTTTTTGCCCCAAGGCTTTCAGCTCCGGATCTGGTGGCATTTTTTTAGTCCCCCGGATTTGTATTAGGCCGCCCGCCGACCTATTGTGGATTAGTGTCAACATGTAGACAGTACACTGAAATAGGCCGGGAATCAAGGAATGAACCAGATGACAGCCAGTCGGGCAGCGATGATCAGGGGCTACTTGAAACACGCCGGCACTTCCCAGAGCGACATCGCCAAACAAGCCGGTGTGACCAGAGGCCTGGTGTGCCACGTGATCGCCGGACGCCGCCGAAACCGCGACGTCCGCCGAGCTGTGGCCGAAGCGATTCACCTTGAGCCACATAACCTGTGGGGAGATTGACACATGCAACGTGCCTTCGAGAGATTCCAGTCAGCAGCCGACGACTTGCGCGACCTAAACGCGGTTGTCAGTCGCATCAGTGATCGCCTGGACAATGAGATCCGGGATGCCCGTGACGAGTTCAATGGCCAGCAGAAGCTGTTCGAGGAGCGGAGCACACTCCGCGACAAGGACGGCAACGTGATCCCGCCATGTAGGATGGACGCGCACACACGTGTGAAGGCGGCCGGCTTGATCGAGATCATCCTGGGGAACTGCAGCGACACGGGATCTTCCAGGGTCAGCCACGACTTGATCGTGAACTGCTGCAAGGAGCTCCGAGAGGTCCTCGGGCTTGTTGAACAGCCGGACTTACCCCCTGCGGACACCGCAGGGGGCGAGTAAGCGGAAAGGCGGTCTACCCCCGCCCTGCCTTTCCGTTTCTCTCCCATTCACCCCCGGCGGTCTGCCCTGGCCCCCGGGATCAAACCCAACACCACACAACCCAAATGAGACAGAGGGAAGAAGAAACCATGTCCACAGCACTCACCACCTCACCACTCACCCAGCCGGGGAAGATGGCGCTGGCCGCCCTCCATGATGCGGGCTGCTTTGAGGGCCAGCCCCTCGATCGGCACACCTTTGGGGATGGGG
>JABHEG010000176.1 GCA_018676675.1 Lentisphaerota bacterium
GGTGAAGGACTCACCGAACGCCGGCCTGGACGCAGCTTTCCGAGGAAAAAAACACCAACGAAGCACCGTCACGTCATGAACCGCAAAAGGATCTGAGGCCGTCGCGCCGCCCGGACGCTTAGGTTGACGGCATTGCCCCCCAGGCTGCGTTGTGGGGTACTCAAACGTGCCGTCCTCATGGCCTACGGTGAACGAGTAGTCGAGATTGTTATAGAGCCCGCCCCCGGCCAGAATGAAGGCCCATCCCTCCCTCCGGTAGTGGAAATCACCGTTCCCCTTGAACCCGGTTTCATTGTCCCCAATCAATCGCGCCAAACCGTAGTTCATCGTGACCGCATCCGGCGGCCAGGCGTAGTGGAAGTTGAGGATGGAGAACTCCGGATGGGGGTTATGAACTCGGGCCTTGCCGTTGGCCACATTCCGGGACATCAGGTGCTTGACCCCCAGGGCGGCCTCGGTCTCTCTCACGACCTGGGCAATCCGCAGTTCCCAATCCAGGGGGACGGCGCGCTGGTACGGCTCGTTCATCGTTTCGTAGAAGACATTGTCACAGTCTTTCAGTTCGGAGACGACCTTCCGGGTCATCTGTTCCTGAACGCCGAGAAGCCCTTTCTCACCGTCGAGCGCGTACGCTCTCTCGCGCGGAACGTTGCCAATCCCGTTGACATTATTCCGGGCGTTCATGGGGCTCAGTTCCCACATCTCGTCCCGGTAGAACGGGCAGAACAGGTTGACCTCTACCACGATGCCCAGCTCACCCGCCTTGGCTACAAAGCCGCGCAGCCGTTCGAAATAGGAGGGGTCCCAACGCTTGAGATCAAACCGATTGCCTCCATTGGCGTAGCCGTCCTGATTGCTTCGGGCCCAGGGCGCAATGAACCGCCCCGCAGCCGGGGCCAACGTGTTGCGCTGGATGCGGAAGGCCCCGACCGGCTCGCAGTAGGCTCCCACAAAGGTCCGCGTGTGGTTCATTCCGTCACGAGCAAGCGTCTCCAGGTATCGCTCGTAGTCGAAGTCGAGATTGAGAACAGCCCCGTAGTGTTCAGCCGACGTGATCAGGATGAGGGGCTCGCCCCGGAACAGGAAGTAGTGCGGGTTGTCCGGGTGCAGTGAGAGTGGGCCACCCGTTGCCTGTAACGCCAGCATCGCGGGGCCGGCCATCGCCATCAGATACATCCGCTCCATCATGCCATTGTCCTTTGCCCGTAGGTGAGTTACCAACGTATTCAACGATTAACCGAATAGCAACCACGCCGTGTGGGAAGCGCATCCCTCCCCTCTTTCGGTGCTGAAGAATCGCCTCACGGAAGCTCATTAGACCACGATTGGCGTCAGATCACCGCAGGCGATAGGGTGAGAGCGTCGCATGTGAGCGACAGCGACCGCGCCTGTTGGAGAGCCGATGTCCCCAGCGGCTTGTTCCGTGATCTACTGCCTTGAGTCAACAACACTGAGGGAAGAACGGTCAAAATGACGCGTTACATGCGAGCAATGCTGGTGGCAATCATGATCAGTGGTGTCTGCAAAGCCGAGCTCAGCACGACGGAGATCTCCAGCATCCGCAATGCCCTGGCGGGCGATATCCCCGGCCTGATCGCTCGATTCCAGTTGGCTGATGCACTCGATCGGGAAGGAATCGGGCGTTCGGACGCCAAGACGTCAGGCGGTCTCGGTTGGGGGGAGAGCCGCTATCTCCACCACTACATGATGTGCTACACCGTCACTGAGGACACCTACTGGTTCGACAAGATTATCGACCATTTCGATCGGGTGATCAACACTCTCTCCGACCACGATGAAGACGGGCTGCTTTCGTGGCAGGACATGGCCTACTCCGTGGGGCTCGTGGATATCGAGGCGGAAGGCCCGGTCGGTGACCTGACCCTCGCCACCCCCAATGGAGACCGCCGGGTCTATGTCAAGCGAGGCGTAGAGTTGATCACGGGGCACCAGTACCGGCTGCGTTTCCTGACCGACACCCGGGCAGCGGTGAGTGACCTCACGACCGGGAAAACGCTGGGGGAGTTTGACTACGTGGCCCCCGCCGTAGTCGAGTTGGTCCCCGGCACCAAGCTCCGCCTGAACGGCACCGGCAGAGCCGACGCGCAGTTCAAAATCAATACGCAAGCCCCCGAATTGTGCGAGTACCAAGTCCACGACGGCATGGTCACCTATCCCATCGCCCTGTTCATCGAGCACGTAAGGACAACCCCGGCTGTCGGGGAAAGATACGTGGCCAAGGCTCAGGCGTATCTCCAGCTGCTCCACCGACACTTTATCATGCGCTGGGAGAGGACTTGGATCGATCTGCCCCCGGACGCCGGTGTGTATGCGTTCACAGACAACCCCACTCAACGCTTCCCGGGGTACAGCCTCCCGCACAACCAATACCTGGCACCGGCCCGGACCTGCCTCGTTCTCGGTAGTCTCACGGGCTACGAAGAGGCCGAACTCTGTGCCGAACGGGCACGGAAGATGGCATCCTACTTCCACAGGAATCTCCGTCTCACCGACGAGGGGGCCTATGTGTGGTACTACTGGGACCCGCTGCCCGGCGAGCACTACAAACGGCACATCGAAGACGAAGGTCACGGCACCATTGACATCGGCTTCGCGGTGGCGGCAGCCAAACGCGATGTCGTTTTCGGCCCCGGAGACCTGGCCCGTCTGGCCCGGACCTACGTCGATGTCATGTGGGACGGCGACAGGCAGAATCCGCGGTTCGGCAAGCGGGTCGACACCAACGAGGGCGACCGGGCGGCCTGGTGGGAATGGGTCCAGCTGGCTGTCGCTGACTACCAGGTCTGGGAACTCGGTCTGGCAGCGTTCGAACGCTCGCGACGAGCAACGACTATGATCCCATCCATGTGTTGGCTCTACGCCAGGACCGCGGGCATGTCCGAGACGGACCGCGATCTGTGCCGGGCCAATTCCGCGAAAGTGCGAGAGTTGACCGATGCCCCCGGCCTGATCAACCCGAGCTTCGAAGTGCAGGCGCCGTCGAGCGATGGACCGGCCGGGTGGAGGCTGGGGATCTGGAACCCGGACAAGAGCAGCAGTGCTGAGTGGGTCGATGATGCCCATGACGGCTCCAAGGCGATTCTGCTGACCGGCAAAGGCGACCCGGTCAACGTGTGGGCCCAGAACGACCGGACTCTGAAGGTCTCCCCTCCCGCCAAACTGACCATCGCCGCATTCTACAAGGCTGACGAGGGAGCCAGGCCGACCATCTCGGTTCTGGCCCACGATGCGAGTGGAACGCGTGTGCAGTACAACACCTCCCCTCCCTTCGCAGCCACTGCGGAGTGGAAGCCGGCGTCCTGGGAAATCGACATCAATAAGGACGCGCGAACCGTGAGCATTCTGCTGCGAAACCACGCCCCCGGCCGAGTCTTCTGGGACCAGGCCGCCGTGGAGTTTCGGTAGCTCGGAGCAGCACGGTGCCAGGAGGAAACCATGGCTGCAGATCTATGGACAAACCGCCTTTCCCAAACGCATTTGCCTGAGGCGACTCGAGAACGTCTCATGCAGAGCCGTCAGACGTTCCTGGATGAGCTCAAGCCGGCGCGAGCCCAGATCGAGCACGGGTTGGGACTGCACTACGACAGCGTGGTCGGCGATGTGCAGGGCAGTGTGCCCTCACGCTACCACGGCGGCATCACGGGATCCGGATTCCAGCAACGGATTGCGGACGAGACGATGCGACTCACCGCCTGTGAACTGGACGATGAGGCCCGGGCCGAAAGCCTACTCGCCTTCGCGCGGCGGGGGAAGGCATTCGAATCGGCCTACGATGAGCAGTGGCAAGTGTGGCAACGCGACCTCTACGCACTCAGCGGCGTTGGCATCGGCAGCGAGGACATTGCGCACCCGGACGAAAACGAGCTCATCCAGACGCTCACACACCTGTCCCAGGCACGGATGGTCTATGACCGCTTGCCGAATGTGGACCTGATCACACACGCGTCGGACCTGGTGAACGCTCGGGACAACCCGGGAGTTCTCCTGCACCTTGCCGCTGTCGGGGGCTTTGCCGAGGCAGAGGACCCACTGGCTAATCTGGATCTGTTCTTCGGCCTGGGTGTGCGAATGTCACAGCTGACCTACATCCAGGCGAACAGGCTGTGCTGTTCATGGCTGCAAGGAACTGCGGACACCGGATTGAGTGATCTGGGGCGCGCGGCTGTGCACCGTATGAACGAACTCGGAATGATGGTGGATGTTGCACACTGCGGTCCTCGCAGTGCGGCAGAAGCGGTCGAGGCGTCGCGAGAGCCGGCCCTGATCAGTCACACAGCCTGCAAAGCGATCTACGATGACCGGGCGAACGCGCAATACGTGGATCTTGTGTTCGCCCAGCCCTATGCCCGAGGCGTCCCGCGTCCAGAGACGCCACCGTCCGCACGAAATGCGGATGACGACCTGATCAGGTCGGTCGCAGTTCGTGGCGGGATCGTCGCGCTGTACTCCATCTGGTACATGCTCGCCCCTGGTGATGACCGGTCCTTCGACATCTTCGCCCGGCACATCGAACACGCCGTAGCCGTGGCCGGCGAAGACCACGTCGCTCTCGGTACGGACCGCACCTTCTTCCCGAGCTGGGCACCACACCCCTGTGAATGGACCAATTGGCCGTATCTAACCGTCGGCCTGGTCTGTCGCGGATTCAGCGATGCCCAAGTCCGGAAAATCATCGGGGCAAACTACCTGCGCTACCTGAGACGCGTGCTCGACAAGGCCCCGGTCGAGTAGAGCAGGCGAAGCTAAACTCGACCACCTTTCAGTCCCTATCTCAGTGCTCTCTGTGTCCTCGGTGGTGGGAATCCCATTTCGTGTCCTTCGTCGTCAGGTCTGCCCAGTATGTCAGCTGAACGAACCTGTAATGAGCGCGCTACTGAGCTATGATTGCGGACACAATCACACGCTGTGAGTCCATATTGGCAACGAAGGTCGTGAGCTGGCGCTGTCTGGCGAGCTCGCTTCAGTCCTGATTGGGTATTGGTTCAATGAACACACGACGAAAAGAGCGTTACACGCGCACACTGACCACAACCGTCTCACTCATGCTGTTCTGGGGAACGGTTGCCATGGGCGCGGTACTGACGCCCGAATCCATCGAGTGGCGACTTCCAGGAGACGCAGCCGTCTGGATGCAGGATAACACGGTCCTCCAGGTGAATGCCACGCAGCCGCATCACACCACAGTCGACCTTCTCAACGGCGCAAGGATGCCCCAATTTCTCATGACTCTCCGGGTGAAGGTGCTTGACTGGGCGGGATCGCCGCCGGGGATCTACTTCTACATGCATCGGCACGCGGGAGGGCTGCAGGCCGCAGCGCTGGGGCGAGACGGCCTCCGTCTCATGGGCTGGTACGGGAAAGACGAGCCGGGAACGAGCTCGGTCAAGGGGGGGATCGGCTATGAGAAAGGCGTCTGGTTGCGCCTCAAGCTGATCTGCCGAGGCAGCAACTGCGTGGCCAAAGTGTGGCGCGATGGAGAAACGGAACCCCGATGGCAGGTCGAACACTCCTATGCGAAACTGAAGACAACAGCGCCCGGCTTGGGCGTCTGGACTCACCCGCAGATTGCGTCGACGGCAACGGTGCAATTCGCCGACGTGGAGATTCTCCCCCTGACAGATGCCCGTCTCGCCGAGCAGAATGTACCCGCGGCCTCTTTGACGCCCCTGCCCCCTGAGCAAATCCCCACCAACTCAGGGTGTTTCCGAGCCGGGGGCATGGTCGGCATCCGCGGAGCACGTCTGGCCATGGCCTTCGATCCGGCGGATGGACGCCCCACCACGATTCGTGATCTGGTCTCCGGGCAGGAGTTTGCCGCACCGGCAGCTCTCTGGGGGCTTTTCCACCTGGGCCTGCGCAGTGCCGATCACCTGAAGCTACGAACCCTCTCGGCAAGGGACTTCCTGAAGCTGGAGTCTACGTGCGAGCCCGGCTCCGACACGCTGACCATGCAATTCACCGAGTGCCTCGCGGGCGATGTGTCAGTGGCGTGCAACGTCACGGTGGGGCCAGACGGCGAGTTGCGTTTCTCCGCGGAGACAACCGTAAAGACAGGCGAACATGTGGCCTCTCTGCGCTATCCAGAGCTGCCCTGCCGTCCCACACTCGCTGGCGATGGCTCCGACGATGCGCTCATCATACCGTCCCACGAGGGCGTCGTGATCCACCAGCCAGGAACCCAGCAAATGTCCCGCTCGAACGTCTACCCGGAGGCCTCGTTTGCGCAGTTCGCAGCCTACTACGGGCAGACGGGAGGACTCTACGTCGCAGCGCATGATCCAGCGGGCCACTGCAAACGAATCCACACGATGTGCGCGAAAGGGCGATTCGTCTGCACGGCCTGGGAACACCTCTTCCCGGAGGACGGCAGCGAGACGGCTGCCATGCCCTATGACATCGTCGTGGACCGGGTCGAGGGGGGAGACTGGCGCCACGCCGCGGACCGCTACAAGGCCTGGGCCAAGAGCCAGCCCTGGTGCGCGAAAACGCTTGACCAACGAGATGACATTCCCGCGTTCCTTACCGACGCGACAGGTATTCTCATCGACGGCATTCGCAACCCCAAAGGCCTCACACAGAAGTACGGACCGAACATGGAGCGCCTACCCGATGTGTTGGACCAGTACCGCGAGGCCACGGGACTCAAACACATCGTGTTCATCCCCTACGGCTGGGAGAACCGCGGTACCTGGGCGGGCATTCACTACCTGCCTGCTTTCCCCAGCAACGCGTTCTGGGCCGACATGGCTGCCGAACTCAAACGACGAGGCAATCGCGTCGGGATGCTCACCTCAGGGTTCTGGTGGGTGGTCAAACGCCAAACCAATGGCAATGGCCCCGGCTTCGACGACAGTGCGGACCTGGAACGCCTCGGCGACATGTGCATTCGCAACGCCGACGGCACGCTCTACGAAGCGGACCACTACGACCAGCCGCAGGGCGGGGCTTCTTGGCGCGGACTTTCCGTTCGGCTCTGCCATGGCAGCAAAGATGCCCAGAAAAACCTGACTGACACATTTATGGGCGTGGCTCGTCTGGGCGTTCCACTCGTCAGCTTCGACCAGGAGATCGGCGGTGGGATGCCCGTCCCATGCTACGACACTCGTCACGGACATGCCCCCGGATTCGGGAACTACCCGTGGACAGGACTGGAGGACACCTGCAAGGCGATCCTCTCGAAAGGCAAGACGGTCGAGCCGGAGCTGGGCCTGTTCATGGAAAACACCAGCGAAGTGGCCATCCCCTACATGTGCACCTACTGGAGCCGCCAGTTCGCAGAGGTGCACAACTACGGAGGACGCAATGAGGGAATTGCTCTGTTCAGCTACCTCTACCACGAGTATGTCACGGCCATCGGTGCTGCCTGTGTTCAGGGACAGGGGGAAGCGCCCACAAAGGAAATGCGCGGCCGAATCCTCGCCAACAACCTGGTCCGCGGACTCATTCCAGGTCCCTTCATCCACCAAGTTCCGCTTGAGAGCGGCAAGGAGTGGCACCAGTACGTCACCCGAGCCTATCTTGCCTTCTGCAAGCCCTACAGGCACTTCTCACAGTTCCTTCTGCGTGGGCGCACGCTGCATCCGCCGAAGCTCACCTGTGCCAGGGTGACGACAGCATTCCACTATGTGGACCACAAGAACGGCAAGAAGCGCTGGAAACACGGGAAGCCCCTCAGCCCAACCAAAGTGGATTTCGATGCCGTCGGTACGGGTGCTTTCGAAGCCGGCGACGGACGCCGGTTGGTTCTGGTGGTCAACGCAACGGGAAGCGAACAGACCGCCACGGTGGAGCTGCCCGCAGGGCACCAATGGCAGGAATATGCACTTGACGGAAAGCCGGGTGACGCCAAGCTGACATCCGGCACGCAACACCTAGACCTCACCCCGTTCGAGTGTCGTCTCTACGTCGCACCCGCACCAATGCGGTGACACCAGAAAACGATGGGGGGCAGTCTGTATCAGGACGAAGCCCTGGGCGGGCTGAACACGTACTTGTACACCGCGCCTTGCCAAAAATGCTCAGGGACCTCTCCGAGGCGGGTCACGAACAACTCGATGACGAGCGTCTCGCGGTTCTCGAGTACGCTGAAATTCGAGAGCTGCAGTGCCTCAGGCTCGTCCCCCCCACGATCGTCCACGGTCAGAACGGAGTCACGAACGACGGCTACGCGTTCGTCGTCAATCTCTGCCAGGCACAGGGGGTAGCGGGGACCGTTCCCGGCCGGTGCTTCCGGCACGATGTTCGCAAACCAGTAGAGCTTCCCGTTGCGCGTGGACCGGACAAGCCTGTGGATACTTGACGGCGAGTAGAAGCGTGAGTTGTCCTCGTAGCGCAGCTCACGCACCGGTTCCAGTGTGCGTCCGCCGTCTGTGGAAACGGTAAGCCACTTGCGCCCCGCGGTCACGTCCGTATTGCTGCCGCGCATCACAATCAGCACGGTCCCGTTCCGGAGCAAGGCAACATCCGGCTCGAGCAGGCCTCGTGACGACCATTCCGGGGCGATGTAGACTTGGTTCGAGGCCGACCATCCCCCGCTGGTTGGGTCGCGACGCATAAGGACCACCCCGCCGGTCGTGTGGCCGTGTCCCTGCGGCTGGCACACAAGCGGGTAGTACACCGTACCGTCGGCGTCGAACGCCATGCCGACTCCGCAATAGGCGCGGTTCGTCTCGCGGAACGCCGGGGCGAAGGGATCCTCCGGATCAAAATCGGGGCCATCCTCGTAGCGGAGCAACCGCGGCATCCCGCCGTTTTCCGCGACGAAGCAGTGGTCGTCAAAAGGATGCCGGCGATCACCCCAGTGGAATGTGTAGATCGGCAGCCCCGGCCAAGTGCGGCGCATGAACCTCTCGTAACGCGTGCCCAGGCAGGTGTCATAGCAGTCGCCGAACGGATAGGTCACCATTCCCCCACCCGGGAGTTGGGCTGTGACGCCCTCGATGACACGGCGCGCCGACCAGGTCTTCCCGTTGTCGTGCGATATGCGTTCCTCCCAATCGAAGTAGGCATCGGACGCTCCGCTTGTACTCAAGACCTCGCGCCGTGTAAGCACGCCGTCCAGATAACTGACTCCGCACCACTGAGCTTGGTCCTCACCGGCAGCAGGCAGGTAACGTGTGCGTGGTAGCATGGGTACTCTCATCTCTTGCGTGTTGGTCTGCTGTTACGTCTCCACGTCCCCCCGGATTGCGGCGCTGTGCTGCCGGCGGCGGCATCACGGTACTGCGTCCTTGGCCGGTTACGGGGGCACCAGCCTTACGGGTACCCGAACGTTGTCGTTAATCCAAATGCACCCGCGATCGGTTCTCTGCAGTGTCTCCCTGTCCTGTGCACTCGATACGCCTGCCGTGGGCTGGTGACTGTCGGTTTGACTGGAATCGTCCGGGGATGTATCGGTGTTTCTCGGCCAATCGACACATCGCAGTGAGACAGGGAGCGGACGCCATGGGAACAGAGACAAACTCGAAGTCCTTGCGAGCGGGCTTCGCCGAAGTGAATATCACTCCCCCGATAGGCACGGCCAAGATCGGTGTATTGAAGCATCTCGTTTCGGAAAGCGTACACGATCCGTTGTTCGCGCGGGTGGCGATCCTCGAGAACCCGGCGGAACGGGTCGCGTTCGTGCAGCTTGACACACTCAGTGTGCGCTGGTCGCAGGTGGCGGAGATTCGCCGTCGCGTCACGGAGGACTATGGGTTCCCTGGTGCAAACGTCCTGGTCGCCGCAACGCACAACCATGCCGGCCCCGCCGTGTCGAACACGGGCGCCGTTGCACGAGATGACGCCTACGTCGAGACGATGATTGCGAAGGTCGTTGCGGCGTTCGGTGAGGCGTTGGCGAATCGGCAGAAGGCGGAAATCGGGTTCGGCCGCTGTCCCGAGTTCAGAGTCTCCCACAACCGTCGCATCGTCAGGCGCGATGGGACGGTCTCCACGCACGGGAATTTTCTCGACGAGAATGCGCTTTTCGTTGAAGGCCCCATCGATCCTGAACTTGCCGTGCTGGGGGTGCGCAGCAGGACCGGTGAGTTGCTGGGAACGCTCGTCAACTTCGCGTGTCACGTCGGGCACCACGGCAGCAGCACAGCGCTGTCCGCAGGCTTCCCGGGCGTACTCGACCGGGAGATGAAAGCGCGCGGCTGCCCGATGACGCTGTTTCTGAACGGCGCCTGCGGCAACATCGCCTACGGGGAACCCGGCACGGGTGCCATCAAGGACGAGGAAGACATCGGCACGATACTGGCCGCTGATGTGAACGGCATCCTCGACGGCATGGCATACACCCCCCTCGCCGCGCTTGCGGCACGGAGTCAGACCATCAAGCTCCCATATCGTGAATGCACGGAAGATGAGATACAGGGAACGGCCTTTGGTGCCCAGCGCAGCGTGCCCCTCGCCCCGGTCTACGAGCACTGCCTTCCGACTCTCCTGCAACGCATCCGCGAACGCGGCACGCAACCGGCAGACGTGCAGGTGCTTGAGGTCGGGGAATGTACGTTCGTCGCGATTCCGGCCGAGTACTTCGCCGAATCTGGACTTCGGCTCAAGGAGCAATCATGGCCGCGACGTGCACTTCTTGTTTCGTGTGCCAACGGCATGGTTGGCTATGCACCGACGCGTGAAGCCTTCGAACGCGGGGGGTACGAGACCACGTTCGGGCCGACGAGCCATCTCGCCCCCGAAGCCGGCGACCTGCTCGCGGACACAGCCATTCAGCTTGTTCGAGGCAGATGGGATCAATCGGTCTGAGCGACATCGGTACAAAGGGAATCAACATGCCGCGGATATCTGTTCTATCTGTCCTGCTCACGGCACTCATCGTCCGAGGCGTAGCCGGGCCGGCTGAAATGAAGTCAAAGCCACTCACAAAGCCGTACCGCCTGCCGCGTGAGACGGTGCTTGTGAGTGACAGGCAACCGACAGCGCTGGTCCTCGTGCCCAACGATGCAGTTTACGCACCACTTGCGGCCCAATTCGTCACCCGCTTCGAACAAGAAACGGGGATCAGGTTGCCCACTTGCCCGGAAAGTGACGCACCCGGCCGGGGACCGGACACAGGCACATTCGTCATCCTTGGCAATGCCGCCACCGGCCCTTTGGCATTGCGGCTCTACGCCAACCGACTTGTGGCATCGGACGCAGCATACCCCGGTCCGGACGGCTTCGAACTGCGCACCATCCCCAACGCTATCGACATCGGAGCCAATGTGCTCTTCCTGGGCGGCAGTTCCCCCAAAGGCGTTAGCGCGGCTATCGACGCATTCACGGCCACCCTCGAGCCAGGACAGAACACCGTGGTTCCCTTCACCATCCGCTGGGTGTCGCAGGTCAGAAAGTCACCGAAGCCGCGAACCGCGAAAGCGATCGACAAGACGGTTTCTGGAGTCCGGGAGAAACTCAATGCGTTTGGCCGAAACACCTTCCAAGGCGTGAGTCACCACCTCACCTGGGCCGCCCGGGACTTTCTCCTCTCCGGCGACGACAGCCACGCTCGGCTCTGTGCCCAGCTGATCGACGTGATGGCGACGCACTACGCAGAAGAGGAGGTCCCTCCGCCGACGTTTGTCGTGCGCGAGTTGGTCATGGCCGTAGATCAGGTTGAGGAAAGCGCGGCGTTGACCGATGCGACGCGACTTCAGGCCGCGGAATGGCTGCGCCAAATGGCCGAAGACTCGATGGCTTTCTGGGAGATGGTGAAGCCTGTTCGCCGGTACAACAGCGGCTACCTGGGCCCCATCTGGAACCACCAGACCCACCCTGCCCTCGGCATCGCCCACGCCGCCCTGTTCCTCCAGGCGCGCTACTCCATCCCTGCGGCCACCTACTGGAATGCCGTCGTCGATCACCTGTTTTCAGGCCAAACCAGCTGTGCGCAACCCCTGGAAGATTCGGCCAACTACCAGTGGCTTGTCCCCCGGCAGACCGCCGAATATGTCCTGGCCACCGGACGCCTCGGCGAGTATTTCAGCGATGGCGTATTCCAGCGTTGCGTGGACTACACGATCGCGTCGCACGATAACCAAGGCAGCGAAGCCACGCATGGCGACGCATGGATGACCTCCGGCAGCATGGCCCAGCCGCTACTTGCCCTGGTCGCGACACGCTACCGGGACCCGCACTGTGTGTGGTTGCTCGAAGGCGCAGGTAAGCCCATGCCCTCCCCGTGGTCGTACCCGGTAGCAGTGCAGGCCGCGCCGCCCGACGACCACGTGGGCTTGCGCTTGTTCACCGTCGATCCGCATCGAGCCAACGCATACGGCATCGAAGGCATCGCCCCCGAGAGGATCCTCGACAAAGCCGTCTTCCGCAGCGGAACGGATCCCGATGCCGACTACATGATGCTGGACGGTCTGAACACCGGTGCCCACAAGCACGCGGATGCCAACGCGATTATCCGCTTCTCCACGGCACGCCACTACTGGCTTGTGGATATGGACTACATCCGCGCCGCCCCCAAACATCACAACAGCATCGTCGTGGTGCGTGATGGCGAGGTGACCAACCAGGGCACCCGTTACCTGGGTGACGCCCACGTCCCGATCGAGCAGCCCTACGCAGCCGAACTGGTCTGTTCCGCATCGAGCCCGGGTGCCGCCCTGACACAATCGCTGCTGCCCGACTACAAAGGACTGGACTGGCGCCGCAACATCTTCTGGAAAGCCAAGGACTTCTTCGTAGTCGTCGACTCACTGCGAGCGCGTACAGCCGGCAACTACGTCGTACAGGCCGTCTGGCGTACCTTGGGCGACGCGGCCATCGCAGGCAACGCCCTCCACGTCCGACAGGGCGGACACCACGCCCTGGATGCGGAACACGTCCGCGTGCTCGAGGAGGATGGTCGGACGGTTGTCGAGTTGCGTCGTCAGAACTCAGTGCTTGTGTTTGAGCAAGACCTCCAGCCCGGTGTCTACCGGGTCGAGGTCCTGGCCAAGGCAAGCGGGAAGTCATCGAACTCGGTCTGGGTTCGCGTTGACGGGCGGCATCGCATCCCCTGTTATCTGCCCACTGACGTCTACGGCGAGAGCCGCGGCTCGTTTGACCAGGCCACACCGGGAGGCACGTTCCGCGTCACGGCGGGAGGGACGCACCGGTTCGAGATCAGCCTGCGCAAGAGGCCGACGGCCTTCCTCGACAAAGTCGTGCTCACCCTCTTGAGTGGTGGGGCCGTGACGATCGAGGCCGAGAACATTCTTGCAGCACAGCCCCAGGTCGTGCAGGCCGCTGACCACCATTTCTCCATCGTCAACGCCGACGGTGCCACACTCAAGCTGCGCGGTCAGTTCGATTACGGTACCGGCGGCGTTACGGGCAACTGGGCCGCGTATCCCTACGCAGGCAAGATGACCCAAGTCCTGACCCAAACCAAGACAACAGCGCTGGCACAAGGCGACACACTCACTTTCGCCAACCTGTTCCACGTACAGCAGGGGAAGGACAAGACGCCGCGGGAACTCCTCCCCTCTGGCGATGGGCGTTGGGTTGTGACTGGACCGGAACCGGCAGTGGTTGGGCTCGGACCAACCAAACTGGGAGAGACGGAGATCGCCGGCGCCATGTTCATGCTGACGCAGAACAACCTGCTCGTCGCCGATCCGCCCCACCCACCCCTTGAGCGTCAACCCGAAACACTCGCAGCCCTGCTCACCCAGTGCGCCAAACAGGCGCGTCCCGCGCCGGAGTCAGAGCCGATTCCTTCCCCCCGCGTTCCGCGGCTCACAATGCGTTGGCAGCGGACCATGGAGTCGCCCGTCGCCGCCGTCCGAGCCACCCCCACCGGAGTGCTCTACGGAACACACGCGGGCCACGTTGCCCTACTGACCTCGGATGGGAGAGTCCTCTGGGAAGCTGACATGGGGAGCCGTGTGCGCAGCGTCGACGTTGCCACCTTTGCCGACGGGATCAGGGTTTGCCTTGTCGGAACCCACGCAGGGCAAGCCAAGGTCCTGGACAGTGGCACCGGGCACGAGCTTTGGGCATACCAGTGCGAGCCATACAGCGGTCGAGTCGGATCTGTCGGCACCATCTTCCCAGCGGATCTCGATGGCGATGGCGCCCATGAAGTCGTAGCCGGAGCAGATAACTGGCACTACCACGGGATCTCCGCTCAGGGCAAACTTCTCTGGCGCGTCCGCACGACGCATGCCTCGACAGTGGGGTGCGCCGGAGATTGCACCGGTGACGGACGAGACGACATCGCTGCAGGCACGGAGTACTACAACGTCAAGCTCCTTGATCACGCAGGGAAACAGCTGACCAGCTCCCTGGCTGGTCCCGTTACCACGGCTGTGGCCATCTTCGATATCGATGGTGACGGCAAGGCAGAGGGCTTCTTCGGAACCGAGGACGGTTTCGTGCGCTGCCTGAAAGACCAACAGAAGCGTGCTCACGTGCCCCATTGGCAGGCAAACGTGGGAGGAGCACCCACAGCGATCCTACCCTGTGACGTTGATGGCGACGGCAAGCCGGAACTGGTGTGTTCCTCAGAGTCGTTCAGCGTCTACGCGCTCCGAGCCGATGGTAGTCAGGCTTGGCGCACACAACTCCCCGACTGTGTCAACGGCGCCTCATCGGTCGGAAGCTGGATCATGGCCGCCTGCGATGACCTCCGCTTGTACGCCCTGGATCACGCCGGCACAGTTGTTGCCATCACGGACCTCCCCGCCCCTCCGGGTAAGGTAGCCAGAGTGGACGAACACACCGCAGTGGTCGCCGCTGGCGCGCACCTATTGGCTATTGGTGCCCCGGAGTAAGCGACCCGATCGGCGGCGCCCGTCGCTGCAACGCCTGGGCACGCCCCTCCTGGGCGTTCCCCGGTGAACTCATGCGCTCGACCATGGCCAATCCTCTGCTTCTCAGCGCCGCCCCGGGAGAGCGCCTCCTCTTGCACGAGACCGTTGTCGTGCGCGTGCAACATGACGTTTCCAGAGCCACATTACGGTGGAACACACAGGACCGTACGCGAGAACCGCACAAATTCCCGAAGAAACCGGGAAAAGGACCATGTACATGCGCATTCTATTGGCCATCGCGGCCCTGTCGCTTGGAATCGCGCCGACCGTCCGCGCCTCCGACAACCTGGCTCGAGGCGCGGAGGTGTCCGTGGACAGCACCTACGATGGTTACACGCCGGCTCCGCTGAATGATGGTATCCAGATCGTGGCTTCGAGTGAGTATTGGAGAGCGGGTTGGGCCTCCCGGCAGAACGATGAACCGCACTGGGTGCAACTGGAATGGCCCCGGCCGGTGACGGCGGCATCGGTGGTTGTCTACTGGACGCTCGACGGTGGTCAGTTCCGATCGGCATCAACCGTCCAAGCCCGAATCCGCGTCAACAAGACATGGCAGACGGTTGCGGAATCCGCACCAGAGCCCGGATCCAGCTTCAGCGTGCTGTCATTCACACCGGTCGCGACAACCGCGATTCGGATCCTGCAGCCATCGATGCAAGGACCCGCCGACCGCCGCGGTCTGATGTGGGTTGCGGAAACGGAAGTGTACGGGGCCGCACAGGATGCCCAAGCCCAGGGAGAGGCGACCTTGTCCGTCAAGACAGACGCCGGTCCTCGGACTGCGCGCTTTCAAGTGTGCGGAGGAACCAAGGGCGGCGCCTGCGACATCAGGCTTGGCGCGGTACCCATCGGCCAGATCGCCGCCCTGCCAGGGCTCTCCACTGCAGCTGCCGTGGAGCTCGTCTCCCCCGGCGGCGATGCAGGGGAACTGACGGTCAAGGGCTCGGGGGATGCCAGTCTCCTGGAACTGCACACGGAACCGACTGCGAACTCCGCAGCAACAGCCCAGGCCGTCAGTACAACTTCGACTGCGAGTACTGGCTTGGAGACAAAGCCTCTGCATCTGGACACGTTGCTCGTGGAAGCCGGTGCCGCGCGCGTCGTCATCGTATCCAGTTCGCGGCAGCCATCCTACGCGGCCATCGCCGCCAAGGTCCGGGACCGGATTCGAGCTGTGGCAGAGGTGGATGTCAAGATAGTGGACGCGGAAACGCTGGAACCGGAAACACTCCTGGGATCAAGCAACGCGATCGTCCTCGGAAACCTCGTCACAAGCCGATTCGTCGAGATTCTCTACTGGGAATGGTACACCATCGCGGACCTCTGGTATCCCGGGCCGGGCGGGCATGTTCTGCGCACGCTGCACAATCCCTACGGCAATGGCGGCAACGTGGTTCTTCTCGGCGGCAGCGACGATGCCGGTGTGACGGCGGCGGCTGATGCTCTGTGCGAGGCCCTGCAGCCGAGCGAACCGCTCAAGGTCGGTCGTCTGATGGAGATCCGGCTCGGTTCCGGGCACAAGCTCCCGCCGGCCGGCGAGTGGACCGATCCCCGGTTGCGCATTTTCCACGAGACGCTCGAGCACGCGAACGTGCACGAGTGCCCCCTTGGCTTCACCGATGCAAGCCTGGCAGGACTGCGCTACCACTACAGTGGGGACGAAGCCGCCGCCCTGCGATTCCGCGAGCTGGCCCTCAATACCGACATTCTCACCAACTGCTACCACTACAACGCACACATGCACCCGATCATCTGGGATCTGATCGAGGAGAGTCCGGTGTTCTCAGAGAAGGACCGGCTCGCCATCGTGAACAAGCTGCTGACGAAGGCTCGCGGCGGCGACGGCACGGCCGGACGCGACAAGCTGCTTAACTGCGCCAAGCTGCATCGTGAGAGCAAGAAGATCCTGGACCGCCATGACGCGATGCACGCCAACTGCACGCTCACGCACAGCCGCTACTTCAACACATACTGGCCCGCCGAGGAGTGGTCGGACAATCTGGATGCCGTGCGGACCTACTACGATCGCTCCATGACCAGTTCGAAGGGCTGGCGCGACGAGGGCAACATGCACACCTACCTGGAATGCCCCATCATCGCATCGCAACTCCTGCGCGACGCGCGTTTCGTCGACAGCGGCGCCCTCCGGCATTACGCTGAACTCCTGGTGAGGATGACTGACAATCGCGGCTATCACAGCACCTACGGCGGATCCCTGGACTCCACCCTCCGCACCTGCGCCGGCATGCTCAAGGCCCCCACTATCCTCGCCACACTGCCGCTGCGGAAGGAGACGGAACTGGCCACGAAGAGATTCCCCACGCCGTACGGCTTCCTCCACGGCCAGGCCTGGGCGATCGGGCTCGAACCGGTACCCGCCGCAGAGCTGGTCGGAGTCTCTCACACGCCACTGACACGCTGGTGCTGGGAGTACTACGGCAAGGGCTTCCCGCTCGAAAAGGGCTTGGACAAACTCAGTATGCGCTCCGGTTTCGGGCGCAACGACCAGTACTTGCTCCTCGACGGTATCTCTGTGGGAGGCGGCAAGCCCTGCGCAAACCGCAACAGCACGCTGTCGTTCGTCCAGAACGGATGCAAGTTCCTCGTCGGCAGCACCAAGACCATGCGCGTTTCCCGTGGCGGGGTGGGGGCGAAAGGCGGACAGATTGTGTCGTTGGAGGGCATGGCCGATCTCCCCGCGTTTGGCTACAGCCACACGCGGGCCGCGGATCACGCGTTTTCCATCTGGGACCGCTCCATCTTCTGGCGCAAAGGTAAGTGGTTCTTCTTCGTGGACCGCGTCACGGCCGGCGAGCCGGGCACCTACAGCATCGCCCTCGGCTGGTCAACGCGGGGGGGCATGAAGGGGGCCGGGCGCGCTCTTGAGGTGTCTCAAGGCGCGGGAGACGCCATCAATGTCATGCACGTCAAGAACGGGGGCCTCCGCGGCTTCGATCCGGGAGGCGGCGCGCGGGAAACGGTGCTGAAGACGATGGACAAAGGCGACGATGCGTCCTTCGCCACACTCCTTTATGTCTCCGGCGGGCCGGCCAAGATGACCTACAACACGATTCGGCTCGGACCATCGCTGTTTGCTATCACCGGCGATGAGGACGCCTACCTGGGATTGCTCGCGGGTAACTCCTTCGATCGAGCCGGTATCCGGATCCGCGGAGCTGCGTTCTGTGTGTCGCCGCACGCCGTGTCCGTCGTTTCCGGCCGGGAATTGCGCTGGGACACACTGGTTGTTACGGCGTCCGTTCCGTGCGGCATGGAGCTCGACCCGCAGACCGGTTCACTCACGATCGAGGCCGACCGCTCTACGGAGATCACCGTCGGCGCAGACACCCGCTCCCTGACTCCCGGTATGCACACGTTCCCAGGAACGGCCACTCCGCCACCACAGCTGGAGACGCTCACTGCCGCGATCCGCAACGACGCCGCGGCGCAGAACGAACCCGTCGCCACCGACAAGCAGACCGATGCTTTGCCCGCGCTGCCGATCGCATGGACCCGGAAGGTGGGCGCCTACACATCCTACTGCGTCGCGGATACGGACGGAAGCGGCAGCGATCACGTTCTCCTCGGCATGGCCGATGGTCGCGTTCTCTGTCTGAACGATGCGGGAAAGACCGTGTGGGAACACAAGCTGGACGGCGACATCCGCGCGGTCGCCTGCGCAACCACTCCCGCTGGCAAGACCATCATCGCGGGATCGAAGAACGAACACGTCTACGCCCTGACCGCCGACGGTTCGAAGGTGTTGTGGAAGCACAAACTCCACTTCTCGAAAGCCGTCCACGACCGGGCTCCGTGGTGGACCGAAGGCGGCAAAGCAACGACCAAGGGCATCCTTGCTACAGACTTGGATGGCGACGGTACCGACGAGGTCGTCTGCGGCACGGGTGCGACCTTCATCGAGGCCCTGACTCCGGACGGCCGGTCAATGTGGATGCGGCAGTTCGTCTGGGGCACGCCTGATCGGTTCTTCACTGCGCCCGCCGCCGGCAACACGACATCCCTGCTCGCAACCGCAAGCCACGCCTCCGGATGCTGCATCTGGCGCCTGGCGCCGGACGGCAAGGTACTCAGCAAGAATGCTCTGCCATCCGGCCGCGGCTCCTGGGACGGCACCCGCACCCAGCAAGTCGTCGTGGCTGACATGGACGGCAAGGGCACGCACATGGCCTTGGTCGGCCGGGGTGGAGCCTTCAACGAAGTAGGGCTTCACGACGCGATCACCGGTGAACGGACGTGGCAGCACCACATGGCAGATCGTGTGTGCGCCGTAGTCGCACTCGACACCGACGGCGACGGCATGAAGGAAGTCATCGCAGGAACGAGTTCAGCGTGGCTGACCGCCTTCGACTTGACAGGAAAACACGTGTGGGCCACGTTCATGCCCGCTCACGTGCTGGCCGTAACCGCCATCGGAGACACGCTCTACGTCCAGTGTGGCGATGCCCGCATCTACCGCGTCTCTCGTGACGGCCAGCTCACCGGGCAACACCACGTCGCGAGTGGCAGCGCACCTTCCGCACATCAAGCCTGGCGCCTCGTCCACACGCGCGACCGGCTCTTCGTTCCCGACCGTAACGGACACGCAACGATGCTGACCGTCGGCACGACTCCGAGCGAAAAGTGATCGTGATGGACTGTAGAGGTACTGTACAGTCGGTTGTGCGGGAAAGGGCCTCACTGTGCCACTGTCTGCGGGATTGTTGAGCTGCAGCTGACGCCGATCCGATCGGCCTTTTTGGAGATGAGCCGATGTTGAGAAACTTGCTTGCCATGGCGTCGTTGACGGCTTGTTCGGTGCATGCCGCCGAGTATTTCGTTTCTCCGAACGGGGAGGACGGCAATCCCGGGACAACCCGTGAGGAGCCGTTCCAGACACTGAAACGGGCGGCCGAGGTCTTCAGGGCGGGGGATGCCATCACGATCCTGCCCGGGGTGTACCATGAAGGACTGGAGTTCCGGGAGTTCGTCGGCAGCGATTCTCTCAGCACCGTACGGGCGGCGATCCCGGGAACAGCGGTTTTGCGTGGTGATGTGGACGCCCCGCCATTCGCCCCCTTCGCGGGCTCGCCCCGAATCTGGTCCTGTGCCCTGGAACAACTTCCCGAAGCGGTGAACGAACGCGATACGCTGGAAATCTACGCCAGGGTGCCCTCGCTGGCCGAGCTGGATTTCCGACCGGCCGGTTGGTTCTACTGCGAAGACAGCAAGCGACTCTACGTGCATACCAGCGATGCTCTATCCCCCGCCCGACACTATCTGACGATTTCTGCTCTGCGGAGTTTCGGCGTGTTGTTTCACGGTTCCGGGGTCAAGAACGTACTCGTTGAAGGGCTGGTGGTTACCGGGTTCAATGCAAACTCGCCCAGCGGCGCTCCCGGCTCCAACACCAAGTGGGGAGTGTACATCTGCTATGCGCCGAAGAACTGTACGGTTCGTGACGTCACCGCCTTCCTGAACGGCGGCGGGGTTTGTTTCACCGGCAAGGGCATCGGCAACGTGGTGGAGAACTGCCGGGCCTACGGGAACTTCTCTCCGAACTACGCCTCGGGCGGCAATATCATTGTCCTGACTCCCAATGAGGACGGGGCGATCCGGAACTGTCTCTCCTTCGATTCGGGGAAGATGGGCATCCGTTACTACGGGGGGCAGCCTGCTCAGAACTGCATCTATGAAGGCAACATCTCTTTCGACAATGCCTCGGGCGATCTGTGGATGAAGTACCCGAGTGACACCACAGTCGCCAGGTACTGTGTGGCCGGCAAAGCGCTCTATGCCCGAAGAATCGAGAACTGCCTGTTCAACTATGGCGACACCGGCTACTTCGGACAGGCGAAGAACAGCATTGTGAGGCCGCGCGAGAAGGGCTTCTCCGAGGACCGGGAGTTCGCCGATCCGGTGAACTTCGACTACCGACCGCAAGGGGACTCTCCCTACAAAGACCGGGCCCCGGCCAAGTATTCGCCGTTGGTGTCCTTTGTCGGCAATGACGGCGACGATGCCGCGGACGGCCATTCCGTGCGCACGGCCTGGAAGACTCTCTCGCACGCCGTGTCGAGAATGCAGCCCGGAGCAACTCTTTACATCTTGCCAGGGAGTTGGCAGGAAGGTCTGAGTCTGGCGAATCTCGATGGTGTCTGTATCCGCGGCAGGGGCGCCTATCCGGTGACTATCGGCGGCAAGATCACAGCGGACAGCTGCTCTGCCCTCACGATTGAGAGACTGGCTCCAACGGGCATGGTCGTGGCCGCCGGCAAGGGAGTGCAGATCAACCAATGCGGCTTCAGAGGCCCTGTCACGGCAGCCAACGTGACCGGGTTGCGGGTGACCCACTCGGCATTCTCAGCGGGGACGTTTTCGCTGGAAGCCTGCGCTGACATAGTCGTGACCGGGAACATCTTCGCAGGCAGGTTTGAGCGGCAGGGGGCTGCCGGCTGGTCCGACGGCAATGCCTACGCGCAGTCGCCGCCTCCTGACGAGGCGAGCTCATTTGTTCTGGTACCGGAGTTCGGCGAGGACCTCTCGTTGCGGAACGGCACGGAGTCTGCCGGTCGTTCGCTGGACGGCATGCCGGTCGGGCCATACTGGCGCCAGAGCCGCTCGACAACGCTGGATCTGAGCAGTCTGAGAGTTCTATCCACCACCGCAACGACGGCAAACATCGAGTTCTTCTCCAATCTCGCGAGCTCCGGCACCATGGACTACGGCGCGACGCCGGACTGCGAGGACCGGCTTCATCTCACCCCGGCAGAGACTTTCAAGACCGTGAGCTTCACCGGCCTGACTCCGGGCAGGGAGTGCTTCTTCAAGGTCTCCCTGGGCGCGAGCGTGCGAAGACACTACTCCAATCAGGAATTGCCCGAGGAACTGCGCAAGGGCAGACGGAATCTTGTCACCGAAGTCGAGACCTTCCGGACACTTGCCACCGACGCTCCTCCCAGGACACGCCACGTGGTCACAACAGGAGATGATGAGTGGGAGGGAACCGAGGAGCGCCCGTGGCGCAGTATTGGCCACGCCGCCACGCAGGCTGTTGCCGGTGACACGGTCGTGGTGCATGGCGGAGTGTACCGGGAGAACATCCGGATACGGGCGACGGGCGATGCGGAGCGCCCGCTGGTCTTCCGCTCAGCCCGGGGCGAGAAGGTCTGGATTGACGGCTGCCAGCGCCAGATGCGAAACGGATTCTGCCTGTTTCACAAGAAGCACGTGATCGTGGATTACTTCCACTTCAAATGGCAACAGGACCACAGCACCGGCGCGGGTATTCTCCTGCGCAATTCCGAGTCCGTACGTCTGTCCCGCTGCTTCTACGATGGTCGCGGGAAAGGTTACTCGCCGCCTTTCGTCAAGGCCTTCAGCTGTCGGAAGCTCAGTGTTGACAACAGCTTCCTGACCAGGGGATTCTCCGGCAGCCTGTTCCAATCCTGTCCGGACCTGCATGTTCGCAATACGGTGTTCTATATCAATCAACTAAGCAGCATCGGCCTGCAGAACAAAGCCGGGGAGAAGGCTCTGTTCGAGAAGAACATCGTTGTGGACAACACGTTGCAGAAGTTGCCGAACCCACTCTATGTCATGCGCGATGCCGCCAGTCTCGAGGAACGGGACAACTGCTATTACCTGCGCATTTCGCCCGACATGAAGACCATGATCGGCTACAGCTACTACAACGACGAGCAACTCCCGATGAAACCCGCTGTCGATGGACAGGACATCCTCTCCCAACAATGGCGCCGCCAAGGACGTTTCTGCCGGGAGATGTCGACCTATGCGCAATTTCTGCAGCGGACCGGGCGCCAGGGGAACGCGGTCTTTGTCGATCCGCAGATGCAGGCGCTTCCCAAGCTGATCACATTCAAGGACTGGGAAGACTGGCTCGGCTTCTCCCGGTACAGGGCCCAGCATTCCAGAGACGAGTACCACGGGAACGACGAGCTGGATTTCCCGGACTTCTTTACCGGGAACCCGGAACTGCGAGCGCGCGGCATCGGGCTCCAACAGGAGTTGTTCAGAAACTGAATGGCATCGCCACCGGCCTCTTTCTGCGAGGTGTAGGGGGTCTTCCAGTTCTGATTCACATCATGGACGAAGCAGTGGGCGACCTCCATGTCGGTCACCCCCATGGCTCACAGACGTCTCCTATCTACCATGGCTGTGATCGGCATCCACTTCCCCCTCGGCTCAACTCGCTGAGCTTTGGGGCACCGTCGGCACGCCGAGTGCCTCGTTGCGGACGTCTCCCCGAGCATCAGCGAAAGAGGAGCGGAAGCCAACTACTTCTCAAACAGTCTCAGATTCAGGATCGAGTTCCAGGAGTTCTGACTGTTGCCATAGCCGCGGAAGCGGAGCTTGCGCATCTTGACGGGGTCGAACATGTAGTTTTCCATGCCGTTGTCCTTCCCCGAACTCTTCCCATTGAAGACGGTGCTCCAATGCTCACCGTCTTCACTGACTTCGAGAGCGAATGTCGCGACGCGGGTGGATCCTCTGAGCCAGCGGATGCCAACTCCCTGCAACTCGACGGGTTGGCGCATGGTCGCGATGAACCAGGCTTCTCGGCCCGCCCCAGCCCAGTAGGACTTCTTCCCCAAATCGCCGTCCAATGTGGCAAGCAATTTGCCCACGGTCGTCGGATCGCTGGCCTCGAACCAGAGTATGTTGTCGGCACCGGCTTGCCCATCTCGCTTCTTGAGAAAAACGTTGCCGTTTATCTTGTCGCGCTCAGAGACATAGCCAAGCAACCCGGCAACAAGGAAATCAGGCAGGAACCACTCGCCGTTTTCCCGAAGGCAACTCCCCTTGAAGGGAATGGGAGTGCCATCGAACAGGAGTTTGAGCGGGTCTGCCCCAAGCTCGATTCTGTGGTCCAGATACTGGATCTCCAACTTGGGTTCAGCGCTCACGATGCGTCCTCCCAGGGCTTTCACAACGGCAATGCCGGGCAGAAGATAGTCCTCACCCACTCGCTTCACCCGCGTTTCAGAAGGGACTTTCCCTTTGATGAAAATTCTGTTCTCCAGAATTTCATCCTCATATTCGGGCGCGAAATCCGCGTCGGCCTGGAGCATCTCTGCTCCGGGAATCGCGGTTGGGGAAACCCGATATGTGCCACCTTCACCCAGGAAGAAAATGGTCCCTTTGCCCGGCGCGACCGTCGCGTTGAAGGTTCTCGCCCCCGCAACACTCCAGGTTCCGGGCTTGAGACCGGCAAGGAGGATTTGGTATGTTCTCCCCGGCGGAATTTCGTAGGTAAATTCCTTATCGACTGATTGGGCGGTCGCGCTCATGCCAACGACACGGTCGCCCAAGGCAACTCCGAGGATTCCTTTTGCCGAAAGCTCCCGGATGGGCATTGGTGCTTCATCTCCAGAGACCATCTGCAGAACCGTGAGGAAGCTCTCGTTCGCCTGAGCCCTTTTCGGCTGGAACATTAGGCGGCTTCCCTGACTCTCCTGCGCCCCCTTACTTGGCGTCTCATACTGCTTGCCGAAGACGTTTGTGGAATCGGTTCCGCTCAGCACGTCGACGCTGCGCTCCGCCGGAGCCGGGCGAAGCATGTTCAGGTGGACCTTGCCAAGAAGACTGTTGAGGCTGTTGCTGAGAATCGCTCCCGTGCCGGTGAGTTCCGGTGTGTTCAGGGTGTTGATTTGCCAAATCTTCTGGGCTTCGGGATTCGCTGTTTCCAGATGATCGAGCACGACCAAAGCCGCCGGATGCTGGGCATCGTCGAGATTGAGGAAGCAGAAGCTGCGCGTGTAGTTTCTGAGGCGCTCCCCGTAGGCACGTGTCAGATCCGCCGAGAAGTAGTTATAGAATGGTCGCTGTTGCGAAGGTCCGAAACTGCACGCCAACACCGTGCCGTAATCGTGTTTTTCATCTTCCACTGCTTCCGGCGACAGAGGGCAGCGCCGCGCCAATCGCGTCCCGCCATCTTCGGCCTCCAAACCCTTGATCCGCGGATCACGGATGAGCATCATGCTGTGGGCCACGGAGCGCTTGTTGAAATAGGAATCATAGGGCGTCCCATAGAAACGGTAGAGGCCGAGATCGGCGACTTGCAGTCCCCGGTAGTAAAGCTGGAAAGCCCCCGCTTCTTCGTGCTGATGGTTACCGAAATGGTAGCCTCCACCACGAATGGAGACGGCTACTTCGGAAGAGACAGAGCCAATGTTCCAGCCAGTTCGAGCACTCATCCCCCCGAGAATCGGGCCAAAATCAATGGTCGTCGGCAGGGAAGCAAGCGACGACTCGGCCTTGAGGGCGGGATCATTCAGCAAAAGTACCAGCACCGGATCGTATGGAAGCCCGCCCTGTCGGTTGAATTCCCCTTTCATGATCGGGTCGGCGGCATACGAGGAGCAGAGCAAAGCCGTGAGCTGGTATTTCCAGTAGCCGCCGGGACGGCCGGCATCGCCATCGACAAACATGGAGCCATCAGGGGTGCGGGTGTACAGCCAGAACCCATGAACGTTCTTGATGTTTGGGTTGAAGACTTCCCTCCCGCTCATCCGGCGCAATAGCCAGGCGGCGTGCATGTCCCAGGCAAAACGGTAAGCGCCATAGCTCAAGCCCTGGTTGTGGCGCGGGGATTCGTATTCCATGGCCCGCATGGGAATGAGCTCTTCAAGAATCTTGTAGGAGCAATAGCGATAGGGTTGTGGATCCTCGCTGTAGATCGCGATCCCCATGGAGAACAGATCGCGGCAAATCTGCGCTTCATTCCCGTGCCCATTGACGATGGACTGCCTGAATGGCGGCCAACCGCACTCCATATCATCAGACAGGCGCAGGAGGTTCTTGCGAATGCTGTCGCGTTCCTCGTCGCTCATCAACGCATAGCACCAGTCGTAGACTCGGGACGCCGCAAAAATCGCGCGGCCAATCTCCCGGGTAATGTCAAGAAGATTGCCAAATTCAACAAGCTCGAGGTAGTCCTTAGTCAGGCGGATCGCTTCTTTGCCGATGGCTTCATCATTGGTCATCAGGTGATAGAAGGCTTTCTCCACCGTCACTTTCTCAAGATCGGCCCGGTAGGAGATCTCTACACCGGGAGTGGGAGCAAAGGCAAACGGCTTGGGGGCCCGCTCTTTCACCGCTTCCCAAATCGGCTTGTTCTCGCCCAACCCAAGATTCCGGCGAATCTTCGGCAAAGATTCGGCGGTGACGAAGATCCTCGGATGGGCGGCCGGGGGAACAATGCTCGGCTGGTAGCTCTGGACCGCCTTCGGCACCGCTGGCGGACGATACGTGGTGAGCTTGATGTGATCGAGCACGAGTCCCTGCGGAAGCCACACACTGAGCTTTTGCTTCTTCCCGTTGAGCCTGAATTTCCCGGCGGTCTGACGGCAGGCTTCGGGTTTGGACCAGGGCACGAAAACCACTCGTCGCGTGGGTTGTTGCTCGTCAATCTGGAACCTCGCGAACATGGAGTGGTGCTTGCTGCTCGCCTTCTTCATCAAGGCCGTCCCGAATGCGTCGGTGGCCGCATGAGTTTGGAGCACAAAACGACCGGGGACCTCGCTCTCGATGTCGAAGACCAAGTCGGGAGCGGCACTCGCCTTCAAATCGTTGTTCTCAACGGCATCGGCCTTCAGGGAAACGCCCTTCTGGCTGGCAAAGCCTGCTTGTCCGACAATGGCGGCCTGCTGGGGATTGACCTGCGCCAACTCCGCTTCGATAGTAGCCTGCCCATTGGGCGGAATCGGGCGAAGGGGCTCAACGATCGGGGCATCACTCTCTTCTAGTTTGAAATTCCGCAAAACGACCTCTCCCTCCTCGACTTTGTGGGAATAGATATACACCCGTACCGTGTTGGTCCCGTTGGGGACCTGAATGACGTTCGCCGTCCCCCGAAACGTCTTTCCGGCGACAATATTCGTCGCATAGCTCTTACTCGGCTTGCGGAACGTGAATTGCAGATAGACCGGGGATCGCTTGGTCTTTTCGTCGAACAGACGGGCTTCCACCGAAGCCTTCAGATAACTGCCTGGAGAAACAGTAAAATCTCTGAAGAAGCCAATCTCCCCGGGGCCGTTGTCTCTAACAAGAAGCCCGTCTTTGACAGGCTCCAGATCTCCGCTGCGCACCGGGTGCCCGGGCTTTCCTGGATAGACCCTCCAGCCATTGGGCGCGCCGCTCGCGTCGATGTTTCTCACGAAAGACGCCTCATAGAGCGGTTCCGCCAGACTGGAAACCCCGGAAACCAGAGACAAAAGGAAGAGAGTGCGAGAAAAAGAAAGGAACATGGAGAGAATCCTGAATTGGCAGATAGGGATTTGCTTCCCGGTCACGGGGAGAAAGATAGCGCAGCGCGGTTGGGGCGACAAGGTAATGGCAGGACTGTAGCAGCCCGGTAATCGGCAGACCTGCAATGGCACATGTACCTCTCCCATCCGCCCCCCGGAGGCGATGCCGGATCACCACAGCCCCCGACTCACAACCCCAACCAAATCACCCATTGTGTCGATTGTGTCGGGTTCGATTGTGTCGGGCTATTGTGTCGGGTCGGACCAGCGCACGACCTTGGTTCCCAGCAAGAGACGTCCCACACCAGGGAGTTTTTAGACCATAGAATGGTGTTTCCGGGGTGGTTGTGTCGGGTCGGACCAGCGCACGACCTTGGTTCCCAGCAAGACACGTCCCACACCAGGGAGTTTTCAGACTTTAGAATGATGTTTCCGGGGTCATTTCTGGTAGTGTAATCCCCAGGCGTCTCGCGCAGCACGGAGGTCCCATCTCTGAGGGGTGTCACATCGCGGTAGTATTGTGTTGGTCCGACTCGAATCCTATGGAGCCAGTCACGCTCGTGACACCTATGGGTTAGATGCCAGACGTGGCCAGGGATGAAATGCCGGTCTGCTCGTGGCATGGCATGGACGTTAGCGCTTTGATTTCACCAGGAAAATGCGTAACCGTTAAGCTGGGGGTCATTCTGACTCTTGGGGGACGAGTGAGCGAATGTACTCCTTGGTTCGCTTTCGGCCCATCTTGACAGTCCAGCACATGGTGTCCTCGAGTCCCTGAACGGTCTTGAGTGCGGGGTA
>JABHEG010000056.1 GCA_018676675.1 Lentisphaerota bacterium
TACCCCGCACTCAAGACCGTTCAGGGACTCGAGGACACCATGTGCTGGACTGTCAAGATGGGCCGAAAGCGAACCAAGGAGTACATTCGCTCACTCGTCCCCCAAGAGTCAGAATGACCCCCAGCTTAACGGTTACGCATTCTCTCATCGATTAGTGAGTTTGAGGAGTAACTCAGACCACTAGGCCCGAATGGCGTTGACTTAAGCCGTGAGACGACCCCACCCACCTTGCGTGGGTGGGGTCGCAGGGCCACGTGTCACGACTTCTTGGGCCTTAAGTCAACGCCATTGGAGGCGCTGAAGACGCTGGCAGAAGAGAGGAGGACGAAATGATCGAGAACATGTTGCGCGTAAGGCCTCGATATCACAGGTGGCACGTGGACTCGGGAGTGGAGTGGGTCGAGACGAACACCGGCTACGCCTTCCTGGACTGGGAAATTCCATTGGCACAGGCGGCGGTGGTGCTGGTGGACGTGTGGGACAAGCACTATCTGAAGGATACGGCGGCCCGGGCCGAGGGGATAGTTCAGGAGAAGGTGGTGCCGCTTCTGGCGGGTTGCCGAGGTGCGGGGATGACGCTGATCCACGCCCCGGCTCCGAATATGGCCAAGGAACAACCCGCCTGGGTGCGCCTGGTGAGTGAGGAAGAGATGGGTGAAGAGCGGGAGGACTGGCCGCCGGCCGATTTCCGGGCGAAGAAGGGAGATTTCGCCCAGTACAGGCGGCCTGTGGAAGCGCGCGATGGCCAACGGGACAAGCTGCGTGCAGGGCTGCAGATGCATCCGGATGTCCAGCCACAGGGAGAGGAGGCGGTGGTGGCCAACGGGGAGGAACTCCATCGCTACTGTCGGCGGCAGGGAATTCTCTTCTTGTTCTACTTGGGTTTCAACACCAACGCCTGCGTACTGATGCGCGACTACGGAACTCTGGAGATGAGTCGCAGGGGGTACGAGATCGCCGTGCTGCGCGACTGCACCACGGGGATGGAGTCGGCGGAGACCCACCACTCGCTGGGACAGACACGGGGGGCGATTCTGTTTCTGGAAATGTTCGGAAAGTACTCACTGACGTCGAATGAACTGCTGGCGGGCCTGCGGCAGTAGAGGAGAGCGAGGAATCACGGGCATTCTGTTATCGTGGAGGGACGTGATCACGGTGAGAAGTCGCATAGTACTTCTGACTTCTTTGGCAGGACTGCTGTTGCCGGCAGCGGCCCGTGCGCAGCAGCAGGCGCGAGGTTACTACACCGACGCGCGCTTGGCGGCCCTGCGCCGTAATGTTGCCGAGAGCGAATGGGCTCGGGTCGAGCGCGACCGGATCCTCGCACGCGCCGCGAAGTGGTTGGTCTACAGTGACGAACGTCTGCGGACACTTGTCCCGCCTCCGGGGGTGCCCCGGGCCGGGATTGCGCACCTGAAAGGCGCGCCGGTGAACGGCGAGGCCCTGAACAAGCACGGCCGCACCTCCTGGATCATCTCCTTCGATGACCCGTGGAAGATCACGTCACCCGTGGACGGCGCCGTCTATCCCTCGAACGATTTCGCGGCGTTCATGAAGAGCGGGTACAAGGACCGCAGCCTGTTGACCGGTCCCTACCCCGACGATGGCTGGGGCTGTGAGGTGCCGGACGAAAACAAGCGCTTCTGGTTCGTGGGCGTCTACGCGAAACTGTCTGCAGAACGTCTGCTCATACCGGCCTTGGCTGACCTGAGCCGTGCTTACCTGATCACGGACGACTCGCGCTATGCGCATGCGTGCGCGTTGCTTTTATGGCAGCTGGCGGAGTACTATCCCCGCTATGCGTATGAGAAGCAGTCGCGCTACGGCGCCGAGTTCGACGTAAGCTACCTCGGCCGTCTGCTCTACCACACCTACGAGGCGCTGTTTACAGCACAGACCGTGCCGCCCGCATACGACGCGGTGCGTCCCGCCATCGAGCACGATCAGGCGCTACAGGCGTTCACGGGCCAGAGCGCAGCGGAGATCTGCGCGCACATCGAGAGTCGAATCCTACGCACCATGGCCACCGACATCATGGACGGCTCGGGCAGGATTCAGGGGAACTACGGCATGCATCAGGTCGCACTCCTGCGCATCGCCACCGTGCTTCGGGGCTCGGCGGAGACACCGGGCAGTGACGAGATGGTCGCCTGGGTCCTGCGCAATCCGCACCCCCGGAACTACACCCAGCTCGGACTGATTGACGCGCTCAGCAACCTGCTGCACCGAGACGGGTTCCCGTTCGAGTCTCCCAGCTACAACTGCCACTGGATCACGGAGATCAGCGAGATTGTCGAGGACCTCGACGCCGACGGGCGTTCGGCGATCCTCGAGATGCCGCGCTTCCGCAAGCTTTACACCTGGCCCTTGCGCATGGCATGCGTCGGCGAATTCGTGCCGTCGTACGGCGATTCGAATCACCTTTTCCACGGTCTCCTGGGCTGGGGACCGTACGCACCGGAGCCGGGCTATCGCTTCTTCGGTAACCCGGGCTTTGCTCGCGCGTTGGTGCAGAGCAAAGGCAAGCTGAAGCGCGACCTGTTCCGGGCGTCGGTCGAGAAGGAGATGGCGGAGGCGGCAGTACGGCATCCGGCTCCGGTCGGCGTGGCGAGCCAGTTGCTGTCCGGAGTCGGTTTTGCGAGTCTGCAGACGGGCGGCGACGGCAACCGTACGGCTGTGGCCGTGTTCTACGGCTTCTACCACGGCCACGCGCATCACGATCGCCTGCAGCTCGACATCTACTCGCGGCGGAATGCCCTCACGCCTGACTTCGGGTACCCCGAGACGGCGGACGCCTGGGATCCGCGGCGGTTTGGCTTCCTATCGCACACCGTGGCCCACAACACGGTCATGATCAACGCGCGCCGCCAGGAAGCGCAGCGCGGGCGTCTGCACGTCTACGACCCGGGCTCGTTCGCGCAACTCGTCGAGGTCTCTGCCGAGGCGTGCTACCCCGACACGGCGAAGCTGTACCGACGCACGCTCATACTGGTCGACGCGTCTCCTGATCACGCCTACGTCGTAGACATCTTCCGGGTACGCGGCGGGACACAGCACGATTGGCTCGTGCACGGAACGCAGGCGGAGTTCACGAGCGACCTCGGCCTGACAGAACCGCGCCAGCGGGGAACGCTGGCCGGTCCGGACGTGGCGTACGGGCGTTTCTACGATGACGAACGCTATGCGGACGACAACAAAGCGAACGTGCCCTTCTACAAGTACAAAGGCAGCGCGTTTCAGTGGCTCTTCAACGTGCAGCAGGCAGCACTTGACGGCTATGGTCGTGTGAGCTGGCACCTGAACCGGCCGGAAAAGCTCTGGCCGGATCCGCCGCGCGAAGGCGTCGTGCTTCGGGCACACCTGATCGGGCGCGACGAAGCGGTGTTCGCCTGTGACGGTGTGCCGCAGCGGCGCCCAACCTGGCCGGAGACTGTCAAGTTCGTTGTCCGACGGCGCGTGGGTGACGCGCTCGAGAGTACCTTTGTGACCGTCTTCGAGCCTTACCGGCATACGTCGTTCATCGAGTCAGTGAAGGCATTGCCCGTCACCGACGCCGGCGACATGCCTGTTGCACTCGAGATCGGTCTGATCGGCAAGACCCACGTCGTTTTCAATCGTTTGGAGTCTCCCGAGTCGGAACGGTCCGTACTCGGACTCAGCGGCGGCCGCGTGATCGATGCGCGTGCCGCTGTGCTCGAGAAGCTCGCTGATGCCGAGTTCTCGCAGGCGTACGTGCTGGACAACGAGGCGAGCCGCGGGCTTCCCGCCACACTTCCTCCCCGCAGCAGTGCGCGACGACGAGTCAAGACCGTGGACTACGACAAGGGCATCATCCACCTGACCGAGTCACTGGACCTCACTGCGGCGCCTGCGGGCGGCATCGCTCTGGTCACGAGCCCGAACCACGCGAACGCCGTGCCATTCCGGACGGACGCAGCGGCACCGACGACGTGCTTCCGGGTAGGCGACGACGATCTGACTGCCGGCAAGGTCTACGTCACCGACATCGCGGAGCGGTGCATCACGTTCACGCCGGCGTTCAACTATTTCCTCGAGCCCGGAATGAGTGTGGTCAATTTGGCAGGCGTCTGTGTCGGACGCATCCGCACCGTGCGGCTGGGCCGCATGACGTTGGACCGTGACGGCATCACGCTCGAGGATTTCCCGACAGAGACACCGGATGGACGGCGACCGTGCAGGATCGCCGTGGTCGGCCGGGGCGACCGGATCACATTGCACTTCAGCACTCGCGTGGCGTCTGCGGCCCAATAGCCTCAGCACGGCAGGTTTCCTCGTCGCGAGAAGGATCTCACGCCCCCACGATCCTGCAGGCGTTCCCCCGAGACGCCGCTCCCCGCTTCCTGCTGCGTGACCGGGACGGGATCTGCGGTCTGCAGTTTCGAAGTCGCGTGGCGGATCGAGCTCACAGAACGTGCAGGCGTTGACGGCTGAGTCGCTGGGCGCACCTGACATGGACCGAGAGGCGCCTGAAGTAAGCGCGGATGGCATTCTTGCGAAGGACAGTAGGCTGGTGTTGAGTTGGCGTTCCTACTGGTGGCGGATAACAAGACAAGTCACTTTCTGAACGGCGGGCCTATCGCGATTTTGACGGCAGTGAGAGTGACGGGGACGATGGTCGTGACGAGTTGATTGCCACCAGCGGAGATAGCCGATACGGTATCTGGCCCGGCCGATCCCGAGTCTCGTGCCTTCTTCACCGAACGGCGCCTTCGTCGTCTCACCGTTCTCCCGACAGACGGCGAGAAGCTCGGACGTTTCAAGGAGCTGCTGGATGTGCTCCGGGCGTCGCAGCTACCCCCAAAACGATACAGGGATCCGCGTTCCGCCCATTCATGATCAGAGGCAGAACACCGGTCTGCTCGACGGTCATGTGGAACGCTGGATATTCCCTAATCTCATCTCGCCGAGCTCGTATTTCCTGTGGACACGTCGGGACGATGAGTGCTGACACTACACCAGGCCCAGCCGCTGGAACTGCTCGGTCGGACTGTCCGCTTGGCGCATGGCATCCACCAGCGTCTTCACCATCTGTTCTTCCACGGGGGTGCCGCAGAGGTCATGGGATTGGCGGTGGTCGTCCCGCAGGTTGAAGCACCGGTTCGAGTAGATCTCGTCATGGATGCCGAACTCCGGGATCCCCGGCACCCGCAGGACGGGGATGTCCAGGTGCGGCAGGAAATGCCCGAGCTCGGCATCTTTCAGCCGGTCCGGTTTCATGCGGTGGTGGTATTCGGTGGGCATGAGGAAGTAGTGGTACAGCGGGCAGTTGTCGCGGGAGGCCGGCCCACGGAAGTAGACGTGTTCGCCGTCGGTGACGTTGACGGTCTTGCCGTACCAGCCGAAGATGGCGCTGTCGTGCTTCGCCGCGGCACGGTCTCTGGCGATGTCCAGGAGCGACTTGCCATGGATCGCGTGGGAGACGGATGTGCCAAAATACTCCACGAGTGTCGGGAACAGGTCGATGTTCTGAGTGAGCTGCGTTCTGCGTTCGCCGGCGTGTACGTCCCCGGGCAGGTGCACGAACAGCGGAATGTGCGCGATCTCATTCCAGTTATGGCAGGCGTTCTTCCCCATCTGGCCATGTTCGCCGAACATCAGACCGTGGTCGGTGGTGAAGATGACCAACGTGTCCTGCCAGCCGTTCTGCCGGTCGATCTCGTCCAGCAGTTCGCCCAGCCACTTGTCGAACATCTGCAGGAGGTTCGCGTACTTCCTCCTGCTCTCGTAGAAGAACTCGAGGCGCTGTGGCGGCACGTCCTCCGGGAGGCAGGAGATAGGGAAGTCCTCTCGGAGCGCGCCCGTGTGAATCCCATCATACGCATCGGGATAGTCCATGGGGGCATGCGGGTCGAACGGCTCCACCCACAGAAGATAGTTGTCCGCCCCTTCGTTCAGTCGCAGCCACTCCGCCGCGCCTTTGAGGGTTTGCGGCGTAGGGAAATCGAGGTCGTTGACGAACCTCGACCGGTTCCGGTCCTGTGCGTCCAAGTTCCAGGTCCGCGTCGGGTCCAGGTTGTCCTCTTCACGGATGCGTGCCGGCATGGGATCGTATTCCTGGCCCCGGTACGACTGCCAGGTGCTGAATGAGGTCGCATAGAACTCGCCGCCGCCCTGGAAGTAGTGGTAGTGGTCGGTCTCGATGTGGCTGTAGATCCCGGCCTGCGCGAGCACGTGTGGCAGAAAGATGTCATAGGGCTCCAGACCGCCCCAGCCGCGCTCGAGAAAGTTGTAGCGGCCGGTAAGCATATCGCGTCTTGCAGGCATACATGGGGCTGAGCCGATCCAGTGGTTGTCGAATACCACCGATCTATCGGCCAGTCGCTGCAGGTTGGGCGTCGCGATCGCAGTGTTGCCATACGTGGAAAGGAAGCGGCGGCAGACGGTGTCGGCGAGAATCACGATTGCTTTGTGAGCGGACATGCTGTCGTTGGTTCTCTCAGTTAGTTGCCAATCTCAAGCGCGGAGCATTCCTGTCTTGATCGGGTGTTGGCGTAGCCGGCGTGCGTGATTCTGCTGATCTGCTTCGGGAATTTGGCGCTGAGTCTATTGCCGTCCACATCAAGGGAAATGGTCTGTTCCGCCTGATTGATGGTGATCAGAACTGGCGTCAAGCTGCCTTTGGTCAGGTCAGCCTTGACATACGTACCGACCGTTGCCTTTGGCATTGACACGGGTTGGATACAGATCGTCTTCCGTCCGTAGTAGACGCCGAGCTTCAACACCTTACTCGCTTCCGTACCATCACCTATGGCCAGGAACGCGTTGGCGGTTCTTTCGTTCTTTCCTATACGGAGCGCCGATTTGATCTGAACAATGTTGTCGTCAACCCCGATGGGTCTGAGGGCCCACGCGGTCTTTCCTTCGTCTGCAGTAAGCGTATAGCCCAGACCACCTTCCCTTCTCAGGCTGCCATTGGCGACCTGGAAACCGGCAACGGCTGTGCTTGGCATGACGGCGGCTGCCGCGTTCTGCCTGGGTGCAGGTTTCGGCGCCTCGACCTTCTTGCTGGCCGCCGGGCCCTCATACTTGGGGTTCTTTATCGGGAAGAAGGCGTTCTTGGCTTCCAGGTCAGCCATCAGGTCTTCTTCCATGCTGTCAGCCAGCCTGGGCATGGCGGCTGACAGGTCGCTTTTCTCGCCGATGTCGTTCGCAAGATCGTACAGTGTTCTGCTGCCCTCAAAGAGCTTGATCAGCTTATGCTTGCCCCGCCGGATGGCCGCACTCGAGCCTATGCCCTCACCCGATTTCATGTAGTGGGGCATGTAGCCGTTCACGGGGGTGAGGTCAAGCCCGATTTCACGTTGTTGTGAAAGAAGCGCGACTTTCTTTCGGGAGACGGCTGGGATCTAACACACCTCGCCGTTATAGTGGCGGCCATGAACACAACCATGGCCAGCCCGGA
>JABHEG010000055.1 GCA_018676675.1 Lentisphaerota bacterium
GAACGGACTAACGCCGAAATCACTTCAGCAAGACCAATCAGACTGGAGTTGATCTCCGGTCCCCTCGACGTATGAAGCTAACCGCGAAACATGGCGTTCAACTTTACAGAACCCCAAGCTCAAAACACTGAGCTCTGGTGATACTCACCGTCGCCTCCCCGGAATTCATCAAAATCGTTGAAAGTCGTTTTGAGCGCCAGTGAGTAGTGCCCCTTTCCGAGGATCTTTGAGGTCCGTGCTTTCATGAAGAGGCTCATGCAGTACTTGTTGCACCACGGTGGCTCTTCCCAGATCTCCGCTGATTTGGTCTGTTGAGCGTTACTGATCGTGCCCGTCAGCACCAGCAAGCCAGTCCACACTGCCATGATTCGCGTGCTTGTTCTTGTATCCACTGCTCTCCCTTTCCCGTCTGTCCGACCTTTGCCCCTGTTCTGGCGCACGTCCTCCTGTGCGCTGTCGGGCTTTCACTTGATTCCATCGCTGCGAAAAAAAAAGGGCAGGGGACCGGCCATATTCTGGCCGGTCCCCTGCCGGTACTTCCTACAAAGGTCACTGCAACTTACTCAACCGTGTGCCAGGTATCGTCTTCCTCCCATTTGAAGGGACCCACGTTTGGGGTGATCTGGACGCGGTATTTGCCTTTGAAGGACCGTGGTACTCGCCACGAGTACCGGCAGGTGCCGCCTCACCCATATTCGAACTGCCCAGAGGCGAGTTCTTTTCCCTTTTCGCTAATGACTCTGAGTTTGGGCGCCGCCTGGCGCCGGCCCTTTTTCGTCGCTCCGGGGGAGTAGAGCTCTCCGCCTTTCCCCACGAGCTGGGCACCGATTGAGATCAAGCTGTCCGTCACGCGTTTGATGTCGGCCTTGGCTATGAGCGGTGCTCCCAGAGACACTTCGAGGGGGCTGTCGGAGGCAACCAGGAGGTCGAGGAGGGGGCCGTCCGCTGGCTTTCCGGTGATGGTCCATCTGCCGTCTGTCAGTTGTACATTGGTGCAGCTGTAGCGTCCGGTCGGGAGTTGGATGAGCCCGTGCTTGTCGGTGCTCAGGCGGAGGCCCGCGGCGTCCCCTTCCAGATCAAGGCGAGCTCGCGTGTCGCCCAAGTCGATCGTGCCCATCTCAGGTGTGGTTTTCGCGATGCCAAGTTTCGCGCCATCCGGGGCGATACTCACGGCGTAGTAGGTTTTCCGGACCAGGAGCAGGCGTGCAAGCGGCTGGATCTCGGGGGGTGTATCGACGGACGCCGGATCCCAGTTGCCATCGGTGTTGAAGTCAACGGCGAGAATATCGCGGGCTCGGCTCGGGGCCGTTCCCGGGGTGCTATCCGCGGCGTAGACTGTGCTGAAGGCTCCATCAAGGTCCAAATCCACGAGGGCCACCCGCCTTCGTTTTCCTCCGAGAGAGGCTCGCCCGGATCGGTATCCGGCCGGCGCAAGGAGGAGCGTCTTGCCCGAGATGAGCACTCGGATCTTGGCAACGGCCGCCTCCGGGGAGCTCTGAAGGGCGATCGGGCCGAAGACGTGCAGGCCGTAACTGCTCTTGCCCTTGCCGGCAGTGACGGGCGTTTCTTCGGCAAGATCGCCGTCAGCATCGGTGTCGACAACAATTCGAGGCACTCTCCCACCCCCCACTGCAATGACGAACGGGGTTGCAGCACTGCTGATGGCCACATAGCGGAGTGGCTCCTTCAGGGCTTCCGGTGCTTTGTGGACGAGCTTGTGGGTTTTGCCTGACTGCAGAGCGAAGCTCTTGAGGAGGCATCGGAGAAGTGGATCTTCGAAGGGCTCATGGTCCCAGTAGCGGAGCGTTGTGATCTTGCCGGTGAGGTGGGGGGCACCGGCCGTATTCGTCCCAGCTGCTTCTTGGGCCGAGGGGGAAATGGCGGGAAGCAGACACATGGCGAGGACGACAAGTGGCAAGAACCATCCGGTCAGTCGAGGCGTACATCTGCTGTCTGTCGGTGGACGCATGTTCTCTCAGTGTTCCCAGAAGAATTAGAGGAGACCATACACGTGCGTGCCAGCGGTGTCAACGAAGACGTCTCCGGCGGGGTAAGGGGGCAGTCTTTTGAGGCGAGGCCACTCTCACCTGATCTGGCTCCTGATCCAGACCTGAAGGACTGTAGAAACGGATCAGGAGCCGGATCAGGAGTGCGATCAGGATTGGGCTCCCCCTCCTATAACTGAGGCATTCCTCGCGGGGACGGTTCCCAGTCCAGGGGGACGAGCTGCGCGATCTCAGCCAATCGGGGTTCGGTTGCTTTTGCGGGTCGAAGGGACTAGACTTGCGAGCACGCAGGGGGGGGGATGACCAACTGGTGACTGTATTGACACGTTCAGTTATGTGAATGGAGCAGGGAGCATGGCGCCTTCCGATGACCGTCAGAATCTTCTGCGCAGCATACCTTCAATGGACCAGCTGCTGTCTCAATCTGAGCTGGTGGCGTTGATCGAGGACTCGTCTCGGTCGGCCGTCGTCAACGCGCTTCGGGAGGCCGTTGCGTCCGTGCGGGAGGGGTTGGCTGGAGGGACTTCCGCCGCTCAGGATGCTGACGCTGTGCGTCGAGCGATCATCGAGCAGTGCATCGCATGTCTGCGCCGAGCCATCGCTCCACACTATCGGCATGTGATCAACGCCACGGGGATCATCCTCCATACGGGTCTCGGCCGGGCCGTTCTGGCGCCCCGGGCCTTCGAGTGGATCAATGCCGAACTGCGGGGGTACTCGCTGCTACAGCTCGATAATGACACAGGTAAGCGTTCGCAGCGCGACGCTCGGATCGAGTGGCTGTTTCGGCAGCTCACTGGGGCGGAGGCAGCCACCGTGGTCAACAACAACGCTGCCGCGACCATGCTTGTTTTGAATGCGATCGGTGCAGGTAAGGAGGTAATCGTTTCACGCGGCCAGTTGGTGGAGATAGGGGGCTCCTTCCGCTTGCCTGAGATCATGGCCGCGAGTGGTGCCCGAATGGTCGAGGTGGGCACGACGAACAAGACCCATCTGCGTGACTACGCAGAGGCCATCACTGAGGAGACTGCCGCGATCTTGCGGGTCCATCCGAGCAACTACCGGATCGAGGGATTCAGCTCAGAAGTCCCCCTGAAGGCGTTGGTTGAGCTTGCCCACGAGCGGGGAGTTGCTTTGATCGATGACGTTGGCGCGGGTCCTCTGGTGGATGTGTCTCAGTACGGCTTCCGGCGCGAATCGACGTTGCGGGAGTCGATTGCCGCAGGAGCCGATGTGGTGACCTCGAGTGCTGACAAGTTGATTGGTGCATCACAGGGCGGTGTTCTGCTGGGGAAGGCCAACTGGATTGAGCGGGTGCGGAAGAATCCGTTGATGCGGATTGTTCGTCCCGGCAAGCTCACGATGACCGCTCTCGAGGCAACCTTGACCTTGTTTCTCGAGGGTGACGATGCGTTGTCTGAGCATCCGACTCTGCGCATGTTGCGTCGGTCGATTGACGATGTGACGGCTCAGGCTGAGAGAATTGCCGCCGCGATCCGTGTCCCGGGTGTGGACGTCTGCACCGAGAGCGGCTGCTCACGGATGGGCAGCGGTTCACTACCCGAACAGGACCTGGCCACCCGACTTGTGTCGATTGGTGGCGGGGGAGCAACCGGCCTGAGTCAGCGTCTGCGCCAGGAAACTCCTCCCGTCTTCACTCGCATCCAAAAGGACCGTGTCTTGATCGATCCACGAACGTTGCAGGACGGCGAAGAGACCGTCCTGATCGAGTGCCTGACCCGTTGCCTGGGGATTGCAGAGGCTGTCCATGGCAACTGATTTCCCGAACCTCACACTTGGCACGGCCGGGCACATTGATCACGGGAAGACCGCCCTTATCAAGTTCCTGACCGGATGCGACACGGATCGTTTGAAGGCGGAGAAGGAACGGGGGATGACGATCGATCTGGGGTATGCTCCCTGTACCCTTGGGGATCGATTGGTGGGAATCGTGGATGTGCCGGGACATGAGGGGTTCATCAAGACGATGGTGGCTGGCGCCAGCGGCATGGATGGGGTGATCTTCGTGGTTGCTGCGGATGATGGCGTGATGCCGCAGACCCGGGAGCATCTTGACATCCTGACGCTGCTCGGGGTGCGTCATGGCATTGTGGCTCTGACCAAGATCGACCGCGTTGATCCGGAACTGCGTGAGATTGTTCAGGAGGATTTGGAGCAGTTTCTCGAAGGTACGTTCCTGGCTGGAGCTCCGGTACTGCCGGTTGACAACCTCACCGGTGCCGGGTTCATGGATTTCCATGCCGCGTTGAGTGCTCTTGTCGACCGGATTGAGCCTCGGCAGACGGATGGCGTGTTCAGACTGCCGGTTGACCGAGCCTTCTCAGCGAAGGGGGCGGGCACGATCGTGGCGGGTGTTCCCGTCGCTGGACGGCTGGCCGTTGGGGATCCGGTCGTGCTTCTGCCTGGGGACGTAACGGGGCGTGTCCGGGCGATTCAGGTCTACGGGGAGGCCGGGGAGGAAGCTCTCTCCGGGCAGTGCGCCGCGATCAACGTCCCGCAGTTCGACGTTGGCTCGGTGAGTCGCGGGGATGTCGTTGCCACCCCTGGCTACTTTGAGTCGTGTGAATGGCTCATGTGCCAGCTGACCGTGCTCCCAACAACGGGGGCTCCTCTCACGAATGGTGAGCGCGTACGCGTCCATATCGGGACGGCTGACGCGAAGGGGGCAGTCTATCTGATGGAACATACTGTTCCTCACAGCGGCGAGCCGTCTCTCGTTCAGATACATGTTGACGAGTCAGTGATCGCGGCCCCGGGTGATCGTTTCATCATCCGCTCTCTTTCCCCCGCAGCCACGGTTGGTGGCGGTGTTGTTCTGGACGTGCTCTCGAAGCGGCTCCGGCGGTCCCGTGTCGATCACGACGTTTTCCAGGAGTTGGCCACTGTGGTTGACTCGCCAACGGGATTGGCCCTCCACGTTCTGGCGTCTGCACCTGACATGGTGGTGGATGTTGGGAGCATTTCGCGCAGCCTGAATATTCCTTTCGCTGCAGGACGTCGTCTGATCGGAGATCTCGTTGCAGGGACGGATGCCGTGTCGCTGGGATCTGATCGTGTGATTCATCCCCGTGTCCTCGAAGCCGCGTGGGAGACGCTGTCGGCGTGTCTGGCCGAGTACCATGGGAGAGAACCGGCAAGCCCCGGCATGCTCCGGGCCGACGCTTTGAAGGCGACGGCGTGGTCGAAGAGCGCCTTCGACCTGTTGTGTGCATTCTTCGGTGGCGATGGGCGGCTGATCACGGCCGAGGCCGGCCGAGTGGGCCTGGCTGACCACGTTGCCTGCTTCTCAGAGGAGGACCGGGAGGCCTCCGAACGCGTGGAGAAACTCTACTCTCTGGCCCTTTTCGCCCCTCCAAACCGAGAGGACGCCTGCCGCCTGTGCGAGTTGTCAGAGGGGGAATTCGAGCGTCTTTCCCGACTCATGTGTGAGCGTGGTACGTTGGTCCGTGTGTCGCCCAAACTGTTGTTCCACACCGACGCTGTGGCTGAGGCGAGATCACGCCTGGAGGCCCACATAGGGGAGAACGGGAAGCTGGAGAGCGTCGATTTCAAGTACGCTCTGGAAACGACTAGGAAGTACGCGATCCCTCTTCTGGACTACTTCGATCGCACCGGTCTCACCACACGGTCGGGGAACACCCGTTTCCTGCGTTACCGAGCGTCTTCCGGGACGGGCTAGCCGAGTCGTGGGGTTTGAGTCGGGGCAGGGCAGATCATACGGGGATTATCTGTCCTTCACGGGCCCAGAAGACTCCCATTGGTGGAGTCAGAGTCGCGTACTTGGCTCGGTACTCCTGCCACAGCGCATCCAAGAGGCGATCCGGGTGCTTGGGGTCGTGGTGGAACACGGCGAGCCGCTTGACCTGGGCCTGGTAGGCGATCTCGGTGAGAAGCTCGATCGTGGTATGACCATACCCTTCGACTGCGGGGTACTCTTCCGCCGTGTATTGCCCATCGGCGATGAGCAGGTCCGCATCGTGGATGAAGTCGAGGTAACGTTTCTGTTCGCCGGCGCGTTGGATGTCAGGGTCGGGGACGAAGCACTTGTTCAACTCGATATCGGACGCGTAGACGACATCACTTCCTGGTCCCTGTACGCGGTAGCGCAGTGATCCGCCAGGGTGGTAGATCTGTTCTTCCCAACTGACGACCAAGTCACCGAGCGCCAGCGTTTCACCCTCGAGTTCCCGGATGCGGAGCTCCGACGGCAGATCGGACATGGTGACCGGGAAGTACTCGTAGCCCATCTGGCCGCGGAGGATCTCCTCGAAGAAGCCGTGCTTGGCAGAACTTCCATAGATGGTGACCTTGGCGCCCTGCATATAGGCCGGTTCGAAAAACGGGATTCCCTGAATGTGGTCCCAGTGGGTGTGACTGAGGAAGAGGTGAACAGACAGTTCTTCGGAGCGATCGGCGTAGTCACGAGCGAGTTCCAGCCCCAGATTCCGGATTCCGGTTCCGGCGTCAAAGACGATGTGAGTGTCGTTCAGGCGTACCGACACACAGGGCGTGTTCCCACCGTACTTTTCGGTGAGGCGCCCGGGAGTTGATATGGATCCCCGCGCTCCCCAGAAGCCGATCTGGAGTCGCTGGGTGGTGTCACGGATCGAGGACGTCACTGGCGAATCCGCTCCTCCACGAAGTAGAGCTTGGTTGCGCCGATCTCGACGAGATCGTTGTTCCTGAGTACACAGCGTGTGACTTGGACGCCATTAACGAACGTACCATTGGTGCTTTGGAGGTCTTCGAGGTAGTACTCATCCTCCAGGAAATAGACCTTGGCGTGGTGTCGTGATACGTGGTCGAGGTCAAGCCTGAGAAGGCAGTCGGCGTTGCGCCCCAGGACGACCTCCTCATCACCCAGTTCGAAGCTCTCAGGTACACCGGGGCCAGCTTCGAAGATGTCGAGGTGCGCCCGCAAACCGACGGTGATGTCACCGAGCAGTTGCTTGCGCTCGACCCGCATGGTCGCCTTGCGCTTGCGTTCACCACTTTCCTTCGGGGTAGGTGGTGGCGTCGCGTCGGGCATGAACCGCGGGTCGTGGATCTGGGTCCGTTCCCCCACATCATCCTTGCGGCGGTGGAACGAAAAGTCTTGATTCCCTTCGTTCTTCATAATGGTCGGGAATATACACCACCCGAAGCGGTAAAATCAACCACGGCCCGCGCAAAAACGGAGGGTGCCTTTTGGCTTCCGGTCGGGATCGGGAGGAGGACCTGCCTGAGGACTACGGTGTGGCCTGTGCGGAGACGTCCAGGCAGAACATGCGGGTCGACTCGCGCATCAGCAGGCGTCCAGCGACGATGACCATCGGTCCCCAGGCATCACGTCCGTCGACGATGCTGGCGCGAGCGAGGCGCCGGAAGCCCGAAGCATCAGCCTTGGCGAGGGTGAGTGTTCCGGCGTCATCCAGAATGAAGAACTTGCGGTCTGCCAGCAGGAACGGGCCAAGGCCGAACCGGTTGTCCAGTCCGCTGGTCCAAAGCTGCCTTCCCTGTTCGTCCAGACAAGCAAACTGCTGCTTCGCCGGGCCCGCATCATTTGGCAGGACGGTGTACAGGTGCCCTTCCCAGAGGATTGGCGTCTGCTGTTCGCAGGCGAACGTGCTCTTCTTGAGTTCGAAGAGCACTTCCGGGGTATACGCGCCACTTTCTTCTTTGATTCTCAGCATCATACTGCCTGCTCCATACCCGGCCGTCAAGAGGAGGCGGTTTCCGGGAAGGGGAACGGGCGAGGGGGCAACAACCGAGTGCGTCCAGGCATCCGTTCGCCACAGGACTGCTCCCGCATCAGGGCCGTCAGCGGCTACACCCACGACTCCGCCGATGGCGCAATAGACAAACATGCGGCGGCCCCCGCAGGTCATGGGAACGACGGATGAGTGAGACATCTTCCAGCCGTCGGGATTGGGCGTCTCCCACAGCGGCTTCCCTGTCGCGCAGTTGACGGCTGTCAGCAGGCAACTTCCGGCCGGGGCAAGAATGACATTCCCCTGGTACAGAATGGGACATTGTCCTGTATACCAAAGGGGGACTTTGGTGCCGTATGCCGCTACCATGTCTTTTCCCCAAACGAAGTCCCCTGTTTCAGCATCCGTGCAGAGGACGTGACATTTGGGGCCGATCGTGACGACATGGTGATCATCGACGGCCGGAATGGTCCGGGAGATCCCATGGTTGCGTTTCGTCTTGACGTGGTACCAGCGTCGCCAGATCTCCTGCCCATCGTCCATGGAGAGGCAACGCAAGGCATCCGCCTTCTCGGTTTCGTCATAGTCCAGGATGTAGACACGCCCATCCTTGACGACTGGTGCGGCATGGCCGTCTCCCAACGGTGTTGACCATAGTACGGGTGGCCCTGTTTCAGGCCAGGACTCTGCCAGGGGAACGGTCTCTTTGCTGATATTGTCGGAGTCGCTTCCCCTGAAACAGGGCCACTCAGCCGGCAGAATCGAGGGGGTACCGCTACCTGCCTGAAAGTAGCCCTCGATGTTCACTTTCGGCAGGTTTTTCTGCTGGGCCGTGCCCGCGAGTTCGTCCACTTCCGGCATCCTCGGCTGCATGGTGTTTCCGGGGCTTCCTTCCAGCCACCAGATGAGTGCGCCCAGGGCTGCGGCGGCGGTCAGCAGGCCGGCCATCGTTGCCCAAATTGTCGTTTTGCCGTTTTTCACTGAGAGACTTCCACTGTCTACTGAGCGCCTTGTGCGGTGTCTTGAGTGACAAGGTACCGCCCAAGGGCGGCTGTGGCGAAGATCAGAGGGTACAAATCTTCGGCGTACCAGAGCTTGGCGAAATAGAGCCCGATAGGGGCTGGAGTACAGTTGTCTTCTCCGAGGATCCGGCTGACCAGCCAGGCGATTCCTCGGGTGACGGCGTCTTGCGTTTCCGGTGGGTGCCGGTCTCCGAGCAAAGCGAACACGGACAGGCCCGTTTCTTCCAAGGTAGATGGTACTCCTGGCGCCCCTCCCCACCCTCCGTCGCTGTTCTGGGCAGTGAGCAACCATTGCGTTGCCTTCCGAGCCATGGCGTCAGTGCGCGGATTGGGGTGCCTCTGGGGAGACTGGAGGGCGGACAGGACCCGGGCTGTGCCGTAGGTTGGGTTCGTCTGGCCCGGGGCAGCCTGGCTGCCGAACCAGAGCGGCAGCCACGTGCCTTCATCTGTCTGAGCGTGTTCCAGGTAGTCGAGGGACCGGCGCAAAGCACGTTCCATACGGCGGGCTAGAGATGGCGCGGTCTGCGCGGTGTCGGCCAGCCACGCCTCCAGGGCCATGACAGCATGGGCCGTGAGGTCGGGACAGCTGCGATCGAAGGGCAGGGCGCCCCACCCACGACAGAAGGTCGGGATGCCTCCGTCACGGTTCTGGAGTCTCAGCAGCCAGTGCAGTCCCTTCTCCGTTGCCTGGCGTGTGGCGGGATCGCTCGGGCCGAGGGAACGGAGGGCGAGAAGCGCCCCCGCGGTGTCGTCTGCATCCGGAACTCCTCCGGGCAGGTCCGTCCAAGCCCAGCCTCCGGGAGGGCTGTGGGTAAAGGGGTGCACGGTCTGAACCTGTTGACCGAGTAACCACGCCTGGATGGCGTCCCGGTGAGGAGCAAGCAGTGCTTCTGCCACCTGCGGCGGCCCTGCCTGGAGGGCGTTCACAGCGAGGGTGGTGACCCAGGTGGTGAGGTTCGTGTCAATCGGCCAACTCCCGTCGGCTCTGGCGGATTTGAGGAGGAAAGCCAGGCCCTGGCGCGTCACAGTGTGATCTCGGAAGCCAGCCGCGGCAAGGGACAGCGTGACAAAGGCGGTCAGAGGCGTGGCCTCAAGGAAGCCCCCGCCTTCCGGCTGCATTGTCTCGAGGATACGCATACAACGGGGCGTCAGACGGGTGCGAAGTCGGGCGCGGGGTGAGCCGGACTCCGGGCCCCGGCGGTGATGAACCAGGCCGATAGCTATGAGGGCGGGGATGGCGTAGCTGACAACGGGAAGACGGAGCCATCGGAAGATGCTGAACGGTAGGGCGGCGAGTTCGAAGGGGAGCTGTGGAACGAGCTCCCAGACGTCCGGTTCAGGGCCTAATCGTCCAGTCAGGGCGCACATGGTGAGAATCGGGGCTGAGAATGTCTGATCGCGGCCATATCGCTGGAGGATGGCCTGGGAGAATTCAGCCGGACGTTGATCCGCGCTTATGCAGGTCAGCCATTGTTCGGCCCCGCGGGCGACCTCGGTTGCATCGACTTGGAACTCATCGGCTTTTGCCAATGCCGCCCAAACGAGGAGGGTGGTACTGGGGTTGCTGGGGCTGTCAGGCGTATCTCCCCATCCTCCATCGTGGTTAACGGTCTGTACCAGCCAGCTCAGAGCCGACCGGATCCGCTCGCGCTCTGCCTCGGGGCGGAGTTCTGCGATCGCCACGGCTGCTACAGCTGTGGAGAGGGCACTGCTCGACAGTCTGCCCGGCCAGCACCCCTGATCGTCAAATTGGTGAGCGAGACGGGCAAGCAGGAGCGCATGACAGGATTCAGTCTGGTCCGATGGCGTGCTCTGCGGCGTGTTCAATGGAGTGGTTCCCTGCCTGGCACGTGTCGGGGTTATACAGCAACGTGTTCGTCCGCGGGGTGGGATACGCCAGGTGGACCGGCTGACGAGTCGGTCAAGGCCACGCTTCCTCCCCGGGCAGTGTGCGGGCAATGACCTCGGCAAGTTCCTTGGCGCTGACCGGCTTCGGGGAGTAGTCGGTCATGCCGGCGTGCAGACAACGCTCACGGGCCCCCTTGGTGGCGTGGGCGGTCATGGCGATCACAGGCACATCATGGTTGCGGACAGGGCTCTGCGGGTCGCGTATCGCGGCAGTGGCTTCAAAACCGTCCATCACAGGCATTTGGACATCCATCAGGACGAGGTCATAGGGCGTTTCAGTCAGGGACTCGATCGCTTCCTTCCCATTGCCCACGGCATCAACCTGATATCCTGACTTTCGCAGGATATGGAGGGCCACTTCTCTGTGGACAGGATCGTCGTCGGCCACGAGAATCTTTGTCTGCGATGGAGGCGAGGGTGGGGGAGTCGGCGTGGGCTCTCCAGACTCGGAGGGAGCACCGTCAGGGATGGCATCCGGGGTGTAGCCCAGGGCTGACACGAAACAATCCGCCACCTGATTCTTGGTGAGAGGCTTGGCGAGTCGTCCGGCAATGTCCAGCTTGCGGAGTCGGCGCATCACGCCGGGGGAGGCGTTGGACGAGAGGAGCACGACTCGGGTCTGATCCAGGGCCGGGTCCTCCTGGATTGCCCGGGCAAGTTCCTCTCCTCCCAAGCCAGGCACGCTGAGGTCAACGAAGGCCAGAGCAAAGGGGGTCTCTCCTGATGTTGCTTCCCGTATCATCCCAAGGGCACTTTGGCCGTTGGCAGCTACCTGGACGACGACGTTCCACCCCTTCAGCATGGTGGCAAGAATGCGTCGATCGACAGGGTTGTCGTCTACGACCAGAACGCGGACCGGGTGCCCTTCGGTCAAGGTGGCTTCGGGCTGAACGTCGGTTCTGTGCGCGGGGCGCATGCGCACGGTGAACCACAGCGTTGTGCCGCCTTCCACATCGCTCTCGCCCCCGATATCTCCTCCCATCATCTCCACGAGGCGTTTCGCTACGGCCAGCCCGAGGCCCGTGCCGCTGACGCCGCTGTGTCCCGACGTGGACACGTGAGTGAATGGCTCAAACAAGGTAGCGAGGCGATCTTCCGGGATCCCGACTCCGGTGTCGGTGACCGTGAACCGAAGCAGGGCTGCATCCGGTGCTGTCTGGTCAACCACGACCTGGAGGTCAACACTTCCTCGGTCGGTGAACTCGATGGCGTTACCGACGACATTGTTCAATACCTGTCTCAACCAGCGCTGGTCTCCGCACAGCCGCTGTGGGACGTTCTGATCCAGACTGAGTGAGAAGCCCAGCCCTTTGGCGTGCGCGTTCATGGTGAGACTTTCGGTCATGTCCTCCAACGTGCTATGCAGGTCAAAGTCGATCTCTTCCGCCTCGATCTCTCCTGCTCGTATGCTCGAGAAGTCCAAGATCGCGTTGACTGTTGTCAGCAGATTGTCGGCGCATTGCCGGATGGTCTGTGCGTAGTCACGCTGCTCTGCCGTCATCGCCGTGTCGAGAAGGAGGCCGGTCATGCCGACAATCCCGTTCATGGGCGTCCTTATCTCGTGGTTCATGCTGGCGAGGAATTCGCTTCTGGTGACGTTTGCGGCTTCCGCATCGACGGCTAGTCTGTTGGCCCGTTTGACTGCTTCTCCCAGGTCCCGATTCATTCGTTCCAGGTCGTTCTTGGCTTCTTGAAGCTGTTCCTGAGTGCGCTTCTGGTCGGTCACGTCCAGCAGGATGCCTTGGTAGTGAGTAACCTGTTGTTTGGAGTTCTGTCGCGGCCAGACATGGCTGTTCACCCAGCGCGATTCACCCCGTTTCGTGAGCAGTCTGAACTCAATGGCGAAGTCGTGAGCTCGGTCTTGCCCGAGTTCCTGGAGTTCTTCGAAGACGTGGGATCGGTCTTCCGGGTGGACGATATTGGCAAACGAGGTCGAGCCGGTGGTGAGTTCCCGGGTTGAGTAGCCGAACTGGTTGACGTTCTCCGAGACGAACTCAGCGGGCCATTCTGGTTCGTTTGACCACAAGAAGCAGACGGCGGGACTGTAGTCGATGATCTGTTCCAACTGCTCTCGTGCTGCGCAGGCATCAAGCAGTTCTTTGACTGTTCGTTTCCGTTCTTCGAGGTCTCTATGCTGGGCCGCCGCCGCAGCTTGAAGACGTCGGTTCATCTGGGGCACGTAAAGGACTTGGCCGATCGCCACTACGCCCAGGATGAGAATGCCTACATTGAGGGCGACAAGCGCAAGGGCGGCGACGGCGAAAGGCCAGCTGAGGACGAGTTCCCGTACCGGATCGGGGTGCCAGAAATCGTACCGGCTATGGGACGTTGACACTTCTTTCTGAATGTCGTCGGGGGCGGGGGGGGCAAGCGTCAGTGTGTCGTGTGTCGTCAGCGTCGAGGACGCAACTGCGTCGGGGGCGGAAGCCAGCGGCTCCCTTATGGTGGTGGGAGCGGGGGTGACGGGGCTCTTTTCCGGTAGAGGATCCTGTGCCACGGCGTTTCCTCCGACGAGGGCGGCGCACAGCAGGGCCAGTCTGGCCAGAGACCCAAAAGAGACTATAGCTTTCATCTTTCGCCACCCTCCGGGAGGTGTTCGAACGTAAGAGATGTGTTGTTGGCGGTCATGGCAGAATCTTCTCTACATTTTCCTTCAGGTTCTCGAATTCCCGAGCCAACACCGGGAACAGGGTCTCTGCTTCCGCCATCCTGCCGTCTGTGGCGGCTGACTCGATATCTCTTGCCGTTTTACTTACGCGCGTTGCGGCAATGTTGGCTGAGGAGCCCTTGATCGTGTGGGCATGGCGGTGGGCCTGTTCCTCGTCGCCCTGGGCTATGGCTTCCGAGAGATCCATCAGGCGTCTGGGCATGCCATCTATGAAGAGGTCGATGATCTCCTGACAGAACTCCCTGTCCTCACCAAAGCGGCCCTCCAACTCAGCCAGGTCGAGAATGGGATCTCCATCGCCCGCTTCTTCCGCCGGGGAAGGTCCACCTGCGTCCTGTGTGCCGGGAGTTGGCGGCACTGACGCGTTTGGCGGAGCAGGGGGAGGGGTGGGGAGTTGGCGGATGATTGCCTCCAGGAGGTCTTCGGGATTCACGGGTTTGGCGATGTAATCGTCCATTCCGACAGCCAGGAGACGTTCGCGATCGCCGCTCATTGCATGGGCCGTCATGGCCACGATCGGCACGCTGTGGTTTTTCACATTGGAGGCGGGTGAACGGATTACGGCAGTAGCCTCCGTACCGTCCATTTCCGGCATCTGTACATCCATCAGCACCAAGTCATAATCGACTCTCTCCAAGGCATCGATGGCCTCTTTGCCGTTGACCACGGCGTCTGCTTCCAGCCCGAATTTGTCCAGAAGCTTGAGTGCAACTCGCTGATTCACGGCATTGTCTTCCGCCAAGAGGATTCGGGTGCCTGTGGGGGGCTGCATGCGGGAGACAAGAGTCTTCTGGTCGTTCGTGGTGCTATCCACGCTTTCACGTGGTCCGTTCTCCACAATCTCAGCCAGGCAGTCAAGGAGGCGGGATTGCCTCACAGGTTTGCTCAGGCAGGCTGCGAAGCCGACCGACTGCAGCCGGTCACCATCGCCATGGGTTGTTCCCATCGAGGTCAGCAGAATCAGTAGGGTGGAGCGGATGGCGGGATCACCCTTGATGGTCCGGGCGAGGGCTTCGCCATCCATTCCCGGCATTGCCATATCGAGGATGGCCACATCGAAGGGAGCCCCTTCCCGAACAGCACGGTGCAGGATGTCGAGAGCCGTTCTTGCGTCTGGGGCTTCGTCGAAGCAGCATCCCCAGGAACGCAGCATTTCGCCGAGGACCCGTCGATTGGTTTCGTTGTCATCGACGACCAGATACCGTTTTGATTGCAGGGCTGGAGTGCCGGCCTTCTTCTTCTGCGACCCGTGCGGCTGTTTCCTGAGAACGGCGGTGAACCAGAATGTCGAGCCTGTGCCGAGCTCGCTTTCGAAGCCAATCTCTCCGCCCATCATCCGGGCCAGGTGTTTACAGATCGTCAGTCCCAGCCCTGTCCCCCCGTAGTTCCTGGTCGTTGAGGCGTCCACCTGGGTGAATGCCTGGAAGAGGATGTCGCACTTCTCTGCCGGGATGCCAATTCCCGTATCGGTGACGGAGAAGCGTAGCTTGACGTCATCCGCATCGCTGTTTTCAGCCACGCCGACCCTGACACTGACTTCTCCGGCCTTGGTAAACTTGAGGGCATTGCCGACGAGGTTGGTGAGAATCTGGCGAAGGCGGCCCGGGTCGCCCTGCACGAGTACCGGGACTCCGGGGTCGAATATGCTGACGTATTCGAGAGTCTTCTCATGCGCCCGGACGGCAAGCATGTCGTTCATGTCCTCGATCATCTGACGCAGATCGAAATCCAGCTTCTCCAAGTCGAGCTTCCCGGCCTCTATTTTCGAGAAATCGAGTATGTCGTTGATGATGGCAAGGAGCGAGTCGGCGCTGTTTTGGACTGTTTCCGCATACTCCTTCTGTTCGGCACTCAGCTCCGAGTCGAGGAGGAAATCGGTCATCCCTATAATGCCGTTCATTGGCGTCCGGATCTCGTGGGACATGTTGGCCAGGAACTCGCTCTTCGCCCTGGTTGCACTCTCGGCAGCATCCCGCATCTTGCGGTAGCGTTCTGCGTTGGTCCACATGAGAGCGAGGAAGCAGGCGGTGAGGACGAGAATCAGGTTGCCCCCGATCAGTCCCCGGTAGAACTCGTGGACAAACTCAGGTTCAGGGCTGTCGCGGAAGTAGGAGATGATCGCGGCGGTGTTGGCTCCTTCGACGTTCTTTATCGGCAGGAAGAAAAACTCAAAGAACTTCCCGTGGATCCTTGGGGTGACTGAGAAGGGCAGGAAGGTAAGCAGGCGGTCTTGGATCTCTGGGCGTACGACTCGGTTGATCTGCTCGATGAGTCCTGGCGTGAAACTGACTTTCCGCTGCCGGGCCTCGATGTAGCGACCGCGTCCGACCAGGAACTCGTCGGAGAGAGCGGAGGGGCGGTAGTGCGTCCGGCAGTCTGGGAACAGCTTCTGGACGATCACCGAACGGCGGAGAATGAACAGGTGGTATCCCCGGAATACTTTTGTCATGTAGCCGTAGATACCTTCCGGAGACACCCCGAGTTCGGCGGTCCCGATGTGTTCGCCTTCGTAGGTCAACGGGTAGACGTACCGGAAGCCGTGTACGACTCGCCCTTCCTCAAAGCCCTGGACAAACATGCGTTTTTCGTTCGCCAACTTGATGCTGTGTCGCACGGGGAAGAGCTGGTCCCCGTGCTTGTCCGGCCGGTGCATTCGCAGGAAACTGACACCGTCGCGGAAATGGAAGTGAAGGATCCCGATTCCTGTCTCCTTCATACGTTCATAGGCGGGTTGCAGTTCCTGCTGGAGCTGGCGTCGGAGGTCATCTCGGGTTGCCTCGTCCGCGTGCAGAGCTTGTTGCATGAGGGTGAGATTGACGGGCTGTTTGAGGACGTTTTCCGCGAGGAGGCTGGATGAGTGCTGATAGTGCAGGATGGCGGCGAGGTAGTTTGATGTCTGCGTCTGCATGCGTTGCGACGCGAAGAAATCCCCTTTGGTTTGCTTCTGCAAAACGAGGTAGTGGATTAAGAGCGCCTCGATGAGCGCAAGGACGAGGATGAAGCCAATGATCTTCTTCACGGGGCAATCCTGTGCAACATGAAGGGTTTGTTTTGCCGGACGCACTTTCTTGGCGTTTCGCCGTCTGGGGAACATGTCCGCCGGAAGGCCTCGCGCCCCGAGTGTGACAGTAGCTTGGCCCCTCCCTTTGTCAATCTCCGGCGTCGGGACGGTTGGGGTGCAAAATGGTGTCCCCGGGGTGATGTCCTCCGGATTCTCCGCTCGGGCGGCGAGCGCGTGAGCTGAACACATTGCCTGGCAAGCTGCAGGGAAGGCGTTGAGCGTCCGGAACCAGAGCAATGGGGATCAGCTGTGTGGCGCGGCGTTGTGCGGCAGCGTGTCGGGGGATCCCGAATCAGGATGTTGGGGCGCGAGGCCCAGACTCACCACCCGAACGAACAGCTCCCGGCTGACCCATGCATCGGTGGCTGCATAGGTTGTCTGGCGAGCCGTGAGATCGTGCGCTGCCCAGTTGGAGCGCTGCGCCCCTTTGGCGATCCTGAAGCCGAGCAGGTTGGCGGACATGTTTCTCAGGCCATGGGTCTGCAATCTGGCCTGTCGGGCGATGTCGCCCAGGTCAACGAAGCCGCCCGGCTCGAATTCCCGCAGGCGCTGGAGTTCGCGGATGTCATCACGTACGGCCACGCCGGCCTTCACGACGTCCGGGTCGGCAAGGAGAGCCCACAGGTCTTTTGGAGGACCAACCCGCTGAAGCTGGAACACGTAGACATCATCAGGAGTGGCGAGTTGGAGGAGGGATGGGAGGTACCGCTCTCCTTTGCGGAAAGCCGGACGTGTCTCGGTGTCGAAGCCCAGGAGCGGACAGCGGCGCAATTTGCTCAAGGCGGCAGGGAGTTGCGTTGCCTCGTTCACGACATGCGTTGCTCCGGTGTAGCGCACGATCGGGAGTTGGTTGATTTCCTCCCGGTCGAGTTTTCGGCGGAACGTGTCCAGATGATCGTCGGCGGACGGTGTGGTCATGGGAAGGGGCTGCGCCAACGCATCGGGGACATCGACCGTGGCTGCAGCACAAGCTCCATCATTGTTGGCGAACGGGTCGGGCAGTCCATCCCGATGGTGCCCTTCGCGAAGGACACGTTCGCGAAGCCTGGGGGATCCAACGGCAGAAACGAGCGCGGCGAAGGCGTACTCGGGACGTTCACCAGAGGCGTGCTTTTCGGGAAGGTTAGATCTTGTTTTTTCAGGCTCAATAAGATACACTATCGAAGGTCTGTCCAGCACGGACAAAAGGACCTGGAATTTACCATAGGAAAGCGGTTTGGCAATGGGAATGACAATCACGGAGAAGATTCTGGCGCGCGCCGCGGGGCGGGACGCTGTCTCCCCCGGGGAGAACATCTGGGTCAAGGCGGATGTCCTGATGACCCACGACGTTTGCGGACCGGGCACGATTGGGATATTCCAGCGTGAGTTCGGCCGTGAAGCGCGTGTCTGGAATCCAGATGCCGTCGTGCTCACGCCGGACCATTACATTTTCACGGAAGACGAGAAGTGTTTGCGGAACATCGACCTGTGTCGGGAGTTTGCGCGCGACCAGGGCCTGCCCCATTTCTACGATCCCGGAACGCCGAGCTATTCGGGCGTCTGTCACGTGACGTTGCCGCAGCATGGGCACTGCCGCCCCGGTGAGGTGATGTTCGGCACAGACTCTCACACGTGTACCCATGGGGCGTTTGGGCAGTTTGCCACTGGGATTGGCAATACGGATGCCGCCTTTGTGCTGGGAACCGGCAAGCTCTTAGTCAAGATTCCCGCCAGCATGCGCTTCACGGTTGAGGGTGTTTTGCCCGACCATGTCATGGCGAAGGATCTGATTCTGCAAATCATCGGTGATCTCGGGGTGGATGGGGCGACCTACCGGGCCATGGAGTTCTGTGGTTCGGCGGTGGAAGCGATGTCGATGGAAGAGCGTATGACGCTCTGCAATATGGCCATTGAGGCGGGCGGCAAGAATGGGATCGTTGCCGCTGATGCCAAGACGACTGAGTATGTCCGGTCTCGGACAGACGCGTCCTTTGAGTGCTTCGTCAGCGATCCCGATGCTGAGTATCTGTCCGCGACGACATACAAGGCCGGGAAGCTGGCCCCGGTCGTCGCGTTGCCCCACTCCCCGGACAATGTGGTCAAAGCGAGTGAATGCAGCGACCTGGCGGTTACGCGTGTTTACATCGGCAGCTGCACCGGGGGCAAGACGACCGACTTCGTGGCCGCCGCTCGCGTGCTCAAGGGTCGGAAGGTAACCGTGGACACGTATCTCGTCCCGGCGACGGATGAAGTTGAGCAAGACCTGAAGCGTGAGACCGTGGACGGTATGCCTCTGCTCGACATTTTCCGTGATGCTGGCTGCATCGATCCTGCGCCACCGTCTTGCGCTGCTTGTCTTGGCGGGCCGCATGACACATTCGGGCGCTGCAACACGCCCGAGGTCTGCGTAAGCACGACGAACCGCAATTTTGTTGGGCGGATGGGGTCCAAAGACGCCTCCGTTATTCTGGCGTCCCCGCTGACCGCTGCGGCTTCCGCGGTCACCGGGTACATTACAGATCCACGCGATTTCATTTGAGGAGGAGACGCCACATGGGCGCTACCATTCGCGGCAAAGCGTTTGTTGTCGGTGACAACATCGATACTGATCAGATCATACCTGCCGAGTTTTTGAACTTGGTGCCGACGATTCCCGAGGAATACGCGCGACTGGGCAGCTGTGCGTTGTCCGGCCTCCCGGACTGTTATCCGGCTTTTGTTCCTGCCGGGGAGATGACGAGCCCCTACGCGATCATCATCGGGGGACGCAATTTTGGTTGCGGTTCCAGCCGTGAGCACGCCCCGGTCAGCCTTGGATCTGCTGGTGTCAAGGCGGTTGTTGCAGAGTCTTTCGCCCGTATATTTTTCCGGAACTGCATCGCAACGGGTGAGCTCTATCCCGTCGACACCAGTACCCGCCTTTGCGAGCGGATTGAGACAGGTGATGAGGTGGAGTTGGACATCGACCAATCGCGCCTGACTGTGCGTGCGACGGGCGAGTCCTTCGAGATGGACGCTCTCGGTGAAGCACGGGATGTGATCGACCGCGGCGGCCTTTTTGAGTTCGCCCGGGCAACCGGAATGATCAACGCGTCCTGAGCCCGGCCGGCACGTCTGCGTGGTCTGGGCGTGCGAGTGTTTGGGTGTGGCTGCGATGTGAAGGAGGCGGCATGCACGGATGGATGGTGGATACGCTGGGCACGAATCTGGGGCGTTCGGATGCGCCCCGGCTGTCCGTCTTTCTCGCGTTTCTGGTTGTCGCGGGTGGTTTGGTCTGGGGGCAGCAGGACTCCACCAAGGCTCCGCCATCCCGGTTCCAGATCCAGACTCAGGCCCCACCTGAGGTCGAGAAGAAGGCGGAGAAGGTGGAGGAAACGTCTTCCACTGGCAAAGCTGAGGCTGTGGTGAAGGCCCCGCGGGCGGCCCGTCCGGCTGATTACCGCGAACAGTCCGTCGATGGTCACAGGATCCTCAATGGCGTAAAATGGGTTCCGGCTAATCGGAAGATGGGGCGCCCCAAACAGCTTTGGAGCGCCTACATGCATGGGGTGGTGGACCATTTTGCGACCCCCATCGGCTGGCAGGCCCTCTTGGGAGACAAGGGGAACGTGCGCAAGCTCCTTGACTCCAAGACGCTTCTAAATGCCGCTCCCTTCAAGCAAGCGAACATGCCCAGTTTGAGACTGACCGCCGGCCAGTCACTGGTCACCCCACGCGCGCTTCCGGTGACGGCTGGTGGCCGGATTCGACTGTTCCTCTGGGCCGTGAGCAAGGACGGGAAAGTGGCGAATCGGACCTGGCATGCAACGGCTGGTATCGATCTTGTGACCCGGGACGCCTCCGGGGCGACAGTAAGCAGTCGCTCGTCTCGACTGGGGGTGCAGGGCAATGTGCCCTGGCACTGCTATTACATCGATTTTGCTTCATCCTCCGCAGGCAGCGGAGCCGCTGCAGCGGAGGGAGAGGGCACGGATGCGGCCGCGTCTACCACGGCGACGAAGGGCGGAGAGTTTCTTCGATTCTATAACCGGACGGCCGGGACCGTGTGGTTCTCTGCCCTGTCGTGGGAGGCAGTGAGTGAAGAGAACACCTATGAGAACGATGAGATGCAGGACCCGGTTTCGGGCAGTCTTTCGCCCAACCCGATGTATGACTCTCTTCCCTATCACCTGTGCGCGCCGATGGGGAAGCTGTTCGAATGGCGTTTCCTTCAGGGGGCGAAAGCTGGCCTGAAGGGACAGACGATCGACCTCACGACCAAAGTGGGGCTGGCTACGTATCTGAAGGATGTGGCAGTTCGTGATCCCCACCAGCTCTCATACGCCGCCTCGGCCTTGCCTACTTGGCACCGGTATGGAACGGAGCTGCAGGTTATCCCGACGCTTGAGGAGGGATGGCTGGAGGCCTTCGGGAAGGGCATCGCCGGGCTGCAGGACTCCGCGACAGGACTTTGGGGGTACGAGGGCTGTCCCGGGAGTATTGCGGTTACGTGGCATATTGTCGATGGTGTGTTTGGGGGCAGGCGTATCCCCCGGCGTGATCGCCCTGACCTCCCAACGCCATGGCGGTCTGTCGAGGGGATGGAGCTCCCGAACGCGGCTCGACTGGTGGACTCCGTTCTGGCTGCACAGGTGACGTACAGAGGAAAGAACGGCAGATCGGTCCGTGCGGCGTGGGCGGAGTCGGCCTACCATACGCAGGGGAAAGGCGCGACGCCCTCCAAAGAGCGCTGCTCTCTGGGGGCAACCGCGAACGCCGTCTCGCTTCTTCGGCTGGCGTCCAGGTATGCAGGGAAGGCCTACTCTTCCCGGGTAGAGTCCGCCGTCCGTGATGCCTTCCGATATGTGCTCGACCATTGCGTCACGGCCGATGGGCTGTGGACGCAGAGCGACACCGACCGAGAGGCGACTCACGATGGCTTCATGCCACGACTGATTGACGCGACGCCTTACTTGGAGCGGAGAACCCTGGCGACGATCCCCAGACCGGATGTCAAAGCCGAACCTGTGAAGAAGGGCGTGGCTGAACTGCAGTGGCTGTCCCCTTCGGATCGCTGTGTGTCGATGCGGATCTACTGCGTCCCACGTGGAACGGGACCTCAGGCGATCAACGAATCTCATCTTGTCGGTATCGTGCAGCGTGGTCCGGGAAGGCTCCCTGACGTGGACCCGTTGATTCTGGTTGAGACATTGAGGGGTGTCGCCGGTCAACGCTGGGGAACGCGGTGGGACGGCTTCGGCGAACAGACTCACTTGGTCTGGAAGCTGGGGCTTCTGCCTGAGGCGCTCGCATTGACCGTTGGTGGTGAGTCGATTCGTGTCACCGTTGGGAAGGTGGAAGAGAAGAGCGTCTTTGTGTCCGGGGTCAGTTGGTACGGTGAGGAATCTCCTGTGCGGAAGGTGGAGCTCATTGAGGGCGAAGAGGAAGAGGAAGAGGAAGAGGAAGACGGCGAAGAGGAAGAGGAAGAGGAGGGGGAGGATGACGCCGACGCCAAGGCCGAGGAAGAGGAGGAGGAAGAGGAAGAGGCCAATGATGAGGCGGAAGCACCCGGCGAAGAGCAACCGGAAGAGATGGAACCCGCTCCTGCTGAGGAGTGATCGGGTACAGCCGGATCCGGACAGTTCTGCCTGCGTCGATGCGTGCGCCCGGTTGGCTTGAGAGGTCCCCTCTGGTTATCCGGCATGCTGCTTTGTGTGCCTGTCCCCTGTGGTCCTATTTCCCGGCGGGGAACGCCCATCACGAATGAACCCCAAAGCGCTCTTGCTTCCTTGCCTTCCGTCTCTGTCCACTCGCCAAAGGGCGGTGTATAGTGTGCGTTTCCCTGCGGCTCCGGAAGTGGCAGAGCAGCAGCTCGGGCGCTGGAGGACAGCCTACGCGCTCGGCTTCCGTGCGGCCATTGCGGTGAGGGGCACCGGTAGCCAGAGCAGGTTGCGTGCTTCGTGTGTGGCCTGCGATTGACGGCGGGCTTGGACTTGTTTTGGAGATAATCTGGCGATGGCCGGTTCCTTCGGTTACCTGGAAGCAAAAAGGATGTGCATCGTTTTTGTTCGCGTCGTGGATGCGGAGCAGGAACGTGTGCAACTGCAGTGCTTCCGGGGACGGGCCAACGTCGAAGGCGGTCATGTGAGCGTTATAGACGGGAACGGCGCAGTTTTCCCCGTCCCAAGTTCGGCCCTCGGGAACATTCTGCCGAGCGATGGAACCAAGTTACTGCAGGATGCGGATTACTTCGTGCTCGTACGCACGGACGATAACATTGAGTTTGTGTCCTCAAATTAGGCCCTTTGGCACTTCGTGTCCTTGTGCCTGGCTTGAGGACCGGAGGAAAGAGCCATGGAGATTCTACGGTACAGCGACTCTGATTTTGAGAGTCGTTTGAGTGGTTTGCTGGGCCGAACGGCGTTTGATGCCGAGGTGGAGGCGCATGTCGCCGGGATTCTCTCGCGGGTGCAGAACGAGGGGGATGCGGCGCTAACAGCCTTGTCGGGGGAGTATGACAGGTTCGCCGTTGCTCCGGACCGTTTCCAGGTCACGGTCGAGGAAATCGAGCGGGCCACCGGGGCGATTTCTTCGCGGACCCGGAAAGCCATTCGGACGTCGTGTCGTCAGGTCAGGGACTTCGCTGCACAACGCATCCCCAAGCCTTGGTCCTACTCTCCCCGAAACGGGGTCATTCTCGGTGAGCGCTTTGCGCCCTTCAGCCGGATTGGTGCGTACGTGCCTGGCGGGACTGCCCCGTTGGTCAGCACGGTGCTCCACACGGTGACGCTTGCTGCGGTCGCCGGTGTCGAGGAGATTGTCGTCATTACACCTCCGGGACCCGAAGGGGACGTCCACCCCGCGATCCTGTACGCGGCCCAGTACGCTGGCGCAACGGAGATCTACCGGTTGGGTGGCGTCTATGGCATAGGGGCACTGGCGTACGGGACGGAGAGCATTTCCAGGGTTGAGAAGATCGTTGGCCCTGGTAACGCTTATGTCACTGCGGCGAAGCGTCAAGTGTACGGATATGTCTCACTCGACTTGGTTGCCGGACCTTCTGAAATCATGATCATTGCTGACGACACGGCCGATCCCCGGTTCGTTGCTGCCGACATGCTGTCGCAAGCCGAGCATGGGTCTGGCCGTGAGCAAGCCGTTTTGGTGACAACCAGTCGTGAGCTGGTGGAGACTGTGCAGAACGAGTTGGCTGCCCAGAGCGCGAAGCTCAGGCGGGCTGAATGCGTTTCGCAGGTTCTCGAATCGGGTGTCTTCGTCATCGAGGTCGCCACTTTGGAGGAGGCCGCCGACCTGGCGAGCCGGTATGCTCCGGAGCACCTCGAGATCATGACCAGACGGGCTGGTCAGCTCGCCAAACGTGTGACTGCCGCAGGAGCGATTTTTCTGGGCCCATGGACTCCGGAACCCGTTGGCGATTTTGTGGCCGGTCCGAGCCATGTCCTTCCCACGGGTGGAGCTGCGCGTTACTTCAGCGGCCTGACGGTTGAGCAGTTCTTCCGTCGCATGAGTGTGGTGAACTATCAGAAGAGCGCTCTTGCCCGGGAGTTGCCGCACGTGGAGCGCTTCGCCGCGACTGAGGGGCTGGATGCCCACGGTCGCAGTGGCTCAATCCGCTTTGAGAGGACGTGAGGGCGGGAATGATGGCCCGTCCGGGAGAGGGGATTTAGTTCAGGAAGCTCTGAGAACTGGAAGCACCATGAAGATACGAGAGAGTATTGCCAGCATGTCCGGCTATGTGCCTGGGGAGCAACCCCGGGACAGACGGTACATCAAGTTGAACACAAATGAGAATCCGTACCCTCCCTCCCCGCGGATCGAGGCTGCCCTTCGCAGTCTCGACACGAACCGTCTCAGGCTCTATCCGGATCCCGTCTGCACCGAACTGAGGGAGGCCGCAGGGCACCTTTTTGGTTTCGGCCCGGAGTGGGTTTTGGCCGGCAACGGATCTGACGATTTGCTGACGATCGCAGTCAGGACGGCGGTTGACCAGGGAGGCTTTCTTGCCTGCCCTGACCCGAGTTACTCCCTGTACCCGATCTTGGCCGCCATTCAAGGAGCGACGTGTGTGACAATCCCCCTAGGCGACCAGTTTGAGCTGCCGGACGACGTCCTGGCTCGGGCGGAGGGCGCTTCCCTGCTGTTCATCGCGCGCCCAAACGCTCCGACCGGGAACGTCTTTCCGGTTGCTGACATTGAGCGTGTCTGCGCGGCCTTTCCCGGGATTGTCTGGGTGGATGAAGCCTATGTTGACTTCTCGGCAGATCACTGCGTTGGCCTGGTCAGTCGCTTTGACAACGTGGTCGTGTCGCGAACGCTTTCGAAGAGTTATTCGCTCGCAGGTATTCGGTTGGGCTGGGCCTACGCGAACCCCGGGCTCATCGCCGAGATGATGAAGGTCAAGGATTCATACAGCGTGAACATGCTGACCCAAGCTCTGGGGGTGGAGGCCCTGCGCGACACGGAATACATGCGCGCGCAGGCTGCCCGGATCCGGGCGACACGGACATGGGTCTCGGCTCAACTGACGGAACTTGGCTTCGACGTTCTTCCTTCTGAAGCCAACTTCGTTTTTGCCGCGCCGCCGCGCCCGGCTGCCGACGTTTTTGTCGCCTTACGGGAGCGTGGTGTGCTGGTCCGTTATTTCGCTCAGCCTCGAGTCGATCGCTATCTGCGTGTGACGATTGGGACCGATGAGGACATGTCGGCCTTCATGGCTGCAATCAAGGACATACTGAACCATGCGGGTGGGTCTTCTGACAATTGAGCTGTCGATTGGCGGCGCGTTTTCTCTCAAGGAGAAGCGCATGGTTGTCAATCGAGTTCGCGATCGTGTGCGCAGGACATTCAATGTTGCCATCGCGGAGGTGGATCTGCTTGACGTGTGGAACGCCGCTACGATGGGCGTTGTGACGGTCAGCAACGACGGACGTCATGTCGATGAGATGCTGTCCAAGGTCGTCAATTTCGTCAGCACGCTCAAGGACTGTGAAATTGAGGACTACAGCACAGAGATGATCTAGCTGTTTCCGCCGCTCTGACGTGCTGCCGGAAGTTCCTGGTAGCACGCCTGTCCCGACCCAACACTCGCAACGATACGAGATGCTCTGTCCCGTCTTTCCCGCTGTTTGGCGGCGACCCGAGAGGGAAACAGTCGTGGACACTGTCGTTCAGCGACGGACCTTTCGGGTCCCGATGACCCGTCCTTCGTGAAGCGACGAGGGCGGTGGGGTTGGGGTGCGGAAGTTGCGGTGGAACTGGGAGAGACGATCTGGTTGAAGAGGGGTCTCATGAGGGGTGAGGGTAACGATAATCGGTCGGTGATCCGAGGCGATGTACCAGTCTGCGAACGAGGGGATAAACGTGGCCTCCAGGCTGATTTCCGGTAGCAGCGGATAGCTCACCAGCGCGTAGTCGATTCTAGTGTAACTGTCTGCCGTATCCCAGAGGTGCGTCCAGACCATGCTGTGCTGATCAAGGGGACGCAGGTCAAAGAGCTGGCGTTCCTGTTTGTAGCGTCGGCCGCACAGCGTGGAGATGGGTGACGAATCGGGTGTGTCATTCATATCGCCCACGATCAACACGTTGGCTTCGGGGTCTTCACCGATTATGTCATTGAAGCGGTACCTCAGCAGTCTCGCTTCGTACCGTCTCATATCCGTCTGCCCCAAGCGATCGAAGTGCTTACTCTTGAGGTGTGCGCCCAGAAGGTGCAGGATGTAGCCGTTCCGCCATTTGAACACACAGTGTGCGAATCCCCTCCGGACGCGGATCCGCTGGTCCTTGAGGTTGTAGGAGGAGTTTTCGTCGTGTTTGGTCTGCGCAGGCGGGAGCATTGCCAGGACGGCGAGATTCCTCGTTCTGTCGTAGGCATGCACCACCGTTGCGAAAGGGTAGTCCGTTCCCTTTTGCCTGAGCAACTCGCGAAGCTCCTCAACGGCCTTGTCGCCTCCCATTTCCGCGAGCACGACAATGTCTGCCTTGCCCCGGTGGATAATCTCTGCGACGGTGTCCCGCGATTCCGGCGTCTTGATCTGGGGCGCCGAGAGAGGCATGAAATTGTAGACGTTGTAGACCATTACGCGGATGGTCTCGGGCGGTTGCGGAGGGAGTGGCTGGCCGAGGGAGTTGGCTAACGTGAACAGCCATACGGGGATGGTCGCAAGGATGCGGAGAATGGACACAGGTCTACGGGAAGGAAGGGAAAGGGGATCCACATTCACCTGCCTGGGCTGAGGGGCAGGCTTCCCGGCCCCGTGACACGGAGCTGTACGCTCGTAGCGGGCGATTCTCCAAAGGCGTGTGAGGGCCAGGTTCTGCGGCATGCGGTGGTTCATTGGCGTCGAACGCTCTGGTCAGCCGCATCGCGGCCTTCAGTCTTCTTCAGGGCTCCGATATACGAGCGATCCCTCGTCCCACAGTTCTTCGAGGCGGTAGTATTCGCGGCGCTCGGGGTCGAGTACATGGACAAGCACGGGGCCGCAGTCGGCGATGACCCATTGGCTGCTGGCATTTCCCTCAACTCTCGGGGGCCGTCCCGTCTGGCCCAACTCCCGGTGCAGAGCGTCACAGACGGCCCGTATGTGTGGGTCGGAGTTGGCCGAACAGATAATGTAGAAGTCAGCCAGAATGGAGGAGCCGCGTACGTCATAAAGGGCTATGTCCTGAGCCTTGCGGCCTTCACAGACGTCCACGCAGGCTCTGGCCAGCTTTTCCGTTTCTTCGTCCGTCAGCACTTTCGGCTCCATAGACGCTCCTTCTCCGGGACCGTTCGGGTTTGAGGTAGGGGCTCAGCCGCTCTGAGACAATTCGGCCGGCCCGCTTCTATCGGAAGTGATCGCCATCGACGGCGGCGGGCCATCCGTCAGACCGTCGCCCGCTCTTCTACAGCATACAGTCCATGCTTCTCAATATAACCACAGATTTTCCCGGGCACGAGTGTCTCGATGTCTCTTCCGGCCGCACACGACTCCCGGACTTGTGTGGCGCTTATCGGGCTGACGTCAAGCTGGACGACTGCGTCCAGCAATCGTCGGGCATTCCGTCGCCCGAACAGGTTGGCCAATTCCGCGAAACTCGGGGGGATGACACCAGGTCTGGGGTAGATGATGAACTCGTAGCGTTGGACCAATTCCGTGGCGCGGTGCCACGTGTGCAGTGCGGCCAGGCAGTCCATGCCCATGAGAAAGAAAATCTCGTGCTCAGGGAACACCCGGGACAGGACGGCCAGCGTATCAATCGTGTAGGAGTAGCCTTCCGTTCGCCGAATCTCGATGTCTGAAAGGCTGTAATGGGGGTGGGGCGCGAGGGCTTCGCCCAGCATGGCCAGTCTGTGTTCGGGGGAGGTCAACTCGATGTCGGTCTTGTGTGGTGGGGCGCCAGTGGGCACGAACAGCACCTCGTCTGCACATCCAGCGTCCACGATCGCTTCGGCCAGGGAGAGATGGCCAAGATGGATTGGGTCAAACGCTCCGCCGAAGACGGCCAGCTTGGGGCACTCGGCGTGAGGCATGCCCTGATTCGGAGGGAGTGGCTCTTCCGGAGTGTGTGTGTCGTAGGTTTGTTCAGTATTCATCTAGGCCTGCTTCTGGGAGCCGGTCAATGACGGGCTGTTCTTGGCGCACACGCTTTCGGTAGTTCGTGTTCCGAGGCACCGAAAGCCACGCAGTTCTCAGAATCGCGTCTGATCCTCGCTTGCAGGTATGGAAGCCTGCAGTGGTTGTCTGATCAGTCAGCAGATGTCGTGCCACGTCAGTCGTTGATCGATGGCGGCACAGATTGACTTTCTCAACCCGCTTGCCACTCCTGCTGTCCCTGCCGTTCCTTCCCCCCGTTGCGTCAGGGGCGATTTCCTGTCTTGCCAGCGCAAAGGAAGCCCATACTATAGCTCCGGGAGGCTGAAACGCACCTTGGACTGTCATCGCATCTCCCGCGAGTGAGGCCCTGTGCCGCGGCTCGCGGAGGGTACCCTTGAGGTGCAGCAGTCGGCGACTATTCGCCAGCTGAGTGCGTGGCTGTGGATCTGCCGAACGGACGGAGGATGATTCTGGGGTAACCGTCGCTTCTTTGTCGCCGTAGTCGGCGCGGGGAAATCCTGAGGCGTTGCGTTGCGTGTGGAGACTGCATTGGTTATTGTGTGAGGCTCTTGCAAAACCCCCATCGGCGTGGTTCTACACCGCGCCTTCGATGGACCAACTATACGTGCAGTGAAGCTCCTTGTCACGCCCCCCCCTTTTTTTTTGCAGGAAAAGCATGGAAC
>JABHEG010000053.1 GCA_018676675.1 Lentisphaerota bacterium
AAGGACTCACCGAACGCCGGCCTGGACGCAGCTTTCCGAGGAAAAAAACACCAACGAAGCACCGTCACGTCATGAACCGCAAAAGGATCTGAGGCCGTCGCGCCGCCCGGACGCTTAGGTTGACGGCATTGCCCCCGGGGGGGGGGACAGGTCTGCAACCATGCTCCCCACCACGGTCAGCACCAACCGTTCCGATGATGCCGTGCCACCGGACGCCGTGACGGACCTTGCGGCCGGGCCTGGGCAGAACATGGGGGGGATCACTCTCACTTGGACGGCTCCGGGAGACGACGGCTCGGAGGGAACTGCGGAAGTTTACGAACTTCATTTCGCAGAATCCCTGCCGACCGAGGATCAATGGGAGATGGCCCCAGTGCGTGACCTGAGCATTGCACCGAAGTCCGGCGGTGATGCGGAATCTGTCGAGGTCTATATGCCGGCTCCGGGGAAGCTCTACTACCTTGTTGTCGTGGCCTTCGATGAAGCGGGCAACGTTTCGCCTATTTCCAACGTCGTCACTGCCCGATCCTACGCAGTGGATACCGATGGCGACGGGCTGCCGGACAGCTACGAGGTGTCGAACGGCCTGGATCCGGACACCCCGGATGCCGGGCTCGATCCTGATGCCGATGGCCTGACCAATGCAGTCGAGTACGCCCTGCACACCGACCCGCACAACGACGACACCGACGGCGACGGTCACACCGATGGCGCCGAGGCCAGTGCTGGCAGCGGTCCGCTCGATCGTGCCGACATACCTCCGCCGCCAGACGGCGCGATAACAGTGGCGTTTCTCCTTGCGGACTCCGCAGTTCAGGAAGCCGATGGCACGATCGAGCTCGAGGTCGTGCTGTCGGCACCCGCGGCCGAGGAACTGACGGTCGATGTGCAACCTGTCGCCAGCTCCGCTCAGGGTGATGGTGCCGATTACACGTTGCTCACCGAGTCGCTCACGTTCGCACCCGGGGAGATGCGCGGGGTGGTGCGGGTTGCTCTGACGGACGACGTGAGCGGCGAACCGGACGAGGTGCTCACCTTGGAGCTCGTGCCCCGCGAGACCGGCACCCGAAGCGGTACCCAGGTTGTGGCCGGACCCGATGCGACCCACGCACTGACCATCCGCGCCGACACCGACAGCGACGGCCTCCCCGACGCCTGGGAACAGCAGATCATCGACGCCGCCCCCGACGATGGCATCGACCAAGTTGCGGATGTGCTTCCAGGAGACGACTTTGACGGTGACGGGGCAACAAACCAACAGGAATACGATAACGGCACAGATCCTATTCTGTTCGACCACAGCGTGACTGTCGCTTTTGCTTCCGGAGGCTTAATTGTCTCGGAATCTTCGAGTTCTGCTTCGGTTACCGTGCATCTCAGTGCTGCTGCTGCCGAAGCCGTAAGTGTCGATTATGCTATCACGGGAGGAACCGCCACGGGCGGCGGCGTGGACTACGCGCTGGCTGCCGGCACAGTGAGTTTTGCCGCTGGGATGACTTCTGGGAACATCGCGATAGAAATCGCGGACGACGGTTTGTCCGAAGTTGATGAAACAATCGAGATAACGTTGACAGGCGCAACCAATGCTGGGCTGGGCGAACTGTCGACCTGCTCAGTCACGATTACTGATCTTTGCTGGCCTGTACTTGTCAAAGACGTGCAGATTGGCCCTTTCTCTTCCTACGTCAGTGGCATGACCCCCATGGATGGCGTCCTTTACTTCGCAGCCGCCGATGCGGCTCATGGCTCGGAACTGTGGAAAACCGATGGGACGCGATCGGGCACGGTCCTGGTCAAAGACGTCAAACCAGGAAGTGCATCATCGAGTCCGTCGTCCGTGGTAGAGCTCAACGGGATTTTGTATTTCACGGCTGATGACGGAATCACAGCGGGACTGTGGAAGACTGACGGGACAGAGCCGGGAACGGCTTTTGTCGCAGAAGTGAATTCAGCCGGTTCGTCCTCCTCCCGTGGCATGATAGGCGTGAACGGAATGCTCTATCTGCTCACCTCAGGTGGAGGAAACTGGGAGCTCTGGAAGAGCGACGGGACCGAAGCGGGGACATCTCTGGTTAAACAGATAGCCGAGGAGAGCCATTCTTCCGGTCCAGCTAGGTTCACTTACGCGAACGGGCTCCTCTATTTCATGGCTGACGACGGAATTGCCGATGGGCATGGTCTCGAGCTATGGCGAACAGACGGAACCGAGGAAGGGACGGTGTTGGTCAAAGACATCAATCCAGCCGGCTCGTCTTACCTGTCCTCACTGACTGCGTTCAATGGTGCGCTGTATTTCCAAGCCGACGATGGCTCTACGGGAAAAGAGCTATGGACGAGCGATGGGACAGAGGACGGAACGTTCCTTTTCAAGGACATCAGGCCTGGCAGCGACTCTTCATACGCCAGTGCTTTCGTCGAGTTGAACGGTGCGTTGTACTTCCAGGCAAACGACGGCAGTGGCACGGGACTGTGGAGATGCGATGGCACGCCGGAGGGGACCGTATCGGTGAAACAGACAGAGAACACTTTTTCATGTTTGACCGTCTTCGATGGTGTTCTCTACTTCATGGTGAGTGATTGGTTCAACACGGTTGAGCTTTGGCAAAGCGACGGCACCCCAGGAGGAACGGGCTTGGTAACCGGACTTGACACCAACGGTGAATGCAACCCTCCGACTGAAATGGTCCAAGCCGGTGACTGGCTCTACTTCAAGACGGATGCGTACGGCGCAACGGGCTGGGAACTGTGGAGGACCGATGGTACTGCCAACGGCACGAGCATGGTTAGAGATCTCAATCCGGGTAATTTCGGGTTCGAGAGCCCGAACTTCACGCCTGTGAATGGCTCCCTGTTCTTCGTGGGCGAAGACGGTACTCACGGGGCCGAATTGTGGGTTCTGCCTGCGGACGAGGATCATGATCTTCTTCCCGACAACTGGGAGCGCCGGTTTTTCGCGGACCTGAGTCAACGGTTCGACGAGGACAGTGACGCCGACGGACTGAGCAATTTCGCGGAATACCGCGCCGGAACCGATCCCGCAGACATGACCGACCGAATCAGGGTCGCGTTTGCGACTGCGGAATCGAAGTTACCCGAAGCTACTTCTGCCACGATTGCCGTTATTCTCAACGGGATTTCTCCCCACGTTGTCACCGTGGATTTTGCTGTTACTGTCGGGACCGCAACCGGGGGGGGGGAAGACTACACAATCGCCGAGGGCACGCTTACGTTTGACCCGCTGGTGATCCGAAACGAACTGCTGCTGGAAGTAATTGACGACGCACTCCACGAACCGAACGAAGACGTTGCCCTTGTTCTGAGCAATCCGGTTGGGGCCGATTTGGGGACTGTTGCGGTACACAGGCATGTGATCTTGGATAACGATCCGGTCCCGGGAAACGTGATTTACGTCGATGATGATGCTGTGGGCGAGAACGACGGCACCTCGTGGACTAACGCCTACACTGGCATCGAGTCGGCCCTGGCGGTGGCCTCGAACGGTGATGAGATTTGGGTGGCTGCTGGTGTGTACCGCCCTTCTGCAGATGCCAATGGCGACCATTTTCCCTCGGACGCACGAACAAAGACGTTCCAGCTGAAGGATGGGGCCGCCCTGTACGGGGGCTTTGTCGGAGGGGAGACATCGCGGGACCAACGTGACTGGCGAAGCAATGCCGCGAGCCTGAATGGGGATTTAGGAATCGTGGGGGTGATCGCGGACAACGCGTTCCACGTCGTGACCGGTGCTGATAACGCTACGATCGACGGTTTCACGATTACCGGCGGGAATGCCAGCGGCGGGGGGAACAATGGCGGAGGTCTGCACAATATATCCGTGTCCCCGGCGGTCCGGAATTGCATATTCACCGGAAATACGGCCGGATACGGCGGTGCTGGCATCTACAACCGGGATGGCGCGCACCCGACGATAACGGACTGTGTTTTCCTGCGGAATACATCATATTTCGGGGCCGGGATCTACAACCGCACATCGTGTTCGCCTGCAATCAGGCGTTGTGTATTCGCAGAGAACGTGGCACAAACGGGCGGGGGGTTGTTCAACTACAGCGGTTCCTCACCGGAAGTGACCGACTGCGTATTCTATGGCAACCGAGCAACCTACGACGGCATTTCTGGAGGCGGTGCATTATACAACTATGGGTCCTACCCCAGGCTCGTGAACTGCACCTTCTACGGAAACTGGGCGCTGACTCGAGGCGGAGCCATCGACGGGTTCAGCTCACGTCCCACGTTGAGAAACTGCATCGTTTGGGGCAATTCAGCTGAAACGGGCGATGGCGATCAGATATTCAGCGGAGTCACGATTCGCGCCACTGACATCGAGGGCGGAGTTTCCGGAATTGAGGGAGGCACTGTCACCAACGAGGGTGGCAATATCAACGTCATCCCGGACTTCGTCGATGTCGCTGACCCGGATGGGCCGGACGATATATGGGGCACCGCTGATGACGGACTGCGGCTTCGGACCGGCAGCCCCTGCATCGATACCGGCGACAACAGTGCGGTGCCCGCGGCTGTGACCACCGACATTCTGGGCGAGCCACGCATCCAAAACACAACTGTCGACATGGGGGCCTACGAAATGCAGGAAGTCCTCGTGTCGTTTGATGTTGCCACGTCAAGCTGCGATGAGAGCGTTTCGCCCCTGGACCTCACGGTCTCACTCAATGCAGCTTCGAGCCAAACCGTCACCGTCGATTACGCAGTCACCGGCGGCACGGCTGCGGGGGGAGGCGTGGACTACACTCTTGCAGGGGGCACGTTCACCTTCGCCCCCGGCGAAACGACCAAGAACATCACGATCACCATCATCGACGACACCGGTGCCGAACCCGATGAAACGATCCAGATCACCCTTTCCAATCCTACCAAAGCGGTTCTGGGAACCATCGCCCTCCATACACTTACGCTGATCGACGAAGACAAGGTGCTCCTGTCCTCCGATACCCCCATCCAGGCAAGCATCTCCCCTGTCGGCAATATCGACTGGTACACCTTCTTCCTGAGCGAAGCGGCCACGGTCACCATCGAGACGTCCGGTCCCGGGAACGACGAGACGGAGCTGTGGCTCTACAATGCGAGTTACACCGAATTGGCCTATAGCAGCGACGACATCAATGGCTGGTCCCACATCGAGAAGATCTTGCCTGCCGGCACCTACTACGTGAAGGTGGGTGACTACGGCGACGAGGATGAGATCCTGAATTACAGTATCTTGTTGACCATCGATTCGGCCGTGCCGACGGGAGGCGAAGCGAACTGGCTGTGGCAGAATCCCGTGCCCCAGGGAAATGGCTTGAACGACGTGTTCTTTGTGGGAGCGGATCTGGGCTGGGCCGTCGGAGCGTTCGGCACGATTCTCCACACCAGCGACGGAGGCGTTCACTGGGCAGCTCAGACGACCGGCACGACATCTGACCTTAGGCGCATCCAATTCATCGATGCGAGCCGCGGATGGGCGGTCGGATATCGTGAGGTACTCAGGACGTCCGATGGCGGGGCAACGTGGACTCAGCAGGAGTCAACGTTTACGTTCTCACTCTATGGTGTGTTCTTCCTTGATGCCGACAGAGGATGGGCAGTTGGTGGCACTTGGGGGAACGGGGGAATCATGCACACGACCGACGGTGGTGTCACGTGGACAGAGCAGGCGGCTGCGGTCAGTGAACGGCTCTACGGCGTATGCTTTGCAGACGCCAACCACGGCTGGGCAGTAGGGGGGGAGTATGACGTGGGACTCATCTTTCATACTGCTGATGGCGGTGCCACTTGGACAGAGCAGCCTTGTGGGTTGGACCACAAGCTCGACAACGTCTGGTTCGCAGACGCGGACAGAGGATGGGCGACAGGTTCGTCCGGTGGAAACCACGGCACGATCCTGCGGACGGTCGATGGCGGAGCCACTTGGAGCGCCAAATCGACCGGCAGGATCTACGGCCTCCATTTCGTGGATGCGAGCAATGGTTGGGCAGTAGGTGGGCCGAATGCATACTGCACGACGAATGGCGGCACGACCTGGACGAATCACACGCCCGGAGCTTCCTATTGGTTGAGCAGCGTCTTCTTCACCGACCCGAACCGGGGCTGGGCGGTTGGGTACAACGGGACGATCGTGCATACCACCGATGGTGGGAGTACCTGGACCGATCAGTTTTCCGCGGCAACATACGGCTTGTTGTACGACGTCTGTTTCGCCGACGCACACAACGGTTGGGCCGTTTCACAGGACGGCTCGATCGTCAACACCTCGGATGGCGGAGTCACGTGGAATGCCCAGGACTCCGGCACCGACGAATACCTGAGGGGGGTGTTCTTCGTCGATGCGAACAAGGGCTGGGTGGTCGGAAATTACGGAACGATTCGATGCACTGCGGACGGGGGCGGAACGTGGAACGCGCAGCAATCCCCTGTGACATCGAGTGCCTTGGAGGACGTCTTCTTCACCGATGCTAGCAACGGCTGGGCGGTCGGGTGGTACCCCGCGCCGGTGATCATCCACACGACCGATGGTGGCGCCAACTGGACCATGCAATCAACGCCGGCACCTGATGCTGACCTCCACAGCATCTGGTTCACAGACGCGAGTACCGGTTGGATTGTCGGACGGAACGGCACAGTCCTGCACACAACCGACGCTGGGGAGACCTGGACCCAACAGATGTCAGGGACGACTGACGAGCTCCTCAGTGTTCACTTCGTTAACGGGGACAACGGTTGGGCAGTCGGCGGATGGGAGGGCACAATCATTCACACCAGCGACGGCGGCATAACCTGGATCAAGCAGGACTCGGGCTTACCCCCGATGTCCATCGCTCCTCTGAACGGCGTGTTTTTTGTCGACGCAAACAGAGGGTGGGCTGTGGGCGGCGAGGACTACGGAGAAGGCATACTCCTCTCCACTCTCGATGCCGGAACCACATGGGAGCGGCACTCGGACATACCGTGCCCGGGCCTCAACAGCGTTTGGTTTTCGGGCCCCAATGGTGGTTGGGTGGTCGGGGCGAGCGGGACGATTCTGAAGGTCTCTGCCGCTTCCCTCACTCCAGACACCGATGCTGACGGGCTCCCCGACGCTTGGGAGCAGCAGGTCGTCGATCACGATCCGTTGGACGGCATTGCTGGTATCACAGACGTGTTTCCCGGTGACGACTTTGATGGCGATGGGGAGAGCAACCTGACAGAGTTCACTAACGGCACTGATCCGACGACCGCGCCCGCCTGCCATGCCGCCGACTACCTCAACGGCGGGAACTGGAAGATCGATGTGCAGGAAGTCATCCGCATCATCGAGCTTTACAAGGCCAATGCCTACCACTGCGACGCCGGGAGCGCCGACGGCTACGCGCCGGGTGTTGGCGATCAGACGGGCGCGAAACACGGCGCCGATTATTTGAACGGCGGCAACTGGAAGATCGACGTGCTGGAAGTGAACCGCGTCATCGAGTTGTATCGGGCCAACGGCTACCACCGCGACAGCGGCACGGCCGATGGCTTTGCGCGCGGCACCCCCGTTCCCGACGAGTTCGTCCTGATTCCCGCGGGGACGAACAGCGGGACGAATCCGCTGGGGGTTGGGGAGTGGTACGTGGGCACCGCGTATCCCGAGAGCTATTCGCTGACCGTCGATGTGTTCTATATGGGCAAGTGTGAGGTGACCAAGGCGACGTGGGATGTCGTTCGGAGTTGGGCTGTGACCCACGGCTACACGGATCTCCCGGAAGGCGGCGCGGAGGCCCCACAGCACCCCGTGTACACGATCAACTGGTACGACATAGTCAAATGGTGCAACGCGCGCAGCGAGATGGAGGGGCGTACGCCGTGCTACACGGTTTCCGCAGCGGTGTGTCGGACGGGAGAATCGGACGATACCTCTTGCGACTTCAACGTCGACGGCTACCGTCTGCCGACAGACGTTGAGTGGCAATACGCGGCGCGTGGCGGCTTGGTCGGCAAACGATTCCCTTTGGGGGACATGATCACGCATGCAGAGGCGAACTACATCAGTTCGTCATCGTATTCCTATGATATCAGCCCGACACGCGGATTCCACCCAACCTACGGCGACGGGACACAGCCATACACCAGCCCGGCGGGCACCTTTGCCGCGAACGCCTACGGACTGCACGATATGGTTGGCAACGTGTGGGAGCGCTGCTGGAATTGGTTCCCGGGCTCGGAGGGGGCAGAGCGTGTGTTGTGCGGTGGCAGCTGGTTCTACTACGCGACTGGCGCCCGTTGCGGCAGTCGCAGCAGCGGCGCCCCGGGCTTCCGCAATACCAATGTCGGCTTCCGTGCCTGCTACACGGCTCCTGAGCGGTAGGGAGTTGGTCGTGATTGCCGACCGAGAGCCCCTCTGCACGCCGGGGCGACAGTCATGCCCTGGAGGCCGGACTCGGGCTTGGCGGGGCTTGGTCGCGGTCGTGCTTGAGGTGAACCGCGTCATCGAGTTGTACAAAGCCAATGCGTATCACTGGGATTCGGCCACCGCAGACGGATACGCACCGGGGGTGCAGGAGAGATAGGCCGAAATCGTCTTCCGCAATGAACGGTGTGGTGAAGGAACTGAGGATGGAAAGGGAGTGAACAGAATGAGCAACGTGAAGAGAGTTCTGCTGGCAACCGCTTTGGCACTGGTAACGGCACACTGGTGCGAGGCCCTGGAGGTGACCAATCCGGTGCATTCGGCTTCGCGGGCCGGGACCACAGCAACCGTGTCGGGGAGTTTTTCGTTCACGGGGTCCGAGTCGTTTGCGCTCCAATACTCTCTCCCTGCGGGCTGGACTTATGTTGAGGAAAGCGGTGCGGCCTCGAGCGGTTCGAAGGTGTTCGCATACAACGCTACCGGCAATGAACTGGCCTGCTTCTTTTTCGGTACCCCGTCGTCCCCTCTCTATTTCTCCTTTGATGTGACGCTGCCTTCCATTGACGCTTCGGGGGTGATCGCCGGAGATGTCCAGTACACCGATGCACAGGGCAATCCGCAGCCGCCGATCACTATCGGCTCCGACCTCTCGTTCCCGATCTACACGCTCACCGTTGTTGACGGGACGGGCGACGGCCAGTATGGGCCGAACACCGTCGTCGTGATCGCCGCGGATGCCCCCCCCGCGGGGCACAGCTTCAGTCAGTGGACGACCGGTGATGGCGGCACGCTGGCATCCAACGCCGCCGCATCGACGACTTACACGATGCCCGCCAATGATGCGAGCGTGGCCGCCACCTACGAGATCAACGCCTACACGCTGACCGTTGCATCGGACCACGGTGCCCCGACCCCGGCGGTGGGTGCGCACACCTACGACTGGGGAACGGATGTGACCTGTACGGTGACCAGCCCGGACACGCAGGGCACGACCCGTTATGTCTGCTCCGGCTGGACTGGCACGGGCAGTGTGCCGACAACCGATACGGGCACGAGCGCCGGGCCTTTCACGGTCACGCAAGGTTCAGTCATCACCTGGAACTGGGGCACCGAGTATTGGCTGGACACCGAAGTCGCCGGCAACGGCTCGGTGGATGTCGTGGACGACTGGCAATCGGCGGGCGCTAGTGTGACGATCACCGCGACCCCGGCCGCGAACCATCATTTCACGGAATGGACTGGCGCCACGGCGGGTTGCACGATCAACGGCACCCAGATCGCCGCTCCGATGACGCAGGCGCGCACGATCACAGCCAACTTCGCGATCAATACCTACGAGGTCGCGTTCCAGGCTGGGGCGAACGGCACGGTCAACCCCGTCGGGGCACAAACCGTCGACCATGGTGCGGACTGCGTCGCAGTCACGGCCACAGCAGCCGCAAACTACCACTTCGCACAGTGGAACGATGGCAACACAGAGAACCCGCGCACCGTCATCAACGTGACCGCGGCCGCAACCTACACGGCCCAGTTCGCGATCGACACCTACGAGGTGACCTTTCTGGCCGGCGCGAATGGGTCGGTTGCTCCCGCGGGAGTGCAGATGATCGACCATGGTGCGAATAGCGCAGCCGTTACGGCCACAGCAGCCGCAAATCACCACTTTGTGCAGTGGAACGACGGCAACACAGACAATCCACGCACCGTCTTTGGCGTCACCGCGACCGTTGCCTACACGGCGGAGTTCGCGATTGACACCTATGAGGTGACGTTCCACGCCGGCGCCCACGGGGCTCTTGCTGGCGGAGATCCTGATGTGACCGTCATTGTGGACCACGGTGATCCAGCGCCTGCCGCTCCGGGCGTGACTCCGGACGATACATATAGGTTCACTGGCTGGGATCCCGTGCTCCCAGGTACGATTACGGCAGCCGTCGCCACGACTGCGCAGTACGAGTTGGACTACCACACCGCCGACTACCTGGCCGGTGGAGACTGGAAGATCGGCGTGCAGGAAGTCATCCGCATCATCGAGCTCTACAAGGCAAACGCCTACCACTGCGACGCCGGCAGCGCCGACGGGTACGCGCCGGGAGGGGGCGATCAGACAGGGACGAATCACAGTGCTGACTACTTGAATGATGGGAACTGGAAGATTGACGTGCTTGAAGTGAGCCGCGTCATCGAGCTGTACAAGGCCAATGCGTATCACTGGGATTCGGCTACCGCGGATGGATACGCACCGGGAGCGGGGAGATAGACCGAGATCGTCTTCCGCACTGAACGGTGTAGCGAAGAAACTGAGGACGGACAGGGAATGGACAAAATGAGCAACGCGAAAAGAGTTTTTCTGGCAATCGCCTTGGCACTGGTAACGGCGCACTGGTGCGAGGCCCTGGAGGTGACGAATCCGGTGCATTCGGCTTCGCGGGCCGGGACCACAGCAACCGTGTCGGGGAGTTTTTCGTTCACGGGGTCCGAGTCGTTTGCGCTCCAGTATTCTCTGCCGGCAGGATGGGCATATGTTGAGGAAAGCGGTGCGGCCTCGAGCGGCTCGAAGGTGTTCGCATACAACGCTACTGGCAATGAGTTGGCCTGCTTTTTCTTCGGTACTCCAGCATCGCCTCTCACCTTCTCGTTTGATGTGACACTGCCTTCCGTTGATGCGTCAGGGGTGATCTCCGGCGAGGTCCAATACAGCGACGCCCAAGGCAACCCGCAGCCGGCGATTGCCATCGGTGCCGACCTGTCGTTTCCGATTGCGACTTACACGCTCGCCGTTGTTGACGGCACAGGCGACGGCCAGTATGCCACCAATACGGAGGTGGCCATTGTAGCGGACGCGCCGCCGGCCGATCACCATTTCGACGGCTGGACCACCAGCGCCGGCGGCAGCTTTGACGATCCGGGTGCAGCTTCCACGGTCTACACAATGCCCGCCAATGGCGCGACTGTGACTGCCACCTACTCTGTTAACAGCACGCACCCCGTGACGTTCGGTCTTGGTGGACACGGAACACGCACGGGCGGTGGCGAACTAGTGCAAAACGTGGCTCACGGCACGGCGGCTGTGGCCCCGGTCGTTGAAGCCCACACCGGCTGGGATCATACGGGCTGGGATGCCGATTTCTCGAACGTCACCGGAGGACTGTCCGTGACCGCCCTGTACAGTCCTTGGGCCACGGTTGTGTCTCCCAGCTTCGATCCGGTGTCCGGCACCCCCATCCCGGATGGGGGTCTGGACGTCACGCTCACCTGTGACACTGCGGGCGCATCGATCTGGTACACCACTGATGGCAGCACCCCGGCCGAGGCCGGTCCCACAAGCGTGCATTACACCGCTCCCATCCATCTCACCGACGACACCACGATTAAGGCGAGGTCCTGCAAGACCGGGATGACATCCAGTGCGGCGCTAGCGGCGTCTTACGAGCTCTTCCCTTCCGATGGCCTGATGCTGACGGTCGGCAAGGTAACGGACCTGGCAGGAACTGAGGTCGTGCTGCCGGTCACTGTGTCGGGTTTCTCAACTGTCAGTACGTTCCAGTTCTCAGTGCATTGGCCTACTTCGGTGGCAACATACGTCGGTATCGAGCAGCTCGGAGTACCGGGCCTGGCGGCGGGGAACTTCGGGACGGGTGAGGCGGCGTCCGGCACGCTAACCGTTTCCTGGGATGACCCGGATGGGAACACTGAAACGCTGGCCGACGGTGCTGTCTTGTTCGGAGTTCGGCTTAGTTTGGTCGGTGCACCAGGCGCGTCCGGTTCAGCCTCAATCGACGGCGACCCGACAGCGGTCGAGGTGACCGACGCAAATGTGCTCCCAGTGGTCGTGGCGCTGGCTTCGGGCGAAGTGGCCGTGCGCAACACTGTGACGGTCAGCGGAAGCTGCATCTACTATGGCGACGCGGAGGCCGTGCACGATGTGACGATGACGCTGACTGGCGGCGCCACGGATGCAACGCAGACGGCCGCCGATGGCACCTACGACCTCACGGTTGCCGTCGATGCTGATTACATGGTGACCCCAAGCAAGGCGTCGGACACGCCGCTCAGGAACGGCGTGACAACGGCAGACATCAGCCTGATCCGGCGCCACATCCTGGCAATTGCCGCACTGGATGCACCGGAGAAGCTGTTGGCTGCGGATGTGAACGGGTCGGATACGGTAACGACCGCCGACATTGCCTTAATCCGGCGTTTCGTGTTGGCGATTGTGGATACGCTGCGGGGGGGGCTCTGGCGCTTTCTGCCGTCAGACATCGTGTATGCGGACACAAGGGATCCATGGGGTGCGCCTGAGGCGCGGAACTACACGGATCTTGACACGGACATGGCCGATCAGGATTTCATGGCCATTCGCTTGGGCGATGTAAACGGCTCTTGGGTGGCGCCGACGGGTGGACGAGCTGGACACGACGCGCCAAGCACACGGATCGCCGGCGTAACGTTCGACGTGAGCGATGAGTTGGTGAATTCCGGCAATCCCGTATCGGTGAACGTTTCGGTGGGCGATTTCATCGACGTCACCAGTGCACAGTTCACGCTGCAGTGGGATCCAGCCGTGTTGGCCTACGCCTCGACCGGCGATTACGGGCTGAACGGCGTCGCAGGTGGGAGCTTCGGGACAACGCTGGCCGACAGCGGGAAACTCACCTTCTCCTGGGATGACCCGAACGCGATGGGCGTGACCGTCGATGATGCTACGGTGGTCTTCAGTGTGACCTTCGACGCGATCGGTGCCGGGGGAACAAGCTCGGCGGTCGCACTGGTGGACGACCCGACACTGCGAGAAGTGACGATCGATTTCGAGTCAGTGACGTTCACGCCTGATGATGGCACAGTGGAGGTCACCGGGCCGCTCACGGGTGCAAAGACACCGGATGTCGAGACGCCGGTGGACGTTGACGAGGGGAGCAGTCAGCAGTTCTCGGTCGTGGCCAGTGGCGGCACGCCGGGGTATACCTATAGCTGGACCCTCGACGGCGCACCCATTGACGGCGCGGCGAGCGCGGATTACACCTATACCCCGGGCTATGATGCGGTGCTGCACCCAGCAACATCCGCGAGCAAGACGCTGGTCTGTACGGTCACGGACTCCGCAACGCGGGCGACGGCAACAGCGACCTGGACGGTGAACGTGATGGATGTGGACCGGGCGCCGTCGGCCCCGGAGGTCAGCGTCACCCTACAAGCACCGACAACGGCTCAATCAGTGATTGGCTCTGTCCAGGTGCATGCCGACGATGCAGACTATGACGATGTCACCTACAACACGGTTTGGACCTTGATTGACGGGGGAACGGAAGTGATTGGTTCGGTGCTCCACGCCTCGGACACCCAGAAAGGACAGACGTGGGAGGCCGCCATATGGCCGCTCACCGACCCCTATGAGACCGGTACTTACGTGAGCACACCGACCGCAAGCATTGGCACAACGACCGTCACCATCGCCAATACGCCCCCGGTTGCCGGTACCATCGCGGACGTCGCAGCACTCAAGAATGGCTCGAAGGAAATCGTTCTGACGGGTTCCGACCTGGACGAGGACGACGGCATCGACACGCTGACCTTCACCATCGTGACCCAGCCTGACCATGGCACGTTGACGGAGGTCGCGCGGGGCTCCGCAACCTACACCTACGAACCGGTTACGAACTACACCGGCCCGGACAGCTTCCAGTTCGAGGTCGATGATGGCACGGCGACCACGGCGGTCGAGACCGTTCAGATCAGTGTTCTGAGCGATCTGATCCCGATCACGGTGACCGGTGCCTCCGTCGGTCGCCTGGAGTTCGGTGTTCAAGAGGGCGCCACGCCGGGAGCCGACTGGGGACTTGATTATCTGATGCCGCCACCACCCAACGACACCGGCGAAGCGCTGTTCCTGGGGCCGGAGGGTGACGCAAATACGGAACGCCTGCAGCGGGATGTGCGGGCGTCCTTCGACGGCGAGGTCTGGCAGATCAGGGCGGAAGCAGACGTCGGTGCTGAGATTGGGCTGTCATGGGATCCGACCACGCTACCGGATGACCACGAACTCTGGATATGGCGCGTGAATGACCGAGACGGGACGATCATCCCCGACACAGCTGCCCCCATGACGGAGACCACAGCACTTACCGTTCCCAGCGGCGAAACACGGTACTACATCATCGCAGCTCTAGCTTCGACAGATCTTGAACTTGGGGCTGGCTGGAACCTCATCTCACTACCACTGCAACCGCTCGAACCGTCTGTTGAAGATGCATTCTCCAGCACGAATTTCACCCCGGATTCAGGAAGTCGTGGCACCATCTACACCGACAGCATCTGGGCCTGGGACACCGTCGATGCACAGTATGAAGCGGCGACAGAAATCACACCGAAGGTGGCGTATTGGATCTACGTGGACACGGCCGGCACATTGCGCATCTCGGGCCATCCAGTTGCCTCCCCGGCCGTTCCGCTTGCGCAGGGCTGGAACAGCGTTGGGGTGATCGAGCCAACGTCCTTGGTCGGTCATGCCGGGATCTTCCTCCCGGGATGGTTCTGGACTCCGGAAGCCCAAGTCTACCATGGGCTCCATGCAGGTGATGTGGCCCAACCGGGCATCGGCTTCTGGATCTACGCCACCGGCGAAACAGAGCTGGTGCCCGAACCATAGTCGCTCCAGAGACAGAGGATGCGACAGTTCTCTGGGAGCCGGCCCGGCCCACCTTCCTCGGTTCGAGGAACCGGCCTCCAGTGGAACGCCTGTCCCTCCCAAGAACTCCATCCGTGCTCAGAGTTGGCACCTTTACCTGGTTTGGTCCAGTGTGCGTGTGGCGTCTACATTCCCGGCGTCCCTGAATACCGCCCATTCCAGCAATCCCCTCACCCGCAGCCAAGCGCAAACGAAGGGCATTCCGGGGACTGCCGAGCTTCACCGGCGGGGGCTTCCTTCCATGGTTGTTTTCCTCGGTTGCATGGGCGCGGGGGCGCCAGTATCGTGACCATAGGAAGAACCGAGGGAGCTCCTGAGTGCTTTGAGGCAGAACTGCTGATGTTGGTGAGGGGATGGGGGCTCAAAGGACGATACTGGTAGAGGCAGATCCCCGGCAACCAGCCCGGCGCGCGTCGCCGGTTACAGAGGGTTTAGTCATCCCGTAGTCGGGAAACTACCGAAACCGAACAAGAAAACGTGCAACGACTCGAGCGGCCGCGGTCGCGCCGGGCCACTCAGCTTTGACGTTAGGCCAGACGAATATGAGTAACGCCCAACTAGCAGGCTGGGATGCAGCGCGAGGCAGCTTCCTCGAACTGCGGCCACTCAGTGCACAGGAAGTCCAGTTTGACGAGCAGGCTCGTCCGGTATTTGCTGAAGCGCAAAGTAGGTTCAAGCTGTTCCGCATACTCGACTTGAACTACCGCGACTGGACCGCCTATCATCGGACGTTGCTGAGTCCTGGATCCCGCAAGGCTGACGACCTCCTTTCTCTGGACCGACTTCTGTTCAACGTCCTTGCGGCCGCCTACGGTGTGTTCGAACACTTCGAAGTGTCCTATCGGCGAAGGCACAAGAAGAGCCCTGAGAAGCTCGCGGAGTACGATGCCTTTCGCGAGAAGTTCTTCCGCAACTCCTGGGCATGTGCCTTTCTCATGGATTTCCGGAACTACGTCCAGCATGTCGACCTGCCCATTGGGGCGTTCAATCGGAACGAGAATACCCACAGTATCTCTATATCAATCACGCAGGATGCTAGAAGACTTGTAGCCGAATACCGTGGCTGGAAGAAGTCGCAGCTGAAGCCCGAGCATGGCGAGTTGGACCTGATCACGCTCTCCGAAGAGTTCTACCATCGCCTGCGCCAGGACTTCGGCGCCTTCATGGCGCGGTGCTTCTATCCTGAACTGCAGGGCATGGACCGCTTCTATTGGGATCTCACTCAGGAAGTGCGTGCTCGCAATCCACATGCGAGGATGGTTTTCTTGGCCGGGAAAGACGAGACGCGAGAGAGGACCAAGGTCAGCGTAAGATGGTCATTTGAGCAGCCGCCAAACGCGGTTTTCGATGAACTCGGCTTGACCATCAATAGAGAAAAAGCCCAACACCCACTGGACCCGCCCTGCCAAGCACAGAAAGTCCTCGATAGCGGACTGACGCTCTCGGGGGATCGTCTCCGCTGAAGCCCGATCATCCTGGGATCCTCCGCCGCCCCAGCGACGTCCCTCTTCTCAAGTTGACTCTCTTCCCCGTTCCAGACACCCCGGTTCCACTACACGGACACCAGCGCGGACATAGTGCTGGTCGGACCGTGACTGCGGGGAACTTGGCCGGGACGAAGGGACGATAGTGAGATCGCCCGGTGGCCGATGGGGCAACTCCAGGCCCCGCCGTACCTTGCCGCTGCGCATCAGCTGGCGTAGTTTACATCCCGCAGCGACGTCGAATGGCCTGTGAGTCCAGCTAGTTTGGATGCAGACACTGAGCGCCCGAAGGGAGGGGCTATGAGCAACGTGCGGCTTATCTTCAGCGTGTGGTTCGTGTTCCTGCTGGTGCTCTTCCTCGCGTTGTTGGGCCTTGGCTATCTCACGTACCGCGTCTACCGTCGTTTGCGCTATGGTCGTGGGAGCGCCGCGTTCTGGACGTTCTGGGACAGCAAGCTGTGTGTATTCTCGTGCGTCGTGCTGCCGTTCTTGGTCGTCGTGTCTGTACTAAGCGCGCTCGTTGGTCTTCACAGGGGTCAGGTCGCAGAGGCGCTGGGTACGGTGCGAGTACGGGTGTACGAGTACGCGTCCTACGTGCCAGGCGGGGACCAATCCCTGCGTTTCCTGAAGAGCGCTGCCACTCTATGCAGCAGGCCTCTGGTGGATACCAGTGATTCTGAGACTACTCCAGAGGGAGTGTCGTTGTCAGAACTCGTTGCATTCGCACGCTCAGCCGCGGCAGTCTCGGCGGCGGGAATAGTCTGTTTTCTTCTGCTGTTCCCGATCGTGCGGTCGTTGGCCACCCGGAGGTACTGTCATTGGAGCGAAGACTGGCGCGATATGGAGGGGTTTTTCTGGCACAAGTTCGCGCCGTTGTTTGTACTGGTTTACATCGGTTTTGCAGTCTGGTTGAGCATTGGACGATTCACGTCATTTCCTGGTTGGTGTGCAGTACTCATCGTGGCGCTGACATGGACACTGGTAGGCGTGACGATTTGGCTTCTGACTTGGCTCGTTGCGTTCCTCCTGATGGGCTCTGACCCGGTCTGGCTCTCCAAGCGACTCAGGGAAGCCCGGTGGTCCGGCGGAAGGTGGAGGCGGGCTTTCTGGGACAACGTGTGGGTCTCCGTGCCTGCGGTTGCCTTGCTGATTTCGGCTGGTACTTGCCTGTTGACGCCCGCCCCGGCGGCCGAAGCCTTACTGGCGGGTGCGCAGGGCGACGGGGACACCGCCCCCCCCGCTCCGGAATGCTCGACGGTTGTCGTGGAGGCCACCGAAACAAGTGTCGAGCCCGAGATGGTGGAGGAGACCGAGGACGAGCCATTGGCGATTGCTTCTGAAGCCTTCACAGGGGGAACTCTGGGTGAGCATTGGGCCGTTGTGATCGGCATATCGAAGTACAAAGACTCACATATCCCACGATTGCGGTACGCAAGTAAGGACGCGGAGGAGTTTCACGAGTGGATTGTCTCGCCGGACGGAGGGCGCCATGCTCCGGCCCGCACACGTCTGCTGATGGACCGGAAGGCCACGTATGCTCGAATACGCGAGGCCCTGTTCACATGGTTGGGGCAGGCGCTCGAGGAGGACATTGTGACGGTCTATTTCGCGGGCCATGGCAGCCCGCAGTCCCCAGGTCGCCAGAAGAATCTCTTCCTGCTGCCATATGACGTACGCTATGACAATATCGGGGATACCGGGTTCCCGATGTGGGATATCCAGACAGCACTCAAGCGTTTTATCAAGGCACGACGCGTTGTGGTCATCGCGGACGCGTGTCACTCGGGAGGCGTGGGCGAGTCATTCGACGCGGCGACGCGCGGACACCGGGGCGTCGGAGTCAACCCAATCAGCGGGGGCCTCCGTCAGTTATCGGCTGTCGGGGACGGTGTTTGTGTCATCAGCGCATCAGACGACAAGCAGCTCTCGCAGGAAGGCCGGAAATGGGGTGGGCATGGGGTCTTTACACACTACCTTTTGCGGGGCCTTCGTGGAGAAGCTGATAGTACAGATGACGGCCGCGTGAACCTCGGGGAGTTGATTATGTATCTTTCACAGGAGGTAAGGAGAGCGACAAAGGGCGAACAGTGTCCGACAGTGGCCGGCCGGTTCGATCCGGCATTGACCCTCGCCCGTCCAGCCATGGAGGAGTGAAGATGGGCAGACAGGACGTTTCCCAGCGTCTCGGCTGCGCCACCCCCTCGCTCTTCCAGACCACTACGCGTTTGAGCGGAACTCCGAGCTTATCGCGACTATAGGAAGGCAGGCGGACTACTCCCTCAGCACCACAGCCTACACTTTCACGGGAACTGGGAGACAAGAGAATATGGGCACTCAAGGCAAGCGGCCAGCTGCACAGGTGGCGGTACTGCTGCTGATGACCTGCGTATTGTTGCACGGAGGAGAGTCCGGCAGAAAGCCGTCGGCGCCTCTGAAACGCATCCCGTTGAAAGCTCTCGTGGTTGGTCCGCGGACAACCGAATTGGAGACCATCTTCGAGAAGGGATCTCTGAAAGACCACGAGATCCTGGTGCGATGGACCCTCTCGGAGCCGGCTGTCAGTATGCTCAGCACAGCCTTCGAGCCAGCCCCAGGGAATAGTAACGGATGGCTCTGTCGTGGGAAGTGGCAAGCAAAGGCTACCTGTTCTCTATCTGTCCATGTCTCCGATGGTACGAGGCTGCTCTGTCTCAATGAGACGACTACCACGTCTGGCGGGGTTCAGGATGTGTCCAAGACTAAGCGCGCAGCCGAGCAAGAGGCCGGAAAGAGAGCGCGGATTGTGTGGGCCCCCAAAGAGCTCCGCCAAGTCGCTGCTCTAGCACTCGCGAAGAAGCTACACACCAGTTCGGTCATGGCGAATTACGCAGCTGGTCGCGGTCGCGCTGGAGGATTGTCCTTGGTGAAATGTAGTTCGGGGCGTTCCGCAGCAAGGATCCGCATTGTCATCGGCCAAGGGAATAGTGATGCGGGGGCCAGGAGGGACCGAGGTAAGCTGGAAGCACTGTCACAGGTCCTCGGACGGGCCTTTCGAACAAAAGTCGCCGATGTCTCTGTCGCTCAAGATGCGGGAAACAGACTATGGGACGAGACGATCATCAAGGTCGAAACCCACTCGGAGAGGTTCCCTGACATCGAGCCTTGGGTTTTCTCTTTCAAGGCAAATGTCCTGGTATCTACAGCGCGCGACGTGAGGCGCTTTGAGGCCCAGACATCGTGGGTTCACGAGCGTGCGGGGACGAAGATGATGAACTCCATTCCCGTCGTAGGAGGGGTCTTTGGCGTTTTCGCGTTCACCGGAGAAGTTCTGGTCGAGATCTACAGTCTGGGCGCGGTCCCGGCCGCAAAGAGACGCCTGGCCTCCCGTAAGTCGGTGCCAGCCCTGGCTGAGAACCTGTTCGTCCAGATCTGGACGGATCCCGACTTCCAAGCCTTCATTCGCGATGTGGACGAAAAGAAGACAGAGCCGGCCGCGCTCGACCTGAAAGTGAGCTTTGACGACACACGAGGGTTGCTGCCCAACAACAGAATTGACGCTGGCGAGACGTGCGCCCTGCAAGTGCGCGCAACGAATAGAGGGGAAGGCACGGCGTTCGGGGTCTGTCTGAAGGTCGCCAGCTCCAACGCGGATGTGTCCGCCCAGGAAGACATGCCCCTGGGTGACATCGTGCCTCAGGGCTCGGAGCAAGCAACGGTTTCGC
>JABHEG010000052.1 GCA_018676675.1 Lentisphaerota bacterium
AAGGACTCACCGAACGCCGGCCTGGACGCAGCTTTCCGAGGAAAAAAACACCAACGAAGCACCGTCACGTCATGAACCGCAAAAGGATCTGAGGCCGTCGCGCCGCCCGGACGCTTAGGTTGACGGCATTGCCCCCGGGGGACCGATACGGCCACCGGGACGCGCACACAGCCGTTTGCCACGCTCGAACGGGCCCGGGATGCTCTCCGCGAACTCCGCAAACAGGGGCGGCTGACCGATGGGGCAACGGTCTGGCTGCGGGGGGGAACCTATCGCCTTGAACAGACGTTTGTCCTTGGCGAGCAGGACAGTGGCACCGAACGGGCTCCCGTCATCTATCGCGCTTGGCCGGGCGAAGAAGTCGCCCTGACCGGTGCCCACGCGATCACCGACTTTGCTCCATTCAAGGGCGAGATCCTGCAGGCGGACGCCGGGACTCGAGGATTCTCCAAGAAGCGTCCACGACAACTCTTCCTCGACGGCCGGCGGCAGGAGATGGCACGCTACCCGAACGTCGATCCAGCCTTCCCACACACCGGAGGATACGCTTACGCCTCCGGCAAGATCGTCCCCCGCTACGCCAGCCTCGACGAAGATGAGCCGCTCAACACCATCCTCGTGCGCGAGTCCGACCTGCGGATCTGGGCCCATCCGGAAGATGGTGAAGTCGACACCAGCGATCGTTTCAACTGGAACAACAACGTCTCCGGCATCGCTTCCATGGACCACAAGACCCGCGTCCTGACCATGAAGAAGAACGCCAGGCATGCGGTTCGAGCCGGCTGTCGGTATTTGGTGCGGAATCTGTTCGAGGAGCTCGACGCTCCCGGCGAGTGGTTCCTGGATCCACGTACGTCGGTTCTCTACTACTGGCCTTCGGCGCCGCTGCGTGAACACAGCGTCACGCTGGTGAAGGTGCAGGAGTTGGTCAAGCTGAGCCGGGTCAGCCATGTCGTGTTCCGCGGCCTGACGTTGGAGGGAGCCGACGAGCGCGCCATGTTCATGGACAACTGCACGTCCTGTGTTCTGGCAGGCTGCACCATCCGCAATGTCGGTTCACGGCGCAGCTCGGTGGCTGTGCAGGTCAAAAGCGGCACGGGCAACCGCGTCGTCGGTAACGACATCTCCCACTGCGCGGGCAGCGGCGTTGCACTGGTCACGTGGGACCGGGAGGCGTTTCGCGGCCTCAGCCCCAGCGGCAACGTGGTTGAGAATAACTACATCCACCACCTTGGCTGGCTGAAGAAGAACGCCTGGGCTGTGTCCGTGACCGGCGTCGGCAACCGCGTCGCGCACAACCTCATCCATGACAACTCCCGCGGCGGCATCTTCATCATGAACGCCAACGACAACGTACTTGAGTACAACCACATCCGCCACGTGAATCTGGCCACCAACGACACCGGCGGCATCTACCAATGTGCTGCCAGTTCAGGCTGGCGCCGCCGTGGTAACATCATTCGCTACAATTATCTGCACGATATCATTGGTTTCGGCAGGAACCGGGGCGAGTACAAACCCAATTTTGACGCCAACGGAATCTACCTTGATGATTCGACCTGTGGCACGCACGTCCATGGGAACATCGTCGCTCGCACATCCCTGGCCGGGATCTTTGTCCACGGAGGTTCCGACCATGTAATCGACAACAACATCGTCGTCGATGCCGAGTACCAGCTGCTCTTCTCCGCCTGGTACCCGCCGGAGAAGTTCTGGAAGACCATTAACAAGGAACTCCCGATCTACTCCAAGCTTCCCGCCTACGCCAAGTACAAGGGTTTTCCGGATGTGGACATCGAGCAGACCTATCGCATGACCGGGAACTCAGCCCTACGCAACATCCTCTGCTACAGCAACCCGAAGGCATTGCTTTACACACTCAGGAAGCTCCCTCTCGACAAGACGACGATCGACCGGAACCTGATTGCCGGTCCGGCCGGGCAGGTGATCATCCGTGGCTTTGACCAGCCAGTCGAAGGCACGAATTGGCCTGCGTGGATCAAGGCGGGGCACGATACTCACTCCATCGTTGCCGATCCCGCATTCGTTGATCCCGAGGCGGACGACTACCGCATTAAGCCGGAATCACCGGCATGGAGACTTGGCTTTGAACGCATTCCGGTCGAGAAGATCGGTCCATATGAAGATGACCTCCGCGCGTCCTGGCCCATCGTCGAGGAACGGGGAGTACGCGAGACACCGATCAGACCATTCCCTGTCCCGCCCGAGCCCGGCTTCGGCAAGGGGAAACCACGCCCCAGTCGCCCCAGAGCTGCCTTGCCCGTGGCCCCCAAACCGATCGCCGTTGATGGTGTGCTCTCTACCGGCGAATGGGCGGGTGCGACGAAACTGGATCTTGGAGGAAAGCCGCCATGTTCCGCCATGGTCTGCCGTCGGGATGGCGCTCTGTACGTCGGCGTCCGCATTGGGCTTGCGGACTCCGCAGAGGCCGAGTTGGCAGGCAAATGGGGTGTCGCTGATGCCGCGGAGGTCTGTCTCCGCGACCAGACGACGCCCGGCAAGCCCGGCAAGACGTTTGTCGTGCAAGGCTTCGCACGGGGTCTGTGTCAAGGTGGCAAGGACCAAGGCGTGTGGTCAGAGCAAGGCGATCGGCTGGCCGCGGCGAGCCGGTTCGCCGCCAAGAGAAACGGCAAAGGCTGGATCGGGGAATGGGCGATCCCGCTGGACCAGGTCGGCTTGTCACTGGCCAAGACCAAGGCCCTCGGTTTCAATCTCGGTGTCCGCCGGAATTCCCCCAAGGGCTGGCTCCTCTGGGCACGAACCGGTGACTCCACGTGGGTACTCGATCAAGCCGGGACGCTTGCACCGTAGCCTGAGGAAAGTCCACTATGAGAACGAGCTCTCTTGGTCTGACAGCCACTGTCCTCTGCACGGCGACCGCGTTCAGCGCGGACCCGGCGACTGCCATTCCGACCGTCCCACAGGGACACCCGCGGGTGTATCTCCGCGCCGTCGATGTTGCGGCGCTTCGCGAGAAGGTCACACTGCCCGAGTTCGCGAAAGCGTGGGAGTCGGTACAGACTGTTGCGGTCAGTGAGAAGCCTCGCAAGGACCGGGCCTTCTGCAAAGCGTTGGTCTATCTCGTGACAGGCGATGAGGTGGTCGGCCGAGCGGCCGTTGAAACGGCTCTTGCGAGTCTGCTTGGGACCAGTCCGCTGTGGAATGGCGAACAGACCAAAGACGGTCGCCCTATGCTCAATCACATGCACATCGGTGCCTGTGTCTACGACTGGTGTTACCCGTTGCTCAGCGCGGAGGAGAAAACGGCCTTCATCGCGGGCTTCAAGGAGTTCTTCGCCCAGGACCACAAGCGCGGTTACCCGCCCAATGAGACAAAGCTGAACCCGATCGTCGGACATGACGCCGAGGGGTGCATCATGACCAACCTGCTGCCGGCGGGAGTGGCGGTGTATGATGAGGAGCCCGAACTCTACGAACTCGGTGCGCGCATCTTCTTCACCCGCTACGTCGAGCCGCGGACCTTCCACTACCGCTCTCACATGCACCATCAGGGACACCATTATCACGCCGAGCGCTTTGCCCACGACCAACTCACCAGTTGGCTGTTCCGCCGCATGGGGGCCGGCGATGTACTGAGCCGTGAACAACGCTACGTCCCCTATGAGCTTCTCTATTTCCTGCGCCCGGACCGCAAGTTCTTTGCTTCGGGTGATGGCGGCGACGATTCCGGAACGGAGCATATCAAGCGCCTATGTCTTGGACTCACCGGGGCGTACTACCGCGATCCCTATCTGCTCAATCTCTTTGATGATCCCGCGTTCGCTGTCAGCGGGTTCTATCATCTACCCGACCTGCTGTTTCTCGATCCGGGGATGGAGCGTCGTCCGTTGGGCGAGCTGCCTAAGACGAAGTACTTCGGTTCTCCGATGGGTGACATGCTGGCACGGACGGGATGGGAGATCGATTCTCGGAACAGCCGGGATGCGGCCGTGCAGATGCGCATCGGCGAGTTCTACTTTGGCAACCACCATCACAGCGACTTCGGGACATTCCAGATTCACTACCGTGGGCCACTCGCCATCGACACCGGCATCTACTGGGGCAGCAAGGAAACCTGCTACGGCAGCCCGCACTGGAAGAACTACTACATCCAGACGGTGGCCCACAACGGCTTGATGATCTTCGATCCTCAGACCGATCAAGAGGACTTTGGTGGCCAGGTCCGTCTTGATGGCTGGCGGATGCGGGGGATGCAGGTTCCTCCGGACGCTCACCGATTAGGGCGCGTCACCAGCCACGCGTTCGGGCCGGACGCGATTACACCTGAATACAGCTTCATCGCGGGGGACATCAGCAACGCCTATGCGACGACCAAGATCCAGCGCGTTCGTCGGGCAATGGCCACGCTGAACACCGGTGTGGCTGGCTTCCCGCTCGTCTTCGCCGTCTTCGATGAGGTGTCCGCCGCACAGCCCGAGCTCAAGAAGGCGTGGTACCTGCACTGCATTCAGGAGCCGCAGATTCAGGGGCGAACGGCCATCATCGTTCGCGATGGTCCGTCTCTGCACGGTGGCAAGTATGGTGGGCAGCTTGTCGTCGCCTCACTGTTGCCGACCGAGGCGTCTCTCGTCAAGGTCGGGGGGGCCGGTAAGGAGTGCTGGAACGCGGTCACCGGCGAGAACTACATGCCCAAGACGAATCGGCGGCCCACGTCGAGTGAAGTCGGGGCCTGGCGGCTAGAGGCCGTTCCTTCGCAGGCAGCGAAGGACCACCGTTTCCTGCACGTGATGACCACGATGGACAAGGGGGCGAGCGCTCCGGCGGTGCTCCCCATCGCCGCGGGGAACGCGACAGGTGCACGCGTTCTGAACCGAGCAGTGGTCTTCCGCCCCGCAGGGAACGCGGCGGCTCCCTTCTTCCTCGATGTGCCGGGGGAAGGGGACTGCGGCGTGCTTGTTTGTGGGGTGAACGAGGGACGTTGGCTGGTGGCATTGCCCAACGGGGAGGAGCTTGAGTTGACGGTTCCTGCCGAAGCAGGATGCCTGTATTTCCATTCCCTGCCGGGGCGCTGTGCGCTGACGCGTGAGTAGGCCCCCCTGCATCTACACGTATTTGAAGGACGTGTCATTACGCAGGGCACGCTTGATTTCGGGGGGGCTCCAACCATGTTGCGGAGACAGGCGGTTGACAGGAATTGACCGGTTGGGCAAGCGGGACGTCGTGGACGGCTATAGGAAACGCTCAAATGATACCAACGATAGACTTTTTTGGGACTCAGGTCAGCAGGCTGTTCCTTGGGGACAACCCGATCAATGGGCACAGTTACATTCCGGAAATCTGTCCCGGCGAAGAGATGATGGACTATTTCACCGCGCAGAAGGTGGTGGAGGCGTTGTTCGAGGCAGAGGAACTGGGATACACGACCTGCCTGCCGTTGGCCAATGGCTTCATGCTCCGGGTGATTCGGCAGTACCGCAACGAAGGCGGCAAGATGAACTGGATTTTCCAGCCGTTCCCGGCAATTGCGGTTGAGGTCAACGCTCGCCAGATGGGGGGCTGTGATCCTCTCGCCACCTACCATCAGGGCACGACCACGGACGGCCTCATTGAGTCAGGACAGGTCGATGTTTTGCTCGACAACATCGAGAAGCTTCGAGTGTTGGGGAAGCCGGTCGGCCTTGGAACGCACGTGCCTGAGACCATCTTGCGATCCGAGGAGGAAGGCTGGGGCGTCGACTTTTATATGGCTTGCCTGCATAACACGCGTAAACGCGGCGGCGAAGCGAGTTCGTTCATCACCGGCAAGAAGAAGCACCTCAAGTTCTTCATCGAGGACCGCCAGGAAATGTTCGACGTCATCCAGCAGGTGCAGAAGCCGTGCATCGCCTTCAAGGTCCTGGCTGGTGGGCAGCTTTTTTACGGGAAGACGCCGGAGGAGATTCCCGGCGTGGTGGAGGATGCCTTCCGAGAGACATTTGCGAAGATCAAGCCCACAGACCTGGCCACGGTCGGGTTCTTCCAGCGCGACAAGGATCAGCTGCGCGAGAACGCGGACATTGCCGAGAGAATCCTGGCGGAGGGATAGCGCGGACGATTCAGCTGGATTCTCCGCGACCGCGATCGGCGGTTTCCACCGTCGTCTTTCTCTGGAGAGCGGCGGTCTAATGTCATTGGTTCAGGGCGTACCGTGTATGTAGTCCCGCGTTCACGCGGCCAGGACAAACCGTCTAAAGACGGAACTACGTACGGTTCACTCGTCCGCTTTGGTGGCCGATGTGTACTTCGGTCAATGACAGTAAGCGGCGGTCTAATGTCATTGGTTCAGGGCGTACCGTGTATGTAGTCCCGCGTTCACGCGGCCAGGACAAACCGTCTAAAGACGGAACTACGTACGGTTCACTCGTCCATGAGCTCAGGCGCGTTTTGGGCGCGGAACGCTACTCCTTGAACCAGGCTTCCAGGAGTCGACCGATAATCTGGCAGCCACGATGGTTCGCGTGGACGCGATCGCCCATGAACCAGCCGTAGGTCTTCCCACTCTCCTGGATGTAATGCCACCACGGGCCGGTCATGTCGAAGAAGGCGCAGGCCTCTTCCGCAGCGACGGTCTGCATGCCGCGGCGGAAGTTGTCGGTCGTGGTATCGATTTCCCGGGTGAACGTCTTGATGTGCGCGTCTCGCACGGCTCCGAATACGGGGGTCAACAGGAGCACCTCCGTGTCGCGTTTCTTGGCTCGCACTTGTTTGATGACCGATTGGACGGCTCTGTAATCACCGCGGTTCGAGATTCCACCGATGACCAGGAGGTCCGGCTTGTGTCGCAGGACATAGTGCTCAACCCGATTGTCGTCCTGGTAGTAGTTGCAGCCCGTCGAGCTTCGTAGCGAGGTAACCTTGGCAATCTTGCACTTGGGGTAGTTCCGCATGAGCAGCAGCTCGAACGATGAGTTGGAGGTGTTGCCCATGATGCTGTCGCCCAGAAGCACCATGCGGAGTTCGCCACCATTGCGCAGCTTGTCCATTGTCTTGGGGATGTTCGCGAAACGGTCCTTTGAGGGAGCGTAGGTGATCGGATCCATGGCCGCGTAGATGGCATCGATGCGCTGCAACGTGTTCATACCCGCATAGGCATAGGCAGTGCTGCCGTTAAGCAGGAAGCCGCCCAGCTTAGCCGTGCCGGGGGACGCGACTTTCAGCGTGAGCTCATGCTCAGCGGTTCGGCCCAACCCCTTTACAAGGGAGATGGGACGCATGGTCGGGCCGGCAAGGTCGTCTGAGTCTGGTAGCGGAAGTACTTGGAAGGCGGCCCCGTCAACGGCGTACTCGTACGAAGCACTGTCCCCATCGACGACATCAAGGATACCGATCTCAGAGCCTTTGAATGTCAGACTCACCGTGGCCCCCGGTTCCTCTGAAACAAGGAGATGGCGGAAGGGGCCGATTGGGCTTGCTTGCCCGGGTTTCCAGCTGCCTGTGCGCTTGACGATGGGATCCTCGTACGCCACGATGCGCCCATTGTCATTGGTCTCTGGAAACAGCGGAGCGGGGAGGGCATATTTCTGTGCCTTTTCCGGTACGGGGAAGGCAGTCATCAACGCGTCCATGAATGCTGCGACCGCTTCCGCATAGATCCTGGCGCCCGCATCGGTTGGGTTGATCCCGTCGGAGGAGAACGCCTTGAACGAGATCTCGCCTGCGATGATCTTGTTTGCCGCGTACTTGGCCAGGTTCAGGCTGGGGACGCCGTAATGGTTGGCGATCTGTTCGCTGACTGCGATGTATTCGGGTGTCTTCCCCGCCTTGTACGCTTGCAGCATCTCGGGTGTCAGCGTGTAGACCAGGATCCGGCTGTGGGTGGCCCGGTAGCGCGTGATTTGGCGCACCACCCCCTCCAAAGACGTCTTGGCCTGGTCGATGTCGACGTTCCGATCTTCCGCGGCGAAATCAAGAATGGCCAGATGACCGCTGCAGATGACTTCGCCGAACACAGCCTGCCCTTTGCTGCAGCGATAGAGCCCAAACCAGCTGCCTCCCGGGTACATATGCCTTGTCTCGCGCATCCCCGCCTTAGGAAAGTGCTTCTTGAGCCCCTCAACCATCTGCCTGGAATACCGGAGATTCTTGTTCTTCAGCCCGGTTCCGGCAAGCACGGAGTTGCCGATGAAGAAGAGGTACTGATTACCTACACGATCGTTCTTCAGGAAGTACTGACTGTTCGGTACACCGCCACGGATTGTGTAATAATCCGCAGCTGTACACGCCGCGCCAGCCATCAGGAGGTTGCACGAAATCGCCATCGTCACATGCCTCGAAATCATGGTCATTGCTCACCTTTCTTCTCATCAGTCCGAGCCAACCGGGGCCAGCCCCGGACCCCGCTGGGGGATCAGCGGATCCCCCATACCCCCACGTACAGGGGATCGCGTAGGGCAGACGATCACCGCGACTTCCCGTGCTCAATTCTCGTCCACATCCGGCGCTATCTCGTTCATTTCGTACCGTTTATGTACCGACGTTTCTAGCGTCTTCTCGCGCCGATCCCACCCCCGCCAAAATACCGACGAACGTCGAGGTCTTCAAGGGCAACCAGAGGTGTACCATGGTCTGCGGCAGGAGCTCGACAGACCGATTGCGCCTCCTCAACTCGGGGTCTGACGACCCTACAGTGTATACTTGCGCAGAACCGGCCAAACTTAAGGTTCTATCCGTGGACCTGACGCTCGTCAGGGCGGAGTACATCAGGACCGCCGGGATGACGTGCGCATTGTCATGCCGAACAGAGCGGGCTACGCTAATGGCAGATGACCTGTCCATATGTGGGCGCCGCTTCCCGATGTCATTGCGTGTAGGACGTGGCAGTCGGGGCGGCGCGCCTTCCACGGACAGGTTTTGGGGCTGAGGTCACCCTATAGGGAACATCCACGTCGACTGGAGAGGAGGCACTCATGAGATCCCGATGGTTGATGCTATCTGGGTTCGGGCTTACCATTCTTGCATGTTCGTTACCGGCACCCTCGCCAGCGGCGGAGCCTGAGGATGGTGGGAAGATCCACCTGAAGCTCCTTTACGCAGGACACGAGGG
>JABHEG010000060.1 GCA_018676675.1 Lentisphaerota bacterium
AAGGACTCACCGAACGCCGGCCTGGACGCAGCTTTCCGAGGAAAAAAACACCAACGAAGCACCGTCACGTCATGAACCGCAAAAGGATCTGAGGCCGTCGCGCCGCCCGGACGCTTAGGTTGACGGCATTGCCCCCGGGGCAGCGTTTGTCAACAGCGTCAGCGCTCATGCGAGAGACTATGACGACACCCACGACGGTGCCATTCTACACAGTTGCGTGACCATCGTCCCAGCGTGTCTGGCAGTCGCCGAGGCCCGTGGGCACGGTCTGGGGGCCCTGCCCAAGGCAGACGGCGTCCCGGTGTCGGGCCGGGAATTCGCAGCAGCGCTGGCCATGGCCCTTGAAGTTGGCACGCGGTTGGGACTGGCCTTCATCCCCTATCTGCACACCGGCTGGCTGCCGACGACGATGTGGGGGCCGTTCGCGGCAGCCGCGGGATGCAGCAGGTTGCTTCATCTCGACAGCAACCAAACGCGCCATGCTCTCGGCATCGCTTACGCCCAGGTACATGGCAACCGTCAGGCACTCATCGACGGGACCCTTGCCAAACGGGTACAGCCAGGATTCAGCGCGGTAGCTGGACTGCAGGCAGCCTGCCTGGCAGCGCGAGGCATCACCGGCGCTGAGCATGTTGTCAATGGCACATTCGGACTGGCGGAACTCTACACGAACGGACAGGCAGATCGCGACTGCATCACCCTTGGCCTCGGCAGCCGTTACGACTTCCTTGAGACGAGTATCAAACCGTTCCCATGCTGCCGCTGTACCCACGCCGTCATCGACGGCGCCGACCGAATCAGGCAGGAACATGCGCCGTCAGCAGAGGACATCGTTCGCGGCTGCATTCTCCTGCCGCCAAATGCCATGGGCCAGGTTGGGAACCCCTTCCACCTGCGTGACAACCCAACCGTTGACGCTCAATTCAGCGCGCCCTATACAGCGGCTTACACCCTGATCCACGGTCCCCCCGGACTCAGTGCTTTCGACGCCGATCGTGTCCGCGCCGATGCTGATGTGATCGCCCTCGCCCGAAAGTTCAGCGCACAGTCATTCGAGCCCGGCAACAGCGGCCTGGTGCCGACAGAGATCGAAGTGGAAATGCGGGATGGGGGCAAGCACCGCGTCCGTATGGAAGAGGTCAAAGGCAGCCGGGAATACCCTCTAACTGACCACGACAGACGACGCAAATTCGAAGACTGTGCGGCGCACGCCTCTCCCCCCCTCAAGGGCATCACCGGTGCCGACCTCCATGACGTGCTGCGCAACGGCATGGGGTGTGATGACATGCGCACGATCGCTCGGGCGTGTTGTCCCGGGTAAGCTGGAGTGGCACTGACATCCATCAACGACGTTGGGAGCCGAAGTCAATTCCCGCTAACTTCAGGTGCATCGCCCGTCGTAAGCCCACGACGACGCCCCGCCCTTGCCGAAGATCCGGCTTTGTTACTTGGCCAGATAGAGTGCCTTGAACTCGCCCACCAGCTTGCGCAGGTCTGCGCAGCGCGCCACATCGGTCGACTGCTTGGCCTGGCATCCACTTAGCAATAGATCCCGGGGGCTACTCGGGCGCCCTGCCCCGCTCCGGGCCGGCGTCCGCCAGCCACGAACGCGTCAGCCCCACATTGTCCACGTAACAGTTGCCTTTGTCGCTGACCTTGAACCCGACCTTGACCTTGCCGTTTGCCGGCGCAGTGAAATGTAGGTATTGGTGACGCCAGCCGCCTACGGGCTGCGTGCCGCTCAGGTCCCTGCTCCGGATGACGGTCTCGTCGTCGAGCACGACGAGCTCAACATGCGCCGGCGGTAAGGAGTCGTGATCGCTGACGCCGTCACTCTCCGCGGCGCGGTCGATGCTCGCCTGGTTCAGATCGTGGTAGTCCCGTGCCCGTGCCGGTTCCGTATCGGGCTTGATTCGGAGGTACGCGCTGAACGTGTACCGCTCCCCGGCAGCGACCTCGATGGACGATGTCGGCCGATCGTGGGTATCCGTGCCACTGAAGACGGCAAGCAGATCCCCTTTGCCAGGCGAGCTGATCAGTAGGGCGTTCCTGAAGATACTGTTTCTCCCGGTCGGGGACGTGGTTGACTCAGCGCCTGCAAAGCCACCGAAATGCCTTGCTTCGACGGTCCCGTGCCCCCGCTTTCCCCAGCCGCGCGGCAACTCGGGCTCCTGTATCAACACCTGGTCGGGCGCGGCGCCCTTGGTCAGGCCGCCCCGGCAATAATCAAAGGAACTGTTGTTGATCAGATTCCGGTACTGGAAGCTGGTCGAACGGTACGGAACAAGCGCCGGCGGGTCATCCAGGTTGCACCCGGCGCGCCACATGGTCCCGTTCCGTTCATACGCGCCGATGTCGACCTCCTGCTCCGCCTGCAGATCCGCTATGCCGGGAAGGGCTGTGCCCGTGCCCACGATGCCTCCTGTCACTTTCTCAATGTACGCCGGGGTGTGCACAGCCGGATCAAAGTCCGCCGATCCCTCTCCTGAGAGGACGCGTTTCGCTTCGCCGCAGGCGCGATTTGTCCACGTGGTGAGTCCGTTCGAGTTTCCTTTGAACGCCCGCACCTGCACGGCAACGTTATTCGCCCAGATAGAGCCGAACGAATCGACCGGCCCGTCCCAGGGACCGTAGGCGTTGTTGATGTTCCCCGGCAAGTTCCACCTGTTGGGCGGGGCCCTGTAGGTTCCGGTTGCGGGATCCCGGCACTCAAGAACCGTGTTGTTGAGGAGCATGGTGAAGTTGCTGGGTACATTGGTCCGGATGCCGGTGCCGCCGATGTCCCACACAACGTTGTGGTGAGCCAGCCAATTGGCGTTGAAGTTGTCAAGATAAAGTCCGTTTCCCTCAGCGACGTCATGGAACCAGTTGTACGCGATCTCGGTGTTCTCCACGTCGCCGTTGGAGTGGAGCGCGCCCATGTCGTGCGTGAGCCAGCCGGCATTCGAGAAATCGTTGAACAGGACCCGTGATTTGCGGGCACGGACAGCCGCGGCCGACCGACCGCAACGAGTCACCGTGTTGTACGAGGCCGTATTGCGTACGCCTGCGAGAGACAGGCCGTTCTCGCCCATGCCCAGGTAGTTGACATTGCGTATCAGGTTGTTGTGCAGAACATTGTCGCGGCCCTGGATGAAGACGCCCATGCCCGCGCAGTCTTGCACCACCGAGTTCGTCACAGTCACATGGGACGACAGGTCGTCAACCAGGATGCCTGCCACCGGGCCTGGTAGCCCCCGGTCCATTACGGACTGCGACACGGAATAGCCATAAGTCGGCATCTCGACTCGCGCGCCGTCGATCAGGCAGTGCCGCGAGTTGTAGACGCCAATCCCGGCCGCGCGCACCGTCACATCCGAGACGGTGATGTGTTCGCTGTCTCGTATTGCCAGCCCGCTATCCCGGCTCTTGTAGTAGTAATCGACCCCGTCCCTGTTGGGGTCTTGCCTGGAGAAGATCTCGATGTAGCTGCGGTCCGGGTCGTTCCTGTCCACGGTGTAATGGAACTCACCTTCGGCATCGAGAAGGGCTCTCGCGCCCACCAGGTACGCAGTGTTGTCGTGCTTTGCGACATTGCCCGGCATCATGTTCAGTGCCAACCAGCCGCTGCCCGTCCGGACCTTAACCGCTCCCGCATGAACAAGCGCGCCGGTGCGGGGATCCCGAGTGTCCGCCATCACCACTTCCTCAACCGGCAGGATCCACGAGGTCCAGCGTTTCCAGCAGTTCGCCCACAGCCACGCGCCCTGCAGTGCTGCGGTCGTGCAGTGGTCGGGCAGCGGGGCTTCGAAGCTGGTGTAGACGTGGAACAGCCCGTCCACCCGTTGGCCAATATGGCGGGGATTCTCCCCATGCTTCCCGCCTCCCCCGACGGTACTCTTCGTCGGATCGATTCTCGCCGCAGCCCGATCCATCAAGTCGTGATTCGTGGGCGGCTTGTTGGGGTGTCGTGCCAGGCTGAGTGGTTTGTCGCTCCTGAAAACAAGCGTGGAGTACATCATGGCTGAGATGTCTCTGCCATAGTAATCCCGTTGCTTCTTGGTGTGCAGAAGCGGCTTGCCGGGCGTAACTCCGGCACGCCAGATATTCTCTTCCGCCTCCACCCATTCCTGTGTCACTCGTTCCAGGGACGTGATGACGACGTCCTGCGCGTCTCCGGTCGAACTGCTGATCCTGACTGGGGCATCGGCACTGGCTTTGAGACCGTCAATGACGATCGTCTCGGAGTAGATGCCGGGCGCTACGGTGCAGGTTCCAGAAGCCTCCGCCTGTAGCACGGACAGCGCTTTTTCAATGGTCCTGAAAGGCGCGGCCCGGGTTCCCGGATTCGCGTCGTTCCCAGCCACCGCTACATGGACGGAAGGCCCGCCGCCGGGGGCAGCCCAAGCAGTTGCAGTCGCGACCACAAGCAGGATACAGAAGCCGTACCGTTTCACGGACTGATCTCTCCTATCTGCCCCCCCCGTGCCTCTTGATCACGCATTCCGCCCTGCTCCGGTCTTGCCGCAAGTTCAGCGGTTCACGGTTGGTTTCCAGGCATGATACAAGCGATTTCCCCTCCGCACTGGGCACAACTGCTTGTTCCCAACCCCTACACGGTGAGCCCCGAAGTGAAGTCCTTTGCGCGGGAGGTCAGGCTAACTGCATCTGCGGGCGTTAATCGACGACGCATCCTCGCCCCTGCCGGAGATCCGCGTCTATCACTTGGCCAGGTAGAGTGCCTTGAACTCGCCCACCAGCTTGCGCAGGTCTGCGCAACGCGCCACATCGGTCGACTGCTTGGCCTTCATCGTCTGTACCAGCATCTGGTGCAGAACAGTCACCTTCCTGGTGTAGGCTTGATGGGCCGCAGCATCTTCCGTCGACACCGGTTTGACCCGTTGAGCCATGAAGTAGAACGTGATGATCTCCGCCAGTTCGCTGGCGTGGTGCTCTTTGTTGTTGACCCAGCGGACGAGTTGATTCTTGTCCGCCCCCTTCGCTTTGCTGAGTTCCTTGACCTGTTTCATGGACTTCTCGATGGTCGTCACATGCTCCAGCATAAGCGTGAAGCGCGCATCGTCATCGTAGATCCCGCACGGAATCTGGCAATGTCCCCACGCCCTTCCACCGACCAGTCCGCCAAGCGCGATCGCAACCAAAACTGCCGCAAACTTCCGGTTCATTCGTCACACCCTTCTGTTTGTTCGCCGACCGCAACGTGACCCAAACGGGGCATCGTTGCTGACGACTGTACTGCCAACTTCCGGCCTGGAAGCGCTGAGTAAACACGCGACCCCGCCCTTCGGGGTTGCTCTCTGAGTCTATGAGACGGCACCCCGGGACCAGAGTTGCAGTAACACCACCATATTCCCGCCACGATTGCTTCAGCCGGGCCGCGCGCCTCTCTTCCGGGAATGACAGCCGAACCGAGAGTGAGACAGGGGAGCCAATCCCTGGAGCCGCGCCCCTAGAGGACCGTTGGCTCTCTGTTCAGCGGAACGCACTCATCCCTTCCGTGGAATAGCCCCCAACTCCTGCGCCGCCGCGATCCGGGGAGCATCCGGCCCGGTCACCACGTCGATCCGCCTACAGCCCGGAGGGCAGAGGGGGCCGCAGTTGCAGACATAGTCCCAGGGCTCGTACTCCAGCAGATCGGCGAGGGCCCTCCACATGCGCTGCGTTTCGGCACACAGTGTCACGGGCGTCTCGGGGCTCAGCCGTTTGGATTCGCTGATGAAGTGTCGGTAGATCGCCTCTTTGACGGCAAACGTGAACGGCCGGGGGCCATGTAACACCTTGTCCCACTCACCGGCCTCTTCCGCTGTCTGGGCGGCAGCAACAAACTCCGGATCCAGATTCTCCAGGCCAAGCGTCTTGTCCATCTCCGCCACACTGTCGAAAAAGACCGTCTCCATACTCAGGTTCTCGGGGGTAACGGTGGCGTAAAGCGCCTCCAGCATGTCCGTGATTTCGGCGCGCCAATTCCTGGTCGGGATGATCGGCTTACATTTGAAGCGAACGGGATACCCCGCATCCACGCATTTCCGTGCCGCTTCGAGCCGTTGTTCCATCGTCCCCGTCCGCTGCTCATGCTGCCTGCTGACGGTGTGTGTGGTGAGCGTCCACAGGATGATCGTGTGCCCCTTGTGATCCAGATCGAGGAGAAAATCGACGTTAGCGCTCTTGCTGAAGAGGATCAGGTATTGGTCCGGGCGCCTGGCAAAGGCATCAACAAGCATCTCACACGCGCCGTATTCCGGCTCGATGGCCAGAACATCCTGTTCCACATCGTAGCGGAAGGTCTTCTGCCAACTGTTCTCGGTGATCAGTTCCTCCACGTGCTGCACAAACTCCTCGAGGTTGAGATTTATGACGTATACGGAGCCGCGCTGACAGTAGCTGCACCGATGCAGACACCCCCACGCGCTGTGCAGGTCGTGCAGGGTCCAGCAGACGAGGCTGTCGTTCCATTCCGAACGCTTCTCGTAATGGTAGAAGGGTCCCGCGCCGAACATGGCCAGGGTCCGACTGCCCGTAAACCACTGCTTGCAGTCCCCGTAGGAATCATAGGAGTCGATGCACTGCTTGAAAAGGTCGCTCTTCAGCACTCGCCCCCGCTCCTCGGGGCTGACCCACTTCAAAGCCCCGAAAATGACGTCCGGATCCGTGGGGTGACGGTAGGCCCCCTGCCGCGCTTCTCCCACCCAACCGCTCGCGCCAATCACTTCGGGCAGCTGCTCCTCGGTGATAACCTTGACCTCGGACGGATCGCGCCCGATTCCCCGCACCAGGCGTTCCATGCGCTGAACATTCCGTTCGTCACGCATTGCCCAGTCCATCGCGTACATGAATCGCGGTTGCCAGTCATACATTTGGAGACCCTCATCTCAATCCGTAAACACATGTGTGGCCCCAGAACCGCCCGGGCCACGTGAACTAGCTGTCTCTACCCCCATGATCAGTCAGACAGGAAACAGGACTCCCGCACGACAATCACGCACGGGAGTTCTCTGAACTCCTCCGCAACATCCAGGCCATAGCCAGCAACCCAGCGATCAGGAACACGGAAGCCGTGGTAGTCTACCGGAAGTGTCTCCCGCAGAGCGCGAACAGCCGGGGTCGGACAGTCCAACTGCTTGTCGAGAAGCACACAGATCCTCACCGATTTCACTCCGACCTCAGTCAACAGTAACTCCCGGATGTGCGCGAGTGTGAAGCCCTGATCCAGAATGTCCTCAACGAGCACAACGTCCTTCCCTGCCAAATCAGCCCCCAACCAGTCGACGGAGACCGTTCGCTCCGTTTCGCCGGTTCCTTTGATCGCGGCTCCATAGGTCTTGGCCCGGACGAACTCAAAGCGAACCGAGGGTCCCCCGGCCTCCCTCAACTCCCGGCCCAGATCGGACATGAAAACAAACGCCCCTTTGAGAACGCCCAGGAGAGTTATCTCATCGTGCCCGGAGAGATCACCTGCTATTGCCTGCGCCATCTCCCGGATACGTGCTCGTATCGCCGCCGCGTCAAGAAGCACAGACTCTATCCGGGGATCGCTCTCGAACCCTGACTCCGCCATATCACATTCCTCACGCCGTTAGACCGCCCTGCCCCCGCTGAACCGCTGAACCGCTGAACCGCTGAACCGCTGAACCGCTGAACCGCTGAACCGCTGAACCGCTGAACCGCTGAACCGCGAACATAGACGATGCCTCCTCAAACGCCACCACGGCGAGGAACTTCAAGTCGATTGCGCCGCCCCCTCATTCGACATAAAGTAGCCAGAGCTCACCAGCCCCAGGAGGATCCGCATCAATGCCTACGACACGACAGGCAGTATGGTTGTTTAGCTTCCTCGGCATCGTCCTCCTCCCGGAAGCGATGGCGGCAGACCCGGGGGAGATGGTCCCCAACAGCACATTCTCCAAAGGCAGCGGGAAACAGCCCGAAGCTTGGAGCAAAATGGATGGCATCACCACCCGTTGGGACCGCAAGGGGGGGAACCCCGGGGCGTGCCTCAAACTCGACACAAGTGTTCTGCAGGTTGACAAGAAGAAGTTCCTCCAGGCCCCCGCGGAGTACAAAGGCAAGAGCAAAGGCGGAAAGTACGCCACCGTGGGAGCTCATGAGGGCGTCTGGGCGTTCAGTCCACCAATCCCGGTTGAGCCGGAGCAGCGGTTCTTCATCCTGCAGGCGGATGTGCGTGGGCCGGCCAAATCCACAACCCTGTTCTATCCCCAGGTGTTTGTGCGCGGCTTCCAGGAGTACAACCCCGAGAAACACCGCGACCACAGGGGGGCATCCTCGTTCTTCCATGTCCCGCACGAAGGAGGCCCGGCATTCTCTGAGCAGTTCGGTAAAGGACAACGCAAAACCCACGAGGGCGACTACCTGATGTCTTACCGGCACAGCCTGGTCTGTCGGCTTACCGGACCGGATAAATGGCACCATTTTGAGATGGGCATCAAACTGCCGAAGATGAAGAAGTTCATCCCTGACGTCTTCCTGCTCAAATGCTACGCGATGTGGCCCCTTGGGGAGTACTTCTTTGACAACGTCAAGATGCGCCCCTGCACGGAGGACGAGTACCGGAAAGCCCGCTTCAAAGGGCACTCAATCAAGGGCTTTATGCCAACGGCCGAAGATGCGAAAAAGCAGCGAAAACGCCCCGACCGTCGGCGTCCCTCCACGCCGCAACCGGCAAAGTAGGTGGCCATAATGACTGGATCCCATCATACGCTCAAAGAGGGCTTCTTCATCGGGCATTACCGGATCAAAGCCCCGATGGGAAGGAACGCCCTCGGCGAAGCGTACCGGGTACAGAGCTCCCAGATGCAGCGTGAATGTCAGCTCACGCTAATCCGCCCCGAGTTGGCTCAAGATGAGGCCTTCCAACAGCGTCTTCAGGACCTCGCCCCCGCACTCCAGGCCCTGCAACACCCCAATGTCGCCCGGGTGCACCATATCGGCCAGGAACTCAGCCACACGTACATCACCGGGGACCTGGTCGAGGCCGCCGAAGGCAGGCAGGAATCACTGGCCGCCCTGCTCAGCGATGACCGGCAGGACCTTACCGAAGAGCGGACCCGCGATATCGCCCTGCAAGTCGCCCACGGGCTGGAATTCGCCCATGACGCTGGCGTCCCGCACCTCAGTTTGACCCCATCACACATCCTCTTCTCACGCTACGGCAAGGTCGTTGTGAGCGGATGCGGCGAAGCGCTCCTGCTCGGTCCGCGACTGCGACAGCCCAGCGAATACTGGAGCCCGGAGCAGACAGCCGGAAACGAAGGGAATGCCCGCAGTGACGTCTTCTCGCTGGGCCTCATCCTCTACCAAATGCTGACCGGTGAGAGCATAGAATCCTCCGCAGAGCCACCATCAAGTTTCGGGGTCAGCAGACGCTGGGACGTCGTGGTGGAGGGCTGTCTGCAATCTGGCGAATCAGAACGGTTCCCATCCGTCTCCGCTCTCCTGGAGACAATGAGCGACATGGAGGAGGACGAGGCATCCGGCCGAGCATTCAAGGTCATGTCGATCGTGCTGGTGACGCTGTTGGTCCTCGGCCTGATCGTGGCGGGGGCCCTGACCCGGGTGAACGCCCTGAAGAAACAGCAGCACGCGCTGGAACAGGAAAACGCCGAAGTCGATGCCACGGAGACCGAGTTGGTCCTGCACCTGGATGCCGCGAGAGCGGCCCTGGCCGTTCAGGACTACGCCGAAGCAGGGAAGGCCATTGCAGAAGCCCGCAAGACTGCCCCGGACGATGGACGAGTCGTCGCTCTCCAGGCAGAAATCGACACAGCCGCATCTCCGAACGCCGTCGAACAGGTCCGCAAGCAGGCCAACGCCGCATGGCAGGCCATCGAAAATCTGGAAGGCGGACAGGGCCTCGACCATGAACTGAATACGGCATGGACTCTCCTGAAACATGGCAGGAAGTACGACAAGGCGGGGAACTTCCGCGAAGCCCTCGTTCAGTATGAAGCCTGCTTGAAGCAGTGCGAGAAGGTGCGCAGGATGGATCAGCGCCGCCTTGATGCCCAACGCGTCCGAGTCGGAACGGGGGGCTCTGAAGCCGCCGCGAAGCAGGCGGGGGCGGAAGAACTGGCCGAGAAACTCTGGGGACAGGCCCTGGCGCAGGTGCGAGCCGCCGATGCCGCCTTCGATGACGGCAAGATCGATGAGGCCCTGAAGGGCTGGACTGCGGCCAACGGAACATTCGCCGAAGCCGAAAAGTGGGCGGCGGGCGCCGAACCCGCGGACTCCGCGCGCCTCCTCTACCAGTCCCGGCTCAGCCGCCTTGAGCCAGAGGCCCTGGCCAAGGAATCACCCACGGAATGGGCGGTCGTACAGAAAGCAGCAAGCGAAGCAGAAAGCCACACGCTGGGCCAACAGTGGACCAAAGCAGTCAAGAGTTGGCATCAGGCAGCGACTGCCCTGGCCAAGGCGGCAAAACTGACCGAAGGCGCGCAGAACAAGGAAGCGTTCGACGCGGCGTACAAACGGGCCGGCGAAGCCGTGGCAACCAGGCGTTGGAATGACGCCATGTATGCGTTCGCGGACGCCTTGGCTGTGCCGGGGTACGCGGACCACGCCAAAGCCAGGCAGGGGAAAGCCCAGGCTCGAGCGATGTGGGAACGGGAAGGCGCGCTCCAGCAGGAGCGCATTGCCCCCGCAAAGGAAACCGGCAACATGGTCCCCAACAGCGGGTTCGAGAAGGGCGGCAAACACCCCGACCGCTGGACCCCGCAGGACTGGCTGACCATCTTCTGGGAGGATGGCGGAGTCAAAGGCAAGTGTCTGCACCTCGATACCAATGTCTATCGCTCCGAATGGGAAGCGCACATGAAGAACCCGGTCCCGGGTAAGAAGAAAACTCCAACCAAGGGACGCCTGTTCAACACGGTCGGCGGGACGGTCGGGGTCGCCGTCTATAGTTATCCAATTGCTGTAGAAGAGGATGCATGGTACCAGGTGGAGTATGACATAAAGGGCCCCGCAGGCGAGCAGTTCATCTTCCTGAAGGGATATTGGCGCTGCGAACCCGAGGATGTCGATCGTTTCGGGAAGGACTTCATCTTCTTCCGCCCGGACCCCAAGGGTGCGTGGTTCTCCCTCACCGAGTGGGGAGGCGTGGGCCAGGAACGCCACCAGCCCCGTCCCGGAGACTACGTGATGTCCCTGAAACGCCGTTTCGTCGCCAAGATGCCGAAGGGAGGAAAAGGCAAGTGGCACCGCCACAGGGGGGTCATCCATCTTGAGCGGAGGCATCATGTCGAAGCCGTCCTGCTGGAAATCTATGGTTTCTGGCCGGCCGGAGACTACTACTTCGATAACGTGACCATGCAGAAAATCCCTGCCGCACAGGGCGAGAATTTCAAAGCATGGCGACTGAAGAATCCCGAGGGAATTCCACTCAAAGCCAGATAGCCCCGGCCCGTCCGCGCCGTGACGACCGGGAGCGCCCCCTCGCGGTCTGGGCCGACATTGGCTCCTGAGTCCTGCCCCGTGCCCTGATGAAAGCAAACCAAACGATGCCTGATACACCGTCTCTACAGGAACTTGCTCCGGGTCTCCTCATTCACAAAGGGGGAGCGATCTGTGGGGTTCTTCGATCCGGCTCACAGGCCTTGGTAATCAATCCCGGCAATCCGGACTTGGCTGAGTCCCTCACGAATGCCGGCGTGACAGAGGTCACCCACCTCGCCTTCACCCACCACCGGCGTGAGTTGGCAGACGGACTTGCCAACTTGCTGAAAACGCACACGCCAGCGATCTCCGTTCCCGCAGCGGAAGCTGAGCTTTTCACGACGCCGGATGCCTACTGGGCGGACCCGCGGGCCCGCTGGTTGGCCCTCTGTAGTCGCGTCCCGTACCACGCGACCCACATCCACCCGATTGCGGTCGACCGGTGCCTCGACGATGGGGACTCCCTCACATTCGGTGAATGGACGGTCTCCGTGCTTTCCACGCCGGGCTACACAGACGGAGCAATCAGCCTGATCTGCAGGCGAGGCGACGCCTGCGTCGCTTTCGTCGGCGACTTGATCTACAGAGCCGGACAGGTCCATGACCTATACTGTCTGCAGCGCGGAGAGGAACGCGGCGGTCACAGCGTGGGGGACTACCACGGGTTCATGGGCAACGCCGCAACATTGCTCAACAGCCTGCACGGTGTTCTGCAGGAGTCACCCGATCTCCTCATCCCGGCCCACGGCGAAGCCATCAATCGCCCAAGGCACGCGGTTGAGCTCCTCCGGGCCCGATTGAGTACAGTCTACGCCAACTACGTCAGCGTCTCCGCTCTGCGTTGGTATTTCCCGGACTACTTCACACCGTTCAGCAGCACACCGGAAACACTAGAACAGCAGGAGACGATGCCGCCCCCCGAGAGCTTCGTGAGGCACGTCAAAGGGAACCTGTGGCTACTGCTGTCGGACGACGGCCACGCGATCGTCACAGACCCGTATGAAGACAGCGCTGTGGATGAAGCCAAGGCGCTCCTGGACAGCGGAGAAATCAGCAGCGTCGACGGCATCTGGATCACGCACTACCATTGCGATCACGTGCAGTCCATCAACCGGGCTCGGGAGTTGTTTGCCTGCCCCGTGCTGACCGATGACCACATGGCCGATATCGTCGGGCATCCCGAGCGTTATTTCCTTACCTGTCTCGCTGATGCTGCAGCGCCTGTCGAACACCCAACCCGCCACGGCGAGACGTGGCGCTGGCGGAACTACACGCTGACGGCCCTCCACTTCCCCGGTCAGACCTACTACCACTCAGGCCTGCTGGCCGTGCCGGATGACGGACCTCGGCTGTTCTTCTCGGGCGACTCGTTCACCCCGACCGGAATCGATGACTACTGCAGCTGGAACCGCAACTTCCTGGGCCCTGACGTCGGTTTCAGGCGGTGCGTCCGGATCATGAAGGAACTCAAGCCGGACATCATCTTCAACCAGCATGTCGACGTCGGCTTCCGCTTCACCGACGCAGCCTGGGACCAAATCGACACGGCTCTGGAGGCACGCGAGCGGCTTCTTGCGGACCTGCTCCCCTGGCCACACCCCGACTTCGGGACCGACGAGTACTGGGTGCGAACGTACCCTTACGAACAGACAGCCACTGCAGGCTGCGACGTAGCCATCACCGTTGAGTTCTCGAACCACGCAGAGACGCCAATGTCGACATCCGTTTCGGCCAACGCCCCGATCGGCTGGACCGCTACGCCCAAAGCGCTGAGTACAACCTGCATCGCAAAGGACGACACAGGGCTCAAACTTCAGCTTCGAGTGCCTGAGAACGCCTCTCCCGGTCGCTATGTTATCCCGGTGAATATCACATGGGGCGATCGCGATCTCGGCTCCTTCCGGGAAGCCATCGTGAACGTCTCGGATGCCCCTGACTCCTGAATTTCACATAACGGACCACACCATGAAACCATCCGTCGAACTATTGCGCGAACTGATGGCCTGTCGCCCGATCACTCGAGACGTGGAGCGCGTCAACGAAGCTGTCGACGTCATGGCCGAATACCTGGCCGGAGAAGGCATCCACATGGTAGTTGAGATGCTGGGCGAACGGAAGATCCTCTACTCATCAACCTGCCCGGGGCGCACACCATCAGTCCTGTTGAACGCCCACCTGGACGTCGTTCCGGCGGAAGACGACCTGTTCGAACTGCGCGAGGAAGATGGCTGGCTCTACGGGCGCGGAACACAGGATTGCATCGGCAACTCGGTCGTCGCCGCCCAGACGCTCGTCCGGGTCAACGGCGAACTGGATCTGGGCGTTGTGTTCTCAACCGACGAAGAAATCGGGGGAGAGACAACCGCGACGATGGTCGAGAAGGGCTACACGGCGGAAGACATGATCCTGGCCCTAGATGGTGCAAACTACGCTATCACGATCGCGCAGAAGGGCGTTCTCACGGTTGTGCTGAGAGCTCTGGGCACGGCCTGCCATGGAGCCGAGCCCTGGCGTGGCGACAACGCGATCGACAAGCTGATCGACGGTTATGTCAAGATCCGTGGCCTTTTCCCCTCCGTCACGCCCCCCGACGAGTGGCAGAACACCATGATTGCCGCAAAGATCGAGGCAGGAACGGTATCCAACCGGGTCCCGGACATCGCGGAAATGACTCTCAACATCCGGTACATCGAAGCCGGGGGCGATGACGTCATCCTCCAGCAGCTCCATGAGGTCTCCGGCTTGGAAGTGATCCGCCGTGAGCAATGTCCGCCAGTAGTCTTCAGCGAGGACACACCGGCATTCACGCGCCTTGCTCAATGCATGGATGCGTGCCTGAGTAAGCGAACGGCGATTGTGCGTATGAACGGCGCCACCGATGCCCGCCACTTCGTGACCGCAGGCGTCCCGATCGGCATCATCGGCATCCCCGGAGGCAACCCGCACGCCACAAACGAACGGATCACCTGCAACGGCATGAACGAGTATGAAGACATGCTCGTGACATTCTTGAAAGGCTAGACCCCATGCCAGACGCCCGACCCTTGGCCCTCACAACGCGCGACCGCGGTATCTACGATCAGGAACTCCGTGATTGGCTCCCCAAGCGGATCTTCGACGCACATGTCCACGTATTTCCACGTGACTCATTCCCGGGAAACCACGTCTTTCCCCCAAAAAATGTCTACCGTCGTTTCGGCTGTCAACACACCGCTGAATACTGCCGCGCCGCCGCCCACCTTCTCCTTCCTGATTGTGACTTCGGCATGCTCTCATTCGGCTCACCGGATCTGGTCGTTGACCGGGCCCGTGCAGCGGCCTATACCGGAGATATCTCCGACAACGTCCGAGACTTCGGCATGACCCTTGTGGCCCCGGAGGACTCCCCGGAGGACTTGGAGAGACGCATCCGCACGCACGGTCTGATCGGCTACAAGCCCTACCGCAACTACGTCACGGGAAAGCCCGCTGAGGACGTATCGATCCCCGACATGCTTCCTGCTCCTCAGATGGAGTTGGCAAACGACCTCGGTTTGGCCGTGATGCTCCATATTCCGCGCAGCGACCGCCTGGCGGACCCCGAAAACCAGAGGGAGATGGTCGACATCTGCCAGCGCTATCCGAAGGTTCAGATCATCTTTGCGCACATCGGGCGCGCCTACTACCTGCAAAATGTAATCGGGCAGCTCGACGGCATCCGGGAGTTCCCCAACGCCTACGTCGATGTGGCCATGGTGAACCATGAGGGGGTGCTCGAATACACCTTCCGAAACTACCCGCGGGAACGCATCCTCTTCGGTAGCGACGCTCCTATCGCCTGGATGCGTGGGAAGTCCGTTGAGATCAACAACCAGTATGCCTACCTCATGGGCGAAGACTACCGGATCGGGACGGTCATCTACGACGCGGAGAGTGCGGTTGAATTCACCTTTTTCTACTACGAAATGCTGCGTGGCATCCGCCGGGCAGCGGAACGAGCGGGCCTGACCCGGGCCGAACTGGAGGCGTTCTTCTACGCGAACGCCCACTCACTGCTGACCTCCGTGGCCAAAGGCTTGGCGTAGCTCAAGTCTCTCTCCGTCAAAGCCGCGACTTACGCATCCGCGTCAAGCAAGCTAAGGGCCGGCACGAAAACAACTTCACATTAAGGTCATTTCCGCGCCAGCCCTAAGCGACAGCCTGTTGTAGCAAAGGAGTCGGGGCAGGCCCCGATGCCCCCCGCACTCCACTATCACAAGGACGGATGGAGCATCTGCCGCCGATCCTGGTAAAGGGAACAACCTGGATGATGATGAAGCCCTCCCTTGCGTTGCCTCTCGTCGTGTGCGCCTCTTCCCTTGCGTTGGGGGCGGACGCCACGACGGAGCTACCGGCCGCCGGGTCTCGCGCGTGGATCTCTGTGTTTCTGGAATGCCGAGGGACGCTCCACACGCGTCACGGCCGGCAACCAGGCGGATTCATCGCCTGCGCGAACCCAGAGTGCCCGCGTTACAACGATTCTGGTCGGCACGGGAAGTATCTGGCCTGGGATCCGGCGAGACCGGACCAGTGGCGCTGTTCGGAGTGCCAGACGGTATTTCCGTCCTCACGCTATCCGGAGAACCGGTCCGAACAGGTGGATGGGCAGCGGTTTGAATACCACGAAGATCCGGCCGGCAAACGCCACTACTTCACGCCAATTGCCCGATGGGCCAAGGCGTGGCACGCCATCCGACTCGCGGGCACCCTTGCAGGGAATGGGGCACGGGGGGACAAGCAGGCAGCACGCAGCGCAGCCGATATCGTGCTCGCGTTCGCCGATGTGTATCAACATCACATCTACAACCTGCACGGGAGCCGCATCCGCAAGGTCGGCTTCCCCGGTCGCTGCAACTGGGGACGTTTCGGCATCTTTGGCGACTATGATTGGGCCCCGAAGTTCTCCGAGATCTACAGGAAACTGGACGCTGCCGGAATCCTAACGACGGCTCAAGAACAGGCCTACCAGGAGTTCATCGAGCACATGCTGGAACAGGTCTCCTTCGTCTTCACCCGCCAACTACAAGGACGCGGCAACCCGATCGGGCAGCTCTGGTACGGCTGCATCACTGCGGCAAGGACGTTCCCAAATCTTGCCATCCACGATCTTGTTCATGAGGAACAGATTGGTGAGGAGCGCATCTTGACGGCACCCGACCTCATCCACGAATGCGTGGAGGGGATACATGGAGTCAATAACCTGCTCGCCAACTACTTCCACGCCGACGGGCTGTGTTACGAGCGAACCCCCGCCTATCACTCGATGACAGTCGCTCTGCTGGGACGGGCACTGGATGCATTGGAAGGCTACACGGATCCACCGGGGTACCGGCCGCTTGACCCGGGGTGGAAGCGCTTCGACAGCTTCACGGCCCCGGAAATGGGCACGATCGCGCGGACTCGGAGGATCCAGGACGACTTGGTTCTTCCCAACTCCCGACGGATGCCCATCTGCGATTCACAGCACTGGATTACGGCCGCGAGTGCCGGGCCTTCGACGTCTACACTCCATCACGGTTGGGGGCTGGCAGCTCTTCGCTGCGGTGCCGGGCCGCAGTCCGCAGTGGCTCTGGTCTCATGTGGCAGTTCGACGGACGGGCACACGCACCTCGACCACCTGAACCTGCTCTATTACTCGTTGGGACAGGAACTGGTCACAGACATCGGGTACCCGGCCAGCGCCGACCCCGTCCAAAAGACGTGGTGGCGCGGATCCGCGGCCTCGCACAACACGGTGTTCGTGGACGGGAGGAACCAACGCCGGTCATCGAAGGGCGATGTCGTTGTTTTTGCCGATACGCCGACGTCCCAGATCGTGCAGATGCGAGACCTGGGGCCCTACCCGACTCTGACCGACTACCGCCGGACTGTCGTACTGGTGGGGCAGCCAGATGACGCGAACGCCCCGCGCTACCTGGTCGATGTATTCCACGTTGCAGGTGGCAGCATGCACGATTATCTCCTCCACGCACAGGCACGGGAAGACGTATCTCCTGCTGTCCTCGCTGTCGAAGGTCTCCGACTCCAGGCGGCCGAGGCATCGGCCTCGCTCCTCGATCTCACTCCCGGGGCCAGGGAACGCGAGGGCTACGAGCATATCACGGATCTGCGGACCGGACAGGTGACTCAACCATGGGAGGCCCGTTGGAACGCGGGTGGAGAGCGCAACCTGGTTCTGCGACTGATTCGCCTCCCCCAGTCGAGCGAGACAGTCTTTGTCGGCCAGGCTCCCGGACACCGGAAAGGCAGCATCCGCACGAACACGAGGAAGCTGACGAAACTGATCTGTCGGCGCCAGGGGCAAGAAAACTTGCGCTCAGCCTTTACCAGCGTGATCGAGGCCCACCCTAACGGCCAAAGGCAGATCACTGGCGCAGCGCGCTGCGAAACCCAGGGGAACGAGGAGGGTGATGTTGTCGCCGTCGAGGTCACTCACGACCGTGGCCGCGACCTCATTATTGTCGCGTGCGAACCCGGTCTCGTGAGCGTGTCCGGGCGAGGTGTGGCCCTCGACGGGCGTGTGGCTGTCGTGTCGTTCGATCCGGACGGCGCCCTGCTGCATGCCGTGATGGTGGAGGCCCGGCAACTCACCGTGGGCGGAACTCGCATCGACCGTGCTGCCCCGCTGTCAGGGAACGTACTGACGCACCCGGGCGGAGTCGCAACCAGCGTTCTGACCGAGCACAACGCAGTCATCAGCGTGGACATGGCCGTTCCTCAGAGCGCCGTTGGCCGGATGATGAGGATGCAGCACCGCGACGGCTCCCGCAGCACATGGACCATCGAGAAGGTGATGCCCAGCGACAACGGTCACTGCCAGATCACGCTGGACCGTCCGGCACGCCTGGGAATCGGTCGACTGGGGAGCGTCAGTGACGATGGAAGTGTCCTCACCGCCGTCACCGGGCTTGAGCCGCGAGCGCAGTACTCACGGACGGAGGACTACGCCGGGCTGTGGCTCCTCATCGGCGACCAGTGGCGGCGAATCGTGTCTCGGCTCGACGGCGATGAGGCGCGGTTCGTGCTTGATTCCCCGTTGCCCGGCCCCGATTCTCTGGTCGGGGTGCCTTTCGTTGTCACCCGCATTGGTCCCGGCGATTCGGTGACTGTCCTTAATGTGGCCTGTTGGCAGCGGCGTGCGCTCTGACTGGGGATCTCGGGAGCGGGCCCTGGAATGTGGAAATCAGGCATTCCTGCTTACAGATCCCAAGGAACCCGGTTTCGGATAAACTACAGATTCCAGGGCCTGCCCCCGCTCCCTCCAGCGGATGCCTCCGGCCACTTTGAGGACAACGCGTCTCGACCGGCCTGGGGCGGCTGGACTTCCACGGGTAATGAAACGACGGTACCCGGACAGGGAACAGCCGCCGTTCTCCAGGGGCACGGTAATCGGTTCCTCGCAACCACACACAGAGCGAGTGGAAACACCATGCACGACATCCTCATCCGAAATGGTAGGATACTTGATGGAACGGGCGCCCCCGAATGTAAGGGCGACATCGCCATCCAGGGGGATCGAGTCGTTGCTGTTGGGGACGTGGACACCCTCTCGGCAACCCACACGATCGATGCGACTGACCACATTGTCTGTCCGGGCTTCATCGATGTCCACACCCATTGTGGCTGCAAGCCAAACCTAAACTACCTGCACCAGGGCGTGACGCTGGTCGTGTCGGGCAATTGCGGGTCCTCCCTCGTCGACATCTCATCCGTTCCGGGACGCCTGGAGAGATCCCCCAGCGCGGTAAACATGGCTAGCCTCATTGGTCACAACTCGGTGCGCGAAGCAGTGATGGGGAACGGAGACGACACACCATCTCCGGAACAACTGGAACAGATGTGTTCGCTGGTGGCCAAGGGAATGCGCAACGGAGCGGTCGGTTTCTCCAGCGGCCTTATCTACGTCCCCGGGGTCTACGCGGAATCGGGAGAAGTGGTGGCCCTGGCCAAAGCAGCTTCCCGCCATGGTGGGTACTATGCGACACACATGCGCAATGAGGGAGACAATGTCCTTGCGGCAATCGATGAAGCCGTCGCCATCGCCGAACAGGCCGGCATGCCCTTGCAGATATCCCACCACAAAGTGTCAGGCCCCAACAACTGGGGACGCAGTACCGAGACGCTCGCACGATTGGCGGGGACCCGGGGCCGAGGTCTGGACGTGACCCAGGACCAGTACCCCTACCTCGCCTCCAGCACGACGTTCCACGTCATGCTCCCGCCGTGGGCCCGGGCAGGTGAGGAAACCGACCTTCTCCAGCGCCTCCAATCGGCCGACACCCGGGGCCGGCTGAAGTCCCTGATGGCCGCTCGAATGCGGCACACGTACCGTGGCGATATCTCTCGCGTCGTCGTTGCGAAGTGCGCAGGGGATCCTGCAATCGAGGGAATGAATCTGGCCCAGTTGACCGCAGGCGAGGGGCATAGCGCGAACGACGCAGACGGGGCGGCGGAAACGGCCCTCAGACTCATCGAGAAGCATCCCAAACCCGGGACCTTCAGCGCCATCTTCCACACCATGGACGATGGTGATCTGATCCGTATCATGACCGATCCGAACACCATGACCGGTTCCGATGGCGGCTCCGCCCGGCTCGGAGTGGGGAAGCCCCACCCTCGGAATTACGGGACATTCCCGCGAGTGCTGGCTCGTTATGTACGTGAGAAGGGCATCCTGACCTTGCCGGAAGCCATCCGCAAAATGACCTCACTCCCCGCCCGTCGGCTTGGGCTTCGTGACCGCGGCGCACTCATCCCCGGAGCAGCAGCCGATGTAGTGGTTCTCGATCCCGAACGAATCACCGACCAGGCCACCTACGACTCGCCCCATCAGTACGCCACCGGGATCCAGACGGTCATCGTGAATGGTGTTCCCGCAATCACTGACGGGGCTCACACCGGAGAGTTGCCCGGCGCATTTGTGGCCCGTCCGGACCGCCGACCGGAATAACCCCAAGTGGCCGCTCCCAATGTGGGACGCGCACCGCGTGCGGCGACAGAACCGAAGCGGACGACGGTCGCGGGACAGAGCCCTGACCAACGGGAGGGGGGAGTCTACGTTGTGCGCGGCTCGGATCAGAGCGCGCGGCTGCGCGGCGACCGTCCGCCTGCCTCACTCCCTCATCAATATCGGTACCCCGGCTCCCGCCATTTCACAGCAAGGGCGGCTTCCGTTGTTCCCTGCAGGGTGATGGCTCGGAACGAATCAACATGGCCGTCGACGAAAGCGACATTGGCGAAATTCGTGTGGCGGCCCGGGATATAAGTCCGGGTGCTGACCGTGGTGTAGATCACGTAGGAAAGGGCACTGGTACCGGCATCGTAGGTCGTATCAGCAAGCTGCGCTACCTCAACCGGTTCTTTCACAATCCGCAGAGACTGTCCACTCCACCCCTTCATATACCGCGTGTGCCCATAGAGAATGCCCCCGGTGTAATTCCCATTCCACTTGTACTTTCTCCCGTTGTTCGGGAAATAGGCGCTGGGGCAATCATAGGTCGGGAGGCTGTTGATGTAGGGATAGATCTGCGACATCCACATGACCCGGGGCGTCACTTGACCACCCGGCCATGGCTCCGCGCTGCCGATGGGATTGTAGCACGAGGTCATGAACTCATCGTTATCATCAGCGTACATCCGGCAACCGAGAGCCAACTGCTTCAGCTGGTTGGTACAACTGATCGAGCGGGCTTTCTCGCGGGCCTGCCGCAGCGCGGGCAAGAGCATCGCAGCCAGGATAGCAATGATAGCGATGACAACCAACAACTCGATCAGCGTAAAGAACGTCCGGGCAGACTTCCGAGTACTCACGGTTCAGATTCCTTTTCCATTGCGCGCCTGCCCTTCTAAATCAGGTACTGTGGTCGACACCATACGGTTCCAAGCCCACCAGTATAGGGTCATATCGCCGGCAAACAAGGCAGGAAAGCCGGCGTCTTGGGCAAAAATATCAGCTGCATCGGCGTACTCCGGGACGTGCTTCACCACGCTCACATCGGGTGCCGACACTCACTCCTCGAACACAACCACAGCGTACCCGCCCGCCTCCGGGACCGTCACCTGGATGTAGCTTCCGGATAGGTCATGAGCAATCCCTTGAACAACCCGGCGGGGCGACAAGATTAGTGGGAGTGGGTGCCCTTGCCCGGACGTCACGCACAAAGACGCCCACGCGAGCGGCAAGACGCACATCGGCTGGAGACTGGGGCGCTCTGCGTTCCCTCCCCGTCGGCGATCCGGGTCCGGTTCAGCGGAGAACGACCATGTTGCAGAAGAGATCCTTTCACTGCTGTTGCGCTGCGCTCCTCGTCAGCACAAGTGCGGTCCTTCCCAAGGCGAGGGCCGCGGAAGCCGAGACCGCGTTGCCGACAAAGACGCTTGAGCTCTACCGCGTCACCGTTCCCCCGAAACTCGACGGCATCATGAATGATGCCTGCTGGGAAAGTGCCGCGGCGAGCGGGGATTTCGAGCTCCACAAAACAGGCGGCATGCCGAAGAATCGCACCCGGGCCTGGGGCGCCTATGACGCAGACAATCTCTACCTCTTCTTCGAGTGCCGAGACCGGAACATGGAGGAGGTGGCCGGCAAACGCCCTCAGGACAAAATCGATGAGGACATTTGGCAGGAAGAGGAGATAGAGCTCTTTTTTGACCTCAATCAGGACCGCAAGACGTATTTCCAGCTGATGTGTTCAGTGCTGGGCACGAAGTATGACATGGCCACCCAGGTGGGAAAGGACTGGCACGGGGATAGAGACCGTCCGGGCCAGGGCTGGCAGGCGAAAACGAAACGGAATGCGGAAGCGTGGTTTGCGGAAATCGCGATCCCTTTCATCGCTCTCAGGCGCACGACCGGGTTTGCAGGAACACCTCAACCGGGCACGTCCTGGGGAGCAAATTTCTACCGCCACGAATACCGCGAAAATGAGTGGATCAACTGGAATGTGGCAACCCGCGGGTTCCACCAACCGGAGCGTTTTGGCCGACTCCTCTTCCAGGGGTTCCGCGGCAGACAAGGCCCGCACGTGGAGAGTCTGGTCGTTCCGGAGGTCGAGTTCGGGGTCCACTCGATCACGTGCCGCATCGCCAACCCAACTCCCAAACCGTCAGCGGTGGCAGTAACAGTGACAGTGCGCCAGGGCTCAGCGTCCCCGAAGCCGCTGCATCGCGATTTGACTGTCGCCCCCCAAGGTGAGCAAACCGTGACGGTTCCGTACCGGATAACCAAAGGCGGCGAATGGCAATCTGAAGTGAGCATTCGCTCCGGGACCGATGTCCTGCTGGTTGGCCTGGCACGGCGACGCCTGCCATCCATTCGTCAGAGTGTGAAGACTCTCCTTGCCAGTGCCGGCACAGGGCTGGACGCACTGGGTGAGAGCAGCTTCCCCGCGGCGGAGAAGGACCGACTGTCAACACGCCTGGCGACGATGGCAAACGAGGGTGCGGAGTTCGCCAGAACATTGACTCGAGCAGACGATTTAACCGGCGACCAATGGGACGCGGTCAGAATCGGGATCGTCGGCCTCGAGGAACGCTCACGGGAGACGGTCACGCAATTGGCTTACGTTAAGGCAGACCGCGAGCAACGAGGAGCCGGCTCGCAACACGGCTTCCTGGTAAGCCTGCATGGCCCTCTGGAGCACGTCTTCCCCGACACAGCTGGTGGCACAGATCCCCAGGATGGTGTCAACCTGACCGCAATGCGTGGGGAGGGCGAGAGCTTCCAGATAGGCGTGATGGGTCTGTGGAAAGACCTGCAGCAGGTAAACGTCTCAGCGGGGACGCTGTCAGGCCCTGGCGAGATCTCCGGAACAGCTGTCACGGTGTTCCTGGAGGCCTACCAGAAGTCCGAGCGCAGGCCGAGCGATCCTCCCCGCACCCGCGAGTGGTTCCCCGATGTGCTGCTCCCCAATGCCCCGCGGGATGTCCCCGCATACATGACACAGCCTTACTGGATCGACATCAATGTGCCGCGGACCGCGAAACCTGGTCTCTACCGAGGGACGGTAACCGTCACTGCTGCCGGCAACGGAAGCCAGACCGTGCCCGTAGCCCTCACCGTCCGTGACTGCGAGCTCCCACAGGTGTCTTCACTCAGGAATGACTTCTGGATCACCACCCACGGTCCCCGCTGGTGGAAGCACGACACGCGCTCCGTTGAGGGCATGGAAGGGATCATGCGGATCGCCGCAAGGAACCGCATCAGCGCGATGCCTTCGTTCTGGGTCGAGCTCTACGCGACAGTCAAGATCACCCGTGCCAAGCCGGAGACATACACATTCGACTTCTCCGAGTTCAACCGATTTCTCCTCGCCGCGAAGCGCCATGGCGTGAGCAGTTGGAACCCAAACCTGGAGTGCAACCAGGGATGGGCCTCCTACTTCTGTGGGGGCTACGGCCCCGTGAACATACGTGATGCCGACAGCGGGAGAGAGTGGGAATTCGCGAACCGGTACAAGAAGAAGAGCATCCCTCTCGACCAAATCTGGATGGAGACACCCCTCTTCGAGCAGTTCTGGAAGGCCTATGTCAAGAACCTGAGATCAATTGGCATGCTGGAGACGGCCTGGTATGAATCTGTAGATGAGCCGAACGACACGCCTCGCATAGAACTGCTTCTGAAAATTCATGGCCAGCTGCGCAAGTGGGTTCCGGAACTCAAACTCATGAGTTGGGGAACATACCCCGCCCATCACTATGCCCGAGGGCGTGGCTGGGTAGATGCATGGGCTCCACAGCTGGGCTGGTACTCGGATGTCCGGGACATCATGCAGCATGACCAGAAGAGGAATGGGATAGCGCAGCACGTCTACACCTGCGGTGGCCAGGCCCGGGGGAAGGAAGGTGGTTTCACCCCCGACGGTTACGTCCGTGATCCAAACATCAGCAGGCGACTGATCCCCTGGATGTGCTGGAAGTGGAAGATCCAGGCGTACCTGTTTTACGCCATGAACGTGTGGCCGCAGCTGCCACAACAGAAAGACAGCGTCATCCCCCCTGAAAATCAACCATGGCCTACGGTCACACAAGTTCAGAAACAGCCCGTTTTCAATCTCGTGATGCCCGGACCGGACAAGACGCTCCTGCCCACGATCCGCCTGAAGTCATTCCGAGACGGCATGGACGACCATGACTACCTCACGATCCTGCGCGCGTTGGCGGCACGTCTTGATGACAAACCCGCTTCTGCAGCTCTCAGAGCGCAAGCAGCCCAGGCATTGACCGTTGATGACGAGATTATTACGAGTCCCCTTGTCTACACACTCCGTCCCACAGTCCTGCAAGAACGCCGTGAACACGTGGGGAATCTGATCGAGGAAATATCACGCGTCCTGGGTCAGGACCAGTCCAAAAAGTGATTCCGTTAGCCCGGGAAGGCGCTGAGAGAGGAGTAATCGGAGCATGGCACCTCTTCGACCAGGCTCAGTGCTTTGAGCAAGTCCCACGTTGACTGCACCTGAGCTCAGTGTGGAAGGCGGCGCCATCCGACGGCCTCTTCCCGAAGGCCTTCCCCGCCGCTTGTTTTGACGCCATTCTCCGCGAGAGCCACCAAGGAGGCACAGTGTGATGCGTAGGACATTCGGTTATGCACCAGTACTGGCGGGACTTCTGACGGGAGGAGTCGTCTGCTCCTCTGTCTCAGCCGCGACCATCGAGTTCAGCGAATTCTCGATCACCTTCCCCGGGACCACGAGCTTCCGGCTCACCATGGGGGCACGGGGCACCGGGATAGACGTCGGCAGCTACGGCATGCGCACCTACTTCAGCGCAACGAAGTCTCTCCCCGGGCTTCAGCCGCGCGGCAAGTTCCAATATCTGCTCGTCAAAGGCGCGACAGGACGCCCCCCTCACATGCTCCTCGACAACCATCCCGAGGATGAAAACGCAACCAAAGGCGCCATTGCCATCACCGTCCCAACCGTGGGCTGGCCCAATGGCGTTCACACGTTCCTCTGTTACGCGGACAACCGACCGGCCTCCGGCGCATACGTGGCCGCACGGAAGCGCATTCGAGTCACCATTGAGAACGGCGAGATTGTCGCCGGCAGATCGGGAGAACTGGACATGTTGCACGTGCGCATCACGAACTGGGAGGCAACCCCGGAAGAGGCGATCCCCGGGGATTCATTCGACGTTTCTGCCACTGTGGAGACCAACAGTCCAGAGGGCGTCCGGCTGGCCCTGACCAGCCCCTATACGGTCAGGCCGGAAGACACCCCGCCCGGCTTCGACTACGTCCTTGAAACGAAGCACTTCCGCTTCCCCGGGGCCGCGCAGGAGGGCACGTTCCGGATCCCGACGGTAGGTTGGTCACCAGGCGTCTACCATCTGTCTCTTCTTGCAGAGGCAACGGGAACCGATGGACAAGTGTCAGATTACCGTGATCTTGCCATCAGGATACCCGCGCCCAAGCCCCAGTTCGTAGTCACCGTAGAAGGTGACGTCCGGCTGACGACCGGCACCCATTTCGGCACGATATGCAAGCTGGCTGATAGCAGCGTACTGGCCCACGGGAGAGTCTCCCGTGACGGCGGCAGAACGTGGCAGAAGCTCCCCTCCAAGATCCCCATGGGACACCAACTGCGCGATGGCTCGATTGTCGGTGTGGGCATGCGCACCAAGCCTGCCCCTGGGAAACCCGGCTGGTTCGAGACAAGGGCCTACCTTTCACGGGATGGCGGCAAGACCGTTCGCTCATTCCGCACGAACGTACACGTACCAAATGCAAAAGCAGGAATCGGCCACGCACCGGCCCCGGGACCACTGTTCTGGCGCTCAATCGTGGAGATGCCCGACGGAGCATTGCTCGCAGCGATGTACGGTTGGTTTGTTGGCGACGAGTCTCCCGTTCCGGGCCAGCCGGGCTCGATGCGATACCGGACATTCCTGGTGGAATCCAGGGATATGGGGCACACGTGGGCGTACCTCAGTACGGTGGCCTACGATCCCGACATCGGCACAGAGGGATACTGTGAGCCGGTCCTGCGCCTGCTCCCGAACGGCGAACTGCTTTGTATCCTGCGCACCGGCGGGGACAACCGACCGTTTTGGCAGGATAACCCAATGTGCCAGACAAGCTCCCGTGACGGAGGCAAGACCTGGGACAAGCCGCACCGTATGGGAGTCGACGGAGTGTCCCCGGACCTGTGCGTCATGAGCGATGGGACACTGGCCTGCAGCTACGGACGCCCGGGAGCTGATCTCATGCTGAGTACGGACAATGGAAAAACCTGGACCAGCCACACATGTATTGACCCCGAACGCTACTCCGGCTACACAGCCGTGTGCGAAGCGGAACCCGGTGTCCTCCTCTACGGCTACGGCGCAATGAGGCGCATCGACGAAGATACAGGTCTGCGCGCCAACGAATTGCGCGTAGCCCGAATCAGAATATCACCGCGCTGAACAACAGGAGCACCATGACCACTAGACAGCCCGCACGCATGAGGTCCCGTGCCCACGCCTTCCTCCCGTCTCTATTGATGGGCGTGATCTGGCTCGCCTCCCCTCTCTCTGCTCTGGATCTCTACATCAGTCCGCGCGGCGACGATGCCTGGTCTGGAGACGCCGCCCGTCCGAACAAGAACCGAACTGATGGTCCATTCGCCACGCCCGAGCGTGCTCGTGACGAGATACGAACCCGGAGAGCAGGCGGAGACCAAGAATCGGTCACCGTGTGGTTCGCAGAGGGCATCTATCCCCGAAACACGCCTTTCGAGCTCGATGAACGCGATGCCGGCACACCCGATGCCCCCGTCATCTACCGGGCCTTGGAGAACGAACAGGTCCGCTTCGTAGGGGGCCGCATCATTCCCTCCCGGCACGCCAAGCCATTGACAGACGACGCCATCCGGCAGCGAATCATCAGTGTTCCCGCCCGTAGCGATATCCGTGTCATTGATCTCGGAGCCCTGGGAATCACCGACTACGGGACCATGAAGGCCCGAGGTTTCCGTCGCCCCTACGTCAACCCGGGGATGGAGGTCTTCATCGATGGGCGCCCCTTGCATGTTGCCCGTTGGCCGAATCGGGAGACCGTCCGAATCGGAGACGTTCTTGACCCCGGGTCGGTTCCCCGCGTAGGAGATTTCAGGAACCGCGGTGGACGCTTCACCTACGAGTTTGACCGCCCCGGGCTTTGGTCCCACGCCCAGGATATCTGGCTGTCCGGCCTGTTCGGAGTGGGCTACGCAGATGACACCATCAAGGTAGCACGCATCGACCACGAAAAACGTACAATCACCATGGCGCAAGCCCACATGTACGGCATCAAGACAGGCAGGGAATGGCTGTCTTACTACGCCCTGAACCTGTTGGAAGAGATCGACGAACCGGGGGAACTGTTCCTGGACCGTGAGGCGGGCAGACTCTACCTCTACCCAATTGGCCCGTTGAAGCATGCGGAGATCGCAGTGTCCATCCTTGAGGAGCCAATGCTCTGCCTGGAAGCGACCAGCCATGTCACCTTCCGCGACCTGACCTTCGAAGTGTCGCGCGGAATGGGGTGCTACATCGAACGCGGCGCCGACAACACAATCGCCGGCTGCACCTTCCGCAATCTCGGAACGGTAGGAGTCTGCGTCGGCAAGGGCATCGCTCCGTTGAAGGTGTACGCCCACGAGGGAACGGGTGAGCCGGTATCCCGGGAGCTCGGCAGCTGGCATGAGCACATCTACGAAAATGCCGCCTATAACAGAGAAGGGGGAACGCGCCATCTCATCACGGGCTGTGATATCTACAACACGGGCGCTGGAGGCGTCAGTCTCGGCGGCGGAGATCGCGCGTCACTGCAGCCGGCCGACAACACGGTCAGTAACTGCCACATCCACCACTTCAACCGCCTGGATCGCTCCTACAAAGCTGCCGTGAACATCGATGGTTGCGGCAACCTCGTTAAGCACTCTCTCATCCATGACGGCCCCAACAACGCAATCTACGTCCACGGCAACGATCATGTCATCGAGCTCAACGAGATCCATCACACCTGTACGCATGCCGACGACATGGGAGCCTTCTACATGGGACGCGACCCGTCCGAGCGCGGGATTGTCATTCGCTGGAACTTCTGGCACCACAACGGCTCGCCGGTCTCAGGGCGTCACTGCGATGTCTACTTCGACGACGGCTCTTCCGGGGTGACCGTGCACGGAAACGTGTTCCATGGCGCCCGGGGATGGGCCGCAGTGTTTGTCCACGCGGGCGTCTACCATCGTGTAACCGGCAACATCTTCGTCGACTGCAACCGGGCTATTCGCCTCGGGATGTGGTCTCCCGGGAAGTGGCAGAACTGGCTCCAGGGCGCCCTTATCCGAAATCGCCTGACGCAGCTCGCTCAAGTCACCAAGCCGCCCTACCTGACCCGTTACCCAACGTTGGCGCGAATCTACGACGAAGACTACCCCCGAGACAGCAACCTCGTCCAGGGGAACGTACTCCACAAGTGTCCGGACATCGCTCACGGTCCTGCAGCCCTGGCGGGGAACTGGGTCACCGATGTCGATCCCGGCTTTGCCCAGCCTGAAGCCCTGGATTTCCGTTTGGAGGATCTGACCCACGTCCGGCAGTACGTGCCTGACTTCGAGGGAATCCCCTTCGGAAAGATCGGTCTCAAACTCGATGAGTTCCGACGCTCACAGCCGCTGCGCCGCCCTGTCGTGATCCCCGACGACGGCAATCTGGTGGAAGGAGAGACGGTCCGTGTAGCGTCGCGCGACACGGGCGTGGTCCTTCGTTACACCCTCGATGGCACGACGCCGGGACCGAGCTCGCCACTCTATAGTCAGCCCCTCGCCATCCCAGACGGCAAGACCATCAGCGTCAAGTCTTTCGATTCACGCATGGGAGCTGAGAGCGACGTCACGCGGGTAGCAATCCACGTCGTCGTGCCTGGCCATCCGACGAACTGCACACCCGACGGATGGATCGGGGTGGACCAGGTGACGGCAAAGAAGGGAGTGAACGTCTCCACCAGCGTGACCCACTGCGATAACGGCGACTGGGTCGCGTTCGGCCCGTTCGATTTCGACGCGGCGGGTGTGACGGGGATCGATGCGGTGGTAGGCATCGACCCAAACTATGCCAACCAAACAACCCACCTGCGCCTGGGCGCTCCGGACGGCCTCACCGTCGCCACCGTACGCTGGAACAGCACCGGCAGCTTTCACATCTTCAAGAACCAGCAGTTCCCGATCCCCGAGACTCCACAGGGAAAACATGCTCTTTACTGGTGCTTCGAAGGCACCAACGGCGTCTGCAATCTCAAACGTTTCCGCTTCCTGGTCGAGCCTCGAAATCCCCAGTGACGTTGACTTCACCCGTCTCGCAGGCTCGGCTCCATCGCTGGTGAATGAGACCGTCTCCAGAGACGCGGGAAACGGGAGCTCAGCGTGATCGAGCGGGGACCCTCAACGCGTGCAGCACGGCCCCATCAAGCCCCTTCAGCGCTACCGACATCACTGCCCCTGCACGTGGCACTGTCAGCAGAAGGTAGTTGTGCTGCCCGACGACGAAGAGTGCCTTGGGATCCTTGTATTGGGCCCCGGTCCCGCTGAGTGAGGTATTGAGGTAAGTGGTACCTCCGAGCTCAGCATGCTCCCCATAATAGCCAAATCCCGTTATTACTGCATTGCATCGGCCAAACATGTTCCCCCAGGCCCCCTTCTCTTTCCCGCGCATCCCGCTGTTCTGCTCATTCTGCAGGGCAATCACGAAGGGTTCCCGAGCCGCTTTCGTCTCCTGGTCGAACCAGGCGAACTGCTCACTTCCTGCGGCGAACGGGTGGCACGTCTGCCAGGTTGTGCCCATGTCGCTCGTATGGTTCAGATCAAGTGCGATGATGCGGATACCAAACTGCGGGAGAGCGGCACTCCATTTCCACTCGTCCCCCGGTAACTCAAAAAACGTCCGGAAGGCGACCGCCTGGGGATCATAAGTGGGCTCGGGCGGGTAGCGTTTGCCGCGCGGCAGAATCTCGCGGTCGTGGTTCCCTAACACGGGCATCAGAACCACAGCTGGGATGAGCTCAGGATACGTGTCGATCAGCCGTTGGTACGGCCCTATGTTGGTTGCATTTCCTCGCTGCTTGCCGTCCCAGAGCCGACCGACGTTGTCCCCACCGGTGAGTAGGATATGCGGTGCATCCTTCTGCAGCGCAGCCAACGGGCGGAGCGACGACCAATTCCCCACAACAGCAAGACGCAGCTGATCCTGGCTGAAGTCCGGGAGTCGCACCACCTCGGTCTCATGCTCCCCGGTTTGGACACGATAAAAAAGTGGTCCTGAATCAGGCAGAGGGACCTCGACGGCGTGGCGAACCGTGGTCCCGGAGCCACGCGCTTCCCGTGGACAGTCTTTCGCCAGGCCGTAGTGCACGACCGATTCGCCAGGCTCGGCTGTCTCCCAGCAGACCACGACATGCGAAAGGTCAGTCCGACGGGATGTCACCCAGACGCGCTCAACCTGAGCCTGAACCAAACTCGCACACACAAGAATCCCACAGACAAACCGCAACATGCTGCATGGCTCCTCTTAGCTTCATTCCCGCAAAGACACTATGGCTCGGGCAGAATACTCCCGAGGCCGGACTCTTGCGAGTTCCCCGGGGTGCTTTACGTTGGTGTTCTCAACGGCTAACTGATTTGGCCAATTTGAGCCACAAGGAGAGATGATGCATTCCCCCTCACTGTTCACTCCGCAATCAGCCGTGGCGCTGCTGCTCCTCGGGCTGGGCACTACCGGAACGAGAGGACAGGACGTAGCCGACCTAACAGTCGTCAAAGAGCGGCTTCGTCAACGTGTACTCGACAGTGCGCGACCGGTTGACCCAACCACGTGGTTGGAGACACAGCGCAGCGATGGCTCATGGCCCGATGTGAACTACGACGGGAAGGAGCGAGGACGTTGGTCCCCCACAGGGCACATGTCTCGATGTCTCGCCCTGGCCGGGACACTAAAGCGCAAGCCGGAGATCCCCGTTCAGACTCAAGACGCCCTGAAGACTGCAGTAACTCGAGGCTTGCAGCACTGGTATGCGAAGGACTACCAGTGCCCCAACTGGTGGTACAACGTCATCGGCATACCGCGCATCCTCTACCGCATCCTCTTGCTCATGGAAGACGACTTGGCTGCCGAAACCGTGACCGGAGGTTTCCCCATTCTGACTCGGGCCAAACTCGGAATGACCGGGCAGAACCTGGTCTGGGTAGCGGAATGCACCATCGCACGAGGATGTCTGGCAGGGCAACCGTCAATCGTGCGCGAAGCGTTTAGTCGCATCGAACGGGAGATACGCATCTCCGGCAAAGAAGGTATCCAGACCGACTACAGCTTCTACCAGCACGGGAACCAACTCTACTCCGGGGGATACGGCCGGGGCTTCTCGATAGACTGTCCCTACTTCGCCGCATTGGCTCGTGAGACGACCTTCGCTTTCTCTCCAGAGAAAATCGACATTCTCGCAGCCTACCTCCTCGACGGTCAGCAGTGGATGGTCCGCAACTGGCTGTTCGACTACAGCGCCTGCGGCCGTGAACTCGTGCGTAAAGGCGGAGGAAGCGCCAAGAGCCTGGCCAACGCCTGCGCTGACATGGCTCTACTGAAACACCCACGCCAAGCTGAAATCGAGGCGTTCGGAGCCCGTCTCCGGAAGAGGATCACCCCGGACACGCCCGGCCTCACGGGGAATCGCCATTTCTGGCGCTCTGACTTCATGACGCATCACCGGCCCGAATACTATGCGTCTGTTCGCCTCACATCCACGCGACTGAGACAGACCGAAACCTGCAACTCGGAGAACCTACTGGGCCTCCTCCTCTCCGACGGCGTGAACTACCTCTGCGACACGGGCGAAGAATACCGCGGCATCTTCGCCGTTTGGGATTGGGCACGTCTCCCAGGCATCACAGCCGAGATGCACGGGAAGCCGCCACGCACCAGGAGCAACACGGGAAAGCGATCGTTCGTGGGTGGCGTCTCAGACGGCGCCTACGGCGCGACAGCCATGGACTTCGTGCGCGGCGGCCTCCGGGCAAGGAAATCCTGGTTCTTCTTCGATGAGGGCTACCTGTGCCTCGGGGCCGGGATCACCTGCCCCTCAGAGCACACCGTCGAGACCACCATCAACCAATGCCTCAAAGCCGGCCCGGTCACTGTCTCCGACACAGAGGGCGAGATCCGGGAAATCGAGGGACAACGGGAGGTCGACAAGCCCCGCTGGATCCATCATGACAGCGTTGCCTACATTCTCCTCTCCCCTTCTCCCGCCACGATTCAGGCCGAAACAGTGACCGGCAGCTGGCACACCATCAACAGGACGGTAGCGGACACCCCCGTGACAGAGGACGTGTTCCGAGCCAGCCTGCGTCACGGGGCGACCCCAACCAGCGCGGACTATGCGTACTACGTCCGCCCAGGGACGGCGCTCAGTGCAGAGGGCACTCTTCCCCCGTTCACCCAACCGAAGATTCTCGCGAACACCGCAGAACTCCAGGCGGCAGCAACCGAGGCTGGAACGACTGCGGCCTTCGCGTTCTACAGCAAGGGCGTCTGTCCTGCCCCGGCAGTGGGAAAAATCAGGACTGATACGCCCTGCCTGATCCTCCTGCGCCAACTCGAAGACGGCACGATCAGGTTGGGGGTATCGAACCCCGAAAACACACCGGCGACGGCACACGTAGAGCTGTCCGCCCGCCTTGTGGGCGACGATGCCACGTGGAACGCCGCTGCCGGAGCGACTGTCGTGACATTCGCCCTGCCCGATGGGCTCCAGGCGGGGGCGACAGTGATCCGCGATCTACGCAGAGAGAACTGAGAAAACGGTCTCGGGAGAACACGCGTGCATCACCCATCATCGCCACCACACATCCCGCTCCTCCTCTGCCTCGTCGGCATCAGCGTCGGCGCCCTGAGCCGGGCTGCCGCCCCGGATGGAGGCCCCTGGGCACCCGTGATCTTCGACGCCGGCACGGTCAAGGTCACACCACGGACAGTAGCCCCCGGAGAAGCGATTACGGTTTCGTTCTCTTTCCGCTCCGAACAGGCCGCAAGAATCCGCGAGCTGCGAATCGAGAGCAAGCCGCGGATCTTCGACGTAGATGCAAAGCCCGGACTGGACCTGGAAACGGGGAAAGTCACCTGCATCATACCCGGGCGCTGGACCGCATTGCTGGGCACGTATGAAATCCGGGTGCCTATGGTGTTCGAGTGGACTGACGGGAAAACGTACACACGAAGTCCGCCGTTCGGGCACATCCGGGTCGTCTCGAACGCGCGTCACACCTACACAGATGCGTCCTTCGAGAGCGACGTTCAAGCGGTGGAAAAGCAGCTCGCCGCCGCCCGGGCCGAACTGGCCAAACTCGACAGGCTCCCAAAACTCGCTCCACTCCTCGTCGAGATCCGAACGGCGATAGAGGCCGCAACTGACGCGCGCCGCAAGGGCGATGATGCAGAAGCAAGAACACGTCTGACCACAGCACGTGCGGATGCGACGCAGATCGCCGGTAGGCCACTCCTCGCAGAGTACCGATTCAGCGTCAAACACGCCGTCGCGACGTTGCCCAAAACGGCCCCGCGCCCCCTCCTCTCCATCATGACCGGCGGCTGGCTGACCGTAACGGATGAACAACTCGAGACGATTCGTGAGTTGGGGATTGACACGATCACCCCGAGCACGGTCGACGAACACGCCAAGTTCGAAGACCTCGGACTCCGCACCATGGTCTGCCGCGCTCCCGTACGGTTCACTGAGCAGTGGACCCACGACCATCCGGAAGGACGCCAGCACCGGTACTTGCTGTCAGACGCTACCATCGCCGAAACGTCGGAGTTGAGTATCGACCCGCTTCTCGGCTTTGTAGGGGGCCACTATGACCTCGACACGGCCACAGATGTGCACCGCTACTGGCGCGTCGTGGACGAGACCACCGGCACCACACTCCCGGCCCACCAATGGACCTTCGACCCCGATCAAGAGCGCGTGCTGATCACGGGAGCCCATCCAGGCCACGCCTACCGAGTTGCGGCCCTCGTGCAAGCCGCGGAGGTCCCGTTCTTCCATCGCTTTGCAGACCCACTCGACACCAAGTGCCGACGCTTCATGATGCGCAGGATCAGAGGCTACCTGGTCGGGAGACCCGGACTCGACATCTACCGCCCCACAAGTCTCTACTACCCCTTCCCGAAGATCGACAAACTGATCCCCACGGAAAAAGGGCAGCAGCAGCGATCCTGGCACAATTTCTACGGCTACCAGTGGGGGACCTCCCCCATGGCTCAGCAGATGTTCACCAAACAGACCGGAATCCCGTTCGATCCGCTCTGGATGACCGACGGGGGACGCTACGGAGACGTCAACTACCCACCTCGGCCGGAGTACCTGCCCTGGATGCGATTTCAGCAGGACAACGTCAACCGGCTCACCAAGCAAGTGGTGGACATCGCCCATGCGCAGGAGACTGAGGTGCGCGTCTTCTGGGGAGACCACTGGATGGGAATGGAACCCCATGGCGAATTCTTCCAGAAGACGGGCTGTGACCAAATCGTCAAGGCCTGCAAGTCGGCGGTGGTGGTACGCATGACCGTGGATGGCCCTGCTGATGCCAAACGCATCATTCGCTTCTCGCCGTGGTTCAGCTGGGGAGAACTCTTCGGCCGCAAGCATCCCATCGGCTTCATGGACCGCTGCTGGCGTGACATCAAACGAGGCGCGTTGTTCCGGGTGCCGGATGGCTTCACATGGGGCGGCGACACGAACACCATCGGCTTCCAACAGCCCGGCATTCTCCGCAAAATGCGTGAGATGTCCGCCGAGTTTCAGTTGATCCACGCCCTGACAAAGGGACATGAGGTGTACCGGCACGACCTGAACCTGTACGTGGTGAACGCCTGGGGCAGCATCCGTCCCTGGTGCGGCTGGTTGCAGGTCAACGATTCCCAGAAGATCCTGACCCACCTTACCGATCTGCCGGTGAACGTGCATTTCGTGTCCATCGCCGAAATCGCCGAAAATGGCGTCCCGGCCGACGCTCACGTCCTGCTGAATGCCGGCGAACCCCACAGTTCCTGGAGTGGTGGGTTCCATTGGCAGGACGGCCGGGCCGCTGCGGCCATCCGCAGCTTCGTCAATGAGGGGGGAGGCCTGATCGGTATCGGGGCCCCGAGCCATTCACCAACCAAGGACAAAACCTGGCTCCTGGCGGACCTTTTGGGTGTCGACTTCGCTGACAGCGTCCGCCCCGGTGAGGAAGACCGCGCGTCCTTCTCCACCTACGACGCGGTGTTTCTCAAACGAGGCCCCAAGCCAACCTGGACAGCCCCCCTGCGCAAAGCGACGCCCCACTGGCTCACCAGTGATCTCCCAGCAGAGAGCAGTCCCATCCTGACCAAGGTGATTGCCAAGGCTGTATTGCCCGATGTCACACTCATCTGCACCGGCAGGGATGGGGCCCAGGCCGCCCCAATCGTCACGGTTCGTTCAGCCGGCAAAGGACGGACCGTCTACCTGAACGGCTACTCGACGCGTCCGGACTACGGCACCGTCCTGCGCCGAGCCGCCTTCTGGGCCTGCAACCAAGAAGCGACGTACGACACACTGAGAGCCGACTCAGCCGACGTGGTCCTTTACTACTACCCGTCCGCCAAACTTCTGGCCGCATACAACACCAGCACCCAGGAGGTCACAACCCGCATCCACGTCGCGCGAGCCGTGACCGGCCACGGCCGGGCGAAGCCGCTGGCATGGCAAGACGCGGTAACGGACCAGTTAGTGACCGACGACGACGGGAAGATGGTACTGGAGATCCCGGCAGGCGCCATCCGTTTCCTGACCCCGAGAAGTGCGGATGCACAGTAGGCCCTGCTCTTGGAACTGGGTTGAGCCCGGGAAGACAGGGAAACCGGACTCGTGCAGGTCGCCATGGCCCTACGCCGTGGCGGCCTCGTATCACTCACCGGCACGACACGTCCGAGAAAACCTGGGGTGCCGCATGGGAGGCCCGCTCACATGCGCGGCGTATCCCTCGGACCCTTCGGCTCTGTCTCCGGGACATCGTTTGGGATAGGCTTACGTGTCAACAACCTCCTGATAGTGGCCCGGAAGTGGTCAGCCTCATCCTTACGCTCCTCAAGTTCTTCGACCAACTCGGCGCGCGCCTCGCGTTCCTCCGCGAGTTGTCTCACGGTCTCCCGTTCGGCGAGCAGACGACCGTTCATGGTGGCGAGTTCCGCAAGCACGTCGGCCAACTCGGAGGAGGAGGGAGGCCGATCCCCCTGCTGGGCAGCCAGCTGACGACACCTGCGCCCATAGATCCCCGCCACGATCTCCCTGAACGCCTGTGCATTGTCACGGCTCCGATGCCGCAGGGCCGTAAGGCGCGCCGTGGTCTCCGCAAGAGAGTGCTCAGTGGCAACGCTGCGTTCGTCCCCGACCACCTGACACTCCAAAAGCGTCCGGCAAGCAATCAACGTCTCCGCCATAGCCGCATCGCGCGCAGCCAGCTCTCGAGCCCGATCGAGCACACGCTCTTGGACATGGTGGTAGAGTGCTCGTCTTGCGCGGGGAACCAAAGCAGCCGGGGCAGCCGGTCGTTTGTGGAGCCCAGTGGCACAAGAAACCCGAATCAAAGTCTCCTCCAAACGGTCAGCAAAATCGTCCCGCTCCTGCCGCAGTTCTTTTGTGGCCTGCATGGTGCGAGCCAAGGAGACGCGGAGTTCTTCGATGTCACCGGTTCCCGCCTTCACTGCATGGAACTCGGACCACCTCAGCGTGCCTTGCCCGGCAGGCACGAAACCGAGGTCCTTGCCCAGCCCCAGCTCCCCATCGACGTCGACTTCCCGCGCAATCGCTGCTACGGCAGCGGCAAACAAGTCAGCACGCTCGCAAGCCTCGTCTCGCTGCGCAGTGAGGGGGCCGCGCCAGACGGGCACCCCCAAGGCGATCCCTACCCCTAACCCCATAACACTGAGACCGATAGACAAGCGTTTCATCGAGATCTCCCTGCATCGACAGCCAACCGGCTGCTCCCTTCAGCATTGGGTCTCACGCAAACAAGACAGCCCAAAGCCGCCTCATCCCGACCGGTCGGCGCCAGCATGGGCTCACTGAGGCTCCCGGGAGAGCGTCGCCGCTACAACCACGGTGGATGTTCCGGCAAGAGGTCCTCGAAGGCGGCAATCGCCGCATCCTGGGCCGGACCTTCATAGGTCCCATTCAGGAAAGCGGGATAGACGTCGTCCGCCAGAGCAACCCACGAACCGTCTTCCTTACCAGGCAGTATGGGGAAGAACAGGCAGCCTGCTTCACGAGCGGCTCGAAGGTCGCCCAGGGCATCCCCAATCATGAGCACCTGATCCCCACGATAGCGGCCTTGGGTAGCCAACTGAAGATGCTCGGTCTTGGTCCCCAGTTCCTGCCCCGCGATCACTGTTACCAGATGGTCGATCCGGTGTGTTCGCCACTCCCGCACGAGGGCTTCCTCAGGTGTCTGAGATACCACAATGACATCGGAACCCTCCGCCATCGCTTCCAGCGCACGCAGGCTGTTCGGGAACGGCGGAATCGGTGTCATGTCACGTTCGATGGCTGCGTTGATCTCGAGACTCCACGCCAGCAGACGCGCCAATTCCGCATCCCCGGTCTCCGAAACGCACTGAGCCAAAGACGGATTCCCCAATGGTACATCAGAATCGATGTAGTCGCGCAGTGACTCCGTCCTGGGCAAGCCCGCCCCACTGTCACTCAGTCCCGGCCACTCATGCAGTAAATCAAAGACGCGAAGCAGCGCCACGAAACGATTGGAGCCCCGGGTTCGCGAGTACAGGTTCACAAACTCCGCGGCCTGACGCACTTGCTTCTCAACAGCCGCCAGTCCCCAGGAACGGACGATTCGACCATGGAAGAACTGCTTCTGCTTGACCTCCATCGTGTCAAAAACACACCCGTCCGAGTCCACGCCGACGAACGTTCCGTGCCGGGGGGAAAATTCCCTCAGATCCGCTTGCGTGTAGGCGTCCATCCCCGTGCCTCCATGGCTGGGTGTTCATAAAGAGAACACCGACGACACAGGCGCGTCGTCGGTGTTTCTGTTCTTCAGCTTATTCTGCCGGAGCAACCAACGACGGTGTCAGACGCCACTGAAGGCATTAAAGCCACCGTCCACAGCCACGACAGTTCCGGTCACAAACCCGGATCCGGCATCGCTGCTCAGCCACAGCAGAGCTCCGAGCAGATCGCTGGGATCCCCATAGCATCCCATCGGCGTGTGCTCGATGATGGTCTGACCACGCGGCGTCATGCTACCGTCTTCGTTGGTCAGCAAACTGCGGTTCTGGTCTGTAAGGAAGAAGCCCGGGGCGATGGCGTTCACGCGAATGCCAACCTTCGAAAGGTGCACCGAGAGCCACAGTGTGAAGTTGCTGACTGCCGCTTTGGCTGCGCTGTACGCCGGGATCTTCGTCAATGGCGTGAACGCATTCATCGAGGAGATGTTGATGACGACCCCACTGCCCCCCTCTGCCATGTCACGGGTGAAAACCTGAGTCGGCAACAGAGTGCCGAGAAAGTTGAGGCCAAACACAAACTCGATGCCCTTGGGATCCAGATCGAAAAACGTCGTGACTCCTTCCGCTGGGGAATCCAGATCCTCTTTGTAGAGATGTTCCTTCGACGTCGTGCCCTTCGGGTGATTCCCGCCGGCTCCGTTGATAAGGATATCACAGGGCCCGAACGCAGCCTTCAACGTGTCCAGGGCCCCCTCGAGGCTCGCCCGATCCAGCACGCTACAGGCAATCCCGATGGCCGTCCCACCTGCAGCCTTGATCTCGTCGGCGACAGCCTGGGCCGCCTCCTCCCGCAGATCGAGGACCGCGACTTTGGCGCCGCATTCGCCCAACGCCTTGGCCATGCAGCCACACAGCACGCCGCCACCACCAGTGACAACCGCCACTTTGTCAGTCAGATCGATCGAGAAAGGAACAGCCATTGCTCGCCTGCCTCCAATTGCCAGCTAGGGTCCGCCCAAAGGAAGAAGATCATCTGGATCTCCTCCGGGGACGGAGAAAGGAAACGACCACGTTCACCGGCTGTAACATGGTAATGGGCTCGAAGAATGCAACTCCCGGAAGCCCCCCGTACAGTCCTTACCACAGGGGGGAATCCGGCCGAGCACTCTTGACAAGCTAACAAAGATATGCATATTAAACGTATATCCACGGAGAGACCTCACCATGCACACAGTGCCCATTCGACTCGAACATACAGCCTACGACATCTACATCGGGCGTGGTCTCCTGGACACTCAGAGCGCCCGGGAGGCACTCAACGAGCACGTCCGCAACCGGACTTGCCTAGTCGTGAGCGACACGAACGTCGCACCACTCCATGCCGCCCAGGCGGTCGAGGCACTGCGGGCCAGTGGCGCCGACAACGTCGAAGTCACCACATTCCGGGCGGGAGAAGCATCCAAGACACTGGCCACTCTCGAGGACCTCTATCACACGGCAGTCACGGTGGGATTGGACCGCTCGTCGCCTGTGGTGGCGCTCGGGGGAGGCGTCGTGGGGGATATCGCCGGCTTCCTTGCCGCAACCTACATGCGCGGCGTCCCTTTCATCCAGATGCCCACGTCCCTCCTGGCCCTGGTCGACAGCAGCGTCGGGGGGAAGGTCGCTGTCGACCTTCCCGAGGGCAAGAACCTCGTCGGCGCGTTTTACCAGCCCAAGTGTGTCGTTGCTGACTTGGACTTCCTCACCACACTCCCGCCCCGGGAGGTCCGCTGTGGGTTAGGCGAGGTCGTCAAGTATGGCATGATCATGGACGCTGAGTTTTTCACCCAACTTGCAGGGCACGGTCCCCTGCTCTTGGACGTGAATGACGCCCTCTACGTTGAACTTGTGGGACACTGCTGCAAGCTCAAGGCTGAAGTAGTGGAAGAGGATGAGAGAGAAATGGGGCGCCGGGCGATCCTGAACTACGGCCATACCTTTGGCCACGCAGTGGAAGCGCTCGGAGGCTTCGGCCACTTCAATCATGGAGAGGCAATCGCGATCGGCATGGGAATGGCTGTCGATCTCGCCGAGTCAATGGGGCGCATCAGCAACGACGTGACCGCCCAGCAAGATGCCCTGCTTCAAGCATGTCAACTGCCCATCAGAGCTGACAGCATGTTCGGGGCAACCCCGACAGAAGTGCTCGAGCAGATGAAGCGCGACAAGAAGACCTCCCACGGAAGCCTGAGGGTCGTCTTACCTGCCCGCATGGGACACGTCGACGTGCTGGAATACAACGACCGTGAGCAGCTACTGGAAGCAATTGGGGGTCGCCTTGGATAACCGCACAGCCTATGTTGTCCTCAACCTTCTGCCCGGGATCGGGCCTCTGCGAGTGAACCACCTGCTGTCACTGTTTGGGACTCCGCAGGCTGTCCTCGCTGCGAAACGAGCCGAGCTCGCCCGTGTACCGGGAATCGGTGATCGCCTCGCCGGTGTATTGCACCACTGGGAGCAGAACTGCTCGCTTGAGAATGAACTGGCATTGGTCAAGAAGGCCGGGGTCGTTCTGGTCACCCGTGAAGACGATGACTATCCTGCCCTGTTGCGCGAAATCCATGACCCGCCATTGTGTCTGTATGTGAGGGGCAACGCGAGTCTGTTGGGCAAATTGGGAGTCGCCATCGCGATCGTGGGTTCACGCAGAACCACTCACTACGGGATACGGGTGGCAGAAAACCTGGCCACGGCGGCCGCATTGGCTGGATGGCCCGTCGTGTCAGGCCTGGCAAGAGGCATTGATACCGTCGCCCATCAAGCGACCCTCAGCGCCAACGGGAAGACGATCGCCGTGCTCGGGAGTGGACTGGCCCACGTCTACCCGCAACAGAATATCGACCTTGGACGCCGGATCGCCGAGTCAGCCGGCGCACTCCTTTCGGAATTCCCCATGCTCTACCGCCCGGACAAGCGGACCTTCCCAATGCGCAACCGCGTTATCTCCGGGATGACCCAGGGAACGGTTGTCGTTGAAGCAGGCCTTCGTAGCGGGTCGCTCATCACGGCAGGCCAGGCGCTGGAACAGAACAGGCAGGTGTTTGCCGTCCCCGGAAAGGTCGACTCCCCCCAGTCAAGAGGCTGCCACGCCTTGCTGAAGGATGGGGCAAGGCTGGTTGAGAACTTCGACGACATCCTCGATGAATTCTCCCAATTGCCAGGGCTGAGTCGAGGGTCCATCACACCGGAACGCGCCGGCGTGGGAACACCGGCGACCACCGAAAACCCGGGGGCAGACTTGCAATTGTCCGATACAGAACGCAAACTACTTTCTTTTTTGGGCGCGAACGAAGCATCGATAGATGCCCTTATTTCAGCACTTGGTTTGCCCACTCCCGCGGTTCTGGGCGCCATTGTGACACTGGAGATGCGACACATCATCCGTCAACTTCCCGGACGACGGATCGTTCTCAATAACCGGGCACTCGCCGGATAGCAAGGAGTTTCATGAGTAAGTCACTGGTCATCGTTGAGTCCCCTGCCAAAGCCCGCACAATCGCTCGGTTTGTGGGTGACCGCGCCGAAGTTCTGGCCTGCATGGGACATGTCAGAGATCTCCCGCAGGCTTCACTTGGCGTCGATCTCCACGAGAGTTTCCGCCCGAACTATGTCCTCACGAAGAACGGGAAGAAAGTAGTCAAAGATCTCAAGCAGGCGATGGGGAATGCGTCGGCGGTCTACCTCGCGACAGATGATGACCGTGAGGGCGAAGCCATCGCGTGGCATCTCAAAGAAGCCTTGACCAGCAAAGGAAAGAGCTCGACGTTCCACCGCATCTCGTTCCATGAAATCACGGAGAGCGCCATCACCTCCGCGTTCGACGAACCTGGAGACTTGGACCACAGTCGTGTTGACGCCCAGCAGGCCCGGCGAGTGCTGGACCGCCTGGTGGGATATCAGGTCAGCCCCTTGCTCTGGAAGCATGTCCAGAAGGGGACGAGTGCAGGACGCGTGCAGTCAGTGGCTCTGCGTCTCGTCTGTGAGCGCGAGCGCCAGATCCTCGGTTTCGAACCGCGCGAGTACTGGAATCTCGGGGCCATTTTCCGTGGGGAGGGAAGTCCACAGACATTTCCCGCTCGCCTCCACCAGCTCGATGGCAAGAAACCGGACATCGGCAATGCTGAGGCCGCTGAAGCCACTGCCGGTGAAATAGAGCAGGCCAGTTTCAAGGTCGTGCAAGCGACCAAGAAACCACGCCGCGTGTCAGCCGCTCCCCCTTTCATAACCAGTACGCTGCAGCAGGCCGCCTCAAGTGGCCTCAGTTTCAGCACGGCCCAGACGATGCGGATTGCCCAGCAACTCTACGAGGGTATCGAGCTCGGTCCGGAGGGAGCCACGGGTCTCATCACCTACATGAGAACAGACTCGGTCACGATCGCGAAGGAAGCTCAGGAGGAGGCGCGGACGTACATAGCCGAGACGTTCGGGGCGGACTTTGTCCCCAAAAAGCCGAACACGTACCGCGCAGGCAAAGGCGCTCAGGAAGCCCATGAGGCAATCCGACCAACCGACGTCCGACGGACGCCTGAGTCCCTCGCCGACCATCTTTCCCCCCAGCAGTTGCGCCTCTACAGACTCGTGTGGAACCGTTTTCTGGCCAGCCAGATGACCAAAGCCCTTTTCCGCGAGCATCAACTCCTCATCGGGGCCGAAGGTGACCACCTGACACACACCTACACGTTCCAGGCGTCTGTGCGTGAGCGGACCTTCGCCGGCCATCAGGCCGTGTATGCGGTCAAGGAAGCAGATCAGGACGAGGAAGTCACAGAAACGAATCAACTGCCCGAACTCAAGAAGGGCACAGCGTGCGCTCTCGCTGAGCTGAGCAAGGAACAGCGCTTCACGGAGCCCCCACGCCGCTATTCGGAGGCGACGTTGGTTCGCGAGCTGGAACAGAACGGCGTTGGCCGCCCCTCGACCTATGCCACGATCGTCAACACCATCCAGGATCGGACGTACTCGACAAAGGAGAAGGGCCGGCTGATCCCGACCGAACTTGGCTTCTCTGTCAACGACTATCTCCTCTCACACCTGCCGGAGCTCTTCGAGGTCGACTTCACCGCCCGCATGGAGGCGCAGTTGGACGAAATAGAGGAAGGCAGCCTTCCCTGGACGGAGATGCTCTCCGGGTTCTACGAGACGTTCAAGAACTGGGTGAGCGACGGGATCATCCTGGCCGCACCATCCAACCGGGCAGTCGCGTCCTTCATTGAGCTCTTCCCCGACACCATCGAGTGGGCTGAGCCGACCAAACGAGGGCGCCGGACTTACGATGACTCCGCCTTCGTGGTTTCGCTTCGGGAACAGGCACAGAAAGATGAGAAGCGCCTCTCCGATAAGCAGTGGATGGCCTTGCTGGGACTGGCCGCACGGTACGCCGAACAGATCCCGGGGCTCTTTGAGGCCGCGGATGAACTCGACGTGCGCCCCCGAATTGAGCAATTGATCAGTGAAATCGCGGAAGCGGGAAGCCAGCCTGTCACTCCGCCAACTTCAGAAGACGTGGCGCTGGTCAAAGCCCTTACTGAGGTGGACTGGCCTCCCCCGGTCAAACGCGGCCGCAGGACCTTCAACGACCGACGTTTCTACCAGTCGATCGCTGATCAAGTCGAGGGCGGAAGCGCTCTCAGCGACGCTCAGCAAGCATCTCTGAAACGCCTCGTGGTCAAGTACAGAAAACAGGTTCCAGAGTATGACGCACTCAGCAAAAAGCTCGGCCTGGAGACCCCCGAAGAGCCCTCAGGGGAAGAAGTCGAGCAGGCGAGGGCCCTGCTGGAGCTGGCCAACCAGGTCAACGAGTGGGCAGAACCCCGGAAACGCGGAACGCGAGTCTATGACGACAAGGAATTTGTCGACTCCCTTCTCCAGCAATTCGAGCAACGCGGTAACCTCACGCCACGTCAGCTCAACGCTCTGCGCAGAACACTCGGTCGCTACCGTGACCAGATCCCGGGCTATGACGGTCGGGCCGAAGAGCTCAAACTTCCGGGGGCACCGTCTCTGGAACCAAAGCCGACGGGCGTCAAGTGCCCCAAGTGCGGTGAAGAAGTGGTGGAGCGGAACGCGCGCGGCCGGACATTCTTCGGTTGCTCAGGCTTCCCCAAGTGTAGGTACACCATCAGGACGCTTCCGGAGACCGAGTAGAGAGACGCTCGGTATCGGGATACAATGGCGCATGAGTGCCAGGTGGGCCCTGTTCCAGGGCGAATTGGCATGGTGCTGCTTGACATGGGCGTCAGTCCGTCGGGCCGGCACTCGGCTGAGATCTGGTGTTCGCCATTTCCAGAACGGTGCGCCAACCCCGTTCTCCCTGGCCCGCACGGCGACTATCGCTTATCTTCCTTGCCCCGGAACACGTTGAGGAACTTCCCCCATCTCGAACGCCCCTTCCCTTCGCCAACGGGAGGGGAAGGCAACGCCGCTTTGTCGCCACCGACTCCCCCCCCTCCTTCCTTGCGTCCGTCAGCCGTCTCGGGAGCCGAGGAGGCGATTGGGCGAAACTCATCCCACGCCACCGAGTCCTGGCGTTCCCCCGCGTAGTGGAAATCAACGCCCGGGACAGCCGGCCGGCCCCCGACCACCATGACGCGCCCCACGTCGGAATCGCGGGTCAACTGTGGAAGGCTCTCCTCCGCCATGTAGTACTTATCCTGGACCAGCTTCGCATTGCGATCATAGACCCGGTATGAGTAGAACCGTGACCTGACCTGAATGAAGGTGTGAATGTTGCTCATGGCGTCAACATCACAGGCCGGTACCGTACCACCAATCCGGGGGCCCAATCGCGTGATACCGTAGACCATCGTGTCGTCCTCAATCCGCAAACAGTAGATATCACGTTCCGAATTATGGAAGAGCAGCAGCGATGCCGTGCGGGTCTGAATCGCTTCGGTCTTACTGCCGCTGGGCAGCCCGAACGTGCGCGTCCACACCGGCACGCCGTCTCGGATCTCGATGGTAAGAGAGTTTGACCGGTAGTCGTTTGGCAGTCGCTCATGGCCAATCTGCGCACTGACCGTGAAGATCCCCTCTCGCTGCATGTCGTAGACTTGGTTCAGGCCAATGGTCAGACGCCGCGTCTCGCCGGCACTCAGAATCAGATCCGCAACAGGATTCGCCTTCGGGTCAAGCTTGGGTGCTTGGAAGCCACCGTCGCTTTCGATGAGGAATTCCAGCTGGCCATGCTGGGACGTCTCGGTCCCAAACGAAAGAGAGTTCCCGCTGTAGTTGCGGATCGTCACCGTCACCTGCATGAGCTCATAGCGCACATAGCGGTTCAGGTCTGACTCAAGAGCGATCCCAATGACCGGCTGTGCGATGGCTGAGAGCGATCTGAGGGCAACCAACACCAACAACGGAAGAAGCCAATTGGCCTTTCCCGCGCTGAGTAGAAAAGATCCGTTTCTCATTGCAGACATCTCCTTACTGTTTTGCACGCCTCGGAACAAGCACACAGTCCCTGTCGCCTGGGGATCCGCACCCCGAGAAGACGTGATGGTCAAGTGCCGTCGTCATCTTCCTCCAGGGCGCTCTCCTTGAGTCTGCCGATGACGGCAGCAGCGACAGCTTCCGAATCCACTCCCGTATGACACTCACGTGACCCGAGCGGACACTCACGGGAGAAACACGGAGCCAGCTCACAACTTCCAGTGAAGACCTCGTGTCCCTCCCCATAGGGCCCCGTAAGCTGCGGATCCGTCGGCCCAAACAGAGCCGCGGCAGGAATGCCGAGGGCTGCCGCCAGATGCATAGGGCCACTGTCATTGGTGAGGAGCACGGTCGACAGACGGAGCAGCTCCACCAGCGTCTGCAGATCTGTTTCGCCGGCCAGATTCTCAGGCTTCGCCACGGCACACGCTGCCACGACCTGCTCACCAATGGACCGTTCATCATCGCTCCCAAGAACCCAACACTGAACGTCCGGCACTTCGCGAGCAACCGCATCCAGCACACGTCCGAAAAAGTCAGGAGGCCAGGTCTTGGTCCCCCAACGGCTGCCTGGGGCAACCGCAAAGACGGGCTTTGTCGTGTCCAGGCCGTGCTCCCCAAACGCCTGCCGGGCCGCCTTTACCAAGTCGTGCTGTGGGGCCAGAATGGGTGGAATCAAGTCAAGGCGGATGTCCATGGCTGACCGAACAAGGAAGACGTTCTTGTCAGCCGCATGTTGCAGATTCGCCGGTAGCAGCACACGATCGCTGTAGAAAAAATGGGCTCCCTCCCGACAGCGTCGGAAGCCGACGCGTCGACGGCCCCCGCTGAACCACGCGATCAAACCGCTACGCAACAACCCCTGGAGGTCAATAACAACATCGTATCTGCGTTGCCGCAAATCACTCAGGAAGGAGAGAACTCCGAAGCAATGCCGAAGCTGGCCAAGCCGCTTGCGCCGAAAAACAACGATCTCATCGACTGCGGGAAAGAGCTCAACAATGCCCGCAAATGTGTCGTTTACCACCCACGTGATGTGGGCCTCAGGCATCGCTTGCCGGATCAACTCAACTGCCGGGAACGCATGCAAAATGTCCCCGAAGCTGCTGGGTTTGACGATGAGAATGTTCACAGAGACCTCGGGGCTAGACGAGAAATGACCTCTGCCGAAAAATCTAAGGGCCGGATGAGAGGATCCGCGGACAACGCATTAACTGAGCTGGCAGACCGATGGAAAACCGCAGGGCGAGCCTGTTCCCGGGGATGTGGAGGGAACACCCCGTTAGGCAAGAGCGCGTACGTCAGCGCCCGAACGCGAGACGCTGAGCCAAGCGTTCCGGAAGCCCCGCTTCCAGAATTTTCTTCTGGCTGGACTTGATGTCGTACTCGACCCGGAAGAGCTCAACTCGCCGTTCCTCAGGAGAATACACAGCAAAGCCGGCTCGCGGGTCACCGTCACGCGGCTGCCCTACGCTAGCCACGTTGATGAGGTACTTGTGCCCCGGTTGGAACACAATCTCGCGGTACTTCCCCCCGATGATGTCACCAAACTTCTCGAAGGCCAACGGCACATGCGTGTGCCCAAAAAAGCACACCTGCGTGAACTGGTACCCGAGACAGACGCCGGCACTGAACTTGTCAAAGATGTAACCCCACATATGCGGCATGTCGAGGGTCGCGTGCACGAGTGTCACCTTGGTGCCGACCGTCTGCCGATAGGGCAGCGAGGCCAGCCACACCTTCTGATCCTCATTGAGTTGCCTGCGGGTCCACTCAATCGCCATCGCAGCCTGAGGGTTGAAACCGATCAACTCACTGTCTGAACTGGCCTGCTCATCGTGGTTTCCCTTCACCACGACTTCAGGATCAAGGCTGCGGATCAGCTCAAGGCACTCCTGCGGATTGGCGTTGTAGCCGACAATGTCACCAATGCACAGGTACCTGTCGACGCCACACTCCTCAGCTTTCTCAAGCACAGCGGTAAGTGCTTCGAGGTTTGCGTGGATGTCGCCGATGATCGCATACTTCATATGATGAACCAGATTCCGCGTCCAGACACGCGTTTACAACGGATCCGCAGACAGGCTAAGAAATGTATTCCGCTGGCCTGGGTTGTGCAACCGAGTCCCTCTGAACAAACGGACAATTTTCGCACGCACTTTCGAGGCTCAGACAGAAACTGCGATAGAGCTCAATGATACCTTGCTGCTCACAGGCCCCACCGAGCACCACTGCTGCTCTGCTCGGCGGCACAAGAAAACGATGCACCGCCTCCGTGAGCACACGATTATTCTGAAGAGGCGGAACGCCACAATAGGCTTCCGTAGCCGACGCTGCAAGGGCAGTATCGCCACTTCGACGACCAGAGGCGACCAGAAACGGCAGAACGACGTTTACCAACAGATCCTGGCGTCGACACGCTCCGAGCAACGTGGCGGGCCGCGAGGTGCGAGCACCAAACGTCCGGAAGGCCTCCCATCTGCTGCGCACACGGAGACTCTCCCGTAACAAATGGGCCAGCTGTGAAGCCGTGGTAGCTGCGGCAGCCAGCCCGACCAGCCACCCATGGAGGTTCCATTTGCTCGCCTCAAGCAACTCGAGGCCAGCGGCCAGCCTTCGGTGGGTGCTGTTCAGCGGCCGACTCGACCGGGAGGACCAATCCAGATCAAGACGCGGCAACCCCAAGGTCCACCACCTGTCCCACAGTTCGGCCACATGCTGCTGCCAAATCGGGTCGACGTGATCTACGCTTGGATCCGGCAGCAGTCCGGCCGCACCAAAAAGCGCCGCTTCTCTCGTCATTGGGTCCGGAAGGTCCGCAAGGAGTTCCAGCGGGAGTTCCCGAGCCAGCACGCGCATGGGTTCCTGATTCACCTTGTATCCCAGAGCCTCGAACACGGCCTCATAGAGAGCTTGGGCCACTCCGTTGGCGACCATCCCACGCTGAAGACGGAGTACCTTGTCATCAAACCTGGCCAGGCCAGCTATCCGCAGCAGGCGAGACAAATGCTCGTCGCCGACATTCGCCCAATCGGCGGCGCAACCTCCTGGGGCCACTTTCTGGGCATAGGGGTAGTCACTCCCGGTGATCTCATCAAGCAGTACGTGCCACGGCTGTGGGAGATGGTCCCCCAGGCAAAAAACGGGCACGCCGGACGGTCCCCCCGTCTCTTCGCCACTCGCCAACCATACCACGTGCAGAATGACCTCTGAGTAGGCGGGGTCATTGTGGTGGCCATGTCGCCGCCAGTCAGCCACATCCCGATGGATCTCGACCGCGCCACGGCGCACGGAATCCCCAATGCGGATGGCCGCGTCGTGGAAGTCCGGACCGGGGCCCACATTCCATATCCCGGTGCTGATCACGCTCAGTGGTTCTCCGTCAGCCGTCCGCATTGCCCGAACGAATCGGCGCTCGTTCCAGAGGATCTGCAAAAAGCGTTCACACCATTGAAATCGCTGCCCCGCTTGGCTATTGTCATGCAACTGCAGGCACTGAGCGCGACGCGCTCGAACACGTGAACGCAGGGCGTTAAATGAAACCAGACCAGCCCATCTCCCCGAGGTCTCTGAGGTACCACGTGCACAGGTCATTTTCTGTCTCCTTTCTCCCTATGTAGACACTGTTAAATATTAGCATTCATAACAGACTATGTCAAGACACATGCAAAAGCTCCAAATCCCCTGTATTTGCGGACTCGTGATCACGTCCAGCCTGGCCGCTGCCGCGGGAGACACCGCGCGCATCACGCCGGTTGTGAAGGCAGTCCAACAAGTCATGCCGAGCGTCGTGAACATCAGTACGGAGCAGATGGTCCAGGTTTCAGACCCATTCGCCCTCTTCTTCAACGACTTCTTCGGCCGTCACCTTGCTCGGTATGAGAAGGAGTCCATACCTCTTGGCAGTGGGGTGGTTGTGTGTTGCGGAGGGCTCGTGGTCACCAATTATCATGTGGTGAGTCGAGCCTCTCAGACGCTGATTCGCTTCCTGGACGGGCGACAGAGCGCCGCACGTCTGATCGCGTACGATGCCGCGAACGATCTGGCTCTGCTCAAAGTGGAAAGCGATCTAGGTAAGACCGAGTTGCACGGCGTGGAATTCGGCCTGCCGGGAGACTTGATGCTGGGTGAGACAGTGGTGGCAGTGGGCAACCCCTTCGGCTTGGGACACACGGTCACCGACGGCGTGTTGAGCGCCAAGAACCGCAGTCTCACGGAGGGACGAGTCACGTTCAATGACATCATCCAGACGGATGCTGCAATCAACCCTGGAAACAGCGGAGGACCGTTGATCAACCTCGACGGTGAGCTCATCGGTCTGAACATCGCCATTCGGCGCGATGCGGAGGGAATCGGCTTTGCCATCCCAATGAGCCGCATTGAGGCAATTCTCGCCCGGTGGCTGGTGCCGTCCCGGTTTTCCCTCGCAGCCTGTGGCCTAATCCCGGAAACAGTAGTCGAGGAAGGCAAACCGCATGTCATCGTTGCCGAGATCGAGCCCGGAAGCCCGATCGCCGCAACCCCCCTTGAAGTCGGAGTGACGTTGGTCACCGTCAACGGCAAGGCGGTGTCGCGAGCCGTGGACGTCTCGCGAATCCTGTGGCGACTGCGCCCGGGGGACAATCTAAAAATCCAGACCGCGACAGGAGGAAAGGTCGAAACACGGATTGGGACGATGTCCCCCGACCGACTTGTTCGTCGACGGCTTGGTCTGCAGCTTCAGGAACTCACCCCAGCCCTCACGCAGGCGTTGGGATTGTCTGAGGACCTACAAGGTCTGGCCATCAGCGAAGTGCTGCCCGAAAGCGAATTCGCCGCTGTGAAGGCGCGACGTGGAGACATCATCGTGAGCATTGGGGGCAAGAGCGCAAGGAATATGGACGACGTGTTTGAGGCCCTCCGGGGTCTCATACCTGGTGATTCCGTCGGAGTGGTGCTGATCGCGGTTGAGAGTATCCGAGGCCGCACGTTCCTCCGCCGATTCCCACTGACTGTCCCGCTTAACTGAGCCGCGGCAGCCCCGCCCGGACACCGACCAACTTTAGACAGGAATGCATGAAACCACGCGACTACCTACTCCTCTTCGTCCTCGTCGTCCTCTGCTGCGTCTCACTCTATTTCCTTCTCCCCGCATACACCAAGTACCGTCACACGCGGCGAACGGTCTACGAGCTGAAAGCGGACATTGAGCGCCAAGAGCGTGAACTCGCAGAGCTGCGCAGGGAGATGGGTGCACTGCGCACGGATTACCGCGCTATTGAGCGGGTCGCCCGGGAGAAGTTCCGCTGGTGCAAGGATGGGGAAACGATCTACCGTTTTGACCCGCCGCGACGCGCTGAGCCCTCTCCTGCCCCTCCTTCCGGAGGAGGGCAGACGGTTGAGCCACAACCATGAGGCCCAGATACGAATGACGGATACCGAAGCCAACGATGGGGCACCCCAGCCCGTGAGAACGCCCATTGCGCTGCAGCTCCCACTGTCAGAAGAAGCCGTGCGCGGTCTCTCAGTCGGGGACTTGGTGAGCCTGACCGGCCGCTTGGTGACTGGTCGAGATGCCGTCCACCATCACCTGTTTGGCGGGGCGCGCCCCCCCTGTGACCTGACAGGCACGGCGGTCTATCATTGCGGCCCGGTCACCGTAATGGAGGACGGCGGATGGCACGTAATGGCCGCCGGCCCGACGACGTCCATCCGGGAAGAACCATACATGGCCGGCATTATCGCCAGATTCGCCCTTCGGGCTGTCATCGGGAAGGGAGGAATGGGGCCTCAAACACTCGCGGCCTGCGGCGCTCACGGCTGCGTGTATCTGCATGCCGTCGGTGGAGCTGCTCAGATCCTGGCGCAGGCCATTGAGCGAGTCATAGCTGTCCATTGGGAGGAGACGTTTGGGCTTCCGGAAGCAATCTGGGAACTTGAGGTAAAGGACTTCCCAGCCCTGGTCACGATGGACACGCATGGTCAGAGCCTGCACGAGGATGTGGGAACGGCCTCCCAAGCTGCGTTTGACCGGCTGACGTCGTTGCCCGGCGGTTAGTGGCGGGAGTAGGGAAACACGCCCTTCCCACAGCCCAGCTGAGGTGCGTCCCCTACGACCTCAGCCCGCCACGCTCTTCAGAGGAGGCCTCGCGGGTCAATATCAACATAGACATCCGCTTCCTTCTCATCTCGATTGGCCTGCAATGAAAGCTGACGAAGGAACCGGATGAGAGCCAGCGTGGGCCCGCCCCGAAGGGTAATCTGGTACCGGTAGAATCGGCGTACTCTGGCAATGGGTGCCGGCATAGGACCTATCACCTGAACCGACTCCGGGAGCCTCTCGGACAGGTGCTCGGCGAAACGTTCGGCTGCGCCCGATGCCTTGCTTTCCTCCTCACTGCGGAAGTGAACAATGGCCATGTGAGTAACGGGGGGAAAGCCAAGGGCCTGTCGCATGGGCATTTCCTCCTCGTAGAACCCAACAAAGTCGTGCCCCAAGGCGAACTCCAAGGCAGGATGGTAGGGCGTGTACGTCTGCACGATGACCCGGCCCGGCACGTCACCACGCCCTGCCCTGCCCGCAACCTGTGTCAGCAACTGGAAGGTCCTCTCGCCGGCTCGGAAATCAGGCAGGTGCAGCCCCAGATCCGCGAAGATGACCCCCACCAGAGTGACGTTGGGGAAGTGGAGGCCTTTCGCGATCATCTGCGTCCCGATGAGAATCTGGACTCTCCCGGCACGAAAGGCATCAAGCATGTGTTTGTGGGAGTGCTTGGTCGTCATCGTGTCGGAGTCCATACGCCCGATCTTGGCCTGGGGAAACAGCTTTTGGGCAATCGACTCGACTTTCTCCGTTCCGAGCCCGGTGTAACGGATCTCTGTGTCACCACACTGAGGACAACGCTGAGGTGCAGGCAAGAGGCATCCGCAGAGGTGGCAGCAGAGCCTTTCGACGCCCCGATGGTATGTGAAAGCGGTACTGCAGTCCTCGCACATCGCCACATAGCCGCACTCCGTACAAAGCATCTGGGTGGCATAACCGCGGCGATTGAGGAAGAGCAACGTCTGGTCGCCACTCTCCAGACGCTGCCGAATCAGGTCCGTCAGCCTGCGAGAGAATACCCTGGACCCGCCTCTGAGGACAGCCTCGGCACGCATATCAACGACCTCCATCGCGGGGAGGCGGCGTGAATCGACCCGAACAGGCATGTCAGCAAGGACATACTTGCCGACTCGGCAGTTGTAATACGATTCCAGCGAAGGCGTTGCTGATCCAAGGACAACGGTCGCATTCTCCATGCGTCCGCGCATCACGGCCACATCCCGTGCCTGGTAGCGGGGGGCTTCGTCCTGCTTGTACGTGTTCTCGTGTTCCTCGTCAACCACGATCAGAGCGAGTTTCCTGAACGGGGCGAACAGGGCGGAACGAGCTCCGACCACAATCTGGGTCCGCCCCTCGTGAATCTTGGTCCACTCATCGAAACGCTCGCCATCACTCAAGCCGCTGTGCAGAACACTGACGGTCTCTCCGAAACGACTGCGGAACCGATCCGTCGTTTGAGGCGTCAAGGCGATCTCCGGGACCAAGACGATCGCTTCCCGCCCGTTCTCAAGACATGACTGGATCGCCTGGAGGTATACCTCGGTCTTCCCGCTGCCGGTGACGCCGTGCAGGAGAATGACGCGGGCGTCCTCTGCCGTCAGGCTCGATCGCACGATTTCGAGCGCGGCCGCCTGTTCGGGATACAGCTTCAGCGGGGCCGTGGGCAAGACGACGTCACCGGCAAAAGGGTCGCGGTCAACACTCCGCTCCTCAACCACGATCAACTCCTCCTCAGCGAGACGCTTCACCACAGCAGCTCCCGCTTTCGCTTCGGCGAGAAGGAAAGAAACACTCGAGGCCCCCGCTCGCACGAGTACCCTTAGGACCGCGGCCTGCTTCGGTGCTCGCTTTTCCAGGAGAGGGAGCCGCTCAGCCAGATCGACCTCAGGGTTAAGGCAGGCGAAACGCTGTTTCTTCCGACGGATCTTGCCGGTCCGAACAGCAGCCGGGAGCATCGCCCGGACAGCCTGTTCACGACTGCAGCAGTAGTACTTCGCGATCCACTCGGCCAGGCGAATCAGGTTTGGGGGGATCTGTTCACGCTGCCCCTCGACGTCCACGACTCGCTTCAGATCAGGAAAGTCTGACTTCTCCTTGAGGGCCACAACAAAGCCGGTGCGATGCCCTTTCTTGCCGAACGGCACCTTCACGCGGGCCCCAACCCTCACCCGTCCCAAGAGAGACGGAGGAATAGCGTAGTCGAACCCACGGTCGAGGGACAGGTTGATCACCACCTCTGCGATTGGCGTTTCACGGCTCATTCGCCGATGATCTTGACGAGCACACGTTTCCGCCGTTTCCCGTCGAACTCACCATAGAAAATCTGTTCCCAGGGACCAAAGTCGAGCTTCCCCGCTGTGATCGCCACCACGACCTCACGCCCCATGATGGTGCGTTTGAGGTGTGCGTCTGCGTTGTCCTCATAGCCATTGTGAGCATACTGGTCATAGGGCTTCTCGGGGGCCAGCTTCTCGAGCCACCTCTCATAATCGCTGTGAAGGCCAGATTCATCATCGTTGATGAAGACAGAGGCCGTGATGTGCATGGCATTGACCAACACCAGCCCTTCGCGAACACCCGATTCTCTGAGGCACTCGTTCACTGCCCCCGTGATGTTGGTGAGCTCCCGCCGCTGGCGGGCCTCGAACCAAAGCTCTTTCCGGTAGCTTTTCATGCCGTTCTCTCCGCTGATTTGATGGCAACCGGGGAGTTCCCGGCCGCGCGTTCAGGTCGTTCACTTGCTGTCACGGACAACCCCAGGGAACCAGGGCGGTCACTCAGGGTCTAAGCAAGCTTAGTAACGTACGAGTGAGAGGAACGGTTCGCCACTTCGGCAGTAGTCCCATTGGCCCGACATGTCGTGGCGACCGGACGGGCTCAGTACTGGCACGATAGTGCTTGAGATTTGCTGATGGAGAGATATGTTCGTACGTTCTCTTTGGGCTCAAGTGAAAGAGTTTCTGAATCAGCAGGCGATGGCCTCGATAGAGACGCCTGAGACGACCTCGGCAGATTAACAGACAGGGAATCGCATGAGCGACACGAGCAGACGCCCGGAACGCATGGCCTGGGTTGCGGCGATAATCAGCTTGGTCTTCTTTATCGCCGGCGCAACCATCAGTAAGTCGGCAACCTGCACAGCCTTGGTGCCTGGATGCCTGGCAGGTATTGTCGCAATTATCGTCTCGCTGGCCAGTGCAGGGCGTGCGCGCTTTGCCCGGCGCGGGGCGGAAGAAGCGATTCAAGCCGAGGAACACTTGCGGGCACACGGGCGTGCCGATCTGTTTGAGGACTCTGATGAAACCGCGAAACTTGCGGCACGCACCAGCCAGCAGTACGCGAATCTCTTCGTCCCGGCTCTGACGTTCTGCATTGGGATCGCCCTGCTTATCTCCGGCTCGATCATCTGGGCCAAGTGGGGGAAGACACTGGTCTTCCCAATCGCACAGGCGCCCCTTCAGCCTGCTGCCGTCCTAACCCTTTTCTTCCTTGTCGGCGTCGTCATCGGAAGCTACTACATCGGCTCGTCCCGCGAGTCCGGGTGTCGCTGGCTGCGCCCATGTGGAGCCTGGCTTTTCCTGACCGCCCTGTGCTACCTGGGGGCCGCTCTTGCGCTTCTCGGAGAACACGTAGGCTGGATGGCGGATCGCCTGGATATCGGCATTGCCAAGATCCTCCTGGCCTGCATGCTTGTCCTGGGAGCAGAAGCGCTGACGAGCTTTGTGATCGAGTTCTACCGTCCCCGGAGCCCGGGCGAGGAGCTTCGACCACTTTTCGAGAGTCGCCTGTTGGCCCTCTTTACGGAACCGGGTGGAATAGCCAGGAATGTGGCGTCTTCGCTGGATTACCAGTTTGGCTTCCACGTGTCCGAAGTCTGGTTCTACCGCTTTGTGGAACGAACGGTCGCACCGTTTGCGGCTGTAATGATCGCAGCCCTTTGGCTGCAAACGTGTTTCGTCGTCGTTCGAACGGAAGAGAACGCCATCCGAGAGCGCTTTGGGCGAGTTGTTTCGCAGGCCCCGCTGGCGCCTGGCCTCTACCTCAAGCTTCCCGCCCCGTTCGCACGAATCTACAAATTCCCCGTTGAACGCCTGCAGCTGGTCCACGTCGGGTACATCCCCAGCGGTGGGGAGAAAGACAAAGACCACGCCGGACACGACGAACCAGCGCCCGGAATGGAAGACATCCAAGGCGATCCCAGCGGGAGGGTGATGGTCTGGAGCAAGACACACCACCGAGAAGAATTCCCATTCATTGTGGCCAGCCGCCCAGAGGCAGGAGTCGACAGTGCCGAGACCACTGACCCGACGGATGAGCAGCCTGTCTCAGCATACTTCCTCGCCGCCAGCGTGCCCGTCTACTTCAGAGTCAGCAATCTCTATGACTATGCCTACCGCCACGCCACCCCCAAGAAAGCACTGGAGAAGATTGCGTCAAAGGAACTGGTCAAGTACCTGGCGAATGTTGACTTCTTCCGCATACTGACCAGCGGAAGAGCCCAGGGCGCACAATTGTTGCGGGAACGCATTCAGCAAGCCGTTGGACCTGAGGGAGCTGCGCTGGGCATCGAGATCGTGTTTGTGGGGCTTCAGGGACTGCATCCGCCTGTGTACGTGGGTGAGGCCTTTGACGAGGTGGTTGGGGCCATGGAGGAAAAGCACGAGCTGATCCTCAAGGGAGAAACCTACCAAATTCAACGCCAACCCGCTGCCGAAGCCGCGGCGTTGGCTCTGGTTACGCAGGCACAGGGATACCAGTTTGAGAGGGTGCAAGTCTCACAGGCAGAAGCGGAGCGCTTCGGCAAACAGATGCTGGCGTTCGACGCCTCGCCCAACCTGTTCGTCCTGCGCAGCTTCCTGGATGTCTTGGAGAACGAAGGAAGAAACGTCCGAAAATATGTAATCGGCACCGAGACCAGTGACGAGACATTCGTTCTCGATCTCGAGGAAAAGCTGCGGCCGGATCTGCTGGATCTGGATCTGGAACGCAGCCAACAATAGAAGCCCGGAGCAAGCTAGAGGAGGTAAGGAAACATGGGATTCACGGACAAACGGACGTGGATGCAGCATTGGCCCGTCGTACTGCTTGGGATGCTTGTAGCCTTCATATTTCTTGTAGCATTGGTCACCTTTGAGGTAAAAGAAACGGAACATGCCGTGGTGATGACCTTTGGCGAACCAAAGGCCGTCTCCGTAGACGGCGCCACGAAGGCCAAGCTCTACGAGCCCGGACTCCATTGGAAGTGGCCATACCCCATCGACACGGTCTGGCGGCACGACAACCGCCTCCAATGCTACGAGCTCAAGAAGGGGCAGGTCGAGCAGATACAAACGGCTGATGACTACCAGATCGTCGTGACAACCTATGTCCTGTGGCGCATTGACGGAGACGCCCCGGAGCTGTTTCTGAAGCGACTCAACACGACAGCGGATGCGGAGGAAGTGCTGGACAAACTCACTCGCCACCACCGCAACATTGCGCTGGGACGCCACAACCTGACCGAACTCATCAACGTGGACGCAGACAAGGTCCACATCGACGGCATTGCGGACGAGATACTCACCAGCCTGCAGGCCGATGCAAAGTCCAACTACGGGATCGAAGTCACCCATCTGGGCTTCAAACACCTGGGCTTCCCGGAGAAGGTTTCCGGCAAAGTGATTGCGCGCATGAAAGCAGAGCGCAACCGGAAGTCGGCCGAGTACCGAGCAGAAGGGAAGCGCGACGCCGAGAAAATTCGTGCCAAGGCTGATCTGGAAGTGCGAGAAGTCCTGGCAAAGGCCGAAGGCGAAGCAAAGCGAATTCGGGCCGAGGGAGATAAGTCAGCGGCAGAGCACTACGCCGTCTTCCGCAAGAACCCGGAACTGGCAGCTTTCCTCCGCAAACTCGACGCTCTGCGGCTGACGCTCTCCGCGAAAACGACCTTGGTCATCGACACGAACACGCCACCCTATGACCTGCTCAGACCCGGGGCAACGAAACTCGGGAAGCTGACGCTGACACCACCCGCTGCCCGACCGAAAGCAGGAGGCGCGAAATGAGCACCGACCAGCACAGTCACGCCACGGAGCTCCATGAGGGCGACCAGGGCATGCAGTCGCTGGTTCGCACATTGCGTGTGCTCTTCGTGCTGCTTCGTGTCCTGATAGTCTTCATCTTTGTTTACCTTGTCTTCAGCGGCGTCTTTTATGTCCGTGAACACGAGGAAGCAATGCTTTTCCGCTTTGGCGCTCTCCGAGCCAAAGGAGGAGAAGAAGTCCTCAGTCGCGGCAAGCTCTACTGGGCATTCCCCTACCCCATAGATCAGGTTGAGCGGCTCCCCGCTCAACGCTCCGTAACAATTACATCTTCTCAGTACTGGCCCTTGATAAACGCCAACCGCCTGGAGTCAACCGATCAAGGAGTCGTTCCCGTGGGCGAATCGGCTGTCTTGCGCCCAGGAGAAGGCGGCTATCTCCTTACGGGTGATGCCAATATCATGCACATGATCTGGGCCGTCAGGTACCGCGTTGATAATGCCAGAAAATACTACCTGCGGCTCTTCCACGAGCCCGATGACAGCTACGCCGAGCAGCGGGAGAAGCACACCCACGGACGCACTCGTGGCGCAGAAGCGATCATTGAGAACATTCTCTCTGAAGCGGTGCTGGCCGAAGTGGCCACCTGGCCGGTTGAAGACGTGCTGGTCCTCTCGCGAGCAGAAGGGACCAACCGGGAACGAAAATCCCTGGCCAATGGCGTAGAGAACCGCGTGCGAAATCTGGTTGACGCAGAAGGTATTGACTTGGGAATCCGCGTCGACGAAGTGAATCTCGTCGAAGTGCAACCCCCGCTTGCCACGCAGAATGCGTTCCGGGAAGTCGTTGATGCCGCCCATGATTACAGAGCCGCAATCGCCACAGCCGAAGCCTATGAGAGGCGAGTCGTTCCAGAGGCCGAAGGCAAGGCATCGACGATCCGGGCCGATGCGAGCGCCTACCGCACGCGTGTCGTCGAATCAGTGAAGGCCGAGAAGGCCTACTTCGAAACGGTCTACGCTGAGTATGAGAAGAACCCCGACACCATGCTCGTAGCGCTCTACACCGATGCCGTACGCGACGTCCTCAGTCGAGTCGAAACAAAGTATGTCATCCACACCAGAGGCGAAGGACGCCAAGAGGTACGCCTGCGTTTGGGCCCGGAACGCCCGAAACCGGGGGCGCCGACGCACAGCCAGTGATGCCCACTTGAGGCCGAGAGCTCTCACGAGCACGTTCCTCCTCGGGGCGACCATTAACGGATACCGCAAACCGACAGGGTAGCAAGCCTATGCTGGCAGAAACTGCAAGCGAACTCATGGAGCATGAACACTCCCACAAGAAGGGAGTGTCCTGCGCCTGTTGCGGGGATACCCAGGAGAACGACGAATCATGGCGTCTTGTGCGCGCCATGTTCGGTGGCATTCTGGTCCTCAACTCATATATCGCCAAGGCCCTCTTCTCTGACTCGATAGACCCTTTCGCGGTCGAACTGAGCGCCATTGTTGGTGCACTTGTTTTGGGGTACCCCATCCTCAAGGCTGCGGTCAAGGACCTGGTCCGAGGCAAGATGTTCATGAATGAGTTGGTCGCCTTGGCGCTTGTGGCGGCGTTCGCTAACCACGACTACCGCACCGCCGGGGCCGTCGCGTTCTTCATGCTGATCTCGACCACGATTGAGCGCAAGACAGCCATTGGTGCAGAGGCCTCTATCGAGGCCCTGATCCGCTTGACTCCCAGACGGGCCCGTCGCCTCTCAGACCAGGGAGAAGAAGAGACCGATGCCCTCAGCCTGAGCGTTGGAGACGTCTGCCGGATCCGCCCGGGAGAAAACTTCCCGGCTGATGGAAGTGTCGTCAGCGGGACGACAAGTGTCAACCAGGCAAGCATTACCGGTGAGTCACTCCCGGTCGACAAAGAACAGGATGCAGAAGTCTACGCCGGCACGCAGAATCTGACCGGGCTGGTAGACGTACGCGTGACGCGTGTCGGCACCGATACAACGCTCGGGAAAGTGCGTGATCTCATCGTCGCTGCGGAACAGTCCAAGCTTCCCATTATGCGGATGATTGACCGATACGTAGGCTTCTATACGCCAACCGTCCTCATGATCGCAGCGCTGGTCTGGTTCTTCACTCGGGACCTGGACCGGGTGATAGCTGTTCTCGTCATGTCCTGCCCCTGCGCATTGGTTATCGCGACACCATCTGCCGTCATCGCGGCCATCGCCGCTGCCTCCCGTCTGGGAATCCTCATCAAAGATGTCGCCCACATCGAGCTCGCGGCGAGAGTCCGGGCTGTCGTCTTCGACAAAACCGGAACACTGACCGAGGGTAACCTGGAAGTGGCAAGACTTCAGCCGGCCCCGGAAGTGGAACTGTCAGAGCTGCTGCAGGTCGCCACATCGACCGAATCTCACAGCAACCACCCCGCCGCCAACGCAATGCGACGCCTGGCTCAAGAAGCCAATGTCGAATGGAACGACCCGGCCTCCTATGAGGAAGTCCCCGGTAGAGGCGTTGAGGCGACCTTTGATGGAGCCGTGTGCCGCGTCGGCCGCGAAAGCTGGCTGAACGAATGCGGACTGGATACGACGCTGATGGCCGACTCCCTCGCCTTGCCGGAAAACGCTGCCGCGAGCATCGTTTTCGTCGCCAAAGGGGATAGAGTGCTTGGTTGGATTGGGTTGCGAGACGCAGTGAGGAAAGTCGCCTCCGAGGCCGTGTCTCAGATCCGGGACCTCGGCATTGTCCGTTGCGCCATGTTCACCGGAGACAACGAAGAGGTGGCGAATTTGGTTGCCGCCCGAGTGGGACTGACCGAGGTCCGGGCAGGCTGCCTGCCGCAGGAGAAGGTTGACTTTGTCGAGGAGCTCAAGGCCGAGGGTGGCTTTGTGGCAGTCGTTGGAGACGGCGTGAATGATGCCCCGGCTTTGGCTGCCGGAGACATTGGCATTGCCATGGGAGCGATTGGGAGCGATGTAGCCGTCCAGAGCGCATCCATCGCCCTCATGAACAACGATCTCCGACGCATCCCATTCCTGATCTGGTTGTCCCGGCGGAGTCGTGTGCTCATGAACGAGAACCTCCTCATGGGGCTCGGGTTCATCGTCATCGGTCTCTATTTCTCAACTATCGGGAAGTTGCCGCCGGTCTTCGCAGCAATTATGCATAGCGCGGGGACACTCGCGATCATCTTCAACAGTGCACGTCTCGTGCGCGCCGGGGAACACTTGGAATCCACGGCCAATTCGTGACCGCGTATGTCGCCTGGTCAGCAGACAAGGCCCTGAGAACGGAAAACGCACACATGCCAGACCAACATGCCGACCTCGTGGTCGAAGCAAACGGCTTGACCAAGGTGTTTAAGGACTTCTGGGGGCGCCCAAAGGCCAATGCCGTAAATGGGATAGACTTGGCCGTCCGCCCCGGGCAGGTGTTCGGACTCCTCGGGCCGAATGGCTCAGGTAAGTCGACAACCGTGAAGCTCATTCTGGGCCTCCTTTATCCCACTCGGGGAACGCTCAAGGTCTTTGGTCAGTCCCCCAGAGATGTCGACATCAAGCACAAGATCGGCTACCTCCCTGAAGAGTCGTACCTTTACCGCTACCTCACAGCAGGTGAAACGCTGGATTTCTTCGGCGCCCTCTTTGGCCTCGCCCAGGAGGAGCGGGAAAGACGCATCGATCAACTCCTGGAAATGGTTGGGTTGACCAACTCAAGGCACCGGCCGGTCGGCGAATTCTCCAAAGGCATGGCGCGAAGAATTGGTTTGGCTCAAGCTCTGATCAATGACCCAAGCCTTGTGATCCTTGACGAGCCGACCTCGGGGCTTGACCCAATTGGATGCGGCGAAGTCAAGGACGTCATACGCCTCCTTGCACAGCGCGGAAAGACCGTCATTCTCTGCAGTCACCTCCTATCTGATGTGCAGGATGTGTGTGACGAAGTCGCCGTGCTCTACGGCGGAAGAATCCGCACCAGAGGCGAGCTCAGCAGCATCCTCACCGTGCAAGACAAGACCCGGATCGTCAGTCCGAAGCTGGATGACGTACAGGCCGAAGAAATCCTGGACCTCATCCGCGAGAAGACCGGCGGCGGCGATGTACTGATTGACCAGCCAACAATGGATCTCGAGAGCTTCTTCCTGGATGTCGTGCACCGCGCCAGAGAGGCCAGCGTCGAGACAGCCGGAGCCCAGGCTGGCGGCCAAATAGCGAGTTATCTGCGTGGCCAGGAAGACCAGGATGACGGCCCGGCAGTCTCAGCCGACCTCCTCCAGGCCCTTAGCGGAACAGGCGGCGAGTCTGCCTCCGGCCCTGAGATGGAGCCTGGGCCGGCCCCGGAGACAGAACCTGAGGCGGCAACGGCGGTAGACGAACTGAAGCTCGAAGAACTGACCGCCGAAGACCCCTCCTCGCAGGAGGAGGAACGCTCCGTTTCCGAGGCTGAGCAGAAGGCTGACGCTGCGAAGAAGGGCGGAGAAGCCAACAAGCGTCTCGAAGAACTCCTCGGCGACGACGATAAGGACGCGTAGCTCCCGAAGCCCTCATAGGGTTGGCCTGCCCGCCACGCACCCGGGGCCCCCGGCAGATGACGCGACGGGAAGCATCTGGTGAGGAGTTGGCCAGACACCGGTATGGGGCAGGAAGCAGACCACCCGGGACGCCCCAAACGGCAGCCCGAAACCAACAACGATCTCAGTTGCACCTGTTCTGGTAGCCTATAGCGCCAGACCAAATCAGCACGATATACGCACGGAGAACAGAGCAAGCTATGAGCCATTCTCAGCAAGCACCGGCCACAACAACGCCCACTGACGCCTCCGCTGACCTCCTCACCCAGGCCAAGCAGATGTGGAGCCTCTATGGGAAACCCTATTGGCGCCAGGCAACCGGCGCGATCACAGCAATTCTGGCCATCTGGCTTGTCATAGGCGTTGCGAAAGGCGTTGCCCAAAACACGCTTGCGAAAGGGTTCTCGGCTGTAGCAGCGGCTGAAACAACTGACGAGCTCACTGACGTGGCCCGTAAGTACAAAGGGACTCAGGCCGGGGCGCAGGCAGAGACAAAGCTCGCCAGGATGCTCTTCGCTGAAGGGAAGTTCGATCAGGCGGCGACCAGATTCTCAGTGCTCATCTCGGAATACCCCAAGAGCGAGCTCATCGACTCCGCTCGCCTGGGTGAGGCATTTGCTCTGGAAGCAGACGAGAAGACCATCCAGGCTGAGAAACGTTTTGAGGAACTTGCCACCGCGGCACAAGATGGCGGGATCCGCCTGGAATCACTCCTGGGTGCTGCGCGCTGCGCACGTCTGCAGAACAAGTTGGCCGTCGCAGCTGATCAATTGCAGAAGGCGCTGGCAGCCGTACCCGCTGATGATTCGCAGCGTTCGAAAGACGTGCAGATTCTGATCAGTGAAGTTGAACGGCTCCGCTCTGCTCCTCCCGCGCCCGAAGCGGAGGGAGCGGCCCCCGAGAAAGCCCCCACCGGGAGCCAGACCAAGTCAACGGATGGTCCCGCACCTTCAGCTACCGGGTCTGCAACAAAATAACCCACTCGACTCCCATTCTCAGCAGACCTCGAGGACATCACGCTTGGGGCTCTTCGCAGCGTCATAGTGAGCGCTCGGTCCCTCTTGGCGAAGCGTGACCATCAGATCCTCAAATTCCGCCCAGGTCGAGATTGAGGTGACCGCCCGTCTCCGGCAGCGACGGTAGCCGCGGCCTGTCAGGTAAGCCAGGATGATCTTCCGGGCATTGCGCATCGCGACATCTTCGCCGTACAGCCTGACCATCCCCTCAACGTGCAGCTCTACCTCGGCACACAGCTCCTCATGCCCAGGGGGGGTGAACGCAGGATCTCCCAGCTCACTGAAAAGCCAGGGGTTCCCAATCGCTCCTCGGGCGACCATAATGCCCGCACAGCCGCTTGCGGTTCGCAAGACAGAGGCGCTTTCCCGACAGAATGCCCCGCCGTTCGCCAACACCGGAATACGGAGAGCCCGGCGCGCCTCCCTGATCACACTGCAGGCCACCGGTCCAGAGTAGAAACGTTCCATCACTCGCCCGTGCACCACGAGGGCGGCAATTCCAGCCGCCTCCAGCCCCCTGGCCAACTCGACAGTCGTTTCCGGCGTGTCCATGGCCTGAACGCGTATCTTGGCAGTCACCGGACACTCGCACACCTCTACCAATGCCTCAACGCAGCGACAAGCCCGCTCACGGTCGGCTCCAAGAGCCGCTCCAGCCCCGCGGCGCGTCACTTTCCGGACCGGACACCCGAGATTCAGATCAACGATGTCGTACGTATCTCGAGGAAGAAGTTCGCACGCCGCACGGAGGATCTCGGGCGAATCTCCGAGGAGCTGAACACCAAGCCAGGGCTCATGCTCTCCTCGTGGGAGAATCTGTTTGTTCCGCGGATTCTCATGGACAAGGGACGCTGCGTCAAGCAAAGGGGTGAAGGCGTACAGGCAGCCGTGTCGGCGGCATGCTGTCCGGAACGGCAGATCGGTGTAACCGGAGAGGGGAGCCAGAACGACGGCATCTGACATCGGGAGTGGAGAAGGTTCAGGCATGGCCGGATAGGCTCCTCTGAAGGAGCTTGCAGGAAGAACAACTACGCCCCGTCGTCCTCTCCGTAGCTAAGCCCATCGCCTGGGCACGCCCGGAGCAAGGTTGGGGACCATGCCGCGACATTCGCAGGCTAGCCGCGGCGGCTGCGCAGACGCCCCTTGCTCAGGAACCCGTCGTAGTGCCGGGAAAGCAACTGGGCCTCGACCTGACGCATGGTGTCAAGCATGACACCCACGATAATCAGCAGGCTCGTGCCACCAAAGAACTGGGCCACCATCATCGGCACGCGGAAGTACCGCCCCAGAATCATGGGGATAATGGCCAACGAGGTCAGGAAAATGGCTCCGGCGAACGTGATCCGGGTCATCGTCTTGTCAAGGAACTCGGCGGTCGGCTGACCGGGACGAATCCCGGGAACATAGCCACCATGCTTCTGAAGGTCGTCCGCAATCTGGATCGGGTTGAACTGGTTGGCAACCCAGAAGAACGAGAACAACAGGATCATCAGTCCGTAGAAGAACATGTACCATCCCGTCCCGTACTGGAAGTACATCGACAGTGCTTGGACCTTCGGCCATGGAACAGCACGAAGTACCATAGTCGGGAACATCAGGATCGCCCCGGCGAAGATGATCGGCATAACGCCTGAGTAGTTTACCCGCAACGGCATGTAGCTCGTCTGACCCGCCGTAGCACCGCGGTTCCCGGACATCCGCCGCGCGTACTTCACCGGGATCTTCCTATGGCCCTGGGTAAGGGCGACAGTCGCTGCACAGACAACGAAGAACATCGCCACCATGAGCAGGAGATGGATGATGGTAAAGCTCTGGCCGCTGGCAGTACCACCGGCCCGCACGAGAGTCACCATGCCCCAGATCGCCTGCGGCAGCCGCGCGACGATGTTAACCGTGATAATCAGGGAAGCGCCATTGCCAATGCCACGCTCGGTGACCATCTCACCCAGCCACATGAGCAACATCGAGCCCCCGGTCAGAATAATCACCGTCATCACGGTAAACGCAACGCCGGGATTCACCACCGGAGTGTTCCCGCCAGGAAGCCCCAGGAGCTGAGGGTTGGCCATCGTCTTCGCGAACATACTGCCCTGAATCATGCAGATAGCCACGGTGAGATAGCGAGTGTACTGGTTGATCTTCTGCCGACCAGATTCGCCCTCACGCTGCAACTTCTCCAGCACAGGGATCACAGGCGCCATCAACTGCATGATGATCGAGGCCGAAATGTACGGCATGATCCCAAGAGCACCGACCGCAAACTTCTGCAGTGCCCCGCCGCTGAACAGATTGAACATGTTCAGGACGCCGCCACCCGTCTTGTCCGCCATTTGGTCGAACAAAGCGGCCAGCGCCTTAGGATCGACCCCGGGACAGGGGATGTTAGACGTCACACGACATAGAGCAATGATCCCAAAGGTAAACAACAGACGGTTGCGTAACTCCGGAATCTTGAAGCTATTTGCATAGGCTGCAAGCATCGGCGCAGTTCCTCGACGTAGATCTGCCAACACAGGAGGACCCGAAACGGTCCTCCGCACAATCACACGATCTCACACGTCCCGCCGGCCGCTTCGATCTTCTGCCGTGCCTGCGCAGAAAACTTCCGGGCCCGGACAGTCAGAGACTTGGTGACTTCGCCGTCACCCAGAATCTTCAAGCCCGCATTGCCCTTGTCGCCAAGCCCACGGCACCGCAGTGTCTCGACGTCAACCTGGTCCCCGGGGGAGAAATTATCCTCCAGGTAACGGACGTTGACCACACTGTAGGTCTTGTGGTTGGGACTGTTGAATCCGCGCTTCGGAAGCCGGCGAAACAACGGAATCTGGCCGCCTTCGAAGTGCGCACGATGCGTCGCTCCGGAACGGGCACCCGCGCCCTTGTCCCCGCGACCGGCCGTGCGACCATGTCCGGATCCATCGCCGCGTCCGACACGAGTCCGAGACCGACGCTTAAAGCTGTTGTGAAGCTGATGTAACTTCATCGCATACCCTCTCACGACAAAGTGGTGAAGCTCTGGAAAGAGCTGATATCGCGCTTCTGCAGGACTTGGTCCTTTGTGCGAAGCTTTGCTATCCCTGCCATCGTGGCCTTAACCACGTTGATTGGGTTCTTCGAGCCAAGTGATTTGGCTAGTACATCTCGCACGCCGCCTAGTTCAAGCACGGCACGCATTCCACCGCCAGCGATGATGCCAGTTCCCTCAGAGGCAGGGCGCATGATCACTTCTCCGCCGCGGTATCCAGCCCTAACCGCGTGAGGCAGTGTCTGGCCCTTGAGCGGAATCGTGATGACCGCTCTCCGTGCCAACTCGCCGCCCTTGCGGATTGCGTCGGCGACTTCGTTTGCTTTCCCGAAGCCAACGCCAACCCGGCCATTGCGGTCCCCGACAACGATAAGTGCGCTGAAGTGGAAATTCCGGCCGCCTTTGACGACCTTACTCGAACGATTGATGGCGACAACGCGTTCTTCGAACTCGCCGTCTTGCTGGCCATCCTGCTGTCTTCCTGGTCTCTGTTGGGCCACGGAAAAACTCCTGTCTGTTTCGTGTGGCACCCGTCCCTTTCTGGGACAGATCCAAAGCTTGGAGTTACATCAAAGCTTGAGGCCCGCTTTGCGAGCTGAATCAGCCAAGGCCGCCAGGCGACCGTGGTATTGGAACCCACCCCGGTCGAACACAGCTTGCTGGATGTCAGCAGCCAACGCCCGTTCGGCAGCGATCTGCCCCAGGGCAGCGGCGCCTTCAGTGTCAACCTTCTTGCCGGTCTCAGCGAAGCTCGCCTCAAGCGTTGATGCGGACACCAACGTGCATTGAGCCTCGTCGTCGACGAACTGCACATAGAGGTGCTTGCTCGTGCGAAACACGCTCATGCGCGGCTTTGCTGCGGTCCCGGAAATTCTTCCGCGGACACGACGATGACGCCGCAACCGCGCCTCTTTTTTGCTCAACTTTGCCATCGTTCTCTAAAAGCTCCCAAGATCAAGGTCAACCCGCAGAAATCGGTCAGGCAGCCCTGACACCAAAATCACCACGTAATCAACCGACCGTCTTGCCTTCCTTGAGCGAAATCTCTTCGCCAGCGTAGCGAATCCCTTTGCCTTTATAGGCATCCGGGGGCCGGAAGCGGCGAATCGTCGCAGCAACCTGGCCGACTTTCTGCTTGTCAATGCTCTCCAAAACAACGTGTGTGTTGTCAGGCATTGATACCTGCACCCCCTCCGGGACCTCAAACTCCACCGGGTGAGAGTATCCAAGATTGAGTGTGAGGCTCTGCCCTTTGCACTGTCCCCGGTAACCAACGCCCTGGAACTCGAGTTCCCGTCGGAATCCCTCGGAGACGCCGGTCACCATTCCCTGCACGAGGCTGCGCACCAAACCGTGATACGCTTTCGCGTTCCGGTCAGTGCTCTCCTCCAGGCTAATGACCAACAGGCTGTCATCCTGCGTCACAGAAATCATCTCGGGTGCTGAGTAGGAGAGCGTGCCCTTAGGGCCGGTCACAGTGACCTCCTGCTCAGCAACCTTGACGACTACGCCGCCAGGAACGGTAATTGGTGTTCTGCCCAGCCGTGACATGATTTAACGTCCTCATCGCAGTCGCGTGGTCTACCAAACGTGGCACAAGACCTCGCCACCGATCTTCTTATTACTCGCTGCATGGCCTGTCATAACGCCCTGGGACGTTGACAGAATGGCGATACCAAGCCCGCCAAGAACGACGGGAATCTCCGTATTGTTCACATACACACGGCAAGATGGCTTGCTGATGCGCTCAATACCCTCAATGACCGGTATGCGGTGTTTGCCCTTAAACTTGAGCTCAACCGTCAGGGCCTTGTGCGTGTCACCCTCAACTCTCAACGAGTTCAGGTAACCGGCACTCTTCAGGGTTTCGGCGATCGCAACCTTCATCTTGGACGAAGGCATGCTGGTTTCCGGAAGCCGAGCCTTGCCGGCGTTCCGAATGCGGGTCAGCATATCGGCAATGGGATCACTCAAACTCACAAGTAGACCTCCGTCTCTACCAGCTGGCCTTCATCACCCCGGGAATCTGGCCACTGCTGGCCAGTTCACGGAAGCAAATGCGGCAAAGATGGAATTTGCGCATGTAAGCACGCACTCGTCCACAGCGGTCGCAGCGGTAGTAGCGACGACTCGAGAACTTTGGCGCGCGCTTACACTTCATTATTAGCGCTGTTTTAGCCACGACTTATTCGTCCTTTCCTAGCTTCGCAAACGGCATGCCTAACAGGGCCAGCAGCTCACGGGCCTCATCATCCGTATTCGCCGTCGTCACCATCGTGATATTCATCCCGACCGTGTTCTTGACGCTGTCCAGCTCAATCTCAGTGAAGACCGACTGGTCATTCAGCCCCATGCTGTAGTTGCCGCATCCGTCAAATGCTTTCCCTGGAACGCCTCGGAAGTCACGGACGCGGGGGAGCGTCACGTTCACGAGCCGGTAAAGGAACGCGTACATCATCTTCCGGCGCAGTGTCACGCAGGCACCAACCGGCATACCCTCGCGAAGCTTGAAGTTCGAGATGCTCTTCCGCGCCTTCGTGATCACAGGCCGCTGGCCTGTTACAGCGCCAAGCACTTCGCACGTTTCCTCAAGAACCGCGCGGTCCTTATCCGCACTCACCCCCGTGTTGAGCACGATCTTCGTCAGCTGCGGAACCTCCAAGAGATTCTTATAGCCGCGTCGCTTCATCATCTCGGGAACGATTTCGCTTCGGTATTGTTCGTGTAAATCGCTATTCATAATCGCCGCTCACCCTGTCCTATGAATCGGCCTCAGCCTTGTCCTGTTCCTTGGACTCCGGCAGCGCGGCTGAAACCGGCTCACCGCGACGCTCACGTCTGGCGTCGTATGTCTCTTTCAGCATCACATTGGAAATGTGAATCGGACACTCACGGTCGACGATGCCGCCCTGGGGATTCTCCTGCGAACGGCGTACAGCCTTCTTCCGCACGTTACATCCCTCAACCAACACAGTCGACTTTTCCCGATTGACGGACAGGGCCCTGCCCACACTATCCTTGGAGACGCCGCCGATCACCACGACGGTGTCATTACGCTTGATCTTGCACCCCGCCATCAGAGCACCTCCGGAGCCAACGACATGATCTTCATGAACTGGCGGTCGCGAAGTTCACGGGCAACGGGCCCGAAAATACGCGTCCCAACGGGGTTGCCGCTGTCGTCAATGATTACGGCAGCATTCCGGTCAAAGCGGAGGTATGAACCATCCGGCCGCCTGATGCTGGACGCTGTCCGCACAATCACCGCTCGCACAAGTTCACCCTTGCGTATCGCACCACGAGGCTGGGCCTCTTTGACGGTTGCTCGAATGATGTCACCAACATGGGCGTATTTTCGGTTCTGCCCGAGGGCCCGAATCGCCACAATCCGGCGCGCACCGGAGTTATCGGCAACATCCAGACTAGTCTGCATCTGGATCATAATCGGCCTCCTAGTCCGTTGCCGCGCGCTGGAGAATCGACACCAGGCGCCATCGTTTAGTCTTGCTCAGAGGGCGTGTTTCCATGATCTCAACACGGTCGCCGGCCCTGGCTTCGTTATGCTCGTCATGCGCATAGTAGCGCTTTGACAGCGTCATCACCTTGTGGTAGCGAGGATGCGCCGCCCTGCGGTCAACCCGCACGACGATCGTCTTATCCTGACAGTCGCTCATGACCACACCGGTGCGGGTCTTGCGCAAGCCACGTTTGGTATCACTTGCCTCGGTCATGGATTTGGTCCCTGTCACTTCTGCTGCCCTGCGCGAGCCGCCTGTTCGGTGAGCAGCCGCGCTCCGTCACGCCTCACCAGGCGTACACGTGCCGTGTTTTCAAGCTGCCCGGTCTGTGCCTGCAGGCGCAGGTTCAGTGTCTCCCGACGACTTTCGTCGAGTGCCCGAATCAGCTCTTCTTCCGTCAACTCACGGATGTCCGCTGCTTTCATGTGCGGATCTCTCCTCAAATCAAGCTACCGAAGCCGTCAACCCGAGTGTCGGGAGAGGAACTTGCAGCGCATTGGAACCTTGCTCGCCGCACGGGCCAGCGCGCCCTTGGCGGTCGCCTCGTTGCAGCCACTTACTTCAATGATCATGTTGCCCGGGCGAATCGGGGCGACCCAACCTTCCGGGTTGCCTTTGCCCTTGCCCATTCGGGTCTCAAGAGGCTTCTTAGAAATCGGCTTGTCAGGAAACACACGAATCCACAGTTTGCCGCGCCGCTTCATATGCCGTGTGGCTGCCACACGTGCCGCTTCAATCTGGTTGGCAGTAAGCCAGCCCATCGCCAGGGCCTGAAGGCCGTACTCGCCAAAGTCCAGCTTGTTATTGCGGCCTGCGTTGCCCTTGAGGACGCCGCGCTGAACCTTGCGGTGCTTTACGCGTTTTGGCATTAGAGGCATTTTGAGTGTCCTCCCAATCCTTGGGTTTGCATATCCAAACTTTGACACCAATGGCGCCGGCCATCGTCCGTGCCTCGGTGAAACCGTAGTCGACATTGGCCCGCAGCGTGTGCAGCGGAACTTTGCCATCTTTGTATTGTTCGGTACGTGCCAGCTCAGCGCCGTTCAGACGGCCTGCACAACGGATACGGATGCCTTCAGCGCCGAGATCCATGGCAGTCTGGATCGAGCGCTTCATTGCACGACGGAAATTGATCCGGCGTTCGAGCTGCTGAGCGATGTTCTCCGCCACCAGTTGCGCATCCATCTCGGGATTGCGGACCTCGCGGATGTCGAGGTAAATCTCTTTCCCCTCGCTCAACTTGCTGATTTCGCCTTTCAACCGCTCGATCTCGGCGCCTTTGCGACCGATCACGAGACCCGGCCTGCCTGAAAACACGGTGACGCGGACGCGTTTCGCAAAACGCTCGATGGTCACCTTTGAAACCGCCGCCTGTTTCAGCTCGCCTTTGACAAAAGCTCTGATCTGCAGGTCTTCCTGCAACATCGGCCCAAATTCGGCCTTGCGGGCGAACCAGCGCGATTGCCAGTTCTTGCGGACCGGAATCCTGAACCCGATGGGATTTACTTTCTGACCCACGATTGGCTCCCTTATTCCTATGCTTCGTCCGTCACGACGATCTTGATGTGGCTTGTGCGCTTGCGAATACGACCGGCCATACCGCGAGCCTTCGGACGGAAACGGCGCATCGTCGGCCCCTCGCCAACCACCGCCTCTTTCACAACCAGTTCCTCCGCTGAGACGCTGGTTTTTTCGGAGTTCTCCGCATTCGCAATAGCCGAACGCAGTGTCTTGGAAACCAGACGAGCCGCCTTCTGCGGGATCACCTGGACCATGGCAACTGCCTCGGGAACTGTCTTGCCCTGGATGAGCCGAGTCACCTGCCGGGCTCTGAACGGAGAGACCCGTATATACTTGCTTATGGCCTGTGCTTGCATAAACGTCGCTTCCTAGGCTGCCGAACGAGTTGTCCTCGCTTAGTCTCTACACTTGCCGCACAACGCTGCTGTGCCTCTCGCCGAAGTGCCACTCATTCGCCTTGTTCCAGGCGGACACCCGGGCCCACGCTCTCGAATGAGCCGTCTGTAACGATGGCGGCACTGATCGATTCGCGGACATCAATCACGCGCAATCGCGCAATCACTCTCTTATCACGAACGAACGTCCAGAGCGTCCCGTGGCGTATGCCACCGTCGCTTCCGCGATCCAAAAGGACGACCTGCAATTCGTCTTCGACGGTCAGAACCCGACACGTATTCCGCCCGAGATCCTCACTACCTCGCCCAGCGACTATCGGCAGTGGTTTGGCCGAACGATCAACGTCGCGAACCAGCTTCGTGTACCGTTCCGTGACCTCTTTGCGGAGCGCCTCGCTCGGCTGCAGAACATCCAACACCGAGTTCAGATAGAGCCCAAACTCTCGGAGCTGATCACCCAGCCCCAGCTGGTTGTCTCGCAGCGTCACCAGTGCGTTCAACGCTCGGGACAAGGCACGACCGGAAGAAATATCCTGCCGATCGGCCAGGAGTCCTGCAGCTCGCAGCTCCAGATCTTCACGATCCTGCTGCTGCCGCCGACTCTCGAGGTAAAGCTCTGCGTACCGCTCGCGCAACTGCTCAAGCTCTACCTCAGCCCGAAGGAGCGTTGCGCTTAGTTCTGCGCGCCGTTCCTCCGCCACCTGTCGGGCAACCTGAGCTTCTTTCAAAGCCAGCGCCGAACCTTCGGCATCTGCATCGACCGGTGTCTTCGTATCCTGCCCTATCGCGATCGATGAGCAGAGACACAAAGCGCATAAGATAGCAACTCGTGTACTCAGTTGCCAGCTGGAGCCAGTGCTTTTTTTCCGTTTTCCTGTCACGGTGTCAACTCCGTACTCATAGGCGGTGATCGGCCTCTCTGTCTGCATCCTACCCTCCACCATCGGTGGATTCCGGGGCCATCAGCTCGGATGGGGTCGCGTTGAGCAGGCCCGAATGGGTTGGGTTTGCCTTGCGCCCCGCACGTAAGATCGCGGCTACGCGCATCGCATCGCCGCTCTCGGCAACATACCGCGCATAGGTCAGCCAGACCTCGGGTTGAGCAGGAACAAGGCGCAAAGCCCGCCTGAACGCGGCGCAGGCTTTCCTCGCGTTCCCGGAATCGATGTGGGCCAAAGCCACACAGCTCCAGGCTCTGGCATTCTGAGGCTGCAGACGCAGTGCTGTCTGGTAACTACGGAGGGCATCTTGCGACCGGCCCTGCCGGTGGAGCAAGACGCCGCGGTTGAGGTGTGCGCTTGAGAGAGCCGGAGACGCATGTATGGCTCGGTCGTAACTGAGGAGGGCATCCCCGGGCTGACCGCTGCTCTCCTGGATCACTCCCAGATTGTACCAGGCCTTTCCTTGCATGGGGCTCTCCTTCAGCACGGTGTGGAGCTGCTTAGCTGCAGCTGCCTTCCGGCCCAGTTCCGACAACGCCACCGCCCGGTCGATCCGAGCCGAGATCAGCCCTGGGCGGTAAGCCAGGGCCGTTTCGTAGCACACGATTGCCTCCCCAAACCGTCCCTCCTCCGCCAGAAGCACACCGTGAAGATGGTAGAGTCCCGCGTTGGCTGGCTCCAGAGACAACGCCCGTTCCACCTGAACTTCCGCTTCTGTCCTATCACCGTTCCTCCAGGCGGCCTGGGCCAGCAACGAAGCGGCTTCTCCCGGATTCGAAACCAAGGGAGGGGGGCGAGGCACAAAGGCGAGTGTACACCCTGCCAGAACTGCCAGGACGGTCTTCTTACACAGTTCCCGATCATCCCGCTGCCATGCCTTCACGATTGTGCTGATCCCCGCGCCGGCCATCATGAGGACGGCCGGCATCATGCCCAAGCGGTAACGCCCGCTTGTTACAAGCAAGCCGAGAGCCAGCGTGTGGACACCGGGCACACACCACAAAGGAGCGACACCCCACCCGCGCCGACAGGTCAACGCCCCCACCAGAGCAAGAGGGCATATCACCCCAAAGCGAAGCCACGCCCCACGCATGAATGCGGTCTGAGTCCGGATCTCAGGTAGATCCGGCCCACTGGGGATCTCGGTAGCGTTCCAAGTCAGGAGCAGCTTACGTCCGACCAGACCTGCCCAGCGGAACGGATGCTCCCTCACAAACTCCGCCGCTTTGCTTCGGTAGAAGCGGCTACTGGCGCCCTCCCCCTCGATCCCTTCACGTTCAGGCCAATCAACCAGAGCGTCATACTCGACCCCGGGGCGAAGATAACACGTTCCGTTGGCCGCCGAATTGTTGCCGATGTAGACATTCATACCCGAACGAGCCTGGATAGGCACAAGTTCTCTGCTGACAACCCAGTTCCGGAGCGCAACGGGAAAGACGGGCATCGCAATCCCCGCCAGAACGAGCACACTGGCCAGGACAGCGTGGAATCTTCCGGCAGATCGCCAGTAACGAGCCGCCGTGCAGGCAACCACTCCCCCCGCACTCAAGACCATCAGAGGGTGGCAGATGCAGGAGAGCCCAAGGCAAATGCCCAGGGCGAGCAGTGCGGCGTGGCGACGGACGCCTCCTCCACGCCATCTACTCAGTGAGGCCCAGAGCAACAACGCTGCTGTTATGAACAGGACGACCAAAGTCTCGGAGAAGAGCTCGCCGCTATAGTAGATGAAAGGGGCATACAACGCCCACAACACACCAGTGGCAGCGGCAGTCCGTCGCCCCCAGAGGCGGCGGCATGTGGCATAGGCCAAGGCAAGAGACACCAGATCCACCACCAACTGCACCCCACGCACACAGACCAAAGCCTGGCCTGTCACCCAGTAGAGTGCAGCCAGGAAATAGGCATAGAGCGGGGCATGGATATGCAGGTCCCGCCAGAGCAACTCTCCCCCGAGAATCTGACGGGCCCAAAGATCATATTCCTGCACGTCAGGACCGACAGCGACGTGGCAGAGGTGATGGCTGGAGTACTGCCACAGATACCACCCGCGCACGACCACCCCCAGAAGCAACACACCGGAAACGACGGTCGCTTCCCGCTGGCGCCACGAAGCCGAGCGCTGCAGCCACAGGCCAATTCGGTTAGAGAGCTCACCAAACACGCGACCTGGTGGTCCTTTCCCGCCGTCCGTCCATACGTCCCGCCATCTGAGAGGCAAAAGGGAATACAATATAGCAGGAAAAGAGACCGTGCGTCTGAGAAGGGCCGCGTGGCATCCTCTCCCCTCACGACCCAAACGGTTCATGGCAGGCACTCTGGCACCGTCCCTCAGGCTTGGGTGTCCCCGTCCACCGGCCCGATCAGGCCGGTGCCTCATCTCCGGCAAAGTAGAGGTCAATAATGTCGCTGATCGAGCTGGCGATCTCACCGTCGTCGGTCAAGACATCGGCGATCGCGACGGCGCATGCCTGCCTGGCGGGAAGACCCGAGGCAATCAACTTGCCCGCGTAGACAAGCAGACGGGTGCTGACGCCTTCACTCAGCCCAAATCCCTTCAGATTCCGGATCTTGCTCCCTAACTGCCCAAGCCGCAGAGCCGTTCCGTGATCGATTCCAGACTCTTCCACCAAGATATGGGCTTCGACCTCTGCCGCAGGATAGCCGAACGTCAACGCAACGAAGCGTTGTTTTGTGCTCTCTTTCAGGTCTTTCGTGATACTTTGGTACCCGGGATTGTACGAAAGGGCCATCATGAAGTCGGGGTGCGCCCGGATCACCTCCTGAGTCTTATCTATATAGAGAATGCGCCGGTGATCAGTCAGGGAGTGAATGATAACCGTTGTGTCATTCCGGGCCTCGACGATCTCATCGAGGTAACAGATCCCCCCATGGCGCACAGCCAAGGTCAAGGGACCGTCTTCCCATATGGTCTCATTGTCCTTGAACAGGAAACGTCCCACCAAATCCGCGGCGGAGAGATCCTCGTGGCACGAGACCGTGATCAGAGGAAGCCTCATGTCATAGGCCATCCGCTCAACGAACCGCGTCTTGCCGCAACCGGTCGGCCCCTTCATCAGTAGCGGAATCTGCTGCTTGAAGGCTGCCCGGAACAGCTCACGCTCATCACCAATCTCAACGTAATGAGGTTCGTGCTGAACCCGGAACTGGGTCACGATGTCGGCTGGAGTCGACATGTCCTTGCGGGATGTCATCTCGGGGATCACTCCTAATGGAAGTCGCCTGGGCGCACGCGGGGCACAAAACGCAACAGGCATTCGCTTCTGGCCAGTCAAAGCCTAATCCCCCTCCCGGAAACCGCAACTGTGCTGGTTGGGTGGGCCTCGGCCATCGGTTGCGGCAGGTAGCCGTTTCGGGGCCCTCCCCAACTGCCTCTGAATCTGGAAAACAGGGACTGTCGGGGTACCTTACACGCTCCGCCAACCACCCCGCGGAAGAAAGCCACAGCACGATGCGTATTGTCGTCCCGGCAGAGCAGGCCCTGGCCCCAAACAACATCACGAAACCAGGCAAGGTGTTCGATCTTGAAGACCAGCCGGAGTAATCCCGCCACCGCTGCAGCCCCCGTGCTGGCGCTCGACATCGGCAATGTCTGCATTGCCCTGCAGCCAACCGAATGTGCCAACGTGTTCGGCTATCCCTCGGTCGAAGCCCTGCTCAGCAAGCACCCTCGAATGGGCCCTTGGACCGTCCTTCTGGAAACGGGTCGAATGTCGGAGGCCGATTACATCCGCCGCCTGGCCGAGGAAGCCGACATCTCAGAGGACCGCGTAATCACAGCGATGGATCTCGTTCTTGGCCCCGAACTCCCTGGCCTCGCGGACTTCCTCCAAGCCGCCACAGAGACGGGACTGCGGCCCGTTTTCATGTCGGATGTGTCAACGATCCACTACCGTCTGCTCCAGGAGCGCCTGACCTTCCTACACTTCATCCACGGAGCTGTGCTGAGTTACGAGGTGGGATGCCAGAAGCCCGCCGCCGGCATGTATGAGGCGATGGAACGCGAGTACTGTGACGGCCGCCCCCCTGCCCTCTACGTCGACGACAAACTCGAGAACATCGAAGCAGCTCGGGAGCGCGGCTGGAACTGCTATCGGTTCGGGAACTTCAGGGAAGCAACCGAACGCCTCGGCCATTGCCGCCCGTGACGCCGAAGCTCCGGCTCCCTCAGCCTTTCACTGCCCCACTGGTCAAACCGCTGACGAATTCCCGCTGAAGCCCGAAGAAAATGATGGCGGGAGGAAGAATTGCCAGAAGGGTTCCGGCCAGGAATACACCGTACTGCTGATTGTAGATACCAATGTACTGACTGAGCACGACCGGCAGCGTCAGCTTGGCCTGAGTGTGTATGTAGATCTGGGGTCCGAGGAAGCTGTTCCACGCGCCGAGGAAGCTCACCAGACAAAATGCCCCCGTCATCGGCCGCACCAATGGCATTACCACGTTCCAGTAGATGCCAAATTCCGAACAGCCATCGATTCGAGCCGCCTCGAGTAGATCATTCGGCACGTTCACAATCGCCTGGCGGAAGAGGAAAACCCCGAACACAGGAACAGCCCCGGGAATCAACAGGGCCAGATACGTGTCAATCCAGCCTACGTGGTACATCAACTGGTAGACGGGAGCCAGCAAGATCATTGAGGGAATCATCATGGATCCCAGCATGAACAGCATGATGGCTCGCCGGCCGCGGAAGCTGTACTTTGCCAGCGCATACCCGGTCAAGGAACATGTGACGATGTGCAGCACGGTCGCCGTGGTGGTCAGGAACAACGAGTTGAGGATATAGCGCCAGAAGTAAACCGTTCCCTGCGGCGTCTTCTCCCCCGCGAACAACTGCCGGAAACTGTTCAGATTCAGCGTCTCGGAAGACCAGCGACTGACAGGCGGCAAAAACACATACTCCATGAGAATGTCGCGATCCTTGAAAGCCGCGCACAACAGCCAGGCAAAGGGCGTGAGCACGACCCCCGCAGCCAGCACAAGCACAACGTAACGCAGGTAAGTCCAGGCAATCTGGGGACGTCGCGGGAACATCAGAAGCGAGCCGGCGAACACACAGATCAAGGCAAGCAGGCAAGCATGGAGCGTATTCATCACGCCTCCGATCGCAACGTGCCCGAAACGCGGATTTGGGCAAGGCTAATGACGAAAATGATCAGGACGAGGATCCATCCCACGGCGGATCCCGTGCCGAGATCTCCGGAGTTGAACGCGCTGTTGTACAGGTACCCGACGATGGTCAATCCCGAGTTCTTTGGGCCAAAACCACCACGCAACAGCGAATAGGGCAACTCGAACAGCTGAAACGAACCAATCGTGCTCATCACAATCACGAAGGTCGCCACGGGCTTGATTGCCGGGACGATTACGTGGCGGAACATGTTCCACGGCCCAGCCCCATCGATCTGGGCTGCTTCCACCAGATTGGGATCCACATTCTGCAGAGCAGCCAGAAAATAGATCATGTTGAACCCGACAAACATCCACAGCGATGTGATGATCAGCGCCGGCATGACCAGCGCCGGGTCCTCAAGCCAACGCTCCTCCAGACCCCAGCCGATGAGCGTCTGCAAGAAGCGATTGAACAACCCGTAGCGTGGCACAAAGATGACCGTAAAAATGACCCCCACAAAAATCTGCCCTACCAAGCGGGGAGAGAACAAAATCAGCCGAAAGAAGCTCTTCATCTTGTCCTTGCGCGTGTTCAGCAGAAGGGCCAGCCCCAGAGACAGAGGCAACTGGAGGAACACAGAGAAGACAGCATAAATCGTTGTGTTGCGCACAGCGATCCAAAACTCGTCGTCGGTAAGAACAAAGGCGAAATTGCTGGCGCCGACGAACACCCGACTAGATGGACCATTCGTCTGGTGAAACGCCAGGATGATGGCCTGAATGAACGGATACACGAAAAAGGTACATGTCACGACCACATACGGCAGCAGAAACACATACGCCCAATGCTGACGGCGTATGCCCCCCCAGCCACGCGCCTTGGTTGTTCGATCCATCGTTCATCTCCGTTATGCGAGGCCAAAAACGGCCCATCGCCCAACACCACTCCGCCCTGAGTGCACAGTGCAGAATCAACGGGACTCCCGCCGTGCCTGACTCAAGAACGCATTCCGCCCCGCAACCCGTCGGACATAATCGGCCGTCCGCTTCAGTTCATTCTCCACATAGTCGCGCAGTCCGTCATCGCCGTGGTCGTCGTAGTAGATGGCCGCGTTCATGAACGCCTCCCCAATCTTCGTCCGCGCCAATTCCGTATAGGCCGTGACGTATGCAGGCGGTGTCTCCCGAGCCAGATCGGACAGCAGAACCCCGATCTTTTGATTGGACCAATAGGCATTCGGAGTGTGGAACTCAGGCAGGTCCCAGGCATCTTTGACGGGGGGGATGATGTTGCTGCCGGCAAAACGCTTGCCCAGTTCCTTCTTCTCCAGATAGAGGAACTTGGCGAACTCCCAGGCCAGCTCCTGCCGAGGACATGCTTTCGTGATGGCAAACCCCGTTCCTCCCCATGTGCTCGTCCGTCGGCCGCCTTCCTCCCAGGCCGGAAGCGGCATAACGGCCATCTTCCCCGCGAGGCCGGGTACATCCTGCTGAAACGTCTTCGTCCGCCAGTCAGGACAGAAATAAAATAGGGCCAGGCCGTCGAGCATGGCCTTTGAGAGGCTCTGTCCCCACCCCGCCGAGAAAGCGATGCGCCCCTCGCCGCGCGTTTGGTGGATATACCAAACCAATGTCTCCACTGCCACTTGGCTGTCCATCGTCACCTGCCCATCCTCATCGAACAACCCACCGCCTCTCTGCAGTAGAAGAAGATCGAGTGCACTCGCCCCGTCACTCGGAAGATCGATCATATAGCGATCTGCAACGCCATCTCTATCCAGATCACACGTCACCCTACGGCCGACACGCACAAACTCATCCCAAGTTGTGAGGGCCTCTACGTCAATCCCGAGCTCCTCCACCAAGTCTCGGCGGTAAGCCAGTGTCACCGGGTGCACATCGTGCGGCATGGCAAAGACGTGACCGCGGCTGGACCAGATACTGAAACGTGATTCGACCATCCGTTCCCGGATGCCCTCCTTCTCAAGCCGTTCGGTCAAGTCGACAAAACCGACATCCTTGAGGGGGCCACGAGCGAAGTACCCCATAGAACCGTTGAGTATTTCCACCACATCCGGCACGGGCGCTCCGGCCAAAAAGGCTGACTGAAGGCGGCTCTGAAGGCCTCGAGCCGGAACCAGCTGCATCTGAACGCGGACCCCGTGCGCGGCCTCGAACTCAGGAATGACCTCCTGATAGACCTCGTGGTGGTTCTTCGCGAACAGGGCAAAGACCAAGTCATAGTCGTCCTGCCGGGAGCAAAAGGTCGCGAGGGCGAGGGTAGCTCCGGTCAATAGAGCGACAGCAAGCAGGGCGAGTGGAGCTTTGCCATAGGGGAAGAGCATCGGCCGTGTCCTGTTGGTGGTCGGGCAACCCGGGGTTCATACCACACATCGGTGCATGGCAATATGCAGAGCCCCTCGCACGCGGTCAAGGGGGAGGCGCTCCCTGCACGTCACTGCGCAGCCGGGGCAGCCACCGGGATCTGCAGCACAAGGCTTCCGTAGTCACCGGACACTGAGACCAGCACCCCCTCTGTCGGCACACGGTCTCCGGTATGTAGTGTTACCGACTCTGTCTTCTCGATGACCGAGACAGGTCGGCCGACAAACTCTGAAGGAAGCCGAATGGTGTCGCGTTCCACCATTCTATGGTAGTCAACGTAGACGATGTCAGAGTTGCCCTGCCGGTTCCAGTACACGCACGTCGACGCCGGACAATGACCTGGCCAGAAGTACTGCCGGTAGGCCACGCAGTGGAATCTCGTCCCGGCCTCGATCGTGGGCCCCATCTTCCTGTCCACCGCCGTCGGATACGACTTGCTTGAGCTGTAAAGCATCGCCGCAGCTCCGGCATTCCCGGCTCGTTGGCCCGGCTTCCCCAACCCCTCTGTAAGCGAATAGCCCATGGCAAAGCCGACGTCGCGAACGACCTGGTCGCCCTCGCGACGCCCCAGGAGTTGGACAAACCGGTCAGGCAGGCTGGCAGGATCTGCGACGTTCTTGAATGAAGGTCCGAAGCGCAAGGGCTTAGGGAGCTTGGGGGCATAGTCCTGAAGGCCCAGGAAATCGTAGGAATTCTCCCCTACGGTGAAGGGGAGTGTCTTGGGGATGTAATACTCATGGGTGGCATATGTTCCCCGGTACAACTTGGCCGCCTGAATGAACCCCATGTACCCAATCCTGAACGACTGGAGGGCTTCAGCCGAGTAATCCAGAACCATGGCCCCATTGGGGGAGAAGCGATGCACGATACGGTTGCTGACAACCCCGTCCAGGTGTTTGGCTGTGAAGCTGCGGAGCTCCCCCGGATGCGCAACCATATCCCGGACCACAGATGCGGGGTTGATGACGTCGTACTCCTCCACGATGTCGAGGAATGAACACGCCACCACACTGCCATCCTCCAGAGGACGCTTCCCATCAACCAGGTAGTCCTGTTTCGTGATCCGACAGGCCGGTGTCAGTTGCACCATCTTGCAGGCAGACAGTGGGATATGCGCACCGTCTGCGGTACGTGTCAGACGTTCACCGTCGAGCTTCTTCACATGCCGCCAGATGGCCCCTTTGCCCACATCACGGGAGAGGAACCAGAGGCGATCAGCGTCAACAACCTTGACCAGAACAAACACATCTCCTTTGCCATCCGTCCACTCCGTTCCCAGGTCGATTGTCGTTCTCCCGTGCCCCGGTGAATGTATTTGGCGGGAATCGGAACACCCATGGTTCGCCCCGATGTAAGTGCCGTTGAGATTCCAGGGCGTGCAGTCGTCACCAGGGGCGTGGACCAACGTTCCCGCCTTCACTCCGGCAACGGTCAGGGGAGTAGCCCCCGGAACCAAACGAACGTGCGAGAAACTGATTTGACGGTTCGTGCCCTTTGCCATCCGCAAGACCACATCCCGATCCGGTGAAAACGGCCAACGGATCAGGACTTCTTCGCCATTCTTGAGGACACGGAGACGTGGACCGGATGCCGCCGAGCAGACCCCGTGGGCACAGAGGACGAGCACCGTGACGCGCCAACCCCAACGTCGCACCTGTCGATCACACCGCATCATCAGTCCTCCAATCGGCTGTCGCCAATCACATGCCCTGTCAACGTTCTCCAAGACCAACATGGAGCAGCGGCTCGGCCGTGCACCGAGACAAACTGTAGTCTCTTCAAGGCATCTTTCCTTCTCTTGACCACTCCGCATCCATCCGTTGACCTCACGTCTGCCCCGACCTATGTTCCTCACCAGCATGACGGAGCCCCACGGCACCACCAGACAGCCCCATAGGGACGCCAAACAATGATCATCGACTGTCATGGACACTGCTCGATCGACGGCTCATATGCCCTCTCTGCAGACGACATGGTGAGGAGCCTTGACCTGTACGGGGTGGACAGAATCTGCTGTTCTGCCCCCATATCCGCGGGAGAAACGTCGCCGGATCGGGTCCGGAGGAACAACGATCTCATCCTCGCATCAATGGCCAGGCACCCGAAACGCATCCAGGGCTACTGCTTCGTCAATCCCGGCTACGCCCAGGCAACCCAAGACGAGATCACGCGGTGCGTTGTCGACGGAGGGATGATCGGCGTCAAGCTCTACCACCAATACACCATCTGTGACCCTGTTCAGTACCCGCTGATTGAGCGTTGTATCGAGCTCGGGGTCCCCATCCTGATGCACGCCGGCTACCCGGCCGCTCCCGAGCTTCGGGAGAGTCAGCCGCGGCTCTCAACCGGTGAACACTTCGCGGAAATCGGCAAGCGCTATCCCGAAGCGACACTCATCTGCGGGCACATCGGAGGAGGAGGCGATTGGGAACGGCAGATCAAGGGCCTCCGCGAAGTTCCCACTGTCTTCCTGGACACGAGCGGTTCGGTCATCGATGCAGGAATGATTGAGCGGTGCGTCCGTGATCTGGGCAGTGAACGCCTGCTCTTCGCCTGTGACGGCAGCATGGCCCGAGGGGTCGGGAAGATGCTCGACGCCGATATCACCCCTGAGCAGCGCCAGGCCATCTTCAGCGACAACATCCTGAGTATCCTCGCACGGAGGAAAGTATGATCTACGACGCCAACACGTGGATTGGGCATTGGCCGTTCCGAGCCCTGCCCCGACGTTCAGCCCGTGAACTGCTCGACCAAATGGACAAGCACGGCATCGAGAAAGCCCTCGTCGGCAGCCTGCACGGTCTCTTCTACAAGGATGCACACGAAGCCAACCACGAACTGGTTCAAGAGATCCAGGGACACCGAGACCGCCTTCTGCCATGCGCCGTCCTCAACCCAACCTACTACGGGTGGCAGGATGATCTGCGCCAGTGTCGAGAGGAATACGGCACACCTGTTCTGCGCCTGGTTCCCGATTACCACGGATATGCCCTGACAGACGCCTGCACCACCGAGCTGATCTCAGCCGCCCACGCGCTGAACATGCGCGTTGCGTTGATCGATCGCGTTGTTGATCCTCGTGGACGCCACCCTCTGGACCCAGGCCGTGAAGCGAAACGCGACCAGATCAGCGCTGTCCTCAGCCGGTTCCCGCAAGAACGCTTCCTCATGCTCAATTTCTCGGGGCTGGTCCCCAGCGGGACGAGTGACGGACAGAGAAATCTATACGACATCACCCGCATTCTCGGCGGAAATGGCCTGCGACTGGAACGGGAGATCACCAAACACGGGGCCAAACACTTCGTGGTCGGCTCAACCATGCTCCTGCGCTACGGCAAGCCGGCCTATCTGGCTCTGGAGAAATGCCAGCTCGACCCACAGCAACGCGCCGCTGTCGAACACGGCAACCTAACTGAACTCGTGCCCGAACTGGCCGGGTAACCATCCGTTTTGGCCGAGACACTGTCACCCCACAACCAACGGAGCGACCAACCATGGTCTCCCGTCACTACCGCGCAATCCGTCTGTGCCTTGCTTGGGCCCTTCCTCTTGCGGCCCTCGGTTCCTGGCCAACCTACCGTGGCGATAGCGCTCGATCCGGATACACAGCCGGTGAACTGCCGAAGGAACTGAGCCAAGACTGGGTATACCGTGCACCTCGCCCATGCCCAGCGTGGCCAAGTGTGGACTCGCGGGCCGGCTTTGACAGGGCCTACCACACGGTAATCTCCGACGGTCTCCTCTTTTTTGGTTCGTCCGCCACAGGCATTGTCTACGCGCTGGATGCGGGAACAGGGCGCGACGCATGGTCTTTTGTTACAGGCGGACCGGTCCGGCTGGCCCCAGCCGTGGCTGGCAATTGCGTGTATGTCGTCAGTGACGACGGTTTCCTCTACTGCCTCTCGACCAAAGCTCAGGAGGATCCAGGCCACGCCCCACAGCCGGCACGCCATTGGTCTCTTCGAGGCGGACCGGCCGACAGCCTTGTCCTGGGGAATGATCGCCTGATTTCACGCTGGCCGGCTCGCGGGGGACCCGTTGTCCACGACAACATCGTCTATTTCGCCGCAGGCATATGGCCATCCGAGGGCGTCTTCATACACGCTGTGGATGCCCTGACAGGCAGGAAGCAATGGTGCAACAGCGAAAGTGGATCACGATACATGGCACAACCTCACCCCGGCGCCTACGCAGCCAGTGGTGTGTCAGCCCGGGGATACCTGGCTCTGGACGGAAAGCGCCTATTCGTCCCCACGGGCAGATCCGTGCCGGCCGTGTTTGGGCGCGCCACAGGCGACTTCAAATACTTCCACCTTGGGGAACGCGTCAACGTGAAAACAGGTGGCAGCCACGTCCTCGTAGGCGACGGCTGTTTCCTCAATGGCGGAGCGGCTTTCGACAGCGAAACGGGGCAACGTCTCGGGGCCCTGCCCAAATCCGTCTTCCCCGAACTGGCCGCCTGGACTCCTGAACAAATGGTCTGGTGGGCAGGTGGCCGCATCCACGTTGGGCGCTGGGAAGCAAGCGAGGGGAACGACCGCAAGGGTGAACCTGTTCACACACGTGCCTTGACCGAGGCAACCTCGTTCCCCACTCCTTACGGAGGGTCAGCCCTGATTCGAGCCGGAGGCGCTGTCGTCTCGGCCGGACACGGCCCCGGTGGTCACGGTGTGGCCGTCCTCGAACTCGCCACCGGGGACGTCCGCTTCTCCGGACCGACCGACGGGGAGGCGCTGAGCCTCTCGGTGGCGGAGGGGAAGCTATTTACGAGCACGGACATGGGAATCATTCATTGCTTCGGGGGGGGGGACGCCGCCCCCCTCCCCTGATCCCCTCCTCCCTCGGGAACCGCTGGCCAAGTCCAGTGATCCCACAACAGCGGCCGTGAAGGAGATTCTGCACTCGGGAGCCCCAACGGCGGGCTGGTGCGTCGATCTTGGGTGCGGTGATGGAGCGCTCGCCTGCGCACTGGCCGAACAGACCAGCCTTACCATCTGTGCCGTTGACCCTGATCGGAGCAATGTCGACACCGCTCGGAGGCGTCTCCGGGAGGCCGGGCTGTTGGGGACTCGCGTTACCGTGCACCACACGCCGTTGGACGGGCGCCATCTCCCCCCGAGATTCGCGGATCTGGTCGTGTCCGGACGCTCCGTCACTGAAGGCGCTGATGTCGTGACCAGGGATGCCGTGACCCGTCTGCTGCACCCCTTCGTCGGCAAAGCCTGGGTAGGACAGGCCGGGGCCATGCCGACCATCACAGCGCCAGACCTGTCAGGCGCAGGTCAATGGACGCATCAATACGCGGATGCGGCTAACACCAACTGCTCGGCGGACACACTGCTCCACGGCCCATTGGGAGCGCTCTGGTTCAAGGATTTCGGGTTCACTATGCCGAACAGGCACGGCCGGGGGCCAGCTCCGTTGTTCACCCAGGGGCGCCTGATCGTTGAGGGCCGCGACGCCCTCCGCTGTGTCGATGCCTACAATGGGCGCGTTCTGTGGGAATATGCGTTGCCCGGGATTCTGGCCGCCAACGATCAGGACCACATCATGGGAGTTTCCGGCACGGGCAGCAACGTGTGCGTGGATCAGTCCCGTGTGTACATCCGCCGGCCCCACGACTGCCTCTGCCTTGACCTGGAGACCGGGGTGCTGCTCCGGGCAATCCCCGCCCCTCCCCCAACGCCGGGAGCCGAACCCGGCACGTGGGGATTCCTTGCCTGCGTCAACAACACGCTGTTCGGCACGCTTGCGGACACCGCACACACGGTGGAATTCCGCTACATCCGAGGCGATATGAGCTCGCAATTCACCGAGTCCCGGATGGTCTTCGCTGTCGACTCCGAGACAGGCCGAGAGAAATGGCGATACACCCCAAAACACTCTGTCCGGAATAACACCATCGCTATCGGCAACGGTCGCCTTTACTGCATCGACCGCGCGCAAGCCCCATTCGATCGCCTCGATCCCGACTACAAAGAGCTCCGGGGGCAGCGTGATGTGAGGCCGTTCCCGCCCGGTGTCCTTGTGGCACTTGACACATCAACCGGCCGCGAAATCTGGCGCAATGACGAAGCCATCTGGGGAACGCTCCTCGCCTTGAGCACCGAACACAACGTGTTGGTCATGACCTACCAGAACACATCGTTCAAACTCCGTTCCGAGCTAGGCGGACGCATGGCCGCCTTCAACACGACCACGGGGAAGCGCACATGGGATATCGAGGCGAGCTACAAGTCGCGCCCCATGTTGACCGGGAAGACGATCTATGCACAACCCGGGGCCTGGGACCTGGTCACTGGGAAGACCAAGCCGTTCGCGTTTTCCCGTGCCTACGGTTGCGGCACCGTTTCCGCCTGCAAGACGATGCTGCTCTTCCGTTCAGGAACCCTCGGCTTTGTAGACCTGACAGGCAACTACGGAACCGAGAACTATGGCGGCTTCCGGCCGGGATGCTGGATCAATGCCATCCCTGCCGGCGGCTTGGTACTCATCCCTGATGCAACTGATCGCTGTCGCTGCAGCTATCTGATCAAGGCCTCTCTCGCCCTGATGCCCTATGGTGTTCGCGCACCACGTCTCCACCCCGCAACGGCGGCAGTATCCGGCCCGCTGGATATCACCGTCGATACTGAAGCCGACGCAGACCAGGCCCGTTACACTCTTGACGGTTCAGATCCGACAGAGGAAGCGGCACTGTACGAAAAACCGGTAAGGGTGACGACCACGTCCACCCTCAAAGTCCGGACGTTTCGCCACGGAGCTCCTCCCAGTGCAGTGGCGATCGGCACATTTGTCATAGACCCGGCCATCGTCCCCATTGATGGCGACAACTGGGCGGTACATGATGCCCCGGGACGCTCCAACACCAGTCGCTGGGAAATCGCGAATGGGACAGCCACCGAGACCTCCAATTTCTATATCGGGGAAGCCAAGGACCGTGACTGGCGCACCGAACGGCCGGGAACATACCGAGTTTACACGCCGGGAGAGGTATGCAAAGACGGAGAACTGACCGTCGAACTCTCCTCCAGCGACAACGATGGGCTGGGAATTGTTCTCCGGTGGCAGGCCCCCGACCGTTATCTCCTCTGGGCCATGGATGCAGAACGCAGTTTCCACATCTTGGCCATGAAAGACGGTAAGACCTACGAGATTCTGGACGTTGCGGAAGTCGGCTACAAAGCCAACCAGTGGTACCGCCTCAAAGCGACGCTGCGGGGCAATGCCGTGGCCGTTACCATTGACGGAAAAGAGGACGTGAGCGCGACAGACGTCAAACTGCCGGAAGGGACGTTCGGCTTCTACTCCTGGGGCAGCACCGGGGCCAAGTTCCGCGGCGCCGCATGGCGCCCTGCAAACAAGTGATGCGTCACCGAGCGTCAGCGATGAGCTCCTCAAGTCCACTGAGCCGGTAGCGGTTGCACACCGCGCGGACCTCATTCAGATCGAGTTCGGGATTCCGGGTCAGCAGCTCCACGATGTCGGCTTTCGATTTGTACCCGCCAGCATAGAGTTTGAGCGCGATGAGCTGCGCAATGGGGACCAGGCGGAGAGGGCTCCCCGCCCTGACTGTCAGGTTCGCACCGCGCACCGCGTCATCGATCACCGCCGGGAAGCGGTTCGCGTAACTGATGATCTGCAGGAGTCCGCCCCCCCCTGTCACGTCAATGACTCCCCCCAAAGGGTCATCGCCGTCTGGCTCCCGCAGCTCTGCCGAAAAGCCTCCTCCTCGGAGCGATTCAGTTATCGCACGCAAGGTCGCAAGGTCGGCATTGACGCCTAAGTCGATGTCTTCCGTCTGACGAACGTAACGGTAGGCTGCGAGCGCCGTCGCGCCAATAACCACGGCATCGACACGATGCCGTTTGAGGACGCCAACAACGCTCTCGGCTGCTCGAAGCATTACCTCGGGGTCAAACACCTGTCCTTGTCCTCCGCCTCCGGCTTCAGCCACGAGAAACGTGTCCCTATCGACAGTGCAGCCTTGATTCTGTCCTCTATCGACATCCCGCGCAGACGCGCCAACTCCTCCTCGTGCGATCGTGTCGCACAGGCACTCCGTCGGGGTTGGTGAGTAGCGTTCATGGGCGTCAGACAAGAATGTGGCTCTTCGCGGTATATCGCTATGAAGATAACCCCGCGAGCCGTGAGCGCCAGCACAGGACGAGGACAGCTTCTCTGCAAGGCGTGACACAAGGCCCAGCCTGGCACCCGACAAGGCCGATCCTCAAGTAACCGATGCAGGCCCTGCATCGTGCTTCTCAGTCGCACGCGGCGGCAGCATCGAGCACGAATTGCCCCAGCGGGATTTGTGGCATTTAGGGCAGCCCAGTCTCACCCGGGCAACCGGGAGATAGTCGCTGCTGGTGGTCGACCGATTCGCGCCTCTCTTGATAGCGCGCGTATACCCCCTTAGAGTGTGTATGGAATCGGAGCAAAGAAGGAAGGAACCAAGCATGACGACGGCACGAAGCGTTCTGTTGACCACAGCCCTGATGATCCTCGCCACTCATGTCACATCGGCGTTGGTGGTGACCGACGCAGTCCACAGCCCTTCACGTGATGGAACCACTCTCACCGTATCCGGGAGCTTCTCGTTCACAGGCACGGAGACGTTCACGCTGGTCTATGCCTTGCCCGAAGGATGGGCATACATCGATAGCAGCGGCACGGCCTCGAGTGGAAGCCCGGCATTCGCGTTCAATGACGGCGGAAATGAGCTGTCGTGTTTCCTCTTGGGCACACCATCGTCCCCACTCTCATTCTCGTTCGATGTGGGGCTACCTTCACATGATGCCACGGGGACGGTCTCTGGCGAAATCCAGTACAACGATGCGCAAGGCAATCCGCAGCCGGCGATCCCCATTGGCTCAGCTCTCTCCTTCCCGATCTACACACTGACTGTGGAGAACGGGACGGGTGATGGCCAGTATGAACCGGGAACAGCAGTCACGGTCGCCGCAGACACTCCGCCTGCCGGGCATCACTTCGCCGGCTGGGCCGCCCCCGGCGGCGCCGGGACATTCACCGATGCTTCCCTCCCCTCCACCACCTACACGACCTCAGCTAACGACGTAACCGTGACCGGAACCTATGCCATCAATACCTACGCCCTGGACGTTGCCTCAGACCACGGAACGCCGACGCCGGCTGTGGATAGCCACACATACGACTGGGGCACGGATATCACCTGCAGCGTTACCAGCCCCGAGGAGGATGGGACAACTCGCTACGTCTGCTCCGGCTGGACCGGGACAGGCAACGTCCCGGCAGCGGGTACAGCGTTGACGACAGGCAACCTCACCATCACGGAAGGCTCCTCGATCACCTGGAACTGGGATACCGAATACTGGCTGGACACCGAGGTGATTGGGAATGGTGCGGTGGACGTTGCCGACGACTGGAAGCCGGCCAACGCGAGTGTGACCATCGCCGCAACCCCCGCAGCCAACCACCACTTCACCGGATGGAGTGGCGCTGTCGAGGGGGCAACGATCAATGGAACACAGATCACTGTGACCATGTCCGAAGCACGCGCGATCACAGCCAGCTTCGCGATCGATACGTACGACGTGACGTTCCATGCCGGAGCCCATGGGGTCCTGGCCGGAGGGAATCCGGATGTGGTCTTCACCGTCAACCATGGCGATCCAGCCCCGGTCGCCCCCGCGGTCACTCCTGATGCCACCTATGAGTTCATCGACTGGTCGCCTGTGTTACCGGGAATTGTCACGGCAACCGTCGCGACCACCGCACACTACGCGCTGGACTACCACGATGCTGACTACCTGACTGGTGGAGACTGGAAGATCGATCCCCTGGAAGTCACCCGGCTCATCGAATTCTACAAAGCCAACGGTTACCACTCCGACCCGAACAGCGCCGACGGCTTTGCCCCCGGTCCCGGCGACCAGTCCGGCGCAATGCACAGCGCCGACTACCTCAGCGGCGGGAACTGGAAGATTGATCCCCAGGAAGTCACCCGAGTCATCGAATTCTACAAAGCCAATGCGTACCATTGGGATGATTCAGCCGCGGATGGATATGCCCAGGGGGAACCCCCGCCCCCCGCCGAATTCGCCCTCATCGAGGCCGGGACGAATAGCGGGACCGATCCGGACTTCGGCACGTACTCCCTGACCGTCGATACGTTCTACATGGCCAAGACCGAAGTACCCAAAGCCAAGTGGGACGACGTCCGGGCTTGGGGACTGACCAACGGCTACACCGACTTGCCGGAGGGCGGTGGTGAGGGACCAGATCACCCGGTGCAGGAGGTGAGCTGGAGTGATGTGGTGAAGTGGTGCAACGCACGTAGCGAAATGGAGGAGCGCACCCCCTGCTACACAGACTCCGGGGTTGTCTACAGGACCGGGGAAGGAACGGCCGGTACGTTTGGGGTGGCCTGCGACTCCGCCGTGAACGGTTACCGGTTGCCGACGGATATCGAGTGGGAATACGCGGCTCGAGGTGGCCTGTCTGGGAAGCGCTTTCCGTGGGGCGACACGATCACGCACAGTCAGGCAAACTACCTCAGTGACGAGGACTTCGACTACGATGTCAGCTTGACGCGCGGACACCACCCAACCTACGACGACGGCACGGTTCCCTACACGAGCCCAGTCGGTTCGTTCCCGGCCAACGGCTACGGGCTGCACGATGTAACCGGCAATGTCTGGGAATGGTGTTGGGATTGGTATCCGGGTTACGTGGGTTCCCTGCGGGTCTATCGCGGCGGTGGTTGGAACCGCAACGCCACCGGTTGCCGCGTCGCAAGCAACGACGGATACGGCCCCACCTTAGACTACGACTCCGTGGGCTTCCGCGTCTGCTCTACGGCTCCCGGGGAGTGAGTGTTCGCCCGGCCGGATAGCGAAAGAGAGGTGCACACCATGTCGGAAATGCGAAACGCCCTACTGATCGTCGCGCTGGTGGTCGCCGCGACCTGCAGCACATCTGCGTTGGAGGTAACCAACGCGACTCACGGCGCCGCGCTGTCTGGGACGACGGCGACCATATCGGGTGGCTTCTCGTTCACAGGGACCGAGTCGTTCACCATCGTGTACTCTCTCCCGGAGGGCTGGGCCTATGCGCACAATGGCGTGGCCTCCAGCGGTTCCCCCGTGTTCGCGTTCAATGACGGAGGCGATGAACTGTCCTGCTTTTTCTTCGGGACGCCGATGTCGCCGTTCACGTTCTCCTTTGGGGTGACGCTCCCCGCCGCCGATTCGGCCGGGACAATTTCCGGCAAAGTCCAGTACACGGACGCGCAAGGACACCCTCAGCCAGACGTTCCCATCGGGACCGCGTTGTCCTTCCCTGCAGATACCCACACGGTGACGTTCGAGCTCGGGGCGCATGGCACTCACAACGGGGGAGGAGCGTTGACGCAAGTCGTGGCCCACGGAACGGGCGCTGTAGCGCCGGCTGTCGATGCTGCCGATGGCTGGGATCACACGGGCTGGGACACCGACTTCGCGAGTGTGACGAGCCCCCTGGCAGTCACTGCTTTGTATGCGGCCTGGCCCACTGTGGCCACGCCCGTGTTTGATCCGCTGTCCGGCGCGGCGATCCCGGACGGGGGCCTGGATGTGACGATCACCTGTGCGACCGATGGAGCAGTGATCTGGTACACGACCGATGGCAGCGTACCCGAGATGAACGGAAGCACAAGCACGCAGTACACGGCGACGTTCCATATCGATGACACCGCCACGCTCAAAGCCGGAGCGTTCAAGACAGGCATGACGCCCAGCGCAGTGGCGACGGCGGTGTACACCGGGGACGGGCTGGTGTTGACCGTTGAGAATACTGCGGGTTTGGCTGGAGAGGAAGTCATTCTGCCGATCACAGTGCAAGAGTTTGCCGATGTCAGCACATTCCAGTTCTCCGTGCATTGGCCGGTGTCTGTGGGGACCTACGTCGGCGTGGAGGCGTTCGGCGTGCCGGGCTTGTTGGCAGGAAACTTCGGGACGGACGAAGCCGGAACGGGCACGCTGAGCGTGTCGTGGGACGATCCGGAAGGTAACACCGAGACGCTCCCTGACGATAGCGTTCTGTTCGGCATTCGCGTGCGCCTGGCCGGCGAACCAGGAACGTCCGGGAACGCCTGGCTCGATGGCAGCCCGACGGCGGTGGAAGTCACGGATGCGGATGTCTTGCCGCTACCTGTGTCCCTCGCGCCTGGGACGCTCTCAGTGCGCGACGTCGTGGCCATCGGCGGGACGTGTACGTACTATGGCGACGATGAGACAGTGGCTGATGTGACGGTAGATCTGGCCGGCGCCGAAAGCGATTCCCTGCAAACCGGGACCGACGGCACGTACCACTTCAGCAACGTGCCGGTCGACGGCGACTACACGGTGACTCCGACAAAATCCACGGACACGCCGCTCCGCAACGGCGTCACGACGGCGGACATCAGCCTGATCCGACGCCATATCCTGGCAATCACTCCACTGAATGCACCGGAGAAACTGCTGGCCGCGGACGTGAACCGGTCGGACGCGGTGACAACCGCTGATATCGCCCTGATTCGTCGCTTCATCCTGGCGATTTCGGATACGCTTCCCGGTGGGCTCTGGCGCTTCGTACCCTCGGACACCGTGTATGCCGACAGCAGAGTCCCGTGGGGTGCTCCCGAAGCCCGGAGCTACACGGGGCTGCAGGCAGACATGTTCGACCAGGACTTCACGGCGATTCGTTTGGGCGATGTGAACAGCTCGTGGACGGCGCCAACGGACGGTGGGCGGGGTGGCGACACCTCCCCCGCTGCTACACGGGACGCTGCCGTGACCTTTGCGGTGAGTGACGATGTGGCGAACGCGGGAGAACCAGTGACTGTCGATGTTGCGGTGAGCGACTTCGTGGCCGTCACCAGCGTACAGTGCACCGTGCAGTGGGATCCGGCCGTGCTCACGTACGTTTCAACTGGTGACTACGGTCTCGCGGGGCTGGCCGGTGGCAACTTCGGGACGACACAGAGCGCGGCCGGCAAGCTGACCTTTTCCTGGGACGATCCGAACGCTGTGGGCGTCACCGAAGCGGACGACACGGTCGTCTTCAGCGTAACGTTCAACGCGATCGGGGCCAAAGGAACGAGTTCCACGGTCGCGTTGGTGGACGACCCGACCGTGAGGGAAGTGACGGTTGATTTCAGTCCCGTGACCTTCACGGCCGAAGATGGGAGTGTCGCTGTAGACGGCCCGTTGGTTGCGGCGGATTGGCCAGCGGACAGCGAAGGCTGGCTCGAATGGGTCGAGGGTGTCCCCGACCACGGGGTCGCGCTAACACACGTGAACCAGCCGGGCTACGGCGGGACAAGTGGGTATGTGGTCAGCACACTCGGTGATCTCGCGCTGGATCCGTGGGGAATGTACGGCCCTTGTTACGTCTTTGACGCCACACGCGATGTCCCGAATACGAACTTCGAATCCGCCTTGGTCAGTATTGCCTTGAATGATCTGAGCAGCGCCAATCTGCAGGGCGGAGACGTGCATTTCGTGATCGGTGAGTTCGATCACCCCTCGGAGACGGGGAAGTTCTTCGTGTTCAACGAGCCGTTTATCTCGGCAACCAGTGGCGAGTGGGTGATGAGTCAGGTCCAGCTGACTGCTAACGAAGAGGACTGGACTGCCAAAGGAACGCTTAACCGCACTCTCGCCCAGTTGCTGGATACACCACAGCAATGGGGATTCACGATCATCCTGCCAGCCCGGAGGGGCGAGCTCAGCGGGCAGCTGGGTTTTGACGCACTGCGAGTAGTGGAGACGTTCCCGCTGGTCGCCAATCAGACTCCGGCCACGCCGGCGGCCATGGATGAAGGGGACAGCCAGCAGTTCTCGGTCGGGGTGAGTGGCGGAACGCCGGACTACGCCTATGCCTGGACCCTCGACGGCACGCCGATTGACGGGGCAGCCCTCGCGCAATACACCTACGCGCCGGACTTCGATGCCGTTGCACATCCCGCGCAGTCGGCAACCAAGACGCTGGTCTGCACGGTCACGGACTCGGCGAGTCGTGCCGCCGAGACCGCGACATGGACCATCAACGTAACCGACGTGGACCGGACGCCGTCGGAACCGACGGTCGAGATCACGCCGTCCGAGGCAACCACGGTTGACGCGCTCACGGTGGCCCGGCTCGTGGGCAGTGTGGATCTGGATGGGGACGCGGTCTCGTACGTCACGGTCTGGACACTGGCCGGCGTAGGCACGCAGGTCGTCAGCGACACGCTGGACGCCTCAAGTACACGGAAGGGGCAGACCTGGGATGTCGTCGTGGCGCCGGTGACCAGTCCATACGGTGTTCCTGTGGTCGGCACGGCAGCCGGTACGGACAGCATCACGATCGGGAACGCGCCACCGGTGGCCGACAGCATCCCAACCGTGGCCGTGCTCAAGGACATAGCCAAGGACATCGCCCTGAGCGCCACCGACGCAGATGAAGATGACGGCATCGACACGCTGACCTTTACCATCGTCACGCAGCCCGGACACGGTACGTTGGCCCCGGCAACGCGCGGCACGGATTCGTATACGTACACGCCGGCCGCTGACTACACCGGCCCGGACAGCTTCCAGTTCGAAGTCGATGACGGCACGGTGACCACGGCAGTCGAGACCGTCCAGATCGACGTCCTGAGCGACCTGATCCCGATCACGGTGACCGGCGCCTCCGTCGGTCGCCTGGAGTTCGGTGTTCAAGAAGGCGGTACACCGGGAGCCGACTGGGGACTTGATCATCTGATGCCCCCACCGCCCAACGACACCGGTGAAGCCCTCTTCCTGGCGCCGGAAGGTGACGCGGATACGGAACGCCTGAAGCGGGATGTGCGGGCGTCCTTCGACGGCGAGGTCTGGCAGATCAGAGCGGAAGCAGATGTCGATGCCGAGATTGGGCTGTCATGGGATCCGACCACGCTACCGGATGACCACGAACTCTGGGTATGGCGCCTGAATGACCGAGACGGGACGATCGTCCCCGACACAGCCGCGCCCATGGCGGACACCACATCACTTACCGTTCCCAACGGCGAAACGCGGTACTATGTCATCGGAGCTCTAGCTTCGACGGATCTTGTATTTGGGGCTGGCTGGAACTTCATCTCACTACCACTACAACCGCTCGAGCCGGCTGTTGAGGATGTGTTCTCCAGCACGAATTTCACCCCGGATTCAGGAAGTCGCGGCAACATCTACACCGACAGCATCTGGGCCTGGAACACCGTCGATGCACAGTATGAAGCCGCGACGGAACTCACTCCAAAAGTGGCGTATTGGGTCTACGTTGACACGGCCGGCACATTGCGCGTCTCGGGCCATCCAGTTGCCTCCCCGGCCGTCCCGCTTGCGAGGGGCTGGAACAGCGTTGGGGTGATCGGGCCAACGTCCTTGGCCGGTCATGCCGGGATCTTCCTGCCGGGATGGTTCTGGACTCCGGAAGCCCAAGTCTACCAGGGCCTCCATGCCGGTGATGTGGCCCAACCGGGCATCGGCTTCTGGATCTACGCCACCGGCGAGACGGGACTGGTGCCCGAGCAGTAGTGCTGTGGCCGCAACGCCCGCGCAGAACTCTCCGGCTTTGACGGTGGGCGGCCCCCGACCGCCGTTCCCTGTTTGCCGCCCGGAGGGAGACACCCCCTCCCGTTGGTCAGGGCTCGGAAAAAGAGGCTCTCCCCTGGAGGCGCCGGTTCTCCGTAACCGGCCCGCGACTCACGGGAGCGGTCTTCCTGCCTGACAGAGCCGCGGTCCTCCTGATACCTACTGGAACTCGATCACCAGCTCCGCGGGTTTGGCGCTCTCCTTCGTCAAGTAATCCGTGCCATCGCAGTTGATCGGGTCGATCGCCAGATACAGCGCCTGTTTCCCCTCAAGAGAAATGTCCAGGGGAACGACCAAGGTCGCGGTCGACTCGACCCGGCCCACATTGCCCAGCACACGGCCCGGCAAAGGGCGGTTCTCGTAGGTGATGGTTGCTTCCTCCCATGGCTCCGTGAGGCAGACATTCCCGCCGTTTGAGGTGGGATTGCTTCCGTTAAACAGACGGAGAGTGGCAGAGAGCGGCTTGCCGGGGACGTCCAGGGGGAACTTGAGGTAGACGACATGGTGGCTGTCGTCACCAATCTTGCTGTGGCCTCCGTCAAGCAGGACCGTAGCGTTGGTGTGGCGGTTGGTCTTGGGGAACGACGCTCCGACGTACAGGTCGGAAACGGCTTTGACCACCACTCGTTGGCGGTCACCGAGAAACTCGATCGTGTTCTTCGCCTCAGCCTCAACGCTGCCATCCTTACGCAGCAGCCTGAACGTGAGGGGATAGTCCCCGCGAGCCGGCTTCCCGGCAACCGTTACGGTAACAGGGAGGGCCTTTTCCTCCCCTGTTGGGACGTGGACAGGCACGTCAGACGGGACGACGCTGAACCCTTCCGGGGCCTTGACCCGGAGGATGCCATCAAAGGCGGCGTCCTTGTGGTTGGCGATGCGGACATCCTTAGTCCCCGTCGGCCCGGCATTGTTCAGAAGGAACGACGGCGCGAGAAGACCCGCAGTCAGCATCCGCTCACGACTGACCTCGATCGCCTGCAGAACAGGGCCTTTCTGAGCAGGAGGGTTCTTGGCTTTTGTGGCCAAATCGATCGTGAGCACGTCAGTCACATCAATGCCGCTGAACTCCCTGACGATCGCTCGATTCTTCCCTCCTGCCGCCCGGACAAGGTCAAACCCTTCGAGGACGGCCGCTCCCTGAAGGCGCACATCGAACACACGAGCCTCAGCCTGGTCGTTTTCCAGATCAGCAAAGTGCAGGCGAACGGTGTACCGCCCCGTTCCCTCACCTTCCCCCAGAAGCGGCAGCTTGCACTGACGCAGTCCGCGGAATCCACTCGTGTAGAGCCAGGGAGAAGAGGTCTCCGCGACTGTGACAAAGTCAGGACTGTGCTTGAAATAGCCGCCGCCAGACCAAGATTTGAGGTCAGCCTTGAACTGGAAGACGAGAGAGCCGCGAGGTCGGGGATAGCTGAGCCACAATGTGCCGTCTCCGTCCTTCCTGTCGCCCGGCGCCCCGATATTGAGGGCCAGGGACTTCACCGGTGTCATCGTTCCCGACATGCTGTACTTGGTCCAGGCTCGGCTGTCCCGGCGGGGCTTGAACACGACGGTCGTTTGGTTCGCAAAGGGACACATGCAGGCCGAACTCGCCTCGGGAACCATGATCAGACCATTGCCGAAAATGAAGTTGATCCAGCAGCCCGTACGTTGCGTGCTGAAATGCGTGACTCCATGGTCGCCCACAAGATCGTAGTAGCCGATGTGCTGGGATCGGAAGAACAGGACATTGGGTGACGCCGCAGGACAACCGCAATGGTGCCCGGGGCGGGCAAATTGCCACGGCTCTTCTCTACCGCTAATCGGGTTCGTCCGGGTCACCTGTTTTCCCGTGCGGAGATCATAGGCCCACGGCTCCGCGTGAAGCGTCTCGTTGATGATCAGAGGCCGGACACGGTATCCAATATGCTTCTCCCAGAGTGTGCTCCCGTCACCGGCATTGATGGCCAGGATGCGCCTGGATTCGAACTGCCCCGCAAAGAAATCCCGCCAATAATGGCCGTCCATGTAAATCCCGAACAAGACCAGTACGTCATTCCGGACCATTGACCCCAGAGCACTCCAGTAGGGTCCGCCGATACCGCCGGTCAAGTCCATAGGCCGACTCCAGACCTGTTTCCCCGTGACCGCGTCCAGACACAAAGCCGTGCGCACGGGAGCGTCCTTGAGCACACGCTCAGCTTCAGCGGGTGTGAGTTGTCCGACTCGCCGTTTGAGCGCTTCACGTCGAGCTTGCGTGGCGGTGTTATCGTCGACGAAAAACACGCGCCCGTCACCCAATGAAATGGACGGCTGGTGGATCGCCTTGCCCTGATGGACCCAAAGCGTCTCGCCGGAAGCGACATCGATCGCGAACAAGGCATTGCAGTCGCGCTTGCGGGGGGTACGTGTTCCGAAGAGAGTCCCCCCTTCCGTAGCAATGTACCCCCAGCGCCCACCGGACTTGGGGTCGGGGATTGCGTAGGTGTTCAGGATGTCACCGGTCTCGGCTGCAAGGCGGAGACACTTGCCGCCTGTGGCCACAAAAAAACTCATCTCGTCAGCGGCCAGATTGCTGCAGTCATGGGAGACAATGTCACGGACGACATTCGGGATCTTCCGTTCCCACAGAAGGATGCCGTTGTAGGCATCGTACGCCATGACCTGGTGTTCGCCCTGGACGAAGAGAACGCCGTTCATGGTCAATGGGGCAGCTGCCCGCCGATGTCGGCTGATCATGTGCAGCGGGCCCGGGCGGCCGAACCACAGCAGACCCAGAGGACATTTGACGATCGTGTCATAGCTGCAGGTCGTGTTCCCCGCATCCGCGTATTGATGGGTCCAGGCCCCGGCCCCCGGAAGAGCACCCCGCGTAGCCTTCGCCCAGAGCCCATCCCGGGCGATGGTGTCGCAGTCCGACAGTTGGGCAGCTTCAAACCACGCCTGGAGGGCCTTTACCGTGGCACCCCCTGCCCCACCCGCGTCACTAGTGTCATGTCACGCTTGCTCTGTTAGATAGGGTATGGCATATTTACCTCTATACAAGGAGGTGCGCCATGCCCAAGGTCAAGTATCGGTTGTCCCTGACGCCGGAGGAGCGGAAGGAGCTTGAGGTCATTGTGGCGA
>JABHEG010000051.1 GCA_018676675.1 Lentisphaerota bacterium
ATCTCTTAATGAAGGCTGCACGCTACACCTACGCGTGCTTCGATGCCACAAGAGGGCAATACAACGACGCGTAGATCTTTCCACTTGAACGAGAGAAGGTTGCAGATCCTTCTTCCTGCATCCACAGTAAACTACCGCTAGGCTGCTCTCAGGAACGTAATGCGCCTGCTCTTCAGGGCAACTGACCGCGTTCCGGAGGCGAGAGATCATCCGAATGGAGCCCTGCCGGACCGCGCGGGGTTGACCAGGTCAGGGGCGGACACTAATGTCGCGCCACACACAGAGCACGTGGTGCGCACGCCGCACCCCCGAATAGGCAGGCCGCACAAAGAAGGCTGATCATGGTTCTGGACTCCGACCGAAGCGGGCCTCAAGCGCCAATGCCCCGAGATGTGGGGAAGGGCGCCCCCGACACGTGGGATCTCTGGCTCGACGAGGCGCACACGCCAGCGGACAACATGGCGTTGGACGAGGCCTTGCTCCTGACCTCTGCCGCGAGAGGGAGGCCGGTGCTGCGGGTCTATGAGTGGGACCGTCCGGCAGTGACCATCGGGTATGTTCAGACCCATGATGCAGCGCCCGACGATGGCTTCGCCGTCATCCGACGCCCAACTGGCGGCGGGGTCGTGTTTCATGACCACGACGTGACCTATTCGGTCGTCGTCCCCGCTGGTCACTGGTTGGCTGGAACGGACCGCTTGGAGAGCTATGGGATCGTCAACCGCGCCGTGCAAAACGGTCTGGGACGCCTGACCATCGCCCCGAGCCTGGCCCAGAAAGACATCGCCAAGACCGTGGACCGCAGCCGCATGGTCTGTTTTCAGACGCCGACTCGATACGACGTCCTGGCGAGCGGGCGGAAGGTGGCAGGGAGCGCCCAGCGGCGAATGCGAGAGGGACTGCTCCATCAGGGCAGCATCCACTTCGGGGGGCCTCTGCCGTTTCCCCGAGACCGGATCGTTGACCTCATGTGTGAGGGGTTCCGGGAGGAACTTGGGGTCTCCCTTGTGCCCTACACGCCATCCGAAGATGTGCTCGCGACGGGGCAGCAGCTGGTCCGGGAACGCTACGCAACGGACGCGTGGAATCGCAGGCGATGACACGTGCTCCGGCCCAGCGGGTCCGGCCATTGCCGCAACCCCTTCATCTGGGCTGATCGGTCAGTCGGACAATCCACTCGGCCATCGCAGCGCGTGTCGCATAGAGGTCCGCGCTCTTTCCATCCAGCTTCTTCAGCCAAAGCTGTGCCTGATCTGCCAGTGCACGCTTCCGGCCCGACGCGTGAGAGATGGCCTGCTCCAGAGTCGTCACGTAGCGGACATCATCAACTCCTTCCCGAAACCCCTCCCAAGCCAGCGTGTCCACGATTCCGTCCACGGTCGGGTAGGTGAAGTTGTGGTCCCGGTACCTGGGGCTGTCGAAGTCGTTCCAGACGTGACCGAAACCGTGCTGATACGCATAGTCCATGGCCCCATCGAACCCAGCCTGCCAAAGCACGAGACCGAAATTGCGGCGATAGACTTCGGCCTCTTCCACTCCCACCTGGGGGTTGGCGTAGCACAAGGCCTCGGACCCAACGCTGTGCCACTTGGCACCCTCTTTCGGGTCCGGTGGTCCTGCCAGGACGGCGCAGTCCAGCAGGTTACCCATCGCCTCGAACGTCTTGTGGTAACAGGCCACAAAGGTCTTTCCCCCGGCATCCTGAACAGCTTTCCAGGTCAACCGCTGTGCGGCTAGACGGTCCCCTTTCGCCTCGTCAATGCCATAGAAGTAGATGTCTCTGTAGCCGAACCCGCGGCACAGGCTGACCCAACGCCGAACGCGTTCCTGCAGCCTGCGCAGCTCGCCGGCATCGGCCGTGCTGCCGGTCCCCTGCCCCAGGTTGTAGAAGATGTCTGTGGGCATCCCAAGATCGCGGCGGATTTCCAGAACGCGTGGCAAGTAGACCTCGTCCCACGCCTGGTAATTGGTCGGGTGCAGGACCCCGTGTGCCTTCATATCGGCGATTTCGGCCCGGTATTGCTTCTCAGACTTGTACTCGGAGCCAATCGTGGGGACGTCATCTTTGGCCAGCCTTGCCCGGTAGTAGATGGAGTAGGTGAGGCAAGACGGGAGAAGCTTGAACGGATGAACCGACACACGCAGGGGCATGGTGCTGGCAACTGCTCCGCAGCGGAATGAGACTGTGCCTGAATACGTGCCCGGCGCTGTTTCATCAGGGATCCGGACGGTTACCCAGACCAGCTTCCGCCCTTTGGCGGGAACATCAAAGGGAAGGAGTGTCGGCGCGTCAACTGGTCGAACGCCGGCAAGTGCTTCACTCGTCTTGCCACTGCACAACAGGTAGCTTTCCCTGCCATCCTCCGACGTACTGCGCAGGAAGTTGTCCCTGGTCCCGTGCTCGACGCGCACAAGTCGATCGTCCTTGAGCAGCAACTCAGGTTTGAGGACCTTGTCAGGTGAGAACCCGATACCCCCAGCGCCTTGGTACCACCATTTGACCACCGAGACATCCACGGCTTCAACGGGAATCACCGATCCTCCGTTGCGGAGTTCGCTGACGTCAACACGCACGTCGCGGAGGTCCTTCAGAGCGTAGATACAGGCTACCACGGGTTCATATTCGCCGGGGCACCCGGACGCGCTGAGTGCGTTTGCGATCGGGTGCGATATGGGCATACCCTCGCCCTGCCAGTTATTCGTGATTGCTCGTTTCGGGGCGAACACGACAATGTCCTTACCGGCAGCAGCACCTGCGGCAACTCGCGCGAGGATGTCCGGTCCATGGCGCCCGGCTCCCAATGCGCCCTGCAAGCGATCGATGTCCCGCTGTCCTGCGTAGCCGTCCTTCTCGAGCTTTGCGATGAGTTTGCGTGCATCGACCACGCTGGTGCGGATGGCTTCAGCCTCGTCAGCGAGGAGATCCGGGGGCTCAGCCATAGCCTTGACTCGCCCCGATACGGCCTCCAGGTCAGCGCGCCAACCGGCCAGCCGTTTCCGGAAACGCGCCTGTGCAGCGGCAAAACGCTCGGCCAACGCAAATTCGTACGCTTTGTTGCTCGGAACATCCCCTTCGATGCGGATGTCGTCGACGTAGACGACCGCACGTTTGCCTTTGCCCCCGTAGACGAAGAGTGCCCACCGATCAAGCGTTGCGCCAGCATCCTCGCCGCTGACATTTACGGTGTGCTGGGCCAGGACGCGCGCCTTCCCGCCGGCGCCAATCTCAACGAGATCGGCTTCGACGAGCTGCCAACCGTCCGTCGGCTTTGAGAAACGTTTCACCGGCGCACAACCGGAATGTGAGCTCGGCGGGTAGAGCATATTGGTGCCGAAGCCCACCGAAGCCGTGCTTCCCGGTGCGACGAGGACGCGCGCAGTCATGCGCAACCGTCCCTCACACGGCACGGGGACCGGCACGCCCCAGTAGTGGTAGGAACCGCCCTCCAGAGAAACGTCGATCTTCAGTGAGTGTGTGCCTTCGAAGGCCTGCTCCTCACTTGCCACGATCGCGTTGACGACTGATTCCCCATTGCTTGCCCACCGGGTGACCTCAGGAGTGACGCCCTCGAACCCCTCATGGTATCGGAACGGCTGAAGCTCAAGCTCCGCTGCCATACTCAGACACGCCGGGACAACCGCGAACAAAACCAGTTTTCGGATCCACATCAGTCAATCTCCCTTGGTGGTGCCGGCTCACCGGCCAGCCCGCGTCCTCAGTGCCAATAGAAACACTATGGCAGCAAGCGTGTCCCCGCAACCAGCGCCCATGCGCAAGCAGGATGGGGAGCGGAGCGGGTGAAGATCGCCCTTAATTGGGGAGGCGAGGTACGGACGCCTCTTGACGGCAAGCCCTTCGCCTCCCAACTTAAGCGCACGACGTCCGGCTCCCGTGGGAGTGGACTACGTGGAAGAACGACGGTAACTGCGCGTGGCATGGAGGCAACAAAGTATGGATTGCGTGATCGGCTGTACGACTCGTCCCTATCGGAATCTCCCCTTCGCCGCGGCGTTTGAGCGCATTGCGGCCGCGGGTTACGGGCACGTCGCGGTGTTTGCATCAGAGGGGCAGGTTCCCGTGCGGGCCGAGAGCACGCCGGGTGAGGTGAGCGGAGTTCGCGCTGCCGCTGCAGCTGCCGGCGTGGTGCCTTCCATGTTGATCGGACGTACGCGGCTCGACTTGGGGCTCGAGGGTGCCGTTGCTGATTACAGGCGCCTCATCGACAACGCAGCTGCCCTGGGGTCGAGCTGGCTGCTCGACTGCGGCACGGCAAATGAAGCTCTCTTCGATGACTACTTCGAGCTGATGCGACAAGCCGCCCCACATGCTCAAGCCTGTGGAGTCAACCTCACCATGAAGCCGCATGGGGGCATCAGCCTCACGGCGGAACACCTGATCTCCGCCCACCGTAAGGTGGACCATCCCGCCTTCGCCATCTGCTACGACCCGGGGAACATCATCTACTACACCAAAGGCAAACGCCGCCCGGGGAACGATGTCTCCGAGGTCGCGCCGCTGGTGTCGACGGCGATCATCAAAGATTGCACCGTCGACGGTGAGACGGCTGACGTCCAGGTAACCGCCGGAGATGGGTTGGTCGATTTCCCGCTTGTCCTGGGGAATCTGGTGGGAGGGGGATTCGACGGGCCGCTTTACGTGGAGTGCGTCGGGAGTACGGAGACAGCTGAGGTCGACCGCGATGTCGCGTTCACCCTGGGCTACGTCACCGGAATCCTGTCCGGGTTAGGCTGAGCGCCTTCACGAGACGGGCACGAGCAGGTCATGCAGGTAAAGTTGCGTGACCATGCGGACATCCAGGTCGTGTCCGGCCTTGTAAGAACAGACACGCCCTGCGAGACGCCCCGTCTCAATCAGTGAGAGGGCTGCGATGAGGTCGAGTGTCGCGCGGTGCCACACCGCCTCCAATGACTTCCCATCCAGCAGCATCTTGGCTTCGTTCACGTAGCGCTTCTTCCCCGCGATCAGGATGTTCTCGTTCGTGTATCCCAGGTTACGGACATCAGCAAACAGTTTCCCGATGGTTCGGCAGTAGAGCATCATGCCGCGGGTGCAGTTCGTTCTGGCGTGAGCTCCATGCCGGAATGAGTCAGCGTAAAGGTCGAACTGAATCCGCTGCTTGCCGATTGCGGTCGGAAAGTCCACGGCACAGTCGAGATAGAGTGATTTCGACCCCGCTTCCGCCGGCAATATGGTCAGGAAGCTATTGTGCCTCCCTCCGATGGTGACGGGTTCGCTCACTGTCCAGTGGATGAGCGGTTTGGACGCTTGCTCAGTGATCCCTACTTTTTCCACAGCTTCGACGATGTCCATGCTGCCGACATCAAAGAGTGGGGGGTCTCCTGAGTCCATCCGGATGGTGACATTGTCCAGGCCCATCCCGAGCCGGAGGGCAATGATGTGCTCAACCATGCGGATATAGTTGTGCGGTGCCCCGCTGCGGAGCACGATACTGCGGTTGGTGTTCCAGACATTCCTGACCGAGACCCGGACGGGCAACTGCTCCTTCTGATCGATCCGATCAAACCACCACCCCTCCGCATCTGTCGGCTCGAAGTAGAGCGTACTCACGTCCTTGCCCGAGTACGTCCCCGGACCTGTGACGTGGAACGGACCGGCCAGGGTCGTCTGGTGCTGACACTCCGGGAGCGGCTCCGGTTTGCTCATGCTCATGTCAACCGGCAACGCTGTCCATTGATCAACGCCGCGACGAATCTCAGCAGCATCGCCGAAAAGTACTCGGCCAATATCGTGGTCTGACATCGCAATCCTCTGTATCGGGAATATCTATGGACGGCCCGGCTACTGCCAAGCGGTGAAAATGTACCGATTCAACAGGCAACAATCAATCCCACCATCGGCCTCCTCGTGGGGCACAGCGGGTGTTGAAACGGGGTCCATTCCAGAGTACTATGACCTTCATGCCCCATGCCTGGACCGGCGCCCCTTGGGTAGCGCGGCCGGGCCAGTGACTGGGCGCCATGGACACAGCCGGGCCGAGACAGCCTGCGTGCGGAAAGGGCAGGGCCGTGAACAAAGACAGCAGCAATGTGAGCCGGACTGACCAGATGAAAGAGCTGGTACTGGACTTGGTCCGCCAGGGCAACACGGTGTCCCGGGCCGCCAAACGCGCGGGGATTTCCCCGGTTGCGGTGGAGCACTGGCGCAAAGAAGATCCCGCATTCGACGCTGACCTCCGAGCTCGTGGAGACATCAGAGCCTGGACGGAGTGAGCAGCAGTGACTGAACGCCGGTGCTCCTCGACCCCCGCACTGGGTCGGGAGGGGCGCCGGGAAGCGCCGGGCGTCATAGGGGGGCAGACCAGGTCAGGAAAAAAAGATGCCCTGGCAAGTCGGGGAAGAAGGGAGGGGGGTAGGATGACCTGCCAGGGCGGGGGTACGTGTTTTTCGGAAACTGTCTCTCAGCAACACCCCTTAAAGAAGATGCCCTGGCAAGTCGGGGAAGAAGGGAGGGGGGGTAGGAAAACCTGCCAGGGCGGGGGTACTTATTCAGTTGTTGTTATACAGTACGTTCGCTTTTCTGCTTGTCATCCTCTGTCTTACATTTTTTTTGACCTTTCCGCAACTTTATTGTTCCCAGGTCGCGGTAACAAAAAGTACCACGGGGCTGCGTCCAGCCTCACGCTGAACTCACGAATGTGCACTCAACCCGTTGATACCCAACAATGAGCAAAACCGTACGCTTGTGTGAGATTTTCCGCAGCATCCAGGGGGAATCGACTTGGGCGGGCCAGCCCTGTGTGTTTGTCAGGCTGTCGGGCTGCAATCTGCGCTGCAGCTACTGCGACACGCGGTATGCCTACGGTTCGGGAACGGAGATGGCCGTTGCGGAGGTCCTGAGGGAAGTCCAGTCAATCCTGCGTCCTGGCGATATCATCGAACTGACCGGAGGAGAGCCTTTGCTGCAGGAAGACAGCTCCGCGTTGCTCGCGCTTCTGTCGGATCTGGGAACGGTTCTGGTGGAAACTAACGGGACCGTGCCTCTCCCGCGCTCTCCCCGGTGCTACCATGCCATCATTGATGTGAAGTGTCCATCAAGCGGCGAGTCCGGGCGAGTCGTCTGGGAAAATCTGACGGATCTGGGGCCGCGGGATGAGGTGAAGTTTGTCGTGTGTGACCGGAATGATTTCCGCTGGGCGTTGACCCGGCTGAGGGATTACCCACTGCTTGACCAGGGCACGCCTCTCCTGTTCGCACCCGTGTTCGGATCCGTTTCCGCCGCCGAGCTTGCCGAGTGGATCCTTGAGAGCGGCCTGCCATTGCGGCTTCAGTTGCAGCAACACAAGATCATCTGGCCCGATCGTGATCGGGGGGTGTAAATGAGTATGCAACTCGCCGTTCTGCCTGCAGTCGTGGCTGCCTCCTGCCGTGCTGTGGGGTGTGGCCTCGCCGCGTCTATCCTCCTTTTCTCTGGGGCCCGTACCGCGTCCGGCGAACCACTGCCGTGGCATGCTGCTGTGGAGCCGGGGGAACACCCCATTTGTGGGAAGCAGCCCGAGCTGGTCCTTCAGCACCCGGAGGAGCGAGTGACTCCGGGGCAGGAGGTTACCCAGCTGGCCGAACAACTCAGCCGGCCACGGTCCGCCTCTGAAACCGCTGAGATGGTGGTTGACTACCCCTTGGACGAAGCCGTCTTCCCTCCTGCGTTCCCGCCCCCGACCTTCATCTGGCATGACGCGGATAGAACAACCGACAGTTGGCACATCGCGATTGCCACCCCAACAGGCGTCACCATCGCAAGCGTTCTCGTCCCGGGGGACGCACCTAGAGGCATCAATCCTCCAGATGCGAATGAGCTGACATCCCCTGATGCCGTGTATGCCCCCAACGCCTACGAGAAGTGCGAGCTGAGATGGCGACCCTCCAAAGCACTGTGGGACGCGCTCCAGCGTGCTTCCCGGGACACAACACTCACCCTCACGGTAACGGGGATCCGGAGTCAAGCACCGGGACGTCCCCTTTCATCAGGCCACGTGCGTTTCAAGACGGCTTCCGACCCTGTTGGGGCACCGATATTCTTCAGACTCGTTCCGTTGCCCTTCGGGTATGCGGTGAGTCACCTTCACACAATCCGCTGGGTGCTTGGTGACATTGAGAGCGGTCGCCCACCGAAGCTGCTGCTCACGAATATGAACCTCTGCGGCAATTGCCACTCGTTCACCCCGGATGGGCAGACCCTGGCCATGGACGTTGACTACGGCAGTGACAAGGGATCCTACGTAATCTCGGAGATTGCCCCCAAGACCATCCTCCGCAGTGAAGACGTGATCTCCTGGAGCGACTACCGCCGTGAAGATGGTGAATTCACCTTCGGGCTCCTGGCCAAGATTTCGCCATGCGGACGGTACGTCATCAGCACGGTCAAGGACCGGTCAGTGTTCACGACCGCCAAAGACCTGTGGTACTCGCAGAAGTTCTTCCCAATCAAGGGCGTGTTGGTTGTCCACGACCGGGAACGGAAGTCGTTCGAGGCCCTGCCCGGCGCCAGCGATCCCGCCTATGTTCAAAGCAGTCCGGAGTGGAGTCCCGATGGCAAAACCGTGCTTTTCTCACGGGCAAAGGCACAAGACCTGGCTGGACTGCCCGACCCAAAGGCTGTCATCCTCCCGCCGGAATACGTCAACCGATTCTTCCAGGAAGGCAAAGCGTTCACCTACGATATTTACCGCGTGCCGTTCAATGACGGGCGCGGCGGCAAGCCCGAAGCCCTCGCCGGAGCGTCAGGCAATGGCAACAGCAACTTCTTTCCTCGCTATTCGCCGGATGGCAAGTGGGTTGTGTTTTGCCGGGCCTCCACCTACATGCTTCTCCAGCCCGACAGTACGCTTCACATCATGCCCGCAAGCGGCGGAACGGCCCGTAAGATGCGCTGCAACCTTGACGGGAAGATGAACTCCTGGCACAGCTGGTCGCCGAATGGGCGTTGGCTTGTGTTTTCCTCAAAGGCGGCGGGTCCTTTCACGCAGCTCTGGCTCACCCACGTCGACGCACAGGGAGGAGACAGTCCTCCCGTGCTCCTGGAGACCCTCACATCAGCCAATCGTGCGGCCAACATTCCGGAGTTCGTCAACCTCGCCCCGGGCCAGCTTCAGCAGATGGAACAGCAGTTTGAGGATGCCTTCATGCTCTTCCGGGAAGGGGAACTCCACCAGCGCTTCGGCCGCCGGAAGGAAGCGATCGCTGCCTACCGACGTGTCCTCAAGGTGGATCCCAAACACGGTGTGTCCCTCTATGGACTGGCAGAGTGCCTTCTGGAACTGAATCAGCTCGAAGAGGCCCTGACCAGCGCCAAGCAGCTACTCGAAGTGATGCCGAAAAGCTGGGGGCCTTACAGTTTGATTGGTCGCATCCTGGTGGATGCGCGCCGTTACAAACAGGCCCGTGATTACCTGCTCAAGGCGTGTTCAATCAATGGTCGTCACCCGCGCACGGCCGCCTCCCTCGCCTGGCTCTATGCAACATGCCCGGTGGATGAACTTCGGGATGGCAAACGCGCACTCGACATCGCGCAGAAGGTGTACGCCGACCATGGCGAGACAGCATTGCTCTACCCTGACATCCTGGCGGCCGCCTGGGCCGAGAGCGGGGACCCTGCCAAGGCCGTTGATATTCTGGAACAGGCGACTCGGGACTGGCGTGCGAAGGGTCAAAACGTCCCCCCGATCCTCGAGCGGCACCTTGCAGTTTTCCGGCAGGGAAAGCCCTTCCGCATGCCCAAATGAGGGGACCACCATGCCGGCAGACATTTGTACACGTCCCTGGGAATACCGAGTTGAGCCGTTCCGCATCCTGGGCAATCTCTATTACGTAGGCAATCGGGATGTATCATCGCATCTCATCGACACAGGAGAGGGGCTGATTCTGCTGGACACAGCCTTTCCCCAGACGGTCTATCTGCTCCTCGAATCGATCCGCGAGTTGGGCTTTGATCCCGGTGAAATCCGCTGGATCGTGCACTCGCACGCACACTATGACCACTGCGGAGGAACCCGGGCGATTGTGGAACTGACCAGTGCGAAGACCGCACTCGGGCGCGATGATCTGTTCATGCTCACGGATCGGCCTGAGCTCACCTGGGCGCCGGAGTACGGAACCGAGTTCCATGAGTTCTTTGCGGTTGACCGACTCATGCAGGATGGTGACCGGCTGGCTTTGGGGAACACGGTTATCGAATGCCTCCATGCCCCGGGGCACACACCAGGGGTACTGGCCTGCTTCTTTGAGGTAAGCGAGGGGGCAGACAGATACGTCGTGGGGACGCACGGCGGACCGGGCCTGAACACTCTGACTGAGACCTATCTCACTCAGTACGGCCTCACCTTCGACGCCCGAACCCAGTACCTCGACTCCCTCAAGAAGCTCAAGAAACGACATGTTGACATCTTCATCGGGGCTCATCCGGGGCAGAGCAACACGTTGGACAAACGCCAGGGGATGACTGACGCCGCCAACCCTTTCATCGATGCGACCGCGTGGCCCCGCTTCCTGGCCCAGCTTGAGGCGAACGCCCGTCGAGCGTTCGGAATTGAGGGGTGATCCATTTTCGCCATTCTGACAGCGTTCGAGTAGGCCCATCGGACACCCGCCGAGACTTTTCTGCCACAAAAAGCGCGTCACGGCGTCACAAAAGGGGCGGCCACGTCAAAGTAAGTAGAGAACCACGTCAGGGAGACCGCTCCCATGGACCCCGGATTGGCCGGACAGCGACGTCACCTTCGCAGGGCCATGCCCACAGCGATGCTGTCGGTAAACACTGCAGGACGAGTGCCAGACGATGACCGCTTCAGAGACAGCCCACTTCGAACGCCTGGTGCACCGGTACCACCGGTCGCTGATGGCCTACGCGTTTGGGCTGGGGCTTGGCGCGGCACACGCGGAAGACCTAGTGCAGGATGCACTCGTGATCGCGTTCTCCCGCTGGCAGACCTTCGATCGCGAAGGGAGCTTTGGGGCGTGGGTGCGCGGCATTATCCGGAACAAGTACCGCGAATGGGCCCGGGCACAGCACCGCCACCAGCTTGCCGCAGAGGAAATTCAGAACCTCGACGCCGAGCATGTGACCTGGGATCGCATCGGCGATCCAGATGCCCCCTTCCATGCATTGCGCGTTTGCCTGGAACGCTTGCCCGGACACTTGCGGGCTGTCGTCGACCTATTCTATATGAAGCAGCTGTCGGGTGCGGAAACTGCCCAGCGTCTGGATCAGAGCGAAGCCAACACGCGCAAACGACTCCAGCGGGCTCGGGATCGTCTGGCTAAATGCATCGGTGTCACTCTCACGTCGGAGGAGGCCTGACATGCCCCATGCCACTCCACCCCCGGATGACCATCACGCATCGGCTACGCCGCCTGCAGAAGAGCGCGCCGTGCACGGCCTTCTCATGGAACTGGGACGCCCAGGAGCAGGCGACGAGGAGGCGTTTGTCGGCCGACTCATGGAGCGCCTCCAGAAGGAACAGGGGACGTCACCCGAGGACTCAAAGCCCAATGCTCCTGTGCCCTCGAGGGAAGCATGTCCCGTTGTCCGAACCCGCCTCTCCTGGCCGGGATTGAGGCGTTTTGCGAACGCCGCTGTATGGCTCCTCCTCGGCTGCGCGGCAGCCGCCCTTTTCGGGGTCAGACGCCACGTGATTGCTCAGCATCAGATCGCCGAACAGGCTGCCCGGCGTGAAACTCGATTGTGGGAGACAGCGGGAGTCCGGCTTGGAGAGCACCTGGCCAGAGAGCATCCTGGGGCCAGTGTTCTGATCGTGGCCAAACCGACCTACCTTCCCTTGGTGAACAGCGACCCTCTCGTTTCCGGCCTGCTGCGCGGGATGGGAGAGGCCATGTCAGACGTCCGTGTCGAGGCCTGCCCTGCTCCTGCTGCGCTCTTGGCTGAGTCCGCGTTGCTCAGCGACCCTGCCCTCGGCCCAGCCCCCATGCACCAGTCGATCCCTGCCGGCCAGCGCCGGACGGAATACTGGTTCAGCGCCCGTTGGCTTGAGCGAGTTCTCGACGTGTATGCAAGCGATCGTGACTTGGTCATCACTGGCCTCGGGCTTCCAGCCGCCCTGGGGACGGACCGATCTTGGTGGAATGAGTCGCGTCCGAAGCTCGCCTTGGCTTCCGGCTCTCTGGCAGGCTTTGGCGACTGCCTGCGGCGGGGAGACATTGTCGCGGCGATCGGCCATCGGCCGGTCGAGAGCGAAGCCCCTTCCACCGATTCTGAATCCCCTCCTCGATTCGAAGATCGCTTTCTTCTTGTCACCCCGGATAATGTGGACAGGACTGTCCTCCGACATCCGAATCTGTTCCAGAAGTAGCCGAAGCGTAACGCTCAGTCACCAACCGTGGTGGGATCGGCCGGTCCTGCCCCAAACTCAACGCATCGTGCGTTCGCTGCCCAGGCGGCGGCGCTGTACCGATGTGCTGACTGCTCAGTGAATCCCTTTGCCTCCCACGGATCTCACGCTCGAACGGCGCGCGAATGGTCTGCATGCGCCGTCATTGCGGGGACAACGGGCCCCGGTCCATCTGCCGTGTTCCGTCGGGAAGTACGACACACCCAACTGCATTGAAGGAATCGAACCATGAACGCGATCAGTCTCATCGCCATGATCATCAGCGGAATCGGATCTGTGTGGGGAATCAGTCGGCAGAAAGCAGGATACGCGTGGGGGCGGCCGGTCGCCCTGTTGTGTGCTGTCTGTGCCGTTGGTTGCGCCGGGTGGCGGATGCTGGAACCACTGCGTAAACCAGACCATGTTGGGGTCATGCGCCGTGAACTGGCCTATCAGCAGGCGGCAGCCTGGAAGTTGGCTGACCACCTTGCCGCCACGTACCCGGGAACCAAAGCGGTGGTGCTCGTGGAGCCGCAGGTAACCCCGTCCGGGGCATCCCCGGATGCACGGGACACAGGCACTCCACAAGGGAACGTCATCGAGGGACTGAAGGCTGGGTTCGGGGACAAGATCGAGATTGTCGGTGTGGTTTCCCCGGAGCTCCCGGCTCACGTCAAACAGTCCCTGGAGATGGCGGGCGACATGGCTCCGCCCGATGGGGGCGAGCCCATGTTCATGCCGCTTGAGGAATGGTTCACGGCTCAAGCCTTCGATGAACTCGTCAGGAAACACGGACGGACGTGTGACCTGATCGTCTCAACGATTGGTTTGCCGCAGGATCTGGGAAGAATGGCATTCTGGAAGATGAAGAAGCGCCCCAAGCTGGCGTTGGCGAGCGGCTCGGTCTACAACCTTCGTCGGGCGCTCGCGACCGGCGCGGTCACCGCCGCCGTCAGCCACGATCCCAGCCGGATCTATGACGAGGAGGAGGCGCCAAAGGACCCGGCAGCAGCCTTCGCAAGACGCTATCTGCTCATCACACCGGACAACACCAAAGCCCTTGCCGAGAAGCACAGCAGCCTCTTTGCCACCGGCGGTTGAACTGAACGGGCCGGAGGCGGCACACCCGTGCCCTCTTCGGCCCGTCAATCGGCGGCTACCCAGGCATTGAGCTGCTGGAACAGCGGGACGCTGCCAAGGGCCTCCACCCATTGACCGCACGCATGAGCGAGCGCAATCTTGATGGCGGGCAGGGGGTCGGCTCCCGGAGTCATCGCCGCAACCTGGTCACGCAGCCAGGCCAAAGCTGCGTTGAGATCCCCGAAGTCGCCCGACTCCATCTTGGTCTTGAGCTCCGGAATCGTCTCGTTTTCGAACGTCCGTTTCTGTTCGAGTTCGACCAGATCCGGGAGCAGGAGACCGACCTCGCCGATCGAGGAACCAACTCGGGCCAGCAGCTCGCCGTAGACTTTGCGGGCGTAGGCGTTGCTGCGCTCACGCAGTTCGGTCAGCAATTCCCGGCCCTTGGCGGTTGATGTCCCGGCCTCGGGCAGTTGCTGGCAGTAGAACTTGAGCTTTGGTTCCGTCCCCGATGGCCGAATTGCCACGATGTAGGCGTCCGTGATGAACCGGAGGACATTCCGGGGCAGCTGGTCTGTCCCGCTTCGGAACGCACCGAAGCGTTCCTGATCCCAGTAATCCACCATCTCAAGCACCTTACAGCCTCCCAGGGCTTCCGGCGGGTTGGCACGCAGGGATTCCATCAGGGCGTTCTTCCTACGCACACCTTCCGGCCCTGACATCATGATGGAACGCAGGCTGTCGTCGTAGCCCCCGAGTTCTTCGAGGATTGCGCAGTAGTAGTCCAGCAGCGATTGGCCTCGTCGTTCGAGAATCTGGTAAAGTGCGGCCAGGTACATGCAGGCTGGGGAGGAGTCCTTATCACGAATTGTGGGGAGAATGGCTACGCCGTGGCTCTCCTCTGCCGCCAACACCAGATCCTCAGGAGCGCACTCGACATCCCCGAAGCGTCCTTCACGGCCCAGAGCTTTGAGAATGTCCCCGACGTACTTAAAGCCGACCAGGATGTCGTCAATGATCCAGGAGTCTCCAGCTTTCTCGACGATCTTCCCGAGGATCCGCGTGGTCACGAGGGTCTCGATGAGCAGGCCTTTCCGCTTTGGCCCATCGGGGTCGAGCATGAGGAAATAGGCCAGCAATGTCGAGATCTGATTGCCGTCGAAGTGATACCACTCGTCGTTCGGCAGCTTGACCTCCAGGCCGACCCTGTCGGCGTCGGGGTCACTCGAGAGCACGACTCGGGCTCCGTGTTGATCGGCATACTCTTTGGCCGGGATGGTTGCCTGGGGGACCTCAGGATTCGGGGCCAGCAGAGGGATGACGCTGAAGGTCCCGTCCGGCCCCTGATCCGGCGGAGTGAGAACATTGACTCCCAGGCGCCGCAGCACTTCGCCGGCTGCTGTCAGCCCGCAGCCGCAGAGCGGGGTATAGACGATGGGGGGATCGTTTGGGCCAAAAGTGAAAACGTTCTCAAACTTCTCGACGTACGCCTGCAGGTAGCTCTCGTCCAACGATTCGGGAATGGGCAGAACTAGTCCCTGAGCAAGAGCTCCCTCGAACGGCATCGTGAGAATCTCACCTGGGTCGGCCATCGCGTCAGCGAGGTGCTGATCGTCCGGGGCTACCGGCTGACTGCCGAACTCGTCATAGACTTTGATACCGTTATCGTCGGGTGGGTTGTGTGATGCGGAGAGGTTGATGCCACCGTCAGCACCAAGCTCATTGATGGCGTATGACAGCATAGGTGTGCTGAGCACGGGCGGTGGGTCGGTGTCGACAGTCGGGTGGGCGAAGTAGGCTCTGATGCCGTTGGCGGCGTAGACTTCACAGGCGAGTTTGCCCAAAGATCGGGACGATACGCCCAGCAGGGGATGGGTGTCGCCAAGGAAGCGGTAGGCACCACCCTTATCATTGAACACGCGCACATCATTGGCAACAACGACGCTCAACTCCGACGTCTGTCCCGTCTTCTCCCTCAGGTAGTTGCAGTGACCTTGAACAGTCATGGCCACAGTTGTCGGGTTCACGCGATTAGGGCCGTACCCGACCTTCCCACGTCTGCCCCCCGTGCCGAAAGGAAGGACCTGCCAAAACGCGTCGAACAGCAGGTCAAGGTGCCTTTCGGTCAGGTGCTGGGAAAGCTGGGCTTCGCAGGACGAGAAAAGCTCTCCCGACAGCCAGAGCTGCAGCCTTTCTACCGCGGCTGGCCCATCCTCCGGGTACCTTTCCTCGAGGCGTTCACAGATCGCGGAGAGTCGTGGATCGATATCGTTCATGTGGCCAAATCTACCTATACAGAGGGGCGGAGCAGAGGCAGTGATCGTCGTCATTGAGGACAAGCGTGCTGTTCGCGACGACGGGGCTGAGCTCGGAGGGTCGCGGAGGCATCGGAGGTGGCTTGTCTGATCTGAATCCGAACACCTCTAAAATGTAGTAGCCGTTCACGGGGGTGAGGTCAAGCCCGATTTCACGTTGTTGTGAAAGAAGCGCGACTTTCTTTCGGGAGACGGCTGGGATCTAACACACCTCGCCGTTATAGTGGCGGCCATGAACACAACCATGGCCAGCCCGGA